>MGVC01000086.1 GCA_001800285.1 Elusimicrobia bacterium RIFOXYA2_FULL_39_19 | reverse complement strand
CTGTCGAAAAACCGTAGTTGTTCTTTAACATAATATTACGTCGGATTACCGACGGGTATATTTGTCTAAATATTCGCAAAATGATATAATATCTCTGACGATAACAACTTTTATCAGAGGTGATTATATGTACGCGGAGCAATCCAAACAAGTATCATTTTACGATGAGCCAGTATATACTCGCACCGTGCCTAAAGACCATTTTCTACGCAAAGTCAGTACAGCCGTTGATTTTAAGTTCGTAAACGGGCTCTGTAAAGACCTTTACTGCCAGGATAATGGCCGCCCATGCTGGGAACCGCAGTTAATGTTCAAGGTTCTGTTCCTGCAATTCCTCTATGACCTTAGCGACCGTGAGATAGGGGCGGAAATCACCGACAGGATGTCTTTCAAATGGTTCCTGGGGATTCCCGTTGACGAACCAGTTCCTGATTTTTCCGTATTGAGTGTATTCCGTGACCGGCTTGGGCCAGAGCGTTTTGCCAAGATATTTAATCAGGTGGTGAAAGCCGCCCGGGACCACCAACTGGTTTCAAACAAGCTGCACATCATAGACGCCACGGATGTGAAAGCCAAGGTTGACCAGTTCCGCATCACAGAAGAAATAAAAAAGAACGAAGAAGCTAACAAAGACGATGAAGACAAGAATAATAAAGACAAACAATCACAAGGTAAATTCAACACACCTGATTGCGATGCCAAGTTTGGCCGGAAATCAGATAATAAAAAGTTCTATGGCTACAAAGAACATATAAGAATGGATGCCGAGAGCGGAATAATAGTTGAATGCAAAACGACACCCGGAAATGAATCAGATTGTTCTCAGTTCAAAGACCTGTTATCCACAGCCCCTGTACCTGGTGTTATTACAGCCGATAAGGGGTATGACAGTAAAGAAAATCATCAGTTACTTGCAAAGAAACGCATTAGAAACGGTATTATCTTAAGGAGCAATCACACAAAGTTATACACATATCCTAAAAGAGTAAGCAGACTAGCAAAAAGGTTCAGAAGTCGTATTGAGCATAAATTTGCACAACAGAAACACAGTCATTCGCTAAAAGTTGCACGATACTGGGGATTAGCCAAAGTATCCATTCAGATTTACCTGACTGCGATTGTAGTCAATTGCAAACGCATCGCCAGAATGCTGGATCCCATGCATGACCCGCCTAAAATACTATTGCGGGCCGTTTAAAGGCAAGAAAAGAAGAAAAAAAGTAAATCCAGAACAACAGAGGTCTTTCCTTTTTTCTCAGTTTATAATTTCAAAGAACAGCATGCCCTATGAGGGCATTTAAATAATCAAGAGTTTTTCGACAGACTCAAGTTGATAAATTGGTAAGATAATAAGATATACAAATATTTTGCTTTTACTTATAAACTTATTTACATATCAACATCTCAACTGTTTTAAGGATTTTTTTCTACAAATTCCGCTACCAGCCCCACGACATCACGGCAGGACATTTTTCTTAGTTTTAATATTTCTTTGCATTTAGCAGAGCCGGATTGTTCCTGCACCGCTTTTTCAAGCAGCTGCGCTTTTGCTTCATCTGCCAGCAGCACGCCGCCGGCATAAACAGACCCGCATAACCCGCCTGGCGCTTTTCCGGAGCCGGCATTTTTATACTTTGCTAAATCTTCATTTGTACATTTTTCACAGCACGCTTTAACAATGGTTTGCGCACAGTTGTACATTTCAAGGCCCCGAAAATATTTCATTGCTTTTGCTTTCATATGGCCTCCTGTTGTTTTATCAAATTGCAAAAATACCAAAAACATTTTGAAGTGAGCCTGAGCGAAATAAATTATTAGGTTTTTTACAAATGAGGGCCGTGGCTCATCCGCCGTAAGGCGGGAATTATGAGAACACGGAGAGTCTCATTTGTAAAATAATAATTTATGAATGAGCGTTAAGCGAACAAAAAAATGTTTTTATAGTATTTTTATGTTTCTTCATTTTTTTACATTTACCAGCATATAATAAGGATGATTCTGCGGGAATGCCTTTGACTTTACCTTTATAAAATCAGCGGTAAAACCTGTTTTTTCTGCCAGGTCTTTCCATACCTCAGGTTTAAAAACCCCGCATACATGTTTTTCTTTGTAAATATTTGTTTTCCCGGTTTCGTGAATTATATAAACAAACCACTCTTCATAAACGTTATCATTAGTATCTGCGTCATAAAGATTTTCTATTACTGTGATTTCCTTACTGCCGATTGTATGAGAAAAATAATCCGTTTGATTTTGCTTTATGGTTTTTGGCAGTTTTTCAATAAATACCAGAAACACGCCGCCGGAACGCAAGTGTTTATGCGCAGTTTCAAACATTTTACGCAAATCACCCGAAGTTTTAATGTAATTTACGGAATCAAGCACAGTTATCGCGTCAAACATTTTATTTAACCGCGCTGTGCGCATATCGGCCTTCACGTAAATGGTTTATGGATTTAATTTTTTTGCCAACCCAAGCATACTGCTGCTTATATCCAGGCCTGTAACATCAAAATACTTTTTAAAAGTATAATCATTATGCCCGGCTCCGCAGCCGAAATGCAGCAATGTTTTTACTTTTATTTTTGCGTACTTCTTTATTACAGCAGCAAGATGTACCGTTTCTTCAATATAATCTTCCGGCGGGCTGGTAACAGGCCACAACCAGGATAACTTTCCGTACATAAGCATATTATTGTTTTTCATAAGTTAATGTATCCAAATATACTATAAACCCTTTTATCTCTTTGTTGGGATAAATCTCTTTTACTAAATTTATGTATTCCGCCATCTGTATTTTATAATTTTCTGCCGTTTCTTCTGATTCCGAACTCTTATAATCAATAATCACTGCCTCTTTTTCATAAACTATCAGCCGGTCTATTCTTTTTGTGGCGCCTTTTGAATCAATTATTTCCTTTTCATTAAACACCGTGCCGGTTTTAACGTAGAAATATTCTTTAAAGTCCTCTTTTTCTATTAAATCCAGCACATTTTTTTCAAACTCAGCATAACTTTGCACTTCCGGATAAATACTTTTTATTTTTTCTACCGCTTTTTTTACTGTTTGGGCTTTATTTTTTTCATTTACACTGCCTATAAAGGAAAGTATGCCGTGCAAAACCTCGCCCCGGCGGATATTTATGCGGTTTATCAGGCTGGATTTTTCTGAAAATTCATTTTTCAGGGTTTCTATCCAGTCTGTATAAACAGATAAACCTAACTTTTCTGCCTGCACTGGGCCGGTTTTCGCTCCGGTTTTAAGATAAACTGACTTTTTACCGGTCTCTACCTTTGGTTCCGGAAACAGATACTTTGCGCGGTTAGTTTTATTTGAAAACTTTGCCGGTACAAACACATAAAGCTCATATTTGGCCCTGGTAAGCGCCACATAAGCGTTATTAAGTTCGTCAATAAAAGCTTTTTTGTATTCATTTATATAAATCTGCTTTAAAACTTTTGAAAATTTAGCATGCGTTGCTGTAATGTTCAGCAGTGCCAGGCTGTTTTTTTGCGCATTTACTGTTTTATCATCCACATCCACCTGTATAGTTAAGTAAGGCACAATTACCGCACCAAACTGCAAGCCCTTGGCTTTGTGCACCGTTAATACTTTCACTGAATCGGTGTTGGACACCTTTACATAAACGTCTTTTTCTGTTGTTAAACTGTCAAAATATTCCAGAAACTCCGGCATTTCTGTGCTTTCTTTTTCATATTCTTTAACCAGTTCCAGGAATTTCATTACAAAACCCTGGTACTGCGGAAAGCTCTGCAGAACTTTAAACCTGCCGGTAAGACTGATGCTCATTTCATATAAAGGGATTAACCCGGCATTTTTAAAAAACTCTTCAATGTACTTTTCCCATTCCCGGGGATAGGCATCTTTAAATTCTTTGTAAAGATAATAAACATTTTTTCCGTGTTTGCGGGTTGTCTGGAAAATAAAATCCCTTAGAGTCTCTTTACCTAACCCGGAACACTTTGAAAAAATGTCACCTAAAAGAAAAGATGCAAAAAACAGGTTGTCTGCGGGCGCCTGTAGAAATTTAAGAAAAGATACCAGCTCTTTTACAAGAAAGTTTTCTTTTATGTTAAGCGATTTTTCTGATTCTACTGGTATGCCCTGCTCAATAAGAAGTGCTGTAAAAAATTCCACATCTTCATTTCTGCGCACCAGGACTGCCACGTCGCCATAACTGATGCGCCCTGTCAAGCCTTTAAGCACGGCAAGCACTTTTTCTTTTATTTCTTCTTCCCGCGCGGCACTGTCTTTAGGCTCAAACAATTCCACTTTTACAAAGCCGTTTTCACTGCCGGTTAAATAAGTTTGAGCGGAAAGCTCAAAAATACCGGCTATTTCTTCTATGCCGCCAAGCTCAAAAAATACTTCCGGCGCCTTATCTTCTTGCCCGGCAATATCTTTTATGAACCGGTCAATATTACTTTTTGAAAATATTCCGTTATTAAATTCCACTATTTCTTTTGAACTGCGGTAATTCATTGATAAAATACTTTTATTTATGTTAAACGCGCTGAATTTTGCCTGCAATTCATTAAATAAAGATACATCCCCGCCGCGGAACCTGTAAATGGCCTGCTTTTTATCACCTACGTAAAATAAAGAACCGCCGTTAGACAATATTTCTTCTGCCATCGGGTTTAAATTCATCCATTGCAGGCGGCTGGTATCCTGGAACTCATCTATCAGCAGGTGTTTAAACCGCAGAGCCAGGCGGAAATAAATTTCCGGGACCGTAATATACTCTTTATCAAAAAGCGTTTTGGCTTTTTTGTTGAGCTCTTCAAGAAAAACCACATCTTTGTTTTCTGCTGCTGTTTTTAAATTTTCCAGCACCAGGCTGTAAATGTCCAGATAACAGTTAAAAAGAGAGAATGCTTCTATTTCTGCAATTTGTTTTAAATTTGAAAGTGCTTGTTCCCATAAAACCTGTGTTTCCGGCGCAGGTGAAAAACCTTTTTTGTATTTTAATGTTTCTTTTTCAAAACTTTTTGATGTTATATCGCTTAACCCAAACAATTCCGTATTGTTTTCTGTAAATTTTACCAGTCCCTTTTTAAAAGTAAGGTCTGCTTCTTTATCCAGCATAAGCGGGATAAGTTTTTTTATGGTTTTATAAAACTCTTTCTTTAGCGGTACGGCATCTTCAAAACTGATTTTACTTTTTTCAAATGTACTGCCGTACTTATTTCCCAAAGAAAACAGGTTTTGCAGTGTTTCTAAAATGTCTTTTTTGGGAAACCAGCCGGTTTTCTGTTCAATGTAAAGATATTGCAGTAAAAATTCTTCAAATAATTCTTTTACTTTTTTATTACTGCCAGCCCTGTCTACCAGCAGGTCCAGGCTGTATTTGAGTAAATCGCGGTAATCAGGCTCTACCTCAAACCCGGCAGAAAGCCCCAGTTTAAAAGAACTGGCACTTATAAGTGAATTTACAAAACTGTCTATAGTCTGCACCTGAAAATAATCGTAATTTTTTATTATGAAATCATCTATGATATGGTAGGCTTTTTCCTGCGCTTCTTTTTTGGTTATGGAAAGGGAGGCATAAATATCCTGTTCCTGCTCCGGATTTGAAAAATTGTCCAGCGCTATTTTTTTCAGCAAGTCAATTATCCTTTCTTTCATTTCAAAAGTAGCTTTATTTGTAAACGTAATGGCAAGAATGCTTTTTATAGGCACGTCATCTGCCTTAACAGACGGGTCCATTAACAGCTGAATATATCTTTTTGCCAGCGCATAGGTCTTACCGGAACCTGCGGAGGCCTCCAGTACACGCACTTCGGAATAATTTATCTTTTCATTTTTATTCATTTGAAACTATTTTTTTCAGCATTTTCAGTAAATCAATTTCGGTATAAGGCTTTTGTATAAATTCAACCTTAAGACTGTTTATAGCATCCAGTTTGGCAGAATCTTGCAAATAACCGCTTGTTAACAATATTTTCAAATCTGGTTTTATTGCCAGCAGTTCAGCAGCCAGCTTTGTGCCGCTGCCGTCTTTTAGAATTACATCAGAAAACACAATATTTATGTCTTTCTTTTCCTGCCGGAACAATTCCAGTGCTTCACTAAAACCGGATGAACTAATAATTTTGTAACCACTGTTTGTTAATAATCTGTCAGCAAATTTCAGAACCATCGGGTCATCTTCCACCAGCAATATATTTTCACCATTGCCCTGATATTCCTCTGTAGTTGTTACGATAGCCGCAGTTTCAGGCTGCCCTGAAAATACACTAGGCAGATAAATATGAAAAACTGCGCCATGTCCCGGTTCACTATAAGCGTTTATCCAGCCGTTGTGATGTTTTACAATACCATAAACAACGGACAAGCCCAGACCGGTACCCTTTCCCGGGTCTTTTGTAGTAAAAAATGGTTCAAATATGTGGGCCAGTACATCCGGGGCCATCCCTGAGCCATTATCTTCTATAGACATACGGACAAATTCTCCTGGCAGAGATTCCGGCATAATTTTACATTCATTTTCATTTAATAAAACAAAATCTGTTTTTATTATCAGCCTTCCGCCGTTTTCCATAGCATCACGGGCATTAATAGCCATGTTCATTATAACCTGTATTATCTGGCCTTTGTCTACTTTTACCCTGGGTATTTTTGGATTTAAATTAAAAACAAGGTTTAAATCTTTTATCAGCAAAGGCTGCAGCGTTTTTTCCATAGAAGAAATAACATCATTAAGATCAATTATCTCTGTATTTACAACCTGTTTTTTACTGAAAGCCAGCAGCTGCTGGGTTAACAGGGAAGCATTTTGGGCGGAAGTTAATATTTCGCCCAAATCTTTCTTTTGCTGGTCATTGTCAGGGGCATTTTTGATTAACAGTTCCGCATAACCTTTTATAACTGTAAGAAAATTATTAAAATCATGGGCGATGCCTCCGGCAAACTTTCCCAGCGCCTCCATTTTCTGCGCCTGCCTCAGCTGTTCCACCAGGTCAACATTTTCTGTTTCTGAATTTTTTCGTTCTGTGATATCCTCTCCAATACCCAGGGCCCCTATTAATTGGTTATTTTCATCCACTCTTGGAGCTACCGTTAAATTAATCCAGACTTTTTTGCCGTTTTTACATATCTGCTGAATTTCAAAAGTCCTGCTTTTTCTGTTTTCCAGATCTTGCCTGAAAATTTCCACTTTCTGCCTTGTATCTGCGTCAGTAGAGTACAATTCATCTATATTCCGGCCTATTATTTCGGTGGCAGTAAAACCGAATATTATTTCTGCACCTTTATTCCAGAATGATATTTTGTGATTTTTATCAGTAGAAATAATGGATATTGTCAGCGAGTTATTAAGGACACTGTCTAAGAAACTGTTGGCTTTTTTTAATTCTTCCACCGGCCACAGCTGGCTGGTAATATCCGATGCTATATATACTGCCGCAACTAATTTTCCGTTTTTGTCCAGCAGAGGGTCTATAGAAATAAAATAATACCGGCTGCCGATACTGCAAGTGCCTGTTTCTCTTTTAGCAGACACTTTTCCGCTTTTAAAAGGGCATTTATTTTTTGCTTCCGTATCTTTATAAAGCAGATTCTGGATTTTATTGCCTAATATTTCATTAAATTCCATTTTCAGGTAATCTTTCATGGCTCTGTTACACCTGATAATTTTCCCCTCGGGGCTTATCAGGCACAGAAGCGCGCTAATGGTATCAAAAGTGTCCCGCCATTCCTGCGCCGCGTGCAAAAGCATTTTATGGTATTTCTTTAATTCTGCTACTTTTTTACTTTTCAATCCATTGCCGGGTTTTTTAACTTCTTTTTTACGCTTTTTCATTTTTTCACCTCACCATTTTTTGATAACCGCGGGTAAAACACGAGGTTATCAGACCTACCCCATGCAGTTTTCAATCCTGATTTATCCTTTTACAATAGGACATCTGGATATTACCCATAAACAAAACAATTTGAAAACTATCGCAGGGGTAAACGTTACACATGCATCCATTATAATAGAATTCTGCTAACGTTTAAACATAAAAAATACCGCGGCTACCATAAACAAAAAGCCTACCGCATAATTCCATTTCATGCCTTCTTTCAAATACAGCACGCTGAAAATGCAGAAAACTACCAGCGTAATAACTTCCTGAATGGTTTTAAGCTGTGCCGTAGTAAAACTGTAACTTCCTATACGGTTTGCAGGCAGCACCCTTGAATCAACAAGTAAAAGGAAAAGAAAGGGTTGCAGGCACCTGAAAGCAATACTCTACAAACGCAATGCCCCAGCTTACCAGTATGGCAATCCAGAGCGGTGAATTTTTGTACTTCAAATGCCCGTACCAGGCAAAAGTCATAAAAATGTTTGATACGGTAAGCAGGACTATGGTTCTCATGCTTTTTCCTCCGTTTCTTTTATCCGGAGAATCCTGTCAATACGGAAAACCCTGTCTTCCCTGCGTTTTGAACAATAGGCATCCATCCCGATAAAATCCTTATCCAGATATTTTCTGTTTCCTACACTGTGTGGTTTTATGGCCCGTTTTGACTTTTCATCATTTGCCTTCAAATACACTATTTCAAGCCAGTTACCATTTTTTATGGCATTCTCAATCATACTAATTTTCTTTTCTAAAGGCAGTTCCTGCTCTGAAAGCTCATACTGGCGGTTTGTCATAAACTTTACAATGCGCCAGTCCATAAAAATATGTTTCTTTTCCAGAGGTTTCTTCAGTGAAATACCCTCCAAAGACGTGCACCTGCTTAGCGCCACATAAACCTGTCCATGGGCAAAAGCGCCTTTTCCTATATCAATTATTATCCTGTCAAAAGTTTTGCCCTGGCTTTTATGAATAGTAACTGCCCAGGCAAGGCGTAAAGGGTACTGCGTGAAAATACCTACGGTTTCCGTATCAATAAGCCTGGTTTGTTCATTTAATTTATAATGAAATATCTCCCAGCCATGAGGCAGTACTTCAGCTGTATTTCCAGCTGAAAATTTTACGTCAATAATATCCTGTTTTGATTCCCTGTCCTGCCGGATACCAGTAATCATGCCCACAGTCCCGTTCACCCATCTGCCCGAAGAATCATTATTAAGCATCATTACCTGGGCGCCTGCGGCCAGGCTTAATTTTTCTTCAGTAGGATAGGACGGCCTGTCAAAATCACCTTCAATTTCCGCAAGATAGGTATGAATTTTACTTTTAAGCCGGTTTAAATGCTGTTCGTTAATCTCGCCGGCCATGGCATTTGTAGTCGTAAGATAAACTGTTAATCCTGCCGAATTACTTTCAGACAAAGCTATACCAGTCCTGCTGTTAAGCGCTGCAAGGTCTTTATTTTCAATTGAATTATTGCGGATTTTATTTAAAATCCTTATAAAATGCTCGTCTTTCTGGCGGTAAATCTTTTCAAGTTCAATAAATTCAAAAGAAAATTCTTTAAAAATATTAGCAGAAAAGAAATACGGGCTGTTGTAATGATGCGTGAACATTTCTCTTTCCTTGCTTGTTACCACGGGAGGAAGCTGGTACAGGTCCCCGATAAAAACCATCTGCACCCCGCCAAATGGCTTATGTTTATTTCTTCCGTTTAGCTTTAAGAAACGGCCCACGCAGTCCAGCAGGTCCGCTCTAACCATAGAAATTTCATCAATTATTATTGTGTCAATTTCAAGGAATAGCTTTTTCTTTTTCACCTTAATTTTATCAACTTTATTCAGGGTTATATCCGGCCTGAAGCCGAAGAAAGAATGTATTGTTTCACCCTGCACATTAAGCGCCGCAACGCCGGTAGGCGCCAGCACTACAGCTTTTTTTCCGGTATTTTCCATGAAATATTTTAAAAGAGTGGATTTTCCTGTGCCGGCCTTGCCGGTGATAAAAACGTTCTTATCTGTCTGCTCCAGCAAATTCAGTGTTTTCTTGAACTGTTCGTTTATTTCAATAGTTTGTGTTGGCTTTTTTATTTCGGAGGTTTTCATAATTTTTAACATACCCTGGTTTTTTATATTTTCAAAACAGTGAATCACTATAGCATCTGCTTCATCTTCGGTAAAATCCGCCGAAGCACATCCCCTGGCGCTAACCGCTTCTGCAACATTCAAGGCTATTTGCCGCATTGCATAAGCAGCTTTAGGGGATACCCTACAGCGCATTCACGCCAAAGTTTACACTCGAGGCATTCTGCAAAAGCGGGTAAAAGAAAAAGAAAGGGTTGCAGTCACCTGAAAACAATACTCTACAAAAGCAATGCCCCAGCTTGCCAGTATGGCAATCCAGAGCGGCGAATTTTTGTACTTCAAATGCCCGTACCAGGCAAAAGTCATAAAAATGTTTGATACGGTAAGCAGGACTATGGTTCTCATACTTTTTCCTCCCAATAAAAAACCAGTTTCCTGATTTATTCGGAAAACTGGTTATAATTATATAAATATAAAGCTTTAAACTCAACGAATTACGGCAAACTTTCCGGTTTTCTTTTCCCCTGCGTTATTTGTGATGATATAAATGTAAACCCCTGAACCGATATAGCTGCCAAGGCTGCTTTTTAGATTCCATTTATAAATACCATTGCAGTCACTAATATAATCACTAAAGATTCTGTTTCCGCTTATATCATAAATGCTTATTTTGAAATCTGTTGTCATATTTTTAAAGGTCAAACCGTCTTTATTGTAAAAATTACTTTCCGGTATTAGTTTAAACGGATTTGGATAAACTATTACTTGATTAAGATTCAAGGGTATTCTGGAATTTTCACCGGAACCTCCCACAGACAAACCAAAAGAATAGTAGAGAGCATTTTGTTCACCATCATCGTTAATTGATTTTATTTCTATCAAGTAATCACCGGCAGGAATAGCTGCTGGTAATTCAAAATAGAATTCTTCACTAGCGCTGTCAAACAGACCATCTGCCGAAGTTGCAGCCTCCCAGTAAGAAGTATTGCATTTATTTAGGACTGACATTTTACTTACAGTAGTTTTTTCTGATTGAATATTTTGCGTTGATATTATTTTGTAACATACATAAACTTTTGCTATATTTCCGCTTGTTGATTCTATCACTCCTCTAATTAAAGGTTGTTTCTGTGCTGAACCGTTTTTATTACAACTTATTGTTTTTATTTTTTGCGTTGTTCCATATTTTCCAAAATCCCATGGAATACCATAAATATTTAGCGCTATCCAAACATTATCGTAATAATCCAGATTAAACAATGTTTTGTAAGAATCATTAATTACATCGCATATTAATTCAATTGTTACATATTTAATTGTATTTTTGTTATAAATACCTGCCTCTTGTACTAACTGTTCTATTGTTATACTGTTAAGCATCATTCTATTCTTTAAATTTATATTCTGAACTTCATAAGTATTAACCAAATTACCATCATTGTCCATTACTATCATGTTTGGCGCTGGCAAATCATTGTCATCATATATTGTTTTAAATACCGATCCTAGATAGCCGCCATTTTTGTCTTTAAACCTTGCAACAAAATCAATTTTACGGCCTGAATTTATCTTATCAAAATAAATGTTGTCTTTTGGGATTGTATATCCAGCGCCACCGCCTGCTGAAACAAAATCAAAGACTATTTTTGAAAAATTTTCAATTGGCATATTTTCCTGCATAATCCTGCTGAAAACATGAGTGCCCAGTCCAGAAACAGAATCTGCAAAACCTGAATGAAAATTAGTCCCATTAAATACCTGTCCCCAATCATCCTGCAAACATGGGTAATTTTCACTGTCAGCCTTTGGATTTAAATAATTGCCAATAACAGTTCTTTCGGTTTCAATACTAGTATCACCAATATTTAAATAGAATATGAAATTGCGATTGTTATTGTTTACATCAGCAACGCTAACAATAATCTGATGAGCTCCATAAGACAACTTGCTAAAATCATAATCTTTTATAATAAAGTCATCGTAACCGGGAACAGTTGAATAAGGTGAAATTTTATAGATAACGCCATTAATCGTTTCGCCGTTTGCATTGTTTGAATTCTTTAAATCATTTTCTCCTGGTTTACCGCCATAACAAAATTCTGCAATTTTTCCCTTGGGGCTGATTTCATCCAAATAAACAACCACGCTGTCCAAATCAAGGCCTTTTGTTGAATCAATTCTAAATTTTATTGGTATAGGATTTTCTATCTGTGATTTTGATAAACAAGCACCCGGACTTAACATTTTAACTTTAAAATCAGACTCCTGATGTTGTAAAATTTGTAAAGGATTGTCGTTAGGATAGTTCAAACCTAAGTGTAAATGAACATCACCTGTACCAGAGTCACCCATTGGTGCTATTTGTTCTCCAAGTGAAACAGATCCCTGTGTCTTAATAGGATTCCCATTAATATCAAGAATATATGAGTCTCCTGTGAAGACCAAATAACCGGTATAATCTGCTAGAGCAAGTATTTTTTGAGCTTGTGTTCCAGACCACAAAATAATGATATTTGCAGATTTACTATCATAAGGTGCATTTGGATTTTTTAGTATTACTCCCAACCTTAATTCCCAATTATTTATTTTAAAAACATTATTCCTGAAAATATGAAGATATGCCCATTCACCATAAATACCTGTTATTCTAATTTGATATATTGAGCTGTTATTAAGTCTTCCAATGTCAGTAACTAACCCTGATTCAATAGCTGTAATTGGAGTTCCATAATCAGCATCACCAGCAGCTGCACTGAAATCTATCCCTTGATGAAACCAAGTGCCATCAATCACATTTCTTGGACCAAAATCCGATGTTATAGAAAAGCTTGATTCTGGTAAAACTTCTTGTGTATGGATTGTGCTTACAAACCAGACTATGCTTAGAAAAATAATGAAAATAGTGCTTTTATGTTTCATTTTATTCTCTAAAAACCGACTTTAAGTCAACGATTTCTTCCTTACGTGTTACCTCTTTAAGATTATGTGGATTAAACGTAACAATATTGGCATTTAAGATTCCATTGTTACTAATTGAATTAACAACATAATGTTTTTCTGAAACCCATGATTTGTTATTCAAAACATCAAAAAACATTGATACTATTTGATTATTTTTAGTCGTTAATGAAATACCGATGTAACATCCATTGTCAGACATAGAAATATCGTTGCGCAACCTAACATCGTCTCTTTTCTTGGGATAATTCATTATTTCCTCTCCTTTTTTATTAATTACGACAAGTTTTTCATAGTACTCCCTTGCATCTAAATTGCCAGTGATAAAACCTTGAATATAAGCTACTATTTCGCCATTTTCGGAAACTTTCTGATTTGCAATCCCCATATTTTCTGGAAGCTGCTTGCTCCAAAGCACTTTGCCATCTATGCTATAATACTCAAGATCAACAATATCACCCCCTTCTATTCTTATTAATGAACGATGCGTATTCACTAAGGCATAATTATTTTCTTTTGATAAGATTCCTGTTATTTCTTTTGACTCCACAACATTTTTTTCTATGCCATGAATTTTTCTAGTAACTTCTTTAATATCTGGTTTATCAGACATGGTTAGATGAAGTTCCTTTAGTACCTTCCCTTGTTTATCGATAAATTTCATTTTTGGTTTGTCAATTTGTTTGATTTTAAGAAGCTTTCTGTTTTCTTCATTAAACCTCACATACTGTTTACTGTCTCTTATGTCTTGTATATGTTTTGCACCTATTATTTTCAGGACTTTTTCTTGATTTTGCTGCAACACTCTTTCTTTTTCTGGATCATTTTTGCCAACATATAATTTTTTAAGCTCTTTTCCTCTGTCATCAAATAAGATTATTTCCTCTTCCTCAATTTGGATTCTCGGTGTATTATCTTGTTTGTTTTGCTGTCCCGTAACACCAGACATTCCAGATAATAAGAATAGAGCTGTAATTATTACGAATCTCTTTGCTTCACGCATCGTTTTTCTCCTTCAAAAGTAAACGCAATGTTTTACTGAACATAGCTTTATTGTTTGATTTTTTGATAAACAAGCACCAGAAGTTACGGAATTTTCATCTTTTGGATATGTGTTACTAAAAATGTGTAAATAAGACCACTCTTTGTTTGACCCACTATCAATAATTACTTTTTTTAAACCTTCGTAATCGATAAAATCTATAACACCATGATTAACAGCAGGAATTGGTATTCCTTTCGAAAATCCTGCCTCAACAATAGGATTGTAATCGATCCCCTGGTGAAACCAGGTTCCACCTATTACATTTCTAGGGCCAAAATCACTTGTAATTCTTTCAAATGGGGGCTGAATTGATTGAGAAAATGCAACCCTTGTAAAAACTAAGGCCATAAAAACAATCATTTTAATATTCATTATTTTTCACCTATTTTAAACTTGTCAACGAGCACTGATTCTTTCCATTTTTTTGTCTTAATCCCATTTATATCAATTTCATCGTAAATCCATTTTGTTATTTCTATTATTCCATTGTCACTCATTGTTGCATAAGTTCCATTTGGATCATTGAATTTCCATTTATGTACATATGTTTTTTTACTTTCAATATCAAAATACAATTTTGATCTAATTCTATTTTCATTATCGCTATAAGTTGCATACATTGGAATTCCACCATACCTGCCATCATCAGAAATAAAACCACCCCAACCATCTGATTGATAAAAATCAACAACATAAAGCTCTTTTCCAGTAATATCCATTACAGTCAACTTTTCTCTATATTTTTCCATATTAAAACCATCAATATTTGCCCATGCACCAAACCACTGAATCACACCTATCCTCTTGCTGTCTTTAGAAAAATTGAAATCGTTAACATTTATCTTTTGCCATAGTATATTTCCATTTTCATCATAAAGAGTAAACATAGAAGTATCAGAGCTTATTTCATTTTCATATGCAGTCCCAATGTTAAAAGTCCTAACTCCCTTTCTCTCTAATAAACCAGCATATTTTTGATTCGGCGACAAAACTGCACTTCTATTTATAAAATGATTTCTCTGGTAATTATTGTCCTTTGTTGTTTTATTTTCCTCCTTTAACGAAATTTCTTTTATCATCTCATTTTTATCATCAACAAATCGTATCCTGGGTTGATCTAACGCTTCAACCTTATAATACCTTTCTTTATCAACAGTTTTCTGGGCATTTATACCGGCAAAACCTTTTATTCTATTTTTTGATTTTTGAATCAGCTCTTCCCGTTGATTATCGCTTCTGCTTACACAAACACTTTCAACAGCTTTACCTGCATCATCGTACAGCGTTACCCTGTCTTCTTCAAGATAAATTTTCTGTTCACAGAAAACATTAGTGTAAAATAAACCGAAAATACTAATTGCTAAAATAGTATTTCTCATCTCATCCTCCCGGCAAATAGAATTATTTTCATATTTAATTGACGCCGCTTTACTTTTTAAGTTCCAAAAATCCTTGAACAAAACGCGCAAAAAGGATATAATGTTTTCCGTTGTTATAAACTAAAAAACAAAAAAGAATAACATGATCCAAATACTAAACCTTTCAAAATCATTCGGCGAGCAGGAACTTTACGATAATATTACCTTTAATGTCAATGCCCGCGAAAAAATAGGGCTGGTAGGCAGAAACGGCCACGGTAAAACCACGCTGTTTCAGATATTATTAGGTGAAATGCAGCCGGACTCCGGAAGTATTACCATACCTAACGGGTACAGAATAGGCCATTTGCAGCAGCACATGAAATTTACCCAGGATACCGTATTAAACGAGGCCTGCCTGGGCCTGCGCGAAGAAGACCGGTACGAAACCTGGAAAGTAGAAAAAATATTATTCGGCCTGGGCTTTACCAAGGCGGATATGGAAAAACCGCCGTCAATTTTTTCCGGCGGTTACCAGATACGTTTAAACCTGGCAAAAGTGCTGGTATCTGAACCCAACCTTTTAATGCTTGATGAACCCAACAACTATTTAGACATTGTAGCTTCCAGATGGCTTATATCTTTTCTGCGGGACTGGCAGGGAGAGCTGATACTAATTACCCATGACCGCGGTTTTATGGACAGCGTAACCACGCACACTTTGGCAATACACAGAAAAAAAGTAAAAAAAGTTAAAGGCCCCACGCAAAAACTTTATGACCAGATAGCCACTGAAGAAGAAGTCTATGAAAAAACGCTGGTTAACGAAGAAAATAAGCGCCGCCAGCTGGAAGTATTTATAAACCGGTTCCGCGCCAAGGCCCAGCTGGCAAGCCAGGTCCAGTCAAAAATAAAAGTACTGGAAAAAATGGGTGAAAAAGAACAGCTGGAAAGAATTGAATCGCTTAATTTTTCATTCCGCGCCTATACCTTTGTATCCGCGCAGATGATAAACGCCAACGAAATCACCTTTTCTTATACAGGCAAAGAACCATACCTTATTAAAAACTTCACTTTAAACGTAGAAAAGAAAGAACGTATCTGCGTGATAGGTAAAAACGGTAAAGGCAAATCCACCCTATTAAAAATTTTTGCCGGTGAACACGAACCGCTATCCGGCGCACTGAAAAGAAACCCTACTTTAGTAACAGGCTATTTCGGCCAGCCCAATGTAATGCGTTTAGAACCCAAAAATACCGTGTTAGATGAAATTATGTCCGCCTCACCGGACTGCAATCTGCAGACCGCCAGAAATATTTCCGGTATGTTCATGTTTAAAAGAGATAATGCGCTTAAACCCATATCTGTACTATCCGGCGGCGAAAAAAACCGCGTTATGATGGCAAAAATTGTTGTCACCCCGTGCCATTTATTACTGCTGGATGAACCTACCAACCACCTGGACATGGATTCCTGTGACGCGCTAATGCAGGCTATAGATGAATTTGATGGGTCCGTAGTTATGGTAACCCATGATGAAAGCTTTTTAAAACGCATTGCCAAGCGCCTGGTGATTTTTGATAAAGAGAAAGTTACACTTTATGAAGGCGGGTATCAGGACTTCCTGGACAATGTGGGCTGGGATGATGAAAAAGACAATGAAAAAGAAACCCCCAAAATTACCCTAAACAAACCCGTTTCCCTAAACAAAAAAGAGTTAAGAAAGCTTAAGGCTGATATATATAAGGAAAGAGACTCTATAGTTAAGCCCTTATCAAACGAAATAAACAGGCTAAACCAGTCTATTGCGGAAATGAAAACCGAACTGCAGACAAATAATAACATCCTGGTAGAAGCATCAACCCGGGGCGAGTACGTAAAAATAGCTGAAACTTCCAAAAGAAACAGCTTCCTAAACCAGGAATTAGCCGCCGCGGAAGACAGACTGCTTAACGCAACCCAGGAATATGAAACCAGCAAGAAAGAGTTTGAAGACAAACTCTCAGAAATAGATTCCTGACCCTGTTTTTATCCTCTTTTGACAACTACTCGGGTTTTTTATAGTATTTTGCAAGCAAACACAAATATCAAAAAAGAGAGGTAAAGTTATGAAAAAAGTTTATTTAGTATTATCTGCTTTAATTGCAGGCCTGCTTCTGGCAGGCTGTGCCAGTATTTTAATTAAACCGGCAATTTTTGATGTAAAAAAAGTAGCATTGGTCAGCGTATATATGAACAGGGATTTTTATGATGTAAAAGCACCCCGCGCCAACGAAGCCAACCAGGCGCTAAAAACATTAGGCCGCGCAGTAACCAAGGAAACCAAAGTACTGGCCGCGCTGGATAATGCATTCGGCAAAGAATACCAGCAGATTGTATCTTACGGCGTAAAACAGTACACGGATCAGCTTGACGGCGTAGGTGACTGGCAGTGGATTCCGGTAACTACCGTACTTAACAACAAAATGTATAAGACTTTTTATGATAATGCCACAAACGGCAAACCTAGTGGCTCATTGGTTAAAATTGCCCAAAAATTAAAATCCGCAGACTGGTATGTAGCGCCAAACATGATTCACATACCCGTAGATACCGTAGCAGGAAACCCAAACCAGCACACTTATTATGCAGGTGATGCAAAAGACCCCAAGGAAGATATGAGAAAAGAACTGGCTCAGCTGTGCAAAGCTCTGGGGGTAGATGCGGTAGCCATGCTGGAATTTGATATGGCATATAAGAAACCGGCAATTAACCTTACCCTTCTCGGCGCAGACCCGGCCATTCCTAACATGAGCGTATCTCTGGTAATGGTAACCAAAAACGGAGACCTGGCGGTAAATACCGGCCCGGTAGTAAAAGGCCAGGGCACCCGTTATGAAGGCGACAAAGTAGGCATGTTAAATAAAGAGTATGTAGATTTAAACGCCAAGGCAGTAAATGCCTATTGCCAGGCTATAGACAATTCAGCCGCTGATATGAAGAAACGCATTCTTTCTGCCTTTAGCAAACTTGGCAAATAAGACCTTATAATACGCAGATATTTTGAATTTTCTGCATTTATCGTCTATAAAATCGGGTCCCGGCAGACACCCGGGGCAGGTTGTGGGATTTCCGGCTACCCTATTGACATATATAGGGTGAATTGCTACAATTGTGTCAGAAGTGAAGTTTGAAATTACAGAAATCCGCTTGTTACAACCCGAATTAGACTGTTTTTCTTACCAGAAATCAGTAAACTTCCGTTGAATATCCGAGTATGATGTAATCGTTTCAAAAAATTTCTTCACGTAGGCAGGTGAGTTTTTCAGATGAAAGGTACAGTAAAATGGTTCAACTCAGGCAAAGGTTTTGGATTCATCACTCCAGAAGAAGGCGCAGACGTATTCGTGCACTTCTCCGCCATCAAAGGCGAAGGCTATAAAAGCCTTAATGAAGGAGACAAGGTAGAATTCGACGTAATAACCGATGCTAAAGGTGCGAAAGCACAGAATGTAGTAAAGATATAAGTCAACTTATAACTTGAAAACATCAAAAAACCATCCTTTAACCAGGATGGTTTTTTTTGGTCTATTTTATTATATGTTAGTGAAGCAACCCCCGCAATTTTAG
Organism: Elusimicrobia bacterium RIFOXYA2_FULL_39_19; assembly: GCA_001800285.1. GTDB lineage: Bacteria > Elusimicrobiota > Endomicrobiia > CG1-02-37-114 > XYA2-FULL-39-19 > XYA2-FULL-39-19. The sequence continues at coordinate 1,933 of MGVC01000086.1, read as the reverse complement.
TGTCTTTGTTTCTTTTCGAAACGATTTATTCACTTACCGGGAGGTATCCCGATATCAAATGGTAAAAGGGAAAGAAAGGGTTGCGATACATTTAAATATTTGGAAAGAAGCAATCCCGCGAGTCTGTCATCTCCGAAAAGACACTTGTCGGAGATCCATTAGTGTCTTTGTTTCTTTTTGAAACAGTTTTCCCGTGATTTGTCACAATTTTTACCTGTAAATCACAGGTACCGGCTCATTAAACCTAAATTTTCAAAACTTTCAGCCATGAAACATTGGCTGCGAGTAGCGTCCTGTTAAAAACTGGTAAAAGAGAAAAACAGGGCTGATTCGAACAGTTGAAAATTTCACGGTTTAATTTCGCCTAAAATTGAAATATCACCGAAAACTGTTTCTGTTGGTTTTTAAAGTCAAAAACAATTCTGTATTGTCACCTTATTTTAACTCTGTCCCGGACGGATACATACATCCTAATGTATCACCGCTATCTTTCCTGTTTTGCTTCTATACTGATTCTTAATGAAATATAAATACATATTACTTGAAACTTGTTCACCTTGCTCGTTTTTCATGTCCCATTGAACATAATCAGTGTTTGTATTCTTTATTAATTCTCGCACCAGTTCACCGGCAATATTATATACTTTAATTGTTGCATAATCGTTTGATAAATCATCAAAAGTTACAATGTTATTTAAATTGTATTTCAAAGGGTTTGGATAAACCCTTACCTTAGATAAAGGTTGTTGTATGTTTACCGCTTCACTCCAGTCGCTCCAGTCAGTATATCTGTAGGTTTCTGTTTTGGCTCTTACTCTTATACGATAACTGACATTTAAATCTGCTTCTGTTAATGTAATACCATTTCCACCCTCACCTTCTACATCTTCTATAACACCTGGTGTTTCCCAAATTTGCGCGCTATATGCAACAAATTCACTTTCTGCATCATATACATTTCCTTTTGTCCAAGACCACCTTATTTTACTTTCACCGTCATATATTTCAATATTTGGTGTTGTTGGTTTTCCGGTTGGTGGGGTGGGGTCATACTTTTTATAGAATATTTGCTCCGTAACATCTCCACCCGAATTTCTCGTATCTTCCCAAACTAAGTGCAAAACATTATTTACACTCACAGCCCTTGGCCCCGAAGAACCCCATGGAAAATAATATGTTATTCTTTGTTCAGGCTCCCAAGTAACCCCATAATCTACACTATTCCTATAATAAATATAAGTATATCCATATCTATAATCTGTCCAAAATACATGTAGACCATTTGAGTCAATTACTAGATTAGGACTACCTGAATAAAATCCGTCAATGTCCGTAATTCTAATTGGCTGAGTCCAGAAAGAACCATCATCTGTGCTTTTACTATAATATATTTCTGATGCCCAAGAACTACCAGAATAATCTCTACTATCAATATAAAATAAGTGCATACTATCATCTTCACCAACTACTACTGAAGAAAAACCTGCGGGACGTAGTTAGATAATACGATATTCATTCCACTAAATTCCCTCAAACACATTTACTGCCATCCATCCCCATCCCGCAAGCGAGGGAATATTGCTGTATATTTCAATCGTTTAGCGAAGAAACATGCTTGTAGAAAACCTCTGGCTACGACCTACGCAATTACCGAGTAGCCCTTGCTTTCCTTTTTTATAAGCGGTTGCAAGGACGCTACTTGCAGCCAGTAGAGCGAGCCGGAAAGTGAGCGTTTTTTGTCCGCCATGCGAAGAATGGCGAGACCTCGGCTGAAATGGCAAGCCGGGGAAAGCATGTTTCAAAGCCCAAGTTTTTCTAAAGCAATGTTTCCGATTAACTTATTCTTATTTTAAATTCGCCGATAAATCGGCAACTGTTATGTTAATGTCAAGTGAAATCAGGCAAAATCCTTTATGGCTTTTGCTCTTTAACT
>MGVC01000085.1 GCA_001800285.1 Elusimicrobia bacterium RIFOXYA2_FULL_39_19 | reverse complement strand
GTATTAAATACCTTTAGTTCCGTAGCTTTGTGTCCCCTGGTTTCCCAGGGTTTACCGTTTCGGGTTTCTTAAAAATGTTTTTATTGAAAGAACAGTTACCACATTCGTGCCTTATGACACACGTTAGGAAGTGTATAAGGCCAGTTACCACATTCGTACCTACTGGTATCCGATAAGAAGGATAGTAGGTGCAGCTTCCACATTCGTGCCTCATGACACACGTTAGGAAGTGTATAAGGCCAGTTACCACATTCGTGCCTACTGCCATCCGATTGGAAGGATAGTAGGCCAGCTTCCACATTCGTGCCTTATGACACACGTTAGGAAGTGTATAAGACCAGTTTCCTCATTCGTGCCTACTGCCATCCGATTGGAAGGATAGTAGGCCAGTGTTTCAAACAACTTTTTTTATTCCGCAGGATTCTCTAACAATTAATTCCGGTTCTATAACTATCTTTTTATATTTCATATCCGGATTTTTAATCTGTTCAATCAATAAACTAACGCTATCGTTAGCCATAATGTCAGCCGGAATCCTGATGGTAGTAAGCGGGAATTTAATTAATTTAAGATAGGCAATATCGTAAAAACCAACTATCGCTATATCTTCAGGAACTCTAATTCCTCTGCTGGCAAGCTCTCTCCAGTAAAACATTGCCATATTATCATCTGCTGCCATTATAGCTGTAGGCCGGGGATTTAAGCCCAGCACTCTGTCAATTATAGAACTAATATCTATCATATTATCCGGAAATATCACTTCGGGCCGGGCCTCAATATTATTAGCTTCCAGCGCTTTCTTAAAACCGTCAATTTTTTGAATATTAGGAATAGATAATAATGAACCGCGTGCATAACATATATTTCTATGCCCTGTTTTTATCAGATGTTCTGTAAGCAAATACTGTCCCTTGTAGTGGTTAAAACTTACGCAATTACATTCAATGCCTATATCGCCGAACATTAACACAAACGGAAATTTATTTTTCTTCAGGCCCTCAAGACTTTTTACAAATCTATCCGAATCACCGGTAGGCATAAGAGTAATTATTGCGCCGTCCATTTTATGATTCATCAACTGTTCTATATATGTCTCTTCCCGGTCTTCCTGCTGCCCGCTGAATAATAACACCATTTCCTGCTTACTGCGATACATTGCAATCTCTATGCGTTCCAATAACTCGGACCAAAATGGATTTGTAATAGTATGTAAAACCAAACCCAGGGTCTGTGTATTCTTGTTTTTCAAAGACATAGCAGCTGTGTTGGGTACATAATTATATTTGGTGGCAATTCTGAATATTTTGTCTTTGGTATCCGCTTTAATATAAGGATGGTTGTTTAGGGCCCTGGATACCGTAGAAAAGTCAACTTTAGCTATTTTTGCTATGTCTTTTATGGTTACTGCGCCCTTTCTTGACATGGACATTACCCTCATGCAAACGTTTGGTGATATTCCTAAAAAAAATGAAACACTTACAAAACCCTGTCTTCACTATAGTAATAGTACGAAAACCTAAAAAAGTCAAGGGTTTTTTGAAAATTCTTAAATATACTGAGAATTATATGGTTATATTAATTCTTAATTTTCAATTTTAGAGTCTTTATTTTATTTTTTTCTACCTTTAATCTAATCCTATTCATATTTGTATCTAGTTTTTTATCTATATCCTCAAGCATTGACGTTTCATGTATTTTTTCAACCGGGCAGGAAAATTTAATAGCTCCATTCGTATTTTTTCCACAGGTTTCATATAATCTCAGAATCCAATATCCGGGAACATCCGCTTTTTTAAAACTTGTTACAATAAGATGGGGGCTGATATTTAATAAACTAAATTTCTTTGGTAATTTTCCTTTGTGTTTTGGCATAAAATGCACAAATAACGGGTAATTAAATTCAAATGCAGATTCTTGAGTTTCTGCTTCTTTCCAGGTTTTCTTATGCGGTAAAATAGAATAATTTATTATATGTTTTCCCCTGTCTGACACCGGATCAGGTGTTGACAGAGGTTCGTTGAATGTGGCGGAAGACTTTAAAAGAGTAAGCCTTATTATATTTTCATGGATATCCATCCCATACTTTGAATCATTGATTAGGCTGACACCATAACCGGAATCCGAAAGATCAGCCCATTTTAACACAGGAACCTCATATCTTGCTTTTTCCCAGGAATTCCTGAAAGTTGTCGGCCTTTCAATACTTGCTCCGGGTATTTCATAGCTCGCCTTACTATTTTTAACATTTACAGGAAAAACTGTTTTTAAAAGAAGATGGTCTTCCCACCAATCTACCTTAAGCTGAAAATCAATTCTTGGCAAATCATTGTAAAGAATGATATCCTGTACAAAAAAAGAAGACGGAAAATCTATACCTGGCAAATTATATTCAAAAACCCTTGGCGGAAGATATTTTTTCCTTCCCTGCCCTGAAAAACTTTTCCAGATACGGACAACGGTTCTTACGGGGCCTTTTTCTACAATTTTTATATCATCAACTGTCCCTAATTCCCAGATTTTACCAGTATATTTAATCTCCCAGGAATCGCATTCAGCAGGTATATCTTCAAGTAATTGAAGCATATTCCCCTTAGGAGAATTTAATATATTTTTCTTGTTTATTTTATCATAAACTTTTTTTAAATATCCGGTTTTCTCGTCTATTTCTATTTTGAAATACTTATTTTCTAAGTTGTATTTATCTGTTTTAATTTCCGAAAGCCGGCTGCCGGCTGGCTGTGCCTCACTCAGACGGTAAACGCTGTAGCCCAAAGAAGAAATTTTACTTGTTACAAATAAAAGTTCTTTTCCATTTTCTCCATCAATAACCTGAGCAGGTATCTTTTCTCCGTTTTCATTAAAAACGCAGGGGTTATTGAATTTTGTTTCATTTAAAGAAATTCTTACCGGTGCTTTTCTTTCCCAGGAAAGTGTATTCATTATTAATAGAGGCTGGCCTTCAATATCTGACGTATTTATATTATCCGCAATATTTTCCAGCGACTCCTTTATAATTATTTCTCCTGTTATTTTTGCTGTTTCATAATCTTCAAATGTATCCTGATACACGCTCCTTATGCAAGTTCCGGCAATAATATCATGAAATTGGTTAAAAAGAACTTTTTTCCAGGCTTCCTCAAGGGCTTTGCCCTGATAATGCTTTCCGGTTAAAATATTTGATAATGAAGCTATTTTTTCCGCATCAGTGAGCAGTATTTCATTTTTTCTGTTTTCTTTTTTTACATCTGCATAGTTTGTAAGGGCGGGTCTCCCAATCTATGGGGAAATTGTGGATAACTTCTATAATTTACGGGACAATAATTGCTATAATTTGTCATTGCGAACGTTAGTGAAGCAATCTCGTTGTTTTAGATTGCCGCTTCGCTAAAAGCTCCTCGCAATGACTGAAATGACATTATTCTGTGTTCTAATTCTTAAATATTTCTGCATTCTTGAAATAGAACACCTTTCCACAACTATGCCTATACTTCCCCATAGATTATAAAGACCCGTAAGGGCTCCGCGATGATATTCAAGATATAATTCATCCTTCCATACAGGTAAAGATTTCAGGTTTGTTGAATTTCTTAAAAGTTCAAAATATTTATTTGCTGTAATGTATTTTACTTTAGGGAAAAAAGGCATTTTTTTCAGAATTTCTATTTTATCCAGCATCTCTTTGGTGGGCCCGCCGCCATGATCGCCCACGCCGGCAAGAACAAGTATGTCTTTTAGCCCCGTATTTTTTTCAAATTTGGGTAGAACACCCACGGCCTTATAAAGATCTTTCTGGGTTGCTATATCAAGCACATAAGAAGTAAAAGGGAAATAAGTTAGTACTTTTGAACCATCCGGAGCTTCCCACCAAAAAATATGATAAGGAAATTCATTGGTATCATTCCAGCTTATTTTTTGTGTAATAAAATTTTCTATGCCGCATTGTTTAAAGAACTGAGGCAGATTCCAGTTATACCCGAAGGAATCTACTATCCAGCCAATTTTAGATTTTATACCAAATTTTTCACGGAAGTATTTATTGCCATAAAAAAATTGCCTGGCCATCGATTCCGTATCAGGAATATTGCAGTCAGGTTCAACCCACATATTCCCGATAATTTCCCAGCTGCCTTTTTTTACAGCCCTTTTAATTCCATTAAATATTTTTGGGTATTTTTCTTCCATCCACTCATAAACAAGAGCCTGGCTCTGTGTATAGGTGAACCCCGGATATTCTTTCATCAAATTTAAAACTGAATTAAATGTTCCCCTGCAAATTTCAACAGACTCGGCTTTTCTCCACAACCAGGCTAAGTCAATATGTGCATTACAAAGAAAATGCATTGTAAATTCTTTATTAAATTTGTCTATGGGCTTCCATTTTTTGGTAATCTGCCTGATATTTCTGCAAAAAACCGGCAGATTTCCTTCTTCCAGGCATTTTGTATCTAATTTTGATAGGGTAGAACAAAATAAATCCTGAAGATTAAACAAACGCACTATGTTTATTTTTGACTGATTGATTATTTTTCCCTTAAAACTAATACTGTTTTCAGGGGAATTGTAATCAAGTAATATTAACTTTATTATGTTCAGTATATCAATGAATTCTTCTATTTCACTGATATAGCCTATTGATTTATCTTTTTTACTGGGCTTTGTTTTTAAATCTGCAAATAATTTTTCAATTATTTGCACCATATTTATAGTTTCTTTTATTTTTTCCTGATTAATCATATTTTTATTTTAAACAAACGTTGCTTATGAAGAATATTTTTGGTTCTTTGAACATTTCTCCGGCTCCTGTAATAATCCAGGAGCTTGCCCTGCTAAAAGCCATCTCACGCCCGTCTTCTGCTTTTGCTCCGATTAATACTACCTTTATTTCATTCTTTCCGGGTTTTAAGATAAACTTTTCATTAAATGGCCTTCCCTCACTTGAAGGACAATCTCTAATTTGAAGGGTCAAAGAGATGAGTTCTTCTCCCGGATTATAAGCATCAAAATTAAATGAACTATATTCTTCCCAGGTGTTTCTAATACTCAAACCAATCCAGCCCCAGGGTTTATCGGGGGCTTTCCAGGACATTGATACTTTAAGAGCCATGCCGATTTCATCTTCATAATCAGAACTCAGGGATACTTTTGTATTATCACTTACATTATCCGGCATTTCACCTTTTTCAATATTCATCACGGGAACTGTTTTTACTGTTGTTTTCTTTAATTTTGTTGTAGTTTTATTTACTTTTTGTTTTTCCTTTGTTTTCTTTTTCACTACCTGTTTCTTTTCAATCTTTCTCGGCTCGCCGCCGTCCTCCAGCCTTATATTGCTGATATAAAATATTTTCGGTTCTTTAAACATTTCCCCTACACCGGTAATAATCCATGAACTAACTTTACTAAAATCTATTTCACGCCCGTCCTGCGCTTTTGCGCCGGATAATTCTATTTCTATTTCATTTTTGCCGGGTTTTAAAATAAAACTTTCATTAAACGGCTTTCCTTCGCTTGAAGGGCAATCCCTGATTTGAAGGGTTAAAGAAATCGGCTCTTCATTTGGATTAAACGCATCAAGCTTAAATAAACTAAAATCTCTCCAGGACCTCTTGATATCCATACCAATCCAACCCCAAGGTTTATCAGCGGCTTTCCAGGCCATCGTTACTTTTAACGCTGTGCCTATTTCACCTTCATGATCATCGCTTAATGTTAACTTTGTATTATCACTGACATTTGATGCCATTTCTCCGTTTCCTACATCTAAAAGCGTTAAGTTTTTTGACTCTAATCTGTAAACCAGGCAAATGCTTAACAAAAACACCATTATTGCTAATTTTGTTGCTCTTTTTAACATATTACTACCTCCTAATATTATCGTTTTACATCATTTATTTCCATCGTGCAAACGTTTGTTAAGTATTTTAAAAAAAATGGACCAGCTAACATGCATCCATTGTCACTATGGTGATAGTATGGAAACCCAAAAAAGTCAAGGGGAATTTTAAAAACAGGGAAATCATGCTGATTTTAACGAATACATCCAAGTATTTTTCATCTATTCTAAAGTGCTTTTGATTAAAAACAATCTTTTTAGTATTCTAGTCTTGCTTTACCAATCTTAACCATCCGACTATCAGACCATATGACTATCCGACTATCCAACGCTTTTGCCTTTTTCTGCTTTCCATCCCACCATCAGACACCCTTGCCTTTCATTGCCTCTAATTTAGAGTTTAGCGTTTGTAGTTTAATGTTTGTTCTTGGCACTCACTTTACTACCCCTATCTTCCCGGTTATTTTTTCGCCTGAAGGGTTGGTAATTCTGTATAGGTAAGTTCCACTGGCAGCTCTTTTTCCTGATTTGTCCGTTACATTCCATTCGTATTTTCCATTGTTATCTGTTTCTTCTAAGGTTACTACATGTTCACCCGACATGGTGTAAATCTTTATTGTTGAATTATTAGTCAGGTTATCAAATATTATTCCGGTGGCCCAGGTTCCTGTCCCTGATTTATTATCATTCGGCTTAAACGGGTTGGGGTACACTCTTACATTGCTAAGATTAGATGAAGACAGAATCTTACCCAATATTCTGTATATGCTGAAATGCGCTACACTGACAGATACCGTATTGTTTGTTTTGTCTACCGTATGATTGCTGTTTACCAGTTCCCATTTACTGTCTGTTTCATTAAGTTCGTATATTCTTAAACTGTCTTCTGTCTCACCGGTTATGCTTGATGAATACGGCATTACTATTGTTACCGGAGATAACAAACTCAGTTTTGCTTTAAATTCTGTACAAGTACCCGAAAGATCATTTACTGTTGAAGAAATAATCCCTGAATCACTCATGGTTTTTAAATTCGCCTGGCTAATCTGCGTTAGGGCCGCCTCACTGATTCCGTTGCTGTTTCCATTTATTGACAATATATCTATATAAACACCTTTATTGGTCCCAGTAGGCACCAAAACTTTAATGGTGGTACTGTAACCAGCAGTTATTTCATAATCTTCAACACCATTTACTATTTCTCCCACCCGGTTATTTATTGCACGCGCGCCGTTGGAACAGGTAAGCTCTGCACTTTCATTACCGGAACTGTCTAACGCCAAAACACTAAAATAATACGGCTGGGTATCTACCGATAAACCGGCCACCGTACAGGATGATGCATCCCTGTTATTTATCGGCGAACCGCCGAAAT
>MGVC01000084.1 GCA_001800285.1 Elusimicrobia bacterium RIFOXYA2_FULL_39_19 | reverse complement strand
ATAATAATCAACAGGGGCTGACGAAGAATAATACATCCTAAAAGGGTTTCCTAACTTTTCAACAACTTTTTCTTCAGTTATCCCAATTTCTATTCCTGAAATATACTTTCTTTCTTCCTCTTTCCAGGACTTAAAAACTTGTTCACCAATATAATTATTTATGAACAAAATAAAAACACCGCTCCAAAGAACAATCTTTTTGATTCTTTTACCTCTTAATTTAATATTAACAGATAGTACAACTATGCTAAGAACTAAATAATCAAAAAAAACAAAATATCTATTAGAAAACCAATCGGGAAAATATAATGTTTCAATTAAATAGCTTGTAAATTGGTCTGTTATTATAATTACGGTCAATGGCATTAAAAAAATAAATACCATTATAATTGTACGAATTATGATTGATGATATTACTTTTGAGATTTGCATTTATTCTGTTCCTCTAAATACAGCTTCCCTTGTCTTATACCTTCTAAATCATTAATAATATCTTTAAGTTCTGGATGTGTATACTTATTACCATCAGTAGCATCTTTAAATTCTTTATACAATCCACCCAATAAAGTTATTACAGGCCCTTCTTCTATTGTTAATTTCTTTGATACCCAAATATGTTTTGCGTCGTCTTGTTCACTAGAGAATATTTTTTCTGATTCCTTAGATAATTCAGCTGCTCTTTTTTCTGTTCTTTGGATTTTTTGCTCAATTTTAGTCCATCCAGTAACATCCTTTATTCCCTGCCATAATTCTTTGAAAAATAATCCTTTCGGGTCAATAAAGTTTATCGGGTTATTTCCACAATAAATATATCTGTTTAGTGTCAAAGGATCATCAATAAACCCTCTTACAGAATCTCTCTGAATAAACCTTCCTATTGTTGGGTCGTAATAGCGGGCGCCCATGTGAGACAGCCCGCTCATTCCATCGTTCTCCACACCAAAGGCACCCACAAAGGAATATCTGCCGTTTTTCCCTGTGCTGTTCATTACATTACCGAATGGGTCGTATCTGTATGTGTTGGTTACTACGCCGCTGCTATCTGTAATTGCACTTACACTTCCAAGACTATCATAATGGTAATAAAAACCGTAAGTCATAAGTGGTAAGTCGGAAGTAGTAACAACCTTTGAAAGCATTTCATTGCCGGGCCATAAATAAACATACCGATTAACTGTCGTTGTAGTTGCGCTGAATTCATACACATTATTGCACTGAAGCGCGTCATACACAAAATATGTAGTTTCTTCGGGTTCATTTGCGCTGGCTCTCCACTTTTGGACCGCAACCCTTTTTCCATTAGGCGCATACAAATACTTTTCATAACTATTGTCAGGGAAAATTACTTTCACAAGCCTGTTCTCATAATCGTATTGGTAATTATATTCTTTATTCACTATTGACCCTTCATTACTCACAGTCTTGAGCGCCTGACTGCCGTTTCCGTCATGCTCATAATCAACAGTTACATTTTTTGGGGTTACTGCGCTTATGCCTGTCTTTAAATTAATCACCGCGCCTGTAGAAAACGTAACAAACCCGGGGTCATACACCCCGCCCTGATTGTCCTGTGTACTGTTTCTGTTAACCATATATTCGGTCAGCTCGTTTGCGCTGTTATACTGATAATTTATAACTCCCTGTTCATCAACAAATTTTGTCCTGTTACCTACAGGGTCATAATAATACTCCTGGAAGGTTTTTTCTGGAAATGTAACCCTTGTAAGCTCATAAAGGTTATCATAAATATAGTCCGTTTTGCCGTAACCGTCAACTGTGTTGGTTTTGTAGCCCACCTTATCATAAGTGTACCCAAACGAAGAAACTATCACACCGGTTAGCGTGTTTTTGTGTTCAATATTAAACATTATATTATTTTGATTATAAGTCTCAATCATAAGCCTTTTATACCCCATCGTTTCTTCATTCACCAACAGCTAAGTGTTGCATCTTACCGTTGCCCGAACCAACAGTATCCCTTTTCCATTCAGCAGAAAAAAGAAACTGATTATTGATAATTATAATTGCAATAACTAAAACTCTAATATAAGTTTTATGTATCATATACTTTTTCATTATTCTTTACTTAGTGTTTTGGGTTTTTCAACCTTTATTAACTATCAAACCTGATAGCTCATAAGTTTAATTATTAATATTCCATTATAAGACAACAATACAAAACATCTAAGGTTTAATTATTTTGATAGCTAATAAAACAATTTGGCACGGAAATAATAGGAAAATTGTTATACTAAAGAAAAGATAATTAAAGATTGTTTTTTTAAAACGCACTTTACTTGACACAATTACAAATATGACACCAATAATTAAACCTATAATTATTAATACATAACTGACAATGCTATTTGTAATGAACCTCTCAATATATAACAATTGTAATGATAACAAAGTAAAAAATAAATTCATGTAATAATCCTTATAATAATAACGTGATTTTGATTTGATTTTTATGGCATGTAAATAATCTATTGTCATTGCGAATAAAATGAATGACCACATAAAAACATGAAAATATTTTAATATTGACATAAAACACTCCATTTTGTTATTTTAATTATTGTGATTACTTACAATATGATTTTTTATCTTCTTCAAAATTGCCATAATAAGCACCACCTAATTCTAAAGCAATCCCAACAGCTATAATACCCCCGCCGGCTGCCGCAGAAGCTATTCCTATTACTGGAATCCTTGTTATCAATCCTATGGCTACACCCCCTAATGCAATACCTTCACCAAGATATTTCAACTGTTCCCCTACACTTTTCATTGATTCACTAATACTAAAATCCATTCTTGTTGTAGTAAAATCATTAAAATCATCTTTATTAAAACTCCCGGATTTTTCAATGTATTCTTGTCCTGTATTACCATGTCCATAAGTATATGCATTTTCATCTAAATCTAATTTACTGAAACCTTTCGGGTCTATGTAGTTTATCGGATTGTTCCCGCAATAAACATATCTGTTTAATGTAAGAGGATCATCTATAAATCCTCTTACAGAATCTCTCTGAATAAACCTTCCTATTGTTGGGTCATAATACCTTGCACCCATGTGGAAAAGACCGCTCATTCCATCGTTCTCAACACCAAAAGCACCGACAAAGCTATAACGCCCTGATTTTCCCGTGCTGTTCATTACATTACCAAATGGGTCGTACCGGTAGGTGTTGGTTACTACGCCGCTGCTATCTGTTATTGCACTTACTGAACCTAACGAATCATAATGGTAATAAAAACCGTAAGTCATAAGTGGTAAGTCGGAAGTAGTAACAACCTTTGAAAGCATCTCATTGCCGGGCCATAAATAAATATATCTTGAAACAGAACTCCCGCTGATCTCATAAACATTATTGCACTGAAGCGCGTCATACACAAAATATGTAGTTTCTTCCGGTTCGATTGCGCTGGCTCTCCACTTCTGTACCGCCACCCGCTTACCATTTGGGGCATAAAGGTATTTTTCATAACTATTGTCAGGAAAAATTACTTTCACAAGCCTATTTTCATAATCGTACTGGTAGTTATATTCTTTATTCACTATTGACCCTTCACTATTTACTGTCTTTTGCAGCTGGCTACCATTTCCGTCATACTCATAATCAACAGTTACATTTTTTGGGCTTACCGCGCTTATGCCTGTCTTTAAATTAATCACCGCGCCTGTAGAGACCGTAGCAAACCCGGGGTCATAGACCCCACCCTGATTGCCCTGAGTGTTATTTCTGTTAACCAGATATTGAGTCAGCTCATTTGCGCTGTTATATTGGTAATTTATAATTCCCTGTTCATCAACAAATTTTGTCCGGTTACCTGCAGGGTCATAATAATACTCCTGGAAGGTTTTTTCTGGAAACGCTATTTTTATTGCCATAAATTAACTTCTTGATCTCTGTTTTCTATTATCACAATGTCAATCAATACAATTGTTGCTTTTACGTGGTTAAAAATACATTTAAAAAATATTTACCTAAAAAAAACATCATGTAAAAAATAACAATTAACAAGACTATTACAGGAAATTTTAGCTTTTTTAATAAAAATTGAGTTATAAACATACTGATTGGTACTATTAAAACCAATATAAATATACCATAATAATGTTTTAAATTTATCAATCCATTGAAAATAGTATTCATAACAATAACTATTGATATGAAAGTTACGTTTTTTTTAAATTTATTTTTGTCACTTATTTTTACAATCATAATTATTTATACTTTGATTTTTTGAATTTTTGATTCCACGTATTTGCACATCTCCGGGTATAAAAAGTATTGGATCTTGTTTTGGTAATTTATTTATATCTAATTCCCACGTTCCATACATTGGATTTTCAGGATTTGTTGGATTATCTTGTATGGGATTTAATTCTGGTGCTTCTTTTAGAAAATAAAAGATAAAATCATCTACTGTAAATGGAATTGGGTTAAGTAATAAATTAACAATTTTTATTGTAATTTTCAATGGACTAATTGCACCAATTAAAGGGAACAACAAGGGCGAATTATAATTACCAGACGATCTCTCTGAATTGTTGTTATTAATATCATTTGAATCATAATTTCCATATTTTTCAATGTATTCTTGTCCTGTTCCACCATGTCCATAAGTATTGGTATTTTCATCTAAATCCAATTTCCCATATCCTTTCGGATCTATATAGTTTATCGGGTTATTGCCACAGTAAATATATCTGTTCAGGGTAAGAGGGTCATCAATGAACCCTCTTACAGAATCTCTCTGAATAAACCTTCCTATTGTTGGGTCGTAATAGCGGGCACCCATGTGAAATAAGCCACTCATACCGTCATTTTCTACGCCAAAAGCACCTACGAATGAATATCTGCCGTTTTTCCCTGTGCTGTTCATTACATTACCGAACGGGTCGTACCGATATGTGTTGGTCACAGTTCCGCTTGAGTTTGTTATCGCACTCACTGAACCTAATGAATCATAATGGTAATAAAAACCGTAAGTCATAAGTGGTAAGTCGGAAGTAGTAACAACCTTTGAAAGCATTTCATTGCCGGGCCATAAATAAACATACCTTGAAACAGAACTCCCGCTGATCTCATAAACATTATTGCACTGTAATGCGTCATAAACAAAATAGGTTGTTTCTTCGGGTTGCGAAGCATTTGCTTGCCACTTCTGTACCGCCACCCGCTTTCCATTGGGCGCATACAAATACTTTTCATAACTATTGTCAGGAAAAATTACTTTCACAAGCCTGTTCTCATAATCGTATTGATAGTTATATTCTTTATTCATTGTTGACCCTTCATTTTTAACTGTTTTTTGCACCTGGCTGCCATTTCCGTCATACTCATAATCAACAGTTACATTTTTTAGGGTTACTGCGCTTATGCCTGTCTTTAAATTAATCACCGCTCCGGTAGATACCGTAACAATCCCGGGGTCATACAATCCGCCCTGATTGCCCTGCGTGCTGTTTCTATTAACCAGATATTGAGTCAGCTCATTTGCATTGTTATACTGATAATTTATTACGCCCTGTTCATCAACAAATTTTGTCCTGTTACCTACAGGGTCATAATAATATTCCTGGAAGGTTTTTTCTGGAAATGTAACCTTTGTAAGCTCATAAAGGTTATCATAAATATAGTCCGTTTTGCCGTAACCGTCAACTGTGTTGGTTTTGTTGCCCACATTATCATAAGTGTACCCAAACGAAGAAACCATCACGCCGGTTAGCGTGTTTTTGTGTTCAATATTAAAAAGCCAGTTATTAACATTATAAACATAATCAGATTCTATACCATTTGAATAGGTTGCTTTTGTTTTATTTCCCACATCATCGTACTCATAACTTATTATTCCTGAATCTGCATCATTTATTTGTGTTGTCTGGTTAATTTCATTATGCGCAAATGTAGTTACCTTATTATCCGGATAAGTAACCGATGTGCGATTACCCACAGCATCATAAGCATGCTGGACAACTTTTGGGCCTAAATTGGTGCCGGGAAAACTTTGGGTAACTGTTATCAACCTATTTAAGGAATCATAACCATAGCTTACATCAGCATTTTGATTATACTGGCGGGTCCTATTGCCTACAGCATTATAGGTATAATTTGACACGTCTTGGTCTGGATAAGTTTGCTGGGTAAGCTGGTCAAAATTATCGTAAGCGTAGCTTATAGTGTTATCATTTCCATCAATTTTTGCAATAAGATTACCAACAGCGTTATACTGGTACTGGACAGTTTTATTTAGAGGGTCTTCTTCTTGTACTATTTTATTTAATGCATTGTATTCGTAGGTGGTTTTATTGCCTTTAGCATCTGTAAGACTTAAGCGGTTGCCCACAGCATCGTATTCATAGGAAGTTGATTTACTATTTGCATCAGTTACTTTTGTCAGTCTGTTTAATGCATCATATTCATAATTTGTTGTTTTGCTGTTTGCATCCATTATTGTTGTGCGATTGCCTGCAAAATCATACGCATAAATGGTTTGATTATTCAGAGGGTCTGTAATTTTTGTTAAACGGTTCAAATTATCGTATTCAAAGGCAGTCAGGTTACTTTTAGCATCAATTACAGCTGTTTTATTTCCTACGGCATCATACAATAATTGGGTTGTTTTGCCTTTGGCATTGATTGTTTTTGTCAGTCTGTTTAAAACATCATATTCAAATTGAGTGACATTGTTGTTAGCATCTGTTTTTGAAATAAGGTTCCCTACAGTGTCATAAGTAAAATCCGTCTGGTTGCTTAACGCATCAATTGTTTTAGTTAACCGGTTTAAGTCATCATATTGGTAATTTGTTTCATGATTTAATGCATCAGTAAAAGCAGTTCTATTGCCTGCGTTATCATATTCGTAAGTTGATATACCGCCTTTGGTATCAGTCACTTCAACTAACCTGTTTCTTGAATTATATTCATATAGCACGGTTCTATTATTTGCGTCTACTACTGACAATTTATTACCTACAGCATCATAAGTAAAATGGGTTTCATTATCAAGCGCGTCTTTAATTTTAACCAGTCTGTTTAAAGAATCGTATTCGTATAACGTGGCATTTCCATTTGCATCTGTAATTGAGGTTATGTTGCCGGCATTATCATAATTATTTATCGTTTGGCCGTTAAGCGGATCTATGATTTTTATCATTCTATTAAGGGCGTTATATTCATAAGTCGTTTTATGGTTATTCTGGTCCGTAAGTCCGGTCAGACAGCCTGCCGAATCATATTCGTACAGAACATTTTTACCATTTGCATCTGTTTTTGTTAACATTTTTCCTATTGCATCATATTCAAAAGAAGTGGTTTTTCCTCTTGCATCTGTAACAGATAATTGATTTCCCATTTTATCATAAGCAAATGATGTCTGGTTGTTTAACGCATCGGTTACTGTGGTTATGCGGTCAAGTTTATCATAAGTAAAGCTGGCAGTATTGTTTTTTGAGTCTTTTACAGTTATTTTCCTGCCAAGTTCATCATAAGTATAAACGGTATTATTATGCAAAGGGTCTTCAATGTTTAAAAGCAGGTTATTGGCATCATAGGCAAAGTAAGTTACATTGCTATTTTCATCAGTAATGCTTAAAATATTGTTATTTATATCATAAGTAAAACTCTTTTCCGTTGCATCGGAATTTATGATTTTTGTTATGCGATTTCTATTATCGTAATTATAATACATGGTTCTGTTGAGTGGATCCGTAACACCCGTTAATCTTCCAATAACATCATAGGTAAGATTTGTTGACCCTTCTTGAGGGTCAGTTATTATGTTATTGTTACCGTATTGATCATATTCATAGGTACTGGTGTGGTTATTTTTGTCAGTAACGGATGTTTTTTGCCCATAAGAATTATAACTGTATTGAATTGTTGAATCCAAGGCATCTTCAATTTCAATGAGATTTCCATTATTGTCATAAGTAAATGTAGTTGTGTTCCCCTTCGGGTCTGTAACCGTTAATGGATTTCCATAAATATCCCAGGTTCCGGACCGGACTTTCCCCAACGGGTCTGTAGCGCTGGCTTCATTGCCATATATATCATAAGTATACTGGGTTATTTCTCCTTTATAATCCGTAACACTTGTATTGTTATTATTTGAATCCCAGGAATATGTTTTTGTATTGTTATCGGCATTTGTCTGCGAAATCAATCTGCATAGAGCGTCATATTGGAATTGTGTCTGATTGCCTTTAGCATCGGTAAAAATGGTTATTCTGTTTGCCAGGTCATATTGAATAGTAAACCTATTATTCAGGCCATCTATTTCAGTAATTACCCTGTTATTTTCATCATACTCATATTTTCTTTTAACATATTTTTTTATGTCACAATTTGGGTCATTGCGTTCTATCATCAGGTGGTTGCTGTCATACGCATAAGTTGCCGCAAAATCTCCCGGGCCGGTTACCTGAGTTAAGTCACCATTTTCATTGTAAGTATAATTTGTTTCCCTGCTTGCCGGGTCTATGAGTTTTGAAATTCTGCCCTGTAAGTTATATTGGAAAAAAGTTTCTCTGCCGGTTGTATCAGTTATTTTTGTGAGTTTGCCGTCAGTGTAGGTGAGTGTTATTGTATTGTTATTGCGGTCAACTAGTTGGGTTAACTTGCCTGAAACGCTGAATTTAAACTTCATGCCTGATTGTTCTGTCAATGTATAACTATTATCAGTATTTTCTATTAAGTTTGAATAATTCCCTATTGCCGGCTTAAATGTACCATCTTGCTGTTTCAAGTAATTTATTTCTGCCCCATCACCTCTATGAAAAACTATATTGTCCGCATCAATGAACTTCAAGTACATATCATAAGAAAAAGTCCAACCATAGCCGAACGGGCTGTCTGCGGCTGAGAAACTATTATAAGTCCTGGATAATTGTAAAGACATTCCCCTGGAAGGCAAAAACAAATCTCTTACCGTGTAAATCAGGTTTCCATTAAAAGTGTTTACAGGATTAAAATCACAGACAATTTCTTCAACTTCATCGCAAAGATATTGGGCATGTGCAGTCAATTTGTTAAGTTTTTCTGAGTACTCATTATATTGTTCAACCATGGTATTGATTTCAGCAGCTAAGGATTCCGCTCTTCCTACTTTATTTAAAGCTGTTTTATACTGGCTTTTTGTTAAACCGCCTGCTGATTGATAATCACCTATTAAGCCTACTGTCATATCATATTTTTCTCTTCTCTTTTCTATTTTTCCTGCCAATTTGTTCATTTCTGTTATTGTTTCATTAATACTTTTTTGAAATCCAATAAATTGCTCTATTTTCCTGCTTAACATATACTGCCTGAATTCTTCCTGCTTTTTCTCTCTTTCTTGCTGTTCTTGTATTTCTTTTTCTCTAAGTTCTTTTTCCTTAAGAATAGCACTTAAACTTTTATATCCTGATAAACTTCCTGGGGCAGGCAACGCGGGGCTGTATTGCGAGTTTATAAAAGAACTTCCGACTGTTGGGGTTCCAGTAATGCTGCCTGTAATTGCGGCTTTATAACCGTTTACTATTACGGTCTTTTCTATAAGGGTTTGTCCCTGAACAGTTATTTTTATTTTGTTTTCTGCAGTATTAGGCCCCGTAGTCAATCTTGCTCTGGCGTAACCATTTTCATCAGAAGTACCGTTTATTACTTCTAAAGAACCACCGCCAGCTGTTACCTGAAAATTCACCTGAACATTTGGGACAGGCCTTTGATCCGTATAACGTGCATCTATTATCAATGCAGTAATATTTGAGGTTTCACCGGCATTTACTGATGGCGGTTGTGCTGATGCTTCAATAAGTGTTGGCTCAGGCGAAGGTAACCCGTTGGGCAGGTATTTGGCTTTTGATGCTCCAAAAAATCCTATTGTTATTTTATAGGATTGGCTTTGTGTTAAACCAATGAATGATTCACCAAAATTTGTGTTTAAGTTGTAATTTGTGGATTGTTTTTTTGCGCTTTCGTTGTTGTTTGTTATTCTTGAAACTGCATAGTCATCACTCCACATAGAAAAATATGTTACGGGAGTTGCAATTACTAAAATAAACACCATTAAAAGCAGAATTATTTTTTTCAGCATTTTATTGCAGGTTTATCAAAACCATAATTTTTCCTTCACCTTTTTCAAGAGGTTCAAGAGCTTTGCCGATAATTGTTCCCACTTTATCAAAACTGTCTATTGTTGCTTTCATAGCATAACCGGGTTTTGAAGATGTGGTAAGTAAGTCTCCGATTCCTATTGGCCCATTTTCAGTAGTCACTTTTGTAGGAACTTTTCCGACAATTGCTAAAAGATTTCCATTTTTCTTTGCCATTGCATCTGTTTTTGGAAGTTCTGGTAAATCTTCGGGCTTTGAAATATTATTTTCTTCGGTTACGTCCTTTTTTTCTTTGTATTTCAGTAATTCTTCTGACTTTGCAGATTCATAGGTTTTTTCTGATTTCTTTGTAAAAGTTGGTTTTTCATAATCGGAAGAGTAAGAATCAATAACCAGTCCCGGGTTTGTAGAAATTACACCCAATACTTTTGTATCGTATTCTGTACTACATCTTTTTATAAGCATCGGATTATTTTTGTCTGCAATTACTACATCTCCTGGTTCTAATTTTTCCTTTGACTCGTAATTTTCCGCAATATCTCCTCCAGGAACATGAACATCATTAGCCCAGATATCACCAGTTACATTAATTTTTCCTTCAAACCAACCAGCCCAAGAGTTCGAAAAATTACCTTGGGCAAAAAGACCCGCATTTCCTCCACTGCAACGAAGACCATACCCATATAAACTAGATCCATATAAACCATAACTCGGTAAAGTAACACCTGTTGCTTCTCCAGATAAACCAAAATCTACAGCGGTGCTTTTTACTCCATAACTCCCAGCGCTAATTCTTATTCCATCTCCCCACCTTGGGGCACTGAATATATATAAACCATTTCCATAAGTTGTTTGTGATTCATTTCTAACATATACAGACGATCTGCTATTTAAATCATAATCATCATGTCCTAATGGTGCCAGTATACTTAGTTTTCCCGTCATTGTATCACCAGTTTTTAAAACATTTTGTTCAGCCTTGTCTGCAACTAAAGCATAACCAACACTTGTAACTTTTTGCCTTGGTGAAAGTGTTTGATAAGTGTTTGCGCTATGGGCACTGATTTCTATTTGTAAGTACAATTCAGAGTTATTGCTGAAAACATCAGACGTTAATGCAGTTACCTGGCCTAAAACCGCATTTAACAAACCTTCTGACACATAAACAGCATTTGTACCATCTCTTGTTTCAGTCCATTTTTGAGTTCCACTGGATAATTGGTCCCATAAACTGATTTTCATATCGTATTGAGTACCCGGAGGGGTGCCACCGAGAGGATCACCTGTATTTGGGTCTGTTAACATTCCCTGAAAATTTATCTGGGTTGGAACTGCAAAAACCAGTACGGGTAGCAATACTAACAATAAAGCGACACGATTCATTTTCTTTAATAACATTTTTCCGAACATTTACTTTCCCCCTATTGTATTCTTTAACACTATAATTATTATAATTTAAAAAGCTTTTTTCATATTAACTTAATGCAGTTTGAAAAGCCGGGTTTTACAGCTGGGCTTTCTGAGTTATTTTTCTGAATGCTTCCAGGTATTTTTCGCGGGTTCCTGCTACTATGTTTTCAGGAAGCTCCGGCACGGGAGGCTGTTTGTTCCACTTTATGGATTCAAGATAATCCCTGACATACTGCTTGTCATAGCTTTCCTGGGATTTACCCGGTTCATATTTGCTTCTTTCCCAGAAACGGGAAGAGTCCGGCGTAAGGGCCTCATCTATCAAAATCACTTTGCCGTCAATAGTGCCAAATTCAAATTTTGTGTCTGCTATGATTATGCCCAGTTTTTCAGCGTACTCTGCGGCTTTTTTATATAACAGCATGCTTTTTTCTTTCATCTGTTTTGTAATCTCTGCTCCTTCGTTATTTACTACCTGTTCTTCGGTAATATTTATATCATGGCCGGACATGGACTTTATGGAAGGAGTAAAAATAGGCTCTGAAAGTTTGTCTGACTCTTTAAGGTTTGCCCCTACGTTCATTTCACACACTTTCCCTGTTTCCTTATACTCTTTCCAGGCAGAGCCGGAAATATACCCGCGGATAATACACTCTATATTTATTCTTTTTGCTTTTTTTACCAGCATAGACCGGCCTTCAAGCGCCTCAAGGTCTTTTTGCGTAAGGATTTTGCCCAGGTCTTTCTTTAAATCTGTGGTGAGCAGATGATTCGGTACGCTGGCTTTGAAAAAATTAAACCAGAACACCGATATCTGGGTAAGCACTTTCCCTTTATCCGGGATAGGTGTTGGCAGGACATAGTCAAAAGCGGATATTCTATCTGAAGCCACAATTAAAAGCTTGTCATCCAGATCATAAATATCCCGTACTTTGCCTCTGGCAAAGGGTTTTAGTGAAATGTTTGTTTCTAATACTGTACTCAAGTTACACCTCCAATAAATGTTCTTACAGTTTCTGGTTTTCTATTCCCACTCTATGGTAGCTGGTGGTTTTGAGCTTATGTCATAAACTACTCTGTTTACGTGTTTTACTTCATTTATAATTCTGCTGGAAATACTGCTTAATACTTCATTGGGTATTTTTGCCCAGTCCGCTGTCATGGCATCTACAGATTCCACAACGCGTACAGCTATAGCATGATCATAGGTTCTCTGGTCACCCATAACGCCTACTGTTTTAATAGGAAGTAGTACCGCAAAAGCCTGCCATAAGCTTTCATAAAGGCCGGCTTTGCGTATTTCTTCTTCTACAATTCTATCTGCATGACGCACTATTTCAAGGCGCGCTTCTGTAATTTCGCCTAATATTCTTACGGCAAGCCCCGGGCCCGGAAACGGGTGGCGGGTTAAAATATCTTTAGGTACTTTCAGCTCTTTTCCCAGCTCGCGGACTTCATCTTTAAAAAGGAAGCGCAAAGGTTCAATGAGTTTCATTTTCATTTTATCCGGCAATCCGCCTACATTGTGATGTGTTTTAATAGTAGCCGAAGGGCCTTTTACAGATACGCTTTCAATTACATCCGGATACAATGTACCCTGTATAAGATGTTTTGGTTTAAGGTTTTTTATGCATTGTTCAAACACTTCTATAAAGGTATGGCCGATAATTTTTCTTTTTCTTTCCGGGTCTGTTACTCCGGCAAGCTTATCAAGAAACAGCTTTCTGGCATCTTTTATTATCAGTTTATTGCCGAAAGTTTTGCCGAATGTTTTTTCTACTCTTTCTCTTTCGCCGTATTTTAGCAGGCCGTTATCTACAAACACGCAGTAAAGTTTATTTCCCAGCGCCAGGTGCGACAGCACAGCTACTACAGAGGAATCTACCCCGCCGGACATAGCGCAGATAACATAATCATTGCCTGCCATTTTTTTAATTTCCACTTTTTCTTTGGCTATGAAAGAGTGCATGGTCCAGTCCGGCTTCTGATTACAGATTTTATAAACAAAATTAACCAGCATTTCCCTGCCTGAAGGCGTATGTTTTACTTCCGGGTGAAACTGCAAACCAAAAAGCTTTCTGGAATAATCTGCAACTACGGCATATTTAGTATTTGATGTTGACGCTAGTGCTTTAAAGCCGGGCGCAAGTTTTATTACTTTGTCTCCGTGACTCATCCAGACCTGATGGTTTTTAAAACCGTCAAACAACTTATCTTTTTTACTTATTTTCAAGCTGGCAAACCCGTATTCTCTTTTTCCGGAATGGGATACTTTACCGCCAAGTTCCTGGTTCATCAACTGCATGCCGTAGCAGATACCCATTACCGGCACACCAAGTTTAAATATTTCAGTTGAACACTTAGGAGCGTCTTTTTCATACACACTGGAAGGGCCGCCGGATAAAATAATACCTTTAATATCCGATATCTGGGCTTTTACCTTTGAAATATCATAATTAAAAGGATGTATTTCGCAGTAAACCTTCATTTCACGGATACGGCGCGCTATCAACTGTGTGTATTGCGACCCAAAATCAAGTATTAGAATCATATGTCAGTAAAGCGTAAATTGTGAAGAGTGAACAGTATTAACTGTTAAACCACTGATTTACTTTTTTCCTTTTCAAATTTCAATTTTAATCAATTATTCTTTTTTTTTCGCAGGCTAAAGCCTGCGGCTACATTAAGGGCGCCGATAAAGCGGCAACTACATTCTGGTTTGTAGCCGCAACCTTTAGGTTGCGTATTTCAGGAACCGATCAATCGCAAGCTAACTATGGGCAATGTACTGATGTCCTATGATAAAATGAAAAATCAGTAAGCCTGCGCTACAAATAACAACTGTCAAATATTTACTGTGTTTCGCAGGCTAACTATGGGCAATGTACTGATGTCCTATGATAAAACGAAAAATCAGTAAGACTGCGCTACAAATAACAGCTGCCAAATATTTACTGTGTTTCGCAGGCTAAAGCCTGCGGCTACCAATTTTTATTTCCCCATTCCAACTTTCTGGGTTTTCTGCAGTATTTTGCCTTCTGATTTAATGTCCGGTGCTATTATCATTTTTGTAAGCTGAAATTCTTTTATGGTTCCGGCTCCTACGTTACCCATGCAGGTCCGCAGTGCTGCACCGATGTTCATGGTACCATCGTCAACAGTGGCAGGCCCCAGCAGGATTTCTTTAATGCTTCCTGTGGTTCCTACGTGTATTCTTGTGCCTCTGGGTAAATTCTGGTGAGGCATAGCCATACCCCAGTGATAACCTTTTCCCGGGGCTTCTTTGGCTCTGGCAAATGCTGAGCCCAGCATTATGGCATCTGCGCCTGAAGCAAAGGCTTTGCAAATATCTCCGCTGGTGTTCATACCGCCGTCAGTTATAATATTTACATAACGGCCTGTTTGTTTGTAATAATAGTCTCTTGCCTGGGCACAGTCTATAGTGGCTGTTACCTGAGGCACGCCGATTCCCAGTACGCCTCTTGTGGTACAAGCCGAGCCCGGCCCGATGCCGACTAAGATTCCGGAACAACCGGTATCCATAAGTTCCAGAGCGGCATCATAACTTACGCAATTTCCCAGTATTAACGGGATTTTTGCTTTCTTTACTATTTTCGGCAGGTCAATGGGTTTATATTTTTTTGCAATGTGTTTTACAGTAAGAATAGTGGCCTGGATTACAAACACATTAGCACCGGCTTCCTGGGCTATTTTCAAATATCTTTCTGCATTGTTAGGGATACAGGAAACAGCACTAACAGAACTGCCCTGTTTCATTTCTTTTATTCTCTGGGCTATCAGTTTTTCCTTGATAGGTTCCTTATAAATTTTCTGGATTATTTCTGTAGATTTTTCAAGCGGGGCGCTTACAACGTCGTTTAGCACTTCTTCATAATTCTCGTATCTGGTATAAATACCGTCAAGGTTTAATACCGCCAACCCGCCGCATTTATTAAAGGCCACGGCAAGTTTAGGGCTTACTGCGCCGTCCATGGCGCTGGCTAAAAACGGTAACTTGAATTTATGCGGGCCTATTTTCAGAGAAATATCCACTTCTTCCGGGTTCATGGTAACCGTACCGGGGACTATGGCAACTTCGTCAAAACCGTAGGACCTTCTTGCTTCTTTTTTGTGGCCGATAAAAAATGTCATTTTTATGCTCCTCCAATAAATTTTTAAATTTTTGCAGTGGTTATAACTTTTTGTGCCTGGTACTTGCCTTTTTTATCCGCGTAGGACACTTCGCAGATTTCATCGCTTTCAAGAAATAAAACCTGCGCAATCCCTTCGTTTGAATATAGTTTTGCCGGTACCGGGTTTGTGTTTGTGATAGAAATAGTTACAAAACCTTCCCACTCCGGCTCAAAAGGCGTTACATTTACCAATATACCGCAACGGGCATAAGTGGATTTACCGAAACAGATAGTAATAATATTTCTGGGTATTTTAAAGTATTCAATGGATTTTGCCAGTACTATGGAATTTGGCGGAATAATACAAGTAATTCCTTTATAATCCTCAAATGTAAACGCGCTGAAATTTTTAGGATCAATTGTTTCCGATGTTTTCTTTAATATTTTAAATTCATCGGAAATGCGCATATCGTAACCGTAGGAAGAAACCCCGTAGGAAATAGCACCGGAACTGACCTGTTTAGCTTCAAACGGGTCAATCATTGAAAATTCCATTGCCATTTTTTTAATCCACTTGTCTGATTTGATCATATCTATAATAGTTGTTATGTGATTAGTGTTTAAGTGTTTAGTTACTAATCACTAACTACTAACCTCTAACCACTGTTGTTATTACCAGCATCTGGAGAAACCGCAGTCTCCGCAGTATACGCAACCTTCGCCAATTACCAGCATATTGCCGCATTCCGGGCACTGGGGGCAGGCGCCTATATGTTCCAGGTTGCCTTTTGTTTTCATTCCCGCAGGCATGGCCGGTTTTGTTACCGGTTCTTCTACGGTTAATGTAACTGCATGGCCTCCTGCAACAGCAGCCGGGGCCGCCTCAAATAAATCCGGTGTGGCTTTTTCCTTTAAATAATTCTCAAGGGCTTTAGCTACCGCATCTGCACAGGAAAGAATTGCTGTTCCTTCCGCAAGCATTGGGGTTGGGCACCTAATACCTTTAAGTTGTGAAATAAGCTCATCCGCTTTTATGCCGGAACGCAGTGAAAGAGAAATCAACCTGCCGATAGCTTCCGCTTGGCTGGATGTACACCCGCCGGATTTGCCCAGCTGGGTAAATATTTCGCATACACCTATATTATCTTCGTTTATAGTTACATACATTTTTCCGCAGCCTGTTTTCATCATTAGGGTTTTACCCAAAGTGGCCCTGGGCCTTAAACGCGGTTTAAGTTCCGGCCTGCCGTGTGTAATCGGTACACCTGATTTTGACTGGCCTTCGGATGATGACTGGCCTATATTTAACACCTGTTTATCACGGCTCTTGTCTCTGTAAACAGTAATACCTTTACAGCCCAGCTGATAAGCCATGATATATGCTTTTGCCACGTCTTCTTTTGTGGCTGTATGCGGAAAATTTACAGTTTTTGATACTGCATTGTCTACATATTTCTGAAAGGCGCCCTGCATTCTGATGTGCATATCAGGCGAAATATCAAGAGCGGTCATAAAAATTCTTCTGATTTTTGAAGGTATATGCTTCATGCTTTGAATGGTGCCTTTTTCACTCATGTCTTTGAGTAAGTCTTCATTGAAAAACCCTTCTTTTTCAGACAGTTTTTTAAATACGCTGTTTACTTCAATAAATTTTTCCCCGCCAAGGATATTGGAACGGGTGTACACTAAAGCAAACAGGGGCTCAACTCCGCTGGAACAGCCTGCAATAAGGCCGATAGTGCCCGTAGGAGCTATGGTGGTAAGAGTAGCATTTCTTATGGGTTCACCGTTGGCAAAAATACTTTTTGAAAAATTTGGAAATGGCCCGCGCTGTTTGGCAAGCTCACGGGAAGTTTCTTTAGCTGTTTCCTGAAGAAATCCGAATACTTTTTCCGCCAGCCTCAAAGCTTCTGTAGATGAGTAGGATATTTCAAGTTCTATCAGCATATCAGCCCAGCCCATTACGCCGAGCCCTATTTTTCTGTTTCCCCTTGTCATTTCACGGATTTTATCAATAGGGAAATTATTCATGTCTATTACATTATCAAGAAAGTGTACTGCTGTTTTAATTGATTTTTCCAGTTTCTGCCAGTCTACTTCTTTTTTATGGGTTTCGGCATCTTCAACAAGCATTCTTGAGAGATTTATTGAACCAAGATTGCATGATTCATAAGGAAGAAGGGGCTGTTCTCCGCAAGGGTTTGTGGATTCTATAGCGCCTATCTGTGGAGTCGGGTTATTTTCATTAATTCTGTCTAAATATATGATACCCGGTTCGCCGTTTTTCCATGCCTGGTCAATAATTTTGGTAAACACTTCATTTGCCTTCAGGGAACCCACTACTTCGCCGTCACGCGGGTTATAAAGGTTATAATCGGTATCGGTTTCTACCGCATGCATGAATTCTTCTGTAAGGCCTACGGAAATGTTGAAATTGGTAAGGGATTCATTTGAATCTTTGCAGGAAATAAACTCCATAATGTCCGGATGGTCTACGCGTAAAATACCCATATTCGCACCGCGCCTGGTGCCGCCCTGTTTTATGGCTTCAGTAGCCGCATTAAACACCTGCATGAAAGATATAGGGCCGGAAGATACGCCTGTGGTGGAACGCACCAGGTCATTTTTGGGCCTTAAACGGGTAAAAGAAAAACCGGTACCGCCTCCGGATTTGTGAATAAGGGCAGTGTTTTTCAGAGTTTCAAAAATTGAGTCCATGGAGTCTTCTATGGGAAGCACAAAACACGCTGAGAGCTGCTGCAGTTCTCTGCCGGCATTCATCAGAGTAGGAGAGTTAGGAATAAATTCCATATTAGCCATAATGGTATAAAACTCTTCAATAACAGGGCCTATATTTTTATCCGGTTCGTAAATATGGTCAGCCTTGGCAATGTTTTCCGCAACACGGAAAAACAAATCTTCCGGGCGTTCAATAGGATTACCGGAATCATCTTTTCTCAGGTAACGCTTCTGTAAAATCTTCAAAGAATGCTCATTTATCTGCGGTTTTAACCTTGAAGTTACCTGCTCTTTCAAATCATTTGTTGCTACTGCCATAACTGCCTCCTGCTGATGAAAGGGGATTTTCCCTTTCGCCGCCTTTTTTAGAATTATATAATAACAAACTTTTATTTTTCTTTTATTTCTTTGATTCTCTTTATTTCATTGTAAAAGGTATCTATGTCTGCATATTGGTAATAAACTGAAGCAAATCTTATATAGGCTATGGGGTCAACTTCAAGGAGTTTTTTAAGCACTTTTTCCCCTATAATCCTGCTGGGCACTTCAAGCACGTACTCGTTAAGCTCATTTTCAATCTCGCTGACTATTTTTTCTATAAGGGCCTGGTCTATGGGCCTTTTACGGCATGCCAGCACAATGCCGTCACGCAGTTTATTCCTGTCAAAAGGTTCGCGCTGATTGTCAGTTTTACTTACCATCAAAGGGATGTCTTCAATTCTTTCGTAGGTAGTAAAGCGCTTAGCGCATTCCGGGCATTCGCGTCTTCTTCTTACAACAGAAGAAGAATCTAACGGCCTTGAATTGGTAGTTCTGGTATCAATAGATCCGCAATAGGGGCATTTCATAATTAATTAAATTAGTAGGTTTTACAGCTTGTTAAATTTGTTTAAAGAGCCCTGGGAAATCGGGTTTGTTGTTTTTGCACCTGTTATCAGCGTTTAGCCCTGCCTGCAGAAGGCAGACATCACCAGTTGTTGTCATGTAGGGTTATACTTTGCCATATTTTGCTGTTTGGTGATATTTGGCGGCCATTTTGTTCACAACAGAGAGCAATGATAGTTATTGGCAGGAATACAACATATAGTATTTCCAATAATTACAGATACAATATATATCTTTGGTGTATATTTGTCAAGTGTTTTAAAAAATATTTTTTTTGTTTTGTTTTTTCGAGGGAAAATCGGCTGAAAATGTTTTTTTTAATGCGGGTTTTTTAAGGATTTTTTGAAAAGTTTTTGCAGAAAAATATTTTATTTGTTTTTTTCTTTTGCATTCCAGATATATTTGTGTATTTGCAGGCCTAACTTTACACTAAGGTTATCTTTTAAAATCCAGCTTGCAAGTACTTTGGGATTTAACTTTCTATAGGCAGGCGAAAAAACTATGTTGGTGTACTTGGTAAGACTGTGTTTTTTTAGCATAGTTTTTGCATAATTGTAATCTGCCGCGTTTGAAATAACAAACTTTACTTCGTCGTGGTTTGTTAAATGTTTCAAATTACCCGGATTTGCTTGACAGCCCGCTTTGCTTGACGGACATTTAATATCCATCAGTTTTACACATTTTTTATTTAAACTGTTAATAGGATATGTGCCGTTTGTGCCAAGAAGGGTTTTATAACCTTGCTTAATAAGTTCATTTATAAGTTTTGGTGTATCTTGCTGTAATAGGGGTTCCCCTCCCGTAACCTGTACCAGATGGCAACCTAAAGCTTTTACCCGGGTTAATATTGCAGGGATAGTCACAGCCCTTCCTTTATTATAGGCGTATTTGGTATCGCAGTAGCTGCAGCGTAGGTTACAGCCGGCCAAACGGATAAAAACGCAGGGCAATCCGGTATAGTTTGATTCTCCCTGGATTGATTTGTAGATTGAGTTGATTTTAAGCATTTGAGTTTATGGTTTGTTTATGTTTGAAATGATATTATCGTGTTGATTTTAAGGAAGGATACTTTTTGACGCGGGTCTCCCAATCTATGGGGAAATTGTGGATAACTTCTATAATTTACGGGACAATAATTGCTATAATTTGTCATTGCGAACGTTAGTGAAGCAATCTCGTTGTTTTAGATTGCCGCTTCGCTAAAAGCTCCTCGCAATGACTGAAATGACATTATTCTGTGTTCTAATTCTTAAATATTTCTGCATTCTTGAAATAGAACACCTTTCCACAACTATGCCTATACTTCCCCATAGATTATAAAGACCCTTTGACGCTCACAAGACCGCTACCTTCTGATAATCCCTTACAGTTTTCAAACTTAAACATGTTTGAAAACTATCGTAGGGATGATTTTCAGTTACAACTCTCGTGACTGCTGTTACCCGTTAGGAAGGGTAGCAGTCCTAACATACAAAAAACCCTTTTCACATCAGGGTTTTTGTAGATGTGTTAACCCCATGCAATTTTTAAACAAAACAAGTTTAAAAATTAGCGCAGGGGTGATTTTTCACACTAAATAAACCTTTTCATATCAGGTTTATTTAAAAAATCAAAGCGGGCGAAGGGCCGCAATTCCGGTGAATAAACCGGAATATTCTTGCGGCGGGCGCGAGTTGGTGAGCGCCCCGGGCTCACAAGACCGCCACAAAATCTGTAAGAATAGCGGGCGAAGGGAGTTGAACCCTCGACCTACTCGTTGGCAACGAGTCGTTCTAGCCACTGAACTACACCCGCATTTTTAAGAAAAGAGCCATTTACTGATTGTGATGTATATTATAAAGATTTTTTTTGTTTTAGTCAAGAGGTCGCTATTTTCAAGCTTCTTTCTTAAACAAGAAGAGCCTGTAAGATTTAAATATGGCAAAGTTTTCAGCATTTCTTGTGCCGCTGAAATATTTTTTGTTAATCTTGTCTATTTTT
Organism: Elusimicrobia bacterium RIFOXYA2_FULL_39_19; assembly: GCA_001800285.1. GTDB lineage: Bacteria > Elusimicrobiota > Endomicrobiia > CG1-02-37-114 > XYA2-FULL-39-19 > XYA2-FULL-39-19. The sequence goes on along the minus strand of MGVC01000084.1, from coordinate 23,297 downwards.
TTTCTGAATTTCCACTTAATAATCTTTGAAACAAACGGGCTTTTCTTATCCATATAATCCAGCAGGGCCTGCCACACAGGTACGCCTACTTTTGTTAGGAAATCATCTATCAGTTTAAGATTAGGCGCTGCTTCTCTGGTAATATCAATATCTTTGAGCATTTTAAGCGGGTAGCGTTTAGCGGTTTCATAGAATTCCTTTAAATGATGGCCGCCGCCTAAGGCACTTTCCCCTTTTGCGTCGGTTTTAAAGAAATCGCAGATTAGTATGTGGCCTCCGGTATTGAGATATTTCAGTGAATTTTCAAATGATTTTACCAGGTCTACATACTGGTAACTTTCAGAAAACACTATCAGATCATAGCGTTTATCAGTGTGCAAATCTTCATACTTGCATTCGTGTATTAAGATGTCTCCGCCTAATATTTCACGGGCATATTTTGTTAGCAGCTTGCTGGGTGATACGCATTCGGGCTTATACCCTAATGAAATAAACCGCTGTGACAGTTTCCCTATACCGCAGCCTACATCAAGAATTGTTTTTGTGCCATCAGGGATGTTTGAAACAATGAAATTCGTGTGATTATCCTGGGCTTTTGCCAGATTAAAAGGGTCCACTTCCAAATCCTTAGTCCAATAACCGTAATGCAGGTGTTCTGTTTTGAAAAAGTACTTGCTTAAAATTATTCCGAGATCCAGCCCTATTTCTTTTGAATCTGCTTTGTTTCTTTTTCCCATTTTATTTTCCTTTATTTTGATTAGCCGCATAGTAATGCGACCGCTACAACAACCACCCGCCACGTTAAAAACATTTTTGTAGCGGCGGGATTACTATCCCGCTTTATTGCTTTATGCTTTTATTAAACTAATCTCCGGAATTAATCTGTGGCGTTCTGGTAAGTTTTTCTAAGTCAAAACACTGTTCTTTCAAGCTGTCTAATATCTTCTGATAAACCTGCTCGTCCATTTGCGGAGTACGTGATAAAATCCATAAATGCTTTCTTGATGGTTTGCTCACTACGGCATATTCATAATCCTTTCCGACATCAATGAGGCAGTATTCTCCGGAAAAAGGCCAGAAAAAACGAATTACAAATTTTGTATTGGTTTGTTTATCTGAAACCCAGCCTTTTAGTTTTGACTTTATTTCTTTTCCTTTAAGATTACCTTTTTTTCCTATGAAATAAACCCGGATATCTCCATCAGGGTCAATAGACCAGTCAGCAGTCCCGGCAATAAGGCCCCTCTGAAAAAAATTCGGGTATTTTGCTATTTCATACCACCTGCCGTTACAGCGGCTTACATCTACATAAGCAAAAGTTTTCAAGGGCGGCAGCTTATCTTCTGCAAATAAACCCGCAGAAAAAACAAACATAATAAAAAAGATTTTGTAATTTATATTTTTCATTAGAATAAAGTTGGATTATCAATAAACACAGTTTTTACTCCAAACCTTTCAGCTAACAACTCTGCCAGCGCTTTTACACCCAAAGTTTCGGTATGGTAATGGCCGGCTACCAGCAGGTTCATTCCGCGGTCTTTTGCTTCATTATGAACATAATGGGGTGCCTCACCAATAAGAAAACAATCATACTTTTTTAGTATAGCTTCTTCAAGAGCACTGCTTCCACCGCCGGATACGATGGCAATTGTTTTAAGCTTGTTTTTTCCGCCTTGTACCGTAATACACTTGGTTTTTAGCGTTTTTTCAATTTTTCCAGCTACAGCATACAGGCTTGTTGGATTTTTAAACCTGCCGGAAAATCCTATTTTAATCCCATGATAGTCCCCAAATTCCTTAATATTGCTCAGGCCTAATAGCTCAGCCAGTTTTATATTATTGCCATATTTGTTATGTTTATCCAGCGGCAGGTGTGCTGCATAAAGAGACATCCTGTTTTTTTTGAGGTATGCAATATTTTTTTCTTTCCACTTCAAAGAATCTTTTGATCCTTTCCATAGCAATCCGTGATGTACAACCACCATGTTGCAATCCTGCTGTTTTGCCTTTTTAAATGTATCCAGGCAGGCATCTACGGCAAATGCAATTCTATTGGTTTCATTTGAAGCTTTAACCTGCAGGCCGTTTTTTGAAGAGTCTTTAATCCTGCTTACTTCTAAGGTTTTATTAAGAAATTTTACTATTTCTGTTACTTTTACCTTTTTCATTTTATATCTATCCAGGCAGGCATTATAGTCCATACATAGCCTGAGTTTTCAAACCTTTTAAATGTGTTCTGTAGTTTTAGTTCGGGAGAAAAGGCCAGAGAATCCATAAACAGGTCTTTTAAGCCCCTGTCATCTTCAATATAAAGCGCATTCTCCGGGTCATCTACACCGCTTATTTCACCGGCAAGTTTCAGCGCTTCTGACAAACCGCCCAGTTTATCTACCAGTTTGGCATCCAGCGCCTGTTGACCTGTATAGATTTTCCCTTTTGCCAGGTTTGATACTTCTTCATAAGAAAGGTTCCTGCCTTTTGCCACTTTTTCCTTGAAATTTTTATAAAAATCATCCAGCTGAGCGGTAATTATCTGCTTCTGCTCAGCGGTAAACTCTTTGTTGGATGAAAACATATCTGCATTTCTGCCGTATTTTATTGTTTCGGTATTTATGCCCGCCCAGTCCAGTAGTCCGCCGAAAACAATTTTACCGCCAAATACGCCTATGCTTCCCGTGATGGTGTATTCATCAGCTACTATTTTATCAGCATTGCAGGCTATATAATAACCACCTGAGGCCGCTACATTTCCCATAGAGACCACTACTTTTTTTCCGTCAGCTTTCAGGTCTTCTATGGCTTTCCATATCAAATCCGATGCCTGCCCGCTGCCACCGGGTGAATCTATCCTGATAACTACAACTTTTATCTTTTTATTTTCTTTTACCAGTTCAAGTTTTTTAATGAAGGTATCCGCGCCCACTATTTTTATAGGAGAGAATGGCCCCTGCCGTTCGCTTTTTCCGTCCATTATGCCGCCTAATGCGTAAATCACAGCAACTCTCGGTTCCCGCGCCCAGAAATTTGAATTCTTTTCCGGTAAAAGCTTAAACATCTTCAAATCCTTGCCTGTTTCAGCGGTATCCGTTTCCTTTGCCAGATAGTCCTTTATTTCAGTAAGATAGCCGGTATTATCTATCAGGTTTAATTCCTTTGCCTGGCGGGCAGTCATAAGGGGCTGTTTATCTACTGTCTCCTGGAGAAGTTTAATATTTATGTTGCGTGCTTCACTTATAGAACCAAGCACTTTATTATAAAATTCACCCAGCACGCTTTCCATGTTTTCCTTAAATTCTTTTGATGCTGAAGTTCTGGTGAATTGCTCTATTCCGGATTTATAGATACATTCTTCCGGACGCACCAGGTCCGCTTTTACTTTTACTTTATCAAGCAATCCTTTGAAAAACATTAGGTCAGCGCTTAAACCCTCAAGATGCACAAAACTGTTTGGCGTGGTATATATCTTATCTGCTGCCGATGCCAGAAAGTAATTTTTAGGGTCTATACCGTCCGGCATATAAACGTATACCTTTTTGCCGTCTTTTCTTAAACTTACCAGGGCGTCTCTAAGTTCTTTAATCTGGCAGAAACCAAGATTGTTGTTTTTCAGGGTAATGAACAAGTAACCGCATTTTTTTCTGCCTGATACAGATTTTATTGATGCCAGCAGGTTTCTAAAAAGCGGTTTCCTGGGAGCAAAAAACATAAAATTAAAAGTTCTTTCTTCTTCATATTCGCCCGCTATTTCCAGCTCAGCTATTTTAGCTCCGAAAATATCCGTACCTCTGATTATTCTTTTCTGTGTCGGGTCAAATACCAGGCTGTAACCTGCTACGCTGTTTTTTGATTCATTATTGTACCCCGCCAGCAGTTTTTCACCGAAAAAGTAGGTAAGACCGGCAGTATTTGTTTCCAATTCCGCGCTATCCCGCGTTGAATTGGCGAAAAGCGTAATATTGTCGTTTAAATCAAGGCTGAGGTTATAGAAATATTTGCTGGAATGCAGAGGGTCTGCTGCTTCCAGTTTGTCATAGGAAATGATAACGGGTACTTTTTTACCTATGTTATGATGCAGGGCAATACCGCCCCGGTACTGCGGATACATTTTAAGCCCTGTTACAAAACTTTCTTCCCTGATATTCTGGGCTACGGCACCTAAAGACACAAATGAAAAAGGTTTATACAATAAACCCATATCCCAATTTGTACGGGTATTGCTTTCCTCTATAGAATAAATTCTGAAAGCCGCCCCGAAAAACACCTTCTGAAATTCTTCCTCCGGTTCAAAATTTAACCCTAAGGTGCCTGTATATGCCTTGTTATAAATACCCATATTCTCAAACTGCTCAAAACCAAGTCCTGAACCAAGAAATACAGAGGTTTTCTTATAGCCGTTATTTAAATCGGTTTTTGACTGGTTGAAATAAGATATATTTACCCCGCTAACTGTATCAGGCGAAGATAATATGGCGGGATTTAGTATTAAACCGTTTGAATATCTTGTATAAGCGCAGGAATCAAAACCCAGCACCTGCCGTGGAAACAGGTTTTCATTGGAAAAGGAACCTTTTTGGAAAAATAAAAGCAATAATAAAACTATAAGGTGTCTGACATTTTTCATATTTACTAACCCTCTGTTTAATAATTTATTTTCTGGTTGACCCTCACGGGCAAAGCCCGTGGCAAAAACAACTACCCCATGCAGTTTTCAAAAAAACACAATTTGAAAACTATCGCAGGGGTAAACGTCACACATGCAGTAATCCATGGGCAAAGCCCATGGATTACTGCTGCCGTTTAAACATCATGGATTCTACAAAAGCGTCCTGAAAATCATTTCGGGCTGACAATTCTACATAATTCACAAAACCGGCAACTGATTCCGCCTCTTTTTTTGCTTTATCAGAAATCAATACAAGCCGTGCGCCTTCACAGGCGGCATTACCTACATACCGTACTTTTTCAAGCGCAAAATCCGGTATAAGGCCTATCCTCTGAGCATTTGCTTTATCAATATAGTTCCCAAAGGTTCCCGCCAGCAGAATTTCATCTATATCAGCGGATTTAATTTTCATTTCTGATATTAATACCTGTATTCCGGCATGAATAGCCGCTTTTGCCAGCTGTAATTCCCTGACATCGCGCTGTGTAACAATTATATTTTCTGTTATCTGAAATGAATTACCGGACTCGTTTTCAATTAAAGATTTTAGCAGTACTTCAGGAACTTTCCCTTCAAGTTCTGCTTTTGTCTGTATTCTTCCCGTTTCATCTATTATGCCGAACTTTAAAAGCTCTGCCACAGTATCAATAAGCGCTGACCCGCAGATGCCAACAGCTTTTACGCGGCCTATCACACGCCAGAAAATACCATCTTCCGCTATGTAAACGGACTCAATGGCGCCGTCAGCCGCTCTCATACCGCAGCTGATGCGCGCACCTTCAAAACAAGGGCCTGCCGCCGTTGAAGCAGATGACATTTTGTCTTTACTTCCCAGCACCATTTCACCATTAGTGCCTATATCTATGGCAAGTTTTATTTTTTTTGATTTATGCATTTCAGTTGCCAGCACTACACCTACGGTGTCTCCGCCCACCCAACCGGCAATATTTGGAATCAGGTATACTTCCGCTTCCGGATTGGCTTTAAGGCCGAGTTTTATAGCATTAAATTTTTTATAAACGCCTCTTATAGGGGGTTGATACGGGGCAACTGAAAGTGACCTGGGATCCTCACCAATAAAAAAATGCTGCATGGTGGTATTGCCGCAGACAGAAATATTTGTAATAGTTTCAGGCTTTTTCTTAAGTTCCAGGCAGATGTGTTCAATTATTTCATTGATTGTTTCAATAGTTTTACTTTGTAGTAATTTAAGGCCGTTTGAGGTATTTATGACGTAGTTTATGCGGGAAATAACATCCGCACCATGGACCGCCTGCGGGTTTGTTAAGGCATACACAGACAAAGTTTTATTTGTTTTCAAATCAACAAGCACGCCTACGATAGTGGTAGTCCCTATATCAATTGCCACCCCAAGGCTGTCTGATACGTGTTGAGCATTTAAGACTGCGGGTATTGCTGAGATGAATAATTTTTTTTTGTCCGGCTGGAGTTTTTTTGGTATGGTTACTGTAATATCTGCTGATACTTTTGACTGGCAGGCTAATCTTATTCCTTTTTCCAAATCAGTTTTTGAAATGAACTTTTTTTCAAGTGCAGTTGACGGTATGTTTTCTCCGGCTACGGTGACGCGGCATTTCCCACAGTGGCCTTTTCCCCCGCACTGTAACTCTATTAAAACACCTGCAAGCTTAGCAGCATCTTTAATAGTCAGTTCATTAGCAGATACTTCAATTTTATTCCCTGAGGGAAGAAAAGTAACGGTTTTGTTCTGCATTTTACCTGTTAGGCGCCGAATTTATCCAGTTTTAAAGCATGGCCCAGGGCCAGGGGCATGACATTTACTGCGTTAAATATTCCCAGGATTCCTTTTTTGCATTCTCTTTCAGAGAATTTCTGTATTTCCTCATTACCGAAACTGTATTTTGAATAAAGCATAAAAGGAACAAAATGCCAGGAGTGCCCTTTCATTACGGCCGGGGTAGAATGGTCGCCCGTAAAAATGACTACATCCGGGTTTAAGCTTAAGAACTGCGGCATTAAACCGTCAATTTCTTCTATCTTTTTAACTTTGCCGTCAAAATTGCCGTCTTCACCATAAGCATCGGTTTTCTTTAAATGCACATAGAAAAAATCATAATTGTTCCATTCTTTTTTAAGGGTTGCAATTTCGTCTTCCATGGTTTCGCCGGTTGGCAATATTTTCATGCCGACTAACTGGGCCAGTCCTTTATACATAGGATAGGTGGCTATGGCTGCCGGATTTAAGGCAAAAACATCTTCCATCTGCGGGATATCCGGATATTTTGAAAAACCGCGCATAAGAATATAATTTGCCGGCGGTTTATCTTTTATTATTTTCTTAACTTCTTCAAGAAATTTGTTTACTATTTTTGCTGTTTTTTCCCCGTCCGCTGCGGAAGCAGAGATTTTTTTGGCAGGCATATTCTCTTTCTGCGGGTCATTATCTGTAATACTTTCGGATAAACCTTCCCCCCGAAACACTACAACAAAACGGTGCTCTTTGCCGGGTTTGATGATTACTTCTACGTCATCAATTTTTTTTATTTTTTCCTGCAGTTCTTGGCAGATTTCCACATTTTTTTCCGTAGGAATCCTGCCGGCACGACGGTCTGTAACCAGGGCCTTGGCGTAATCCATGGTGGCAAAATTGCCCCTTAAGGCGAGGTCTATTTTTGTCATAGGGATATTTCCGCCAATGGCTTCCAGTACGCCTCTGCCTATGAGGTGTTTTACCGGATCATAACCGAATAATGACAAATGGGCCGGCCCGGAACCGGGTGTAATACCGTATTCAATAGGAATAGTTAAACCCACGCAGGACTTTTTTGCCAGGGCATCAAGATTCGGAGTTTTGGCTGTTTCCAGCTCTGACTTGCCGGTGTTGGGATTTGGCATACCGCCTAAACCGTCAGCTACTATAAGCAGGATTTTTTTCTCATTCTTTTTTGCAATTGATTTTACCAGATTTAAATAGTCCATTTTTATCCTTCCTTTTTCTAATATTTTTCTTGCGGGGTTTTACTGTTCCGGGCTAGTATTTTCCTGCTCTGACGGAGGCATTTCGCCTCGCGAAGCTTCTTTGGGTGGAGCATCAGATACTATTTTAGCTGATTTAACTTCTTTAGCGTCGTTATTTGCCTTTATAAGAAACACTATTCTGCGGTTTTTTGATTTATTCTGCTCTGTGTCATTGGGAACTAAAGGCCTGTACTGGCCATAACCTACAGCTGCCATTGAAGCAGGAGGCAGATTTTCTTTGGTTACCAGATAACGCACCACATTTGTAGCTCGTGAAGTTGAAAGTTCCCAGTTTGACGCAAACTGTGAAGTTGCTATAGGCACATTATCCGTATGGCCTTCTACTAAAATGTTAATCTTTTTATCGCTTAAAAGTTGTTTAAACTCAGGAAGCATTGAATCAAGATTTTTTTTCATTGTATCGGACAATTCTGCACTGCCGCTTTTAAAAAATGACAGGCCGCCGCTTTCTTCCAGTGTTATTTTAAGGCCTTCTTTAGTCATTTTAACTTCCCCTGCCATATTCTGTTCTTTCATTACTTCCTGCATTTCAGTAAAAGCTTTCTGTACGTTTTTATTTAAAACTGCAGACAAGGCATATAAAATAACAAAAAAACAGACCAGTTCCGTCATAAGGTCTGCATAATTTACCAGCCACGGAGGCGCAGGGTGGCCGATTTTCGCTACCCGGGGATCATCCTCGTCTATCATGTTTCTGGATTTTATAGGCATATGTTAATAAACTCCTTATTATTTTGCTGAACGGACAGCCATTCTCTGGGCTGGTTCAAGATATGCTTTCAGGTTTGATTCCATAATACTGGGGCTGGCACCTGCCTGAAGCAAAAGAACACCGCGTATAATAATTTCTTTTATCAGCAATTCTTCTTCTGAACGGCGTTTAAGTTTTCCTGCCATTGGAAGAAATATTAAATATCCAGCGCTTAAACCGTAGAATGCTGCTGCAAGAGCCAGGGCCATTCTGCGCGGAACCTGTTCAACATCTTCTATGCTGTTTAACATAAGAATCATACCAAGCACTGTACCAATAATACCAAGAGCCGGGGCATAAGTACCAAGAGAGTTAAATATTTCCTGTCCTACTTTATGCCTTTCACGTATAAACCCTAATTCTGTTTCCAACATGTTTCTTATTAGTTCCTGGTCTACACCATCCACAACCAGTTGAACACCGCGCCTTAAAAAATCATTTTTTATGGTTCTGACCTGGCTTTCAAGCGATAACAGGCCTTCTGTTCTGGCACGTTTATTAAGATTTACAAAGGTAGATACTATTTCTGATGTGTTTTCCCCGGTGGTTGAAAGAACTTTTGCAAGCACTTTCCTTAAACCCATTATCTGGCCCAGCGGGTAATTAACAAGAATTGCACAAAAGGTGCCCCCGATAACTACCAGGAATGCTTCAAGATTTAAAAATGGCACAAAACCGGCCCACCCTTCCATAACAATGATGGAACCCATTACCAGCGCACCAAAAACCACTATACCGACTATCGTTGTAATATCCATTAATCCTCCGTTATGATGCTGTTTTTATTTATTTTCGTATTGTTTTCCGGCACCGGCTATTCTGGCCCTGAAATCAATAATTTTATTTACTATCTCTTCCGGTTTATCCTTTACCGAAAGCTTATTTCCGTTTGTAAATGTTATGGTTGTGTCCGGATGGGTTTCTATATTGTCTATAAGGTCCGGATTAATAAATATTTGTTTGTCGTTCAGGCGGGTAAGATTTATCATAATCGTAAAATTATTATATCATACTGCACAGGTAAATTCAAGCAGAAAACCCGTAAACAATAAATGTAAAATGCGAATAACACTATGTCTATTCACATATTTCCAATAATTTAATAAAATAGCGTATGGTTAAGGAGAAATTATGAAAGAAAACAAAAAATACTTTTATTATCTGCTGGCTGTTCTATCCGCACTCTCTCTTTTCAGACTGTTTTACATAAATTCCATTAATTTGTGTTTTGATGAAGCGTATAACTGGGAGTGGGCCAAGCGGCTTTCCTATAATTATTACTCCCAGCCGGGCCTGGTGGCCTGGTGGATAAAGTTTTTCACCATATTCAGCTCTGATTCCCAGTTTTTTGTCAGATTAGGAGCGGTGGTTTCTTCCTTTATTTCCGGCATACTTCTTTTTTTGCTGGCGGAAAGTATTTCAGGCAGTGTTATCGTAGCATTTTTAACAACTGTTACGTTTCAGATTATCCCCCTGGGGATGATAGGCTCTATCCTTATTATGCATGACTCCGTTACCATGCCTTTCTGGATAGCCTCTACTTATTTTTTGTGGAAAACTGTTTCTACCGGGAAAACTGCTTACTGGTATTTGTGGGCGCTTTTTTTCGGGTTCAGTTTGGCAGGTAAGCAGAGCAGTTTTCTTATGATGCTTTGTGTCGGCGTACTGCTTTTATCAAACAAAGAAAACCGCAGAATGTTTTTTTCTAAGGATTTTTACCTGTCGCTTTTTATACCATTAGCTTTTTTAAGCGCAAACTTTTACTGGAACTACACCCATGATTTTGTAAACTATAAACATGTTTTTAAACACGCCAGCAATTTTGTAGTAAAACCTTTTGAAGGCACAGCCGAATTTTTAGGTTCACAATTACTTCTTGTTTCACCGGTTTTCTTTGTGCTTATACTTATTACTGCCGTATATTTCTTAATCAAGTATTTTAAAACCAGCACTAAACGCGAATCCTTTATTTTTGCTATGCTTATTTTCCCGCTCTTTCTTTTTTTAGTTCAGTCCGTACGCTCAAAAGTAGAAGGAAACTGGCCCAATATTCTTTATCCTGTCGGCTTAACAGCTATGTACATCTATTTAAAGGAAGTCACATGGAAACCGCTGACAAAAATAATAAATATCTCAACAGGATTTATATTTGCATTATTCATATCTTTGCTTATTCTTTTTCCGTCAAATATTATGCTTTTGGGCATAAAAGTAAAGCCGCAGGATGACCGCAGTAATGAAGTAGCCGGCTGGGATACCGTGGGCACACAATTGGGTGCTGTATTAAAAGAACTGCCAGCAGACACATTTTTGTTCGGCATTAATTACCAGACCCCGGCAATTGTAAGATTTTATACCGCCGGCCATCCTCAGGTATATTGTTTTCCCTATCGTTACAGAAAAGGAAACCAGTATGATATATGGGATAACTGGGACACACTTGAAGGCAGAAATGGGCTGTTAATTATTTTTGAGCCTATGGCGGAAGATTTAAAAGAAGATTTAAACAGGTCTTTTAAGTCGGTTAAACTTTACAGAACCATTGATATTTACAGGAAAGAGTATAAAGATACGCCTATCAGAAATGTTAACTTATATTTGTGCACCGGATTAAAAAGCAGAGAATTTATTTCAAAACCTGTCTGGTATTAAAACCTTTAGTTAGTAATCAACAAATATTAAAACTTCACGCTGGTTTAACTGCGCTAACCCGCCTACATTCCACTGTATTGCTGTCACACCGTTGGCAATGACTGTAAATGCGCTTCCAAGCCCTGCCGGCCTGGCACCAATTCCTATTTTAAAAAAATCTGCACCTGTATTTTCAGAAAAACAGCTAACAGTGAAGCAGATGCTATGGGCTTACGCCCATAGCATCTGCTTCATCTTCGGCAAAAACCGCCGAAGAACATCCCCTGTCGCTAACCGCTTCTGCAATATTCGCGGCTATTTGCCGCATTGCATAAGCAGCTTTAGGGGATACCCTACAACGCATTCACGCCTAAGTTTACACTCGGGGCATTCTGCGAAAGCGGGTAAAGACTGAAAGTGTGAATAAAGCAATTAATAGTGTTCTTGTTACGCCATAGGCGGATTAACATTGTTTTTACCTCATCGGATAACTGCCAGTTTACCCGTTTTTTTATCTCCGGAATTATTGGTAATTGAGTAAATATATACACCGCTTGCCACTTTTTCATTTTCAATATTTGTTGCATACCATACCATTTGTCCATCAGCATCCGTTTCATCTAATTTTATTACCAATTGACCGGAAATTGAATATATTCCTATTTCTGCTTTTTCAGTTAACCCGTCAAATAATATTCCCTGGCCCCAGGTTCCGGTTTTAGCCTGGCCGTCATTTGGTTTAAAAGGGTTTGGATAAACCCTGACCTTACTTAAATCAATCCCTATATCATAAGCTAAAACATAATAACTTAAATGATTAGTTTCAATAGAAAGCAATTTATTTGCTGTATTTATGCTTTTTGTTGGAATTTTATCCCAAGTTAACGTTACCGGATTATAGGTAAAAGCTTTTATGCTATACGGATTACTGACATCAGAAGCATAAGGCAGACTTATTACCACAGAGGTACTAAACATTACTGTACCCGTAACAGCCCTAAAATCTATTACGCTGCTTTTTTGCCTTATTTCATCACCTGCAGCAGGCGGATTAGTAACTTTACCGATTGCAATAATTGTATTTGTTGAAAAAGCAAAAGCCGGGATACTTATTTGTGCACCTTTGATAGTACTTGCATTATTTGTAACCGTAACTACTTTTCCGGCTACACCAACAGTTTCAACAACTTCCGTTTCTATAATTGAACCATTTTCATTAATCGTTTTTGATATTGCAGTAAAGTCCTTGTTTTCTTCATCGTTTTCAAGATTTAATACTGTGATACTTGAAGGAATAAAATAGTAATTTTCATTTTCCGGACTCAATACATAATTTTCTTTTTCTTTTAAATTCAAAAACTGGTACAACCCACCGTTTGCTGTTATCGTTGATTCCTGAGCACTCCAGTATAAATTCATTGATATACCCGGCAATTCCGCGTTTTGAATATTCCTGATATGGCCTCTGATTGAACAGGTGTAACCCGAAGTAGAATATACACCAAAAAAATTCATATCAGTTTTTTCACTGTTTAAATAAGCTATTTCTATATTTGCAGGACTGAAATTATAATACTTTTTTTCAGGGGTAATGGTATATGCTCCGGTGCTTATACTGACAAATGCATAAGAACCATCAGCGCCGGTAATAACTGTTCCTGTGCTGGAACCGCTAAGGAATACCAAAGCACCGCTTACCGCATTACTGCTTGAATCTCTTACATAACCTCTAACCGAATAGGTGCTGGGAAAGGCAAAGAAACTCGGATAGGCATAACCACCTAATGTGATTGTTGTACTTTCAGGACTAAATATCCACCCATCCTTTTGTGGAGTTACTGTATATATCCCGCTGGGTAAACAAGGGAAGATATAATAACCCCAAATTAAGGAAGTGGCTGTTTTTGCACCGCTTAAGTGCATTGTAACACCGGTAATCATCTCACTACTTGCATATTTTACATATCCGCTGATTGCATATGTATTAGTAGCTACTGAAGTACCAACAAAGTCCTGATTAAATTGATTTGTATTTACATTTTCAAGACTTATTATATAAGGGTCAAAAGTATAACTGCTATATAGAGAAGAAACCATAAGAACATAATTACCGGGATTATAATTATTAAACTTATAATTACCGCTGCTATCTACAGATGTATAAGAAATCCAATCACCGCCAATAAAAACCACTCCTCCAATCCACGAACCTAAAACATCTTTCACACAACCCCTGATTGATATTTTACCCGGAAGAAATTCTGTTGCAGTGAAATCCTGATTGGTTTGTGTTGAAGAAAGGTTTGTGTATGTCCTGCTGGATGGGATAAATCCATAATTGTGTAAATAAGGGGTTACTACATAATTGCTGCCAGTAGAAACATAAAATGAATAAAAACCATTTGCAGATGAAACAGTTAAACCAAAACCCGGGCTGATATTCATTGCAACACTTGCCAACGGCGCACTTGATTCATCCCTAACGTACCCGCTGATAGTAACCTTGGCGTTTAAGTTACTTAGGCAAGTCATGAAAACAAAAAATAGTACAAAATACCGTAAAATACTATTTTTTTTAGACAGAATATTTAATATCATTTTTCCTTTTATCCCAAACATTGTTTCCTGCAGAATACTGTTTTTACCTTATCAGTGCCAGTTTGCGGACAATTTTGATATGGTTTTTACCACTCTTTTGAGCGTCAACATAGTAAATGTATACTCCGCTGGCTATACCAGCCGTATTCCACTGATATTCATAAGCGTATTTATTGTCAACTATTTTCAAAGTATCATCTATATCAACTTCATATATCAATTCGGCAGCTAAATTATATATTTTAAGGTTTACACTGTCTGCCATACCAACCTCAACGTGTATTGTTGGTTTTATTCCGCCTTTTGATGGGTTAGGATACGCATATACATCACCAAGTTTGAAGGTCGGGTCGGCCAATTGTTGCCTGACAACTTTCATCATACCTAAGGTGCTCTCTTCATCAGCACCCATATCCCATACATCGTCAACAGGGCGCTCATTCCCGTCTATGTCATAATTGAATGCTAAAAATAAATCGGTTAATAAATCTACACCTGCATTTCTTGCTCCGGTATCTCTATCTGCAAGATGGAAATCATCTCCGCTCTTATTAACAAAAGATACCGTAGTTTCATTCTTTGAATTTGTGCCAGGGGCATCTCCGGCTAAATCTGATAAATTATAATCAGAACTTGCATCAAAATTATTCTTAAACCCATCGCTGCAATCCTGCACTATTGTGTTTTTCACTATTACCGCTTCTGCATTACCGCCGTATATACCAGTTTTACAGTTCTGAATTGTGTTGTTATATACATACCATTTGCTGTTTTGCTTGCCGGCCCAAACACCAATGCATGCTGTGTTGGTGCTGGCAGCATTAAAATCATATACTACATTGTTCCATAGCTTGACCATACTGTTTAAACTTGCACTTCCGGAATAGGATATCCCGTATCTGGTTAAACCGCCCGCAAAATTGCCTTTTCCTTTTATTATACAGTTAGCTATTCTTCTGTCCCAGGGGGCATATTCAGAACTTCCGCTTAATTCTATACCCCGGGCATGGTCGCTGGCCTCATTTAAAACTTCTATCTGCAATCCGTCTAACCGTACATCTGAGGCAGCTATTGAAAATCCATATCCTTCATCGTCTGCTGTTATTTTAAATTTTGTATCATCCAAGGTACCGGTATGCCTTTCTGAAACAGGCGTTCTGATTTCTATATAATTATCGGGGCTGGTAGTCCAATGGCCTGTATGCGCTGCTAAATACACACTGCCGGGGTGTTCCATTGCATAGCATTCAGCCACTGCTATGGCGCCGGTTCCATTACTACTTGTTGTAAAATAGTTGAATTCATTTACACGGATTTGTTCGTCAGCCACAAATGTACCGCTTGTTATATTTATAAATATCTGTGTGCCCTCTACTGTTGCATGCCAGACTTTGCCATACGCTCCTGATATAGAACCTGTTACCATTGTTCCATCATTTATTGTACCGGTTTTAGTGCCGTTAAAAACTACGTTTGTTGGTACTGTCAAATCACAATCTATAGCTTCCGTCCATTGGTTTAGTGTTGCATAATCCCCGCCGGTTGATTTAATGGTACAGATAAATTCTACCGGCAATGGTGTAAAATATTCATCAGCGCCTATATCCCAGTTACCTTCCCTTGATTCACCATCAATATCAGCAGCAAAATATAGATTGAGATTGGTTGATAAATCAACACCGGAATCTTTTGCGCCTGCATCTGCTTTCAATAAATGAAAATCATCTCCGCTCTTATTAACAAAAGATACAGTAGTTTCATTCTTTGAATTTGTTCCGGGCGCATCATTTGCTAAATCTGATAAATTATAATCAGAACTTGTATCAAAATTGCCTTCAAAACCGTTATTGCAATCCTGAACCAGGGTATTCATCACTATTACTGCTTCTGCATTGTTACTGCATATACCGGTTTTACAGTTCTGGATTGTGTTGTTGTATAAATACCATCTGCTGTTTTGTCTGCCTGCATAGATTCCTCTGCAAATAACATCACCTGTCGTGTTGAAATCATAAATAACATCATTCCATAATTTTACCGCACTGCTTGAACATGCGCTTCCGGAATAGGATATCCCGTATCTGGTTAAACCGCCCGTAAAACTGTCTTTTCCTTTTATTATACAGTTGGATATTCTTCTGTCCCAGGGGCCATATTCAGAGCTTCCGCTTAATTCTATGCCTCTGGCATGGTCACTGGCCTCATTTAAAACTTCTATCTGCAAACCGTCTAACCTTACGTGCGATGCTGCAACTGAAAACCCATAAGATTCATCATCTACCGTCATTCTGAATTTTGTGTCATCCCATTTACCGTTATGCCTTTCAGAAACAGGGGTTCTTATTTCTATGTAATTATTGGGGCCTGTGGTCCAATGGCCTGTATGCGCTGCTAAATACACACTGCCGGGGTGTTCCATTGCATAGCATTCAGCTACGGCTATAACTAAATTACCGTTGTCACTCGTGGTAAAATAGTTGGATTCATTTACACGGATTTGTTCACCTGATGCAAACATCCCATTGGTTACATTCACAAATATTTGTGTACCATCTACTGTTGCATGCCATACCTTAGCTTGGGCGCCTGAAACTGAACCCGTAACTAGCGCGCCATCATTCATTGTACCGGTTTTAACCCCGTTAAATACCACGTTGGTAGATACTGTTAGATCGCAATCTATGGCTTCCGACCACTGGCTTAGTGTTGTATAATCACCGCCAGTCGGTTTTATAGTACACACAAATTCTTCATATTTCATTAAGGATATCTTTGAAACTACTGGGAAATATTTATACCCGGTTACGGTGTCTGTTATTGAACCGAACAAATCAAATTGTATGGTAAGCAAATAACTATTACCGGAATTTACGGTAAATGAATAATTCTCTTCAAAGATAACATCTGATAATTCAAAAACAAATTGCTGGTTGTTATTTTTAGGTTTTCCAACAGCTTCACTTATTGTATATCTTACTTTTGTGTAGTTGCCCGAAGGGATATTATTATCGCCGATAACCTGGGTTAATCCTAAATCAGCCAGGGATGATAAATTTACTGTTTTTTGATCGCTCATTATTGAGATCCATTCACTGTTATCAGAACTATAAACTGAAATATCAGTGAATGTGACGTCAATATTTGAAAATGGCGCCCGTAGAGTTTGGCTCAAAGAAGCAGCTGCAGATAAATTATTTATGCAACTAACTGCACTTAATACAAATGCAATAAAAACAAACGTAATTAACCTAAATGTTGTTCTTTTTTTATCCATTTAAACTACCTCTTATAGCTACTCAAAACCTGCGTAACTACTGTTAAATATAATTTGATTTTGGAATATGCCTGATCAATACACAGAAATATTTTTCTTTTGACCTTTCAATACATATGACGGTCAACAAGTAGCCTTTATTTACATATTCCCTGCATGTTTCTTCTAAATTCTCAAAATCATTTATTTTTTTACCGAATATATTTTCAAGTCTTCTTAATCCGAATATACTGTCAAGCCATTCTTGATTCTCAACTTTAGCTACACCAAAAATCAAATCATTATCTTTGAAACCAGCAGCTTTATATTTTTCATATTGATACACATCATAAAAAGGCGTGGTTTTTTGAACCTCGTTAAATTTGTCTACTTTTGCGACTTCAATACCACTGTCAGTATTAGTTTCTAGTAGTACACCCCATACTTCAAATAATGTTTTTATAGGCAAAACAGGATCTTCAAATCGTTTCTTTACAGGAATCAGCACTTCCACTTCTTTATTTTTTCTTTTAATCAAAAGCTTTGCCTTAGCGCCTATTTTTAATTCACTTATTCCTGCCTGAAGCTTAATTGTATTTGTATATTCTTTACCGTTTATTTTTCTTATAATATCGCCTTTTTTCAGCCCTGTTTTTTCTGTAATTATTTCCTGAATTCTAAATACACCGTCTTCATCCTCATCTTTTTTGTACTCAACCCAAACCCCAAACCATGGGTATTCCAAATTATTTATAATTCTGTCTTTTTCTCTTTTTAGTAAATTTGCAGCTATTGCAAAACTCAGGCCTTCTCCTTGGTTTATACCTGACGTAACCATCCCAATCACTTCACAATCTTCATTTACCATAGGACCCCCGCTATTTCCGGGATTTATTGCGGCGTCAATTTGAATAAAATCTTCAATTTGATTATCTGTTCCAAGAATAACAAACCTTCTGTGAATTTCACTGACAATCCCTGATGTAAATGTTTTTTCAAGATTCATAGGATTTCCCATTGCGAAAACCTTTTCACCTTTTTTTATACTGTCAGAATTTTCAATAAATTTCACAGGATCCAAATTATCTTCTTCAATCTTTATAATAGCCATGTCAATATATTCATCTTGAGCCTTTATTTTTGCTTTATATTCCTTGTTATTTTGCAGTGTAACTTTTATTTCATCTATTTTTATAGTTTTTTTTGACATAATTTCTTCCAATGGGAATTCTACAAGATGTTTATTAGTCATTATCAAACCGTCAGAAGATATTATCATACCGGAACCGGCAACAATTTTACCATCTTCTCTAAGCACTTCTATTTTGGCTACGGATTTTTCAAGCTTTTTCCCTATTTCTTGAACACTTAAACTATTTTCCTGAACTTTTATTTCATCACAGTAGAAACAGTTAACAATAAATATACCCACAAAAACTATTATTCTCACTAACATACAATCCTCCATAAATTATTGAATTAAAGCGCATCATAAACAAAATATGTAGTTTCTTCCGGTTGCGAAGCATTCGCCAACCACTTTTGAACTGCAACCCTCTTTCCATTGGGCGCATAAAGGTATTTCTCATAGCTGTTGTCAGGGAAAATAACTTTTGTCATGCGGTTCTCAAAATCATATTCGTAATTTAAATATTTAGTCACTATTGACTGCCCACTGCCCATTTCCTTGCGTAACTGGTTCCCACTTCCATCATACAGGTAATCCGTAGTTATATTTTCAGGATTTACCGCGCCAATTCCGCTTCTTAAACTTACCGTTTCTGTTTTAGATTTCATATTTTAGACAAGACAATTATTGCTTCATTCTGATTAAATCTGTAAATTCTTCTAAACGTTTTCTTATTGATTCTAATTGTTTCTTGTCTTCCCCAGGTGCAAAATATTCAAATCCATCTGAATAATATTCAAAACTTCTGTTAATTCTTTCTACTAACATTTTTTGTTTTTTTACAGAAAACTTCCTTATACCATATTCAATTAAATAAGGGTTTCTAAAATAGGCTTCTCCTGAACCCCTCGACCATTCTTCATCAGCAGAACCCTCAAATACCAATAGGATTTTCAAAAACTCTTCAATTAACACCTTTTGATATTTATTTGGCTTATTGTTTTTCTGCTTCTCAGAAAGGATTTTCACACATTCAAAATATGCTAGGAAAAGGATTTTTTCGTTATAATCATCTGTCTTTTGACGTATTTTCCAATATTCATCTTCAGTTGAAGCTTTTTCTATAGAAAGTTTTTCGGCTTCTTGATATTTTTTATACAATTTTATTCCTTCATGAAATCTACTAACAATATTATTAATAAAAGCTGAATTTGTTACTTTAGCAGACAGTGCTTTATTTTCACAAATACTTATTGAAGTTAATAAACTTAACAACAAAACAAATAAACTAACTACTCTATTTACATTTCCCATTTGTCACCTGTACAGTAAATGATGTTTGTAAGCTCAAATAACCTTGTATCGCATTATATAAATAACGCGTATCTCCTTCTATTCCTATACATCCTTCAGTTCCATATGGTGGTTGGTCAGGGTGGATCCGTATCAAATCTCTATCTGTGCTAAAATTCGGTTTCAGATCTACACTCCAACCCAATCCCGTGAGATCTACCATCCCAGTTTTTGTTCTTGTTCGTAAGTTAGTTGCATCCCAAGTCCCACTAGGTATTCCTTGATGCGTTCCATTTCCTGAAACTGCTATATATCCATTCGCAATTGGATAAAAGAAAATAAAAGAATATCCATTAAATATTGCTTTCGGTCTATTGCCTTCTTGATCTTCTGCTTCAGTATTTGTAATTACCGTTTCTCCCGTTTCTGGATCTGTAGTTCCTGCTGTTGCTGTCAGCCCCTTCGGGTCAATAAAATTCATCGGATTATTTCCGCAATAAATATACCGGTTCAGTGAAAGTGGATCTGAAACAAACCCCCTTATTGGGTCTCTTTGGATAAAACGGCCTGTTGTTGGATCATAATAACGAGCTCCCATGTGAAAGAGACCGCTCATGCCATCGTTTTCTACACCAAAGGCGCCAACAAACGAATAACGCCCTAATTTTCCAGTACTTGTAATCATGTTTCCAAACGGGTCATACCTGTAAGTGTTAGTTACTGTCCCGTTTGCATCAGTAATTGCACTTGCACTTCCAATACCGTCATAATGATAATAAGAAATCGATGTAACACCATCAGGTGGATAAGCTGTTATTTTTGAAATCATCTGATCCCCAGTCTCGCTTAATTAATTCATATAAACAGCCATTTTTAAATTATATTAATAATTCAACGCCCGTCAATTCAAAGCAAATTGCTCTTTTATTTTTTTAGTATTAAGAAACCAGAAAAGAAATGATGATATTACTATTGTAATAAAAAGCTCTATTATACCAACTGAATATAACTGTTCTCTTGCTTTAAGTAAATAAACTAAATTTACACGAAGAATATCATTTTCAGCAAGATCTTTTCTTGTCGCAATTTATTCACCAAATTCTTCGTTCAAGGATAAATGTAATCTTGAACAACAGCTTCGAGTATACCAAACTCCATTTATTTTTTCCCAAATTGAATCTTCTGTAAATTTCATCTTTCTTATTTTACGAGTAAGCAGATTCGATAAAATATCATTTGTTTTCAAATAATCAGGAGGAATCATTTCAATGAATGCTATTTTTACATAAGCCAAATTATTTTGTTGTTTACAATCTACAAACTTATAACTTTCCAATTTCCACCCCTTGCTATCCTTTTGCATACGAGATTTATAATAATCAAAACGTACAACCTCTTTAAAAGGAGTTATACGAAAATTATAAGTATGCGACCAATCGCCTTTCTTTTCTAATTCATAATATTGGACAATTCTCTCTTTTAAAGCCTTATCAATATTTACAGTTTTCTCTGGTATAGAATCTTTGGTTTTAGCACAAGAGAAGAAAAACAACAATGGTACTAAAAGCCCGATAACAATATTATTCACATTTTTTTTGCGATGATGGACCATAATAAAACCTCTTTTGTTGTATAATCAATATTTCCTGAAATGCCAAATAATAATTATTTATTACTGATCTTCTTTCTATTTGATCGATTAGTGCATAATCAAAAGGAATATAAATATACGATATTGTCTCCTTGGGATTATTCGGTATATCTGCTGGTGGCGGAATTCCAGGGTCTTTATAGTTATCTCCAAAAATGTAATCGGCATACCATAACTGAATTATTGTAACTTTAACTTTATTAGAGGGGACTTTTCTCTTTGCTTCAACTTTCTCTTCTTCGCCATATTCATGGCTTGAACCAGCCATAGAGTCATCATCGTCAGACCAGAACAACCCCTTTGGGTCAATAAAATTCATCGGATTATTTCCACAATAAATATACCGGTTCAGTGAAAGTGGATCTGAAACAAAACCACGAAGCGGGTCCCTTTGAATAAACCTTCCTATTGTTGGATCATAATACCGGGCACCCATGTGTAACAGACAGCTCATTCCGTCATTCTCTACACCAAAAGCGCCGACAAATGAATACCTGCCGTTTTTCCCTGTGCTGGTAATTATGTTTCCAAATGGGTCGTACCTGTATGTATTATTAACTGTTCCCGCACTATCCGTAATCGCACTTGCACTTCCAATACCGTCATAATGATAATAAGAAATCGATGTAACACCATCAGGCGGATATGCAGTAATTTTACTTATCATCTCATTTCCCGGCCAGTTATAGACATACCTTGAAACAGAACCCTGCCCTGAGCTTGTTGAATTGGTGTTTGTTGAAAATTCATACACATTATTGCACTGTAAGGCATCATAAACAAAATAGGTGGTTTCTTCGGGCGTTGTTGCGCCCGCTCTCCATTTTTGAACCGCTACCCGCTTTCCGTTGGGAGCATATAAATACTTTTCATAGCTGTTGTCCGGGAAAATGACCTTCGTCATACGATTTTCAAAATCATATTCGTAATTAAAATATTTGGTTACCACTGACTGCCCACTGCCCATTTCCTTGCGTAACTGGTTTCCATTCCAATCATATTCCATCTTTCTTAAATTTCTCATAAATAGTATGGATATACTTTGGACTGTACCCCAAAAACTGGATACTAAATTAGTATAATAGCAGACAAGAGACCTTAAAAAAGGAGGCTCTTGTATGGGTTTATACAGAAAATTCAGTAAAGAACAAAAGCAAGAAGCAGCAACGGAAGCACTAAGCGGGCAAACGAGCAAAACAGCAGTAGCCCGGAAATATGGGATATCGTATAGTTTACTGTTAAAATGGATTGAAGCATATGAACATGGCCGTTTGAACAATGAGCCTACCACCGAAGCCGGATTCCATGATAAAATAGAGAAACTTGAACGGATGGTGGGCCGGCAAGCGATGGAAATCGAGTTTTTAAAAAAAACGATAGAATACAAACGGGAACTTGCAAAGAAAAAAGAAAGTTTATCAAAGAGCACCAGTTGTTTGTTGAAACTACGAGCCGGGGGTGCGAACTAATGAATATTCCCCTGAGCACATATTATTATAAATCAAAGAAATCAGCCAAAAAAATAGCAGAAGAATCAAAACTAAAAAAGCGAATAGAAGAAATAGTCAAAGAATTCCCTGGTTACGGGGAACGGCGCGTAACCAAACAGTTGCACCGTGAAGGATACCGGGTGAACCATAAGCGCATAGGGCGCCTTATGGTTGAGTTGGACATCCAGTGCAAACAGCCAAGAGCGTACCGGCCAACAACAAATTCAAAACACAATTTTCAAAGATATCCGAACCTGATAATAGGGATAACCCCTACAGCGCCGAATCAAATTTGGGTTGCAGATATAACATATATTCACCTTGCCCACGGTTTTGTGTATCTGTCGGCAATTCTTGACTTATTTTCCCGTAAAGTGATAGGCTATGCCTTGTCACTGTCTTTGGACGCATCTTTAGCAACAGAAGCGCTTAAAATGGCGCTTAGAGACCGAAAACCATTGACTGGCTGTATTCATCATTCTGACCAGGGCGTCCAGTATGCCTCAGAAGAATATGTGAATATTTTGAAAGAACACAATATTCTGAGCAGTATGTCTGATAAAGGGAATCCGTACCATAACGCAACCGCAGAAAGTTTCTTTAAGACTTTTAAGTACGAAGAAGTGTACTTAAACGATTATCAGACGATAGATGATGTTATAGAACGGGTGCCATATTTTCTTGAACAAGTATATAATGCAAAACGGCTTCATTCATCTTTAGGCTATGTTCCGCCAAATGAATTTGAAGTCAGCTACAAAAACAATTTCAGCGCCTTGTCAGCTTAATACTAATTATACTGTCCAATCAAAGGGGT
>MGVC01000083.1 GCA_001800285.1 Elusimicrobia bacterium RIFOXYA2_FULL_39_19 | reverse complement strand
CGACATCTGCTTGCTTCTCCTTTTATAAGATGATGCAAGAACGTTGCCCACAGTGATGTTTTAGTTGAAAAAAAACAATATGATTTTCAACTGTCCAAAGGAAAAACATCAAAGAAAGCGTAAAAACCATTTTAAAAAGAAAAAAAGAAATAAGTATTTGACGTAAACACGTGAATAAACCACAAACAAAAAGAGACGGGTGAAACCCGCCTCTTTTAAAAGTCTTTGTTTATAAGTTTATAAGTTGATAAGAAACATCTTATTAACTCTTTTTCTTTTACCCGCTTTCGCAGAATGCCCCGAGTGTAAACTCGGGGATGAATGCGTTGTAGGGTATCCCCTAAAGCTGCTTATGCAATGCGGCAAATAGCCGCGAATATTGCAGAAGCGGTTAGCGACAGGGGATGTTCTTCGGCGGTTTTTGCCGAAGATGAAGCAGATGCTATGGGCGTAAGCCCATAGTGCTTCACTTATCAACCTATTATCCTATCATCATATCAACTGTCTCTATATCAATACTTCACGCTCAAATGGGTATAAATAACCGCCTGGTTATTCCCCTGAATAACAGTATCTTCAAAATTTATCATCTGGGCATCAATGCCTAAATCTACGCTTTCAGAAACATTAGCAGAAATACCCGTTATCATTCTGGTCCAGGCAGTAGCAGGATTATCCGTATCGCAGTCAAAAGAATCCAATCTGGCTAAAAGCGACAGTTTTGAAGTAAGGGCATAATTTCCAAACAAGCTCATACCGCTTTTATTTACAGCGGCATCTTTTGCTGTCAGCATATAAACCATTGCAGAAAGTTTGTTTTTTTCATAGCTTACGCCGGCTATCATTCTGTTGCGGTCAACGCCCAGTGCTGTTTGTTTGCCAATCTGGTCATACAAATGAATTTTAGTACCGCTTGCCGCTTCTATGCTTACTCTTGCCATAAAATCTTTATCAGTTGAAACCTCTGCGGCCTTATAGCCTTCACCATTTACTAAAGCAATGTCATAATCAACAACATTGTTTTCAGATTTTCCGCTTAACCCTACGCCCAGGTCTGCAGCGTTTAAAATACCTTCAATATCTGTAAAAGTTTTTGATATGTAGCGGTTTTTCCATACTTTTTCTTCATTGCCTATCCAGGGCAAACCAATTACGCCGGTTCTTAAATTCATACCACATAACGCATTGCTGAATTCTACATAAGCGTTTTTAATATAAAGCAGGTTTACCGGCTGGCAGCCTTCAAACAGCACTTTCATTATAGCTTTGTCTGAAAGAGGTTTTGTGACGCCTAAATACATACGGGTTAATTCAAAATAACTGATGTTTGCCGGGGCAATACCTTCAGTTGTGTTGTAAAAATAATCGGCATACAGCACTCCGCTGATTTCCGGTTTAGCTTTCTCGCCTTCTGCGGATACTGCTGAAACAAAAACAAACAAACTTAAAACAAATAAAACTAAAAACTTATTTTTCATGATTCCCCCTAATTAAAACACATTAAAAATAGTTTATTATTTCTTTGGTTTGATAACAGATGCCAGCATAGACGCTATAATAAGGAAGGTAACTATACCCAGGGCCAGGCCTATGGGTATTTTTATATAAGATTCTAAAAGCATTTTAAACCCTATGAACACAAGCACTACTGAAAGCCCGTAATTAAGGTAATGGAAAATCTGCATACTGCCGGCTAAAGCAAAATACAGCGCCCGCAAACCAAGAATAGCAAAAACATTGGCAGAATAAATAATAAATGAATTACTGGTTATAGCCAGTGCAGCGGGTATAGAATCCAGGGCAAATATAACATCTGTAGTTTCAATAACTATTAACACCAGAAATAACGGGGTTGCATAAAGTTTTCCGTTTATTCTTGTAGTAAAATTACCGCTTTCAGAATCGGTGGTAACAGGAAAAAACTTTTTAAACAGATTAAGAATCACATTTTTTTCCGGGTGTATTTCTTTTTCTTTCTCAAAGGCAAGCTTGATACCTATGTATACCAGCATAGCGCCGAAAACGTATAACAGCCAGTGAAACTTTTCTACCAGCGTAATACCGGTAACAATAAATAACGCTCTCATAACCAGGGCGCCTAAAATGCCCCAGAAAAGTATTTTATACTGGAATTGCGCCTTAACCTGAAAATAAGAAAATATGACAATGAACACAAATATATTATCTACGCTTAACGCCCGTTCAATAATGTAGCAGGTTAAAAATTCCAGGGCTTTTTCAGGGCCTGAATGAAAATAAATGCCTGCATTAAAAATAAATGCCGCAATTATCCAGATTATGCTCCAGACAAGGGACTCTTTTATGCTTACAGCGTGGTTTTTTTTATGAAAAACGCCCAAATCCAGCATAAGCAGGAATAAAATGAAAACATTAAAAACAGTCCAAAGTACCAGTTGGTGCGGCATTTAGCAATCCTCCGATGAAATGCATTAAGCAGTTGAAACATTTTAATAAAATAATGGATTGATTACAAATTGTAATAAAGGAGGTTATATAAATGGTTTTTTCACAGGTAGTTAAACTTTATGGTTATCAAACAAATGATGGTGGCGGATATCCTGGCCCAGTACCATAAAAATAACATCTTCAGAAATATTTGTAGTGTGGTCGCCGATTTTTTCAAGGTTCCTTGAAATTAGAAGCAGGTCTATAAAATATTCTGTATGTGCAGGATTTTCAATTATGTTGCTGATAAGTTTTTTAAAAACATCTTTTTTCTGCTGGTCCAGGTCATTGTCTTTTAAAAGAATGGCTTTTGCCAGCTCCACATCTTTATTTATAAATGCTTTTATGCAGTCTTTAACCATAGATTTGGCAACTTCTGTCATCTGGGGTATTATTTCAAGCTTTACAAAAAAAGGCTGCTGTACCAGATTGGCTGTATTCTGTGAAATATTCACAGCCTGGTCGCCTATTCTTTCCAGTTCAGCATTTATTTTCATAGCAGAGGTTATGAACCGTAAATCAATTCCTGCCGGCTGGCGTAAAGCTATTAGTTTAAGGCACAACTCATCTACTTCTATATGTTTTTTGTTTACTTCTGTTTCACTGTTAAAAATTTCACCTAACAGTTCCGGATTGCGTTCAATCAGCGCCTTTACGGCGGTATCAATCATAAGCTCAACCAGCGAAGCCATGCTTGATAATTTTTCTCTTAATTCATTTAATTCCCTGTCAAAATGCCTCTCCATCAGTTCCCTCCATAATACCTCGTGTTTATTTAGTACATTTTATTTTTCAATAACTGGATTTCCTGAATACTTGCGCAAGCTAAAGCTTGCGGCTACAAAATAATTTGCAGAACAAGCAATTTATGTTTTAGTTGAATAGTAATTCAACCGCTACAATTATTCATAATTCATAGAATATGCTTCACATATTAATACGTAACTGTTTAGTTATCAGTAGTTAAAAAATCTTTTACAAACCACTAATAACTAACCACCTAATCACCGTGTTTATTTACCCATATCTCCCGGTTATATAATCTTCAGTTTCTTTTTTTTCAGGATTTGTGAATATTTTGCTTGTTTTATTAAACTCAACCAGCCTGCCAAGAAGCATAAAACCCGTATCATCAGACACTCTTGCCGCCTGAGCCATATTATGCGTTACTACTACAATGGTATAATTTTTCTTTAATTCAAACATCAGTTCTTCTATTCTGCCTGTTGCTATGGGGTCCAGGGCAGAGCAGGGTTCATCCATAAGAAGTATCTGCGGTTTTACCGGAATAAGCCTTGCAATGCAAAGCCTCTGCTGCTGCTCCAGCGTTAAATTCAGGGCATGACTTTTTAACTTATCTTTTAACTCATCCCAGAGCAATACAGATTTTAAACTATTTTCAACTATATTATCCAGGGTATCATTGCTTTTAATATTATGTATTTCAAGCCCAAAAGTTATGTTTTTATAAACAGATAAAGGAAAAGGGTTGGGCCTTTGAAAAACCATGCCCACGTTTTTTCTTAAACTTACAAGGTCTGTACCGGGTAAAAGAATGTTTTTGTTTTCTATTAAAATTTCACCCGTCATCCGGATACCTTCAATAAGGTCATTCATTCTGTTTAAAGTACGCAAAAGGGTAGACTTACCGCAGCCAGACGGGCCGATAATTGAAGTTATGCTGTTTTTTTCTATAGGTATGTTCACGTCTAATAAAGCGTGGAACTTTTTGTACCATAAATTGAGATTGTTCGTTTTAATTATAGTCATAGTTATTTTTCTGCTTTGCAATTATTCATACTTAACATTTAACACATCATACCTGCCTTATCCAAACCTGCCGGAAATATAATCATTGGTTCTTTTATCCTGCGGATTAGTAAACATTTTTTCCGTAAAATCAATTTCAACCAGTTCACCCATAAGAAAAAACGCCACCCGGCCAGAAACCCTGGCGGCC
The DNA here is from genome assembly GCA_001800285.1 of Elusimicrobia bacterium RIFOXYA2_FULL_39_19. Lineage (GTDB taxonomy): Bacteria > Elusimicrobiota > Endomicrobiia > CG1-02-37-114 > XYA2-FULL-39-19 > XYA2-FULL-39-19. The sequence goes on along the minus strand of MGVC01000083.1, from coordinate 17,695 downwards.
TGTTTTACGTTATTTGTAACTAGGATAATAGTATATTTCTTTTTAAGTTCCATCATAGCGTCTTCAACTTTTGCGGTAGAAATGGGGTCTAAGCCTGAGCAGGGTTCATCAAACAAAAGCACTTCCGGTTCCACTGCCAGGCTTCTGGCAATACATAACCTCTGCTGCTGGCCTCCGGAAAGATTAAGCGCAGATTCGTTGAGCCTGTCTTTAACTTCATCCCACAAATAAGAAGCTTTTAAACTATTTTCTACAATTTCTTCAAGGCCTGTTTTAATGCCGTGCATCCTGGGTCCGTAAACAATATTCTCAAAAATAGAAATAGGAAGCGGGAGGGGCAGGGCAAATATAATGCTCATCTTTTTTCTTAAAGCGGTAATGTCAATAGCTGTTATTATATTTTTATTGTCCAGTAAAACTTCACCGTCCATTTTGAATTTTATATCCAGGTCATTAAGCCTGTTAAGAGATTTTAAAAAAGTTGTTTTCCCGCTGTTTGCCGGGCCGATAATTCCCAGTATTTCATTGGAATAAACCTGCATATTCAGTGATTTTATAACCTGATTTTTATCAAACCAGGCATTGAAGTTATGGGTTTGTATTTTTACGGTGCCTGCTACCATTTTTTCTGCCGCCTAAGATGTGTTCTTATAATTATTCCAAAAAGATTTAATGAAAGTGTAAATGCAATCAACACCAGTGCTGTGCCGTAAGTTGTGCTTTTGCTTATTCCGGGAATTTGCGTTGAAATTACATAAAGATGGTAAGGCAATGCCATTACCTGATCCAGTACAGAGCCCGGCAGATGAGGCAGATAAAATGCCGCTACCGTAAAAAGTATTGGCGCTGTTTCTCCGGTAATTCTGGCGTTGCTTAAAACCGTACCGGTAATTATACCCGGTAATGCGTGTGGTAAAACTGCATGGCGTATGGTCTGCCACTTAGTAGCCCCTAAAGATAAACTGACTTCACGGAATGATTGCGGGACACTGCTTAAAGCCGCGTCGGTTGCTGTGATAATTGCAGGAAGCGCCATTATTGCCAGAGTAAGGCATCCTGAAACCAGCGAAGCCCCGAGTTTCAGGTAAATAACAAATAAGGATAAACCAAACAAACCGTAAACTATGGAAGGTACGCCTGCCAGGTTTACAATTCCCAGCTTGAGTATGCGGGTGAAAAAATTATCTTTTGAATATTCGGATAAATAAATCCCGCCCATTACGCCTAACGGCAGTGAAATTACGGTTGCGCCTGCGGCCAGATAAAAAGTGCCTACAATTGCCGGGAAAATACCTCCGGAGCGCATGCCGTTTGTGGGAGATGTAGTTAAAAAATCCCAGCTTATGGCGCTTATGCCGTTTACAACTATTATCACAACAATAAGTAAAACAGGCGCTATAGTAATTAACGCGCAAAGAAATAAAAAACTAAAAGCAATTTTCTGGGTCAGTTTGGAATTCATAATAGAGTCCGCATATGGCCGAATGACAGCGAATAAAGACTTAATACTACTTATTTGTGGATCCCCGGTTAGTTGCTTTTCGGGGATGACGGCCGTTAAGATATATATGTATTGACGTCATTTCTTTATTCTGTGCAAAAACACATCAGCAATAAAATTAATTGCAAAAGTTATAATAAACAGAATTATGCCAACTACAAACAAAGCGTAATAGTGGTTGCTTCCTCTTATAGCTTCACCCATTTCTGCGGCTATGGTTGCGGTTAAAGTTCTTACCGGCTGAAGAAATGTGTGCGGAATTACTGCCGCGTTTCCGGTAATCATCATAACGGCCATGGTTTCACCAATTACTCTGCCTACCCCCAGCATAACAGCGGCAAATATTCCGGGCGCGGCCGCAACTATAATTACTTTATACATCGCCTGCCAGTGAGTGGCGCCCAGCGCCAGGGCTGCTTCTTTATATCTGCGGGGCACTGCGGTTATGGCATCTTCAGCTATGGAAACAATGGTAGGCATAGCCATAAAAGCAAGCATTATGGAACCGGATAATGCGGTAAGCCCTGTAGGCAGGTTAAAAATGTTTTTTACCAGGGGTACCAGTGTTACCATTCCCACAAAACCTATTACTACGCTGGGGATAGCCGCCAGCAGTTCTACGCCGGTTTTTAAAACATCTTTTAGTTTCGGGTTAACTACTTCGGCAATATAAAATGCGCAGGCAACACCAAGAGGAATGGAAATAATCATAGCCCCTATAGTTACCAGTAAAGAGCCCATTATAAGAGGCAGCATGCCGAACTGTTCCGGCGTTGAAAGCGGGTACCAGTTGGTGCCGGTTAAAAAATCTTTAATCGGCACGTATTTAAAAAACAGGGCCCCTTCTTTGATAAGAAACACAAAAATCAATATAACAAAAATTATTGATAAGCTTCCGCTTAAAAAAATTGCTTTCTCAATAATAAATTCTTTAATTTGTTTGAAATTCATAAAAGTCCTAATATAACCAAATGACAGCGAATAAGTTCCGAAATAAATTCTTTAATTTGTTTCACCTGAACAACCTCCTTTTCAGGTGTCCCCCTGCTAGATTCTGACCGATAAGTTCATGGTGAACTTGGGAAGAATTTAGGGGGAACTATTGTTCATTTAATTAAATCAACTGTTTATGCGATTATGCAGGGTGTTTGGTAAAAGATTTTTCTGTTTTGCTAAGCACTTAACCACTTATCCACGTATACACTATCTTCATTTTACCGGTACAAAATCAGTTGCTTGTACTATTTCCTGCCCTTTTGCCGACAAAGTAAAATCTATAAATTTAAGAACTGCTTCAGAAGCATCTTTTTTAGTATAAAGATAAAGCGGCCTTGAAATAGGGTAAGTATTATTCTGCACGGTTTTTATTGATGGTAATACAAAAGGCAGGCCTGCGCCTTTTGAAACAGCAATAAGTTTTTGTTTATCGCTTATATAACCCATCCCATAGTAACCAATTGTACCGGAATTCTGTGAAATTTCATCTGCTATGGCCTGGGAAGAAGGCATTAAAAGCGCGCTGGGTGCAAATTCTTCAGGCCCTTTTGGATTGCCCTTCCTTAATATATGTTCTTTAAAAAATACGTGGGTCCCTGAATTAATTTCTCTTGAAAGCAGGACAATTTTAGCGTCCTTGCCGCCGACTTCTTTCCAGTTTGTAATTTTTCCGGTAAAAATATCCCTTAACTGGTCTACTGTAAGTTTACCTACCGGGTTTTTAGGGCTTACCACAACAACTATGCCGTCCAAACTGGCTATGTATTCTTTTTCTTCAAGGCCGTTTCTTTTTGCATACTCTATTTCTTTGGGTTCAATCTGGCGTGATGCGGCTACTATCTCACAGCTGCCGCTGATAAATGCGGCTATTCCCGTTCCGGTACCGCCGCCTGTTACAGACATGTTGGCTTGCGGATTATCTTTAGTAAATTCTTCAGCCCACGCCTGGATAAGGTTTACCATAGTGTCAGAGCCTTTAATCTGAATTGAATCACCGGATCTTTTCCCGCAGCCTGCTGTTAACAATAAAGCTAAGACGCATCCTAATAAATAAAAACTGATATTTTTCATAAATTGAAACCTCCATATTTATTTTTATGATTACATTATGCAAAATTTCTGTTAAGGGAGTATAAATGAATTATTAAGATTGTGTTAAGAAAAAAATGCAGGGAAAAGGCAAAAGCCTTACAAAAGGATAAAAAAGAATGGTTTTTTCAGCAGGGAATGAGAATAGTGAATTTTGTGCCCGGGGTGCCTTCCGGCATATTTTCTGCTGTTATACTGCCGTTATGCAGAAGTACAATATGTTTAACTATGGAAAGGCCCAGGCCTGTGCCGCCAAGTTTGCGCGAACGGGATTTATCTACAACATAAAACCTTTCAAAAATCCTTGAAAGATGTTCTTTGGGTATGCCTATGCCGGTATCGGCAACTTCTATTTTTACAAAATTTCCGGAAACTTCTGCGCAAACACTTATATTGCCTTTTTCAGTATATTTCACAGCGTTATCAAGCAGGTTTACAAATAATTGTTCCAGCCTGAAAGGGTCTGCCATTATTAAAGGAAAATTATCAGAAAACTGCAGTTTCAAGTTCAGCCCTTTTTCTTTTATTTGTTTTTCAAATAGTTTTACTGCATTTTCCACAGTGCTTTTAAGGCCGGTTTCCTGCAAAAGAGGTGCAGTGGTTTTTTCTTCTACCCGGGATAATACCGCCAGGTCCTGCACTATGTTTATAAGCCGGTCAATATTCCTTTTAATAATAGAAAGATAATGTTTATTCAGTTCTTTTTCATCTTCAATGGTTTCTATAAACCCTTTTATGGCAGTAAGCGGAGTTTTAAGTTCATGGGAAACGTTGGCAACAAAATCTTTTTTTATGGTTTCAAGGTTTTTAAGCTCGGTAATATCATGAAGCAGTACTATTACTTCCTTATTTATACCAAACCCGCCGGCGCCAAAAAGTATATGCCTGCCGTTTAATTCAATTTCACCGGAATTGCCTGTATTTTCTCTGCGGGCTTTTTTTAATATTTCTACAGCCCTGTTATCCCGCATAACTTCCCAGAAAAATTTATTTTCCGGCTCCGGAGAACCCGCAATATTTTTAAAAGCTGTATTAACTAAAATAATTACATCTTCCTTATTTAATACCGCCAGGCCTTCCTGCATAGAAGAAATGATGCCGGTAAGTTCATCTTTCTGCTGTGATATTTTTTCAAAGGATGCTTTTACTTCGGAAGCCATAAAATTAAAACTCTCCGCCAGGCGGGTAAATTCATCTTTATTTTTTAAATAGACCCGGGTATTAAAATCCCCTTCAGCCATTTTAGCCGAGGCCGCACTTAAGGCTTTTATAGGCCCGGACAAACTTTTTGAAAAAATAAAGGCCATTATAAGAGTTATAATCAAAACCGCCAGGGCTATATGAAAAATATTTATCAATAAATCATTTAGCAAAGTATTAATCTGTTTTAAAAACAGGCTTAACCTTAAAACGCCGGTTATTTTGCCGTTTTGTCTGATAGGCAAAGCTATGTAAAGCATATCTTCGCTGGCGGTAGAGCTGAAGCGCAGTGCTTTGCCGGTTTCGCCCTTAAGAGCTTTATCTATTTCAGGCCTGTTTTTATGGTTTTCCATGTTTTTAGGGTCATTTTCAGAATCTGCCAGCACAAAACCTTCGGTATTAATAACAGTTATGCGGGTATGAATGTCTTTATCAAGTGTTTTTATTATTGTATCAATCTGTTTGTACTGCCCGGCTTCATACAGGGGAAGAATTTTAAGCATAAGTGTATCACCCAAATAGGCCAGGTTGTTGGAAAGGCTGTCAATATAGTGTTTTTTTATGGATTTGAAAGAAAAGAATAAAATAGAGGAACTTAAAAGCAGGATTATAAGCAGGTAAAGGCTGAAAAATTTAAGAAAAATAGTTTTTTTAAACATTAGTTTAACGGCATTCCAGTTTATAGCCGATTCCGCGTATATTTTTTATAAATTTTCCCGCCGCACCCAGTTTTTCACGCAGATTTTTAATATGTACATCAATGGTGCGGTCCAGCACGGCTTTTTCACTGCCCCATAAACTATCCAGCAGTTTTTCCCTGGAATAAACAAGCCCTTTTTTTAAAACCAATATTTCAAGTATTTTAAATTCGGTAGTTGTTAAATCAATTTTTCTGCTGTTAACAAGCACTTCATATTTTTCAGGAATTATTTTAAGTATACCGCCAAATTCAACAGTTTTTATTTCCTCTTTTAAAGAATTTCTTCTTAAAACTGCTTTTACGCGGGCTGTCAGTTCCCTGGGTGAAAACGGCTTGGTAACATAATCATCTGCGCCCAGCTCTAACCCCAGCACCTTATCCACTTCTTCGCTTTTTGCTGTAAGCATAATTACAGGAATTTGTGAAAAACTATCATTGCTTTTGATTTTTTTACAGATTTCATAGCCGTCCATACCGGGTATCATAAGGTCTAAAATAACCAGTGCGGGTAATTGGCTGTTTAAAAATTTAAAGAAACTGCCCGGCTCAGAAAAGGCCTTTACCTTATAACCGGCCTTGGTAAGATGCAGTGTAAGCAGTTCTAAAATATCTTCTTCATCATCTACTACGGCTATAAGCCTGTTTTCCATAAGATGATTTTAATAAAAAACATTCTTTATTGCAATTGAATGAAGCGGGTATCAAATTGATTAAGTAGTTATAAAAAAATATAATTACACCGAGAACATATAAACAGAATTAAAAATATTTACGCATCAAAGGAGAGCGCATGACAGATACATTTACAATAACCATTATAGTTTTAGTAATTTCAACTGCGGTTGCCGCTTTAATAAAAGGAAGAACCAGGGATAACTGCTTGAAAGGTTTTTCCGCAAATTTAGTTGTACTGGAAATGAAAGACGGCAAAACCGTAACAGGAAAAATAAATATTGAAACTACAGGCCTGGAACTAATATACCCCCAGCCCAACCCGGCAGAAAGCGGCGCCCTGTCATACATACTGTACAAAACAGAATATCAAAACATACTGGTTATTTCCCGGTTACTGGATAAACTGGCCCCGGAAGAGTGCGAAGCGCGCAACAAAGACCTGAAAAAAACGTACCGCCCCTCCTGGTTTAACAGGCTTAAAAGAAAAACCAGAAACTTGTTTGCCACTATACGTGATTCTGTAACAGAAATTATAAATTTATTTATAGGGCGTTTCAGCGCCGGCGGAATAGGTGCCAAAATAATGGCAGGCCAGCAGAAATACATTAACCAGGTACAGCAGGAAGTAGCTACCTCGCTAAACACGTCTTTTGAACCGTTATTAGAAAAACATATAGGCCAAAAAGTTATGATAATGCTGAAAAAAGGCGAAAATTATGAAAACATAATAGGCATACTAAAAGAATATACCTCTTCTTTTCTTACGCTTATGGATACGGCCTATCCTGCCGGTAAAGGCACCTCTGATATAATAGTATTAAGAGACAACGCAACCGTGCGCCACATAATGGAATAAACATCCGCACCGCGGTAACTAAAAAAATCAAACCAATGAATAAAATAATATACGTAATCCTGTTAAACCTGTTTATATTTGCTTCCATTGCAAACTGCGACATTAAAAGTTTAATGGAAAGTATGACAGTAGAAGAAAAAATAGGGCAGTTGTTTATGGTAGGCGGGCTGCAAAAGGGCTGTAACCCCGAAGAACTGTTTGGCAAATACCATTTTGGCAATATATTCTTAAGCTCAATGGATATTGGCAAAAAAAATCCTGCAGAAATAGCAGAACTTACAAATAGTTTGCAGGCATTGGCAGAAAAATATAACCGCGCTATACCGTTACTGGTAGCCACAGACCAGGAAGGCGGAAAAGTAAACCGTATCAGAAAAGGCGCTGTAGTTTACCCCGCGCAGGATTATATAGGCAGTAAAACCAGTTTAAAACAGGCAGAAAATATTGCCCGTTGTACAGCACAGCAGTTAAAAGCTGTAGGTGTAAACGTAAACTTTGCGCCTGTGGCAGACATAAACACCAACAAAAACAGTTACCTGGCAAATATGGGCAGAATGTTCAGCGCTGACCCGCAAAAAGTATCTGACTACGTAATAAAATATATAAACGGCCACAAAAAAGAAGGCGTAATTGCCTGCCTGAAACATTTCCCCGGCTATGGTGACGTAAACCCGGACCCGCATAAAAGCCTGCCGGTAACCAACAAAACTTATGATGAATTATTGGAATGCGAATTAATCCCGTACATTAACGCATTTAAAAAAACACAAGTAGATATGCTGATGACCGCACATATAGCCGTACCCAAAATAACCGGCAGCCAAACAATGCCTGCCACTATAGCCGCTGAAATAATGGACGATATATTAAGAAATGACCTTGAATATGACGGCGTAATAGTAACAGATGACGTAAATATGGGCGGCATACCTAAAAAAAGCGGTATAGGCAGCCCGGTAGTGCAGTGCATAAACGCCGGTGTAGACATAGTGCTGTTTGTAGGCAGAGAAAAAGCGCAGAAAAATGCCTGGGAAGCGGTGTACAGTGCAGTAAAAAGCGGTGAAATTTCTATGGTACGGCTGAATAAATCTGTAGAAAGAATACTGGCGTTAAAATATAAGTATGCTATATATAAAGGAAGGTACGTAGATATAAATAATATAAACTCTGCTGTAAACACTCCAAAACAACGTAAATTACTAATAAAAGTTGGCAGTCCCCGCAAAAACAGACACTAAAAAACACAGCCTGCACAACCCGCAAAAATAAAAGGTTTCACTGAAAGCACCCTCCCCATTATTTGATTGAAAAACCCAATAAAAAGCTGTAAAATACCTCTAAACTTATGTAAAAATACACAAAACCCTAAAATCAGGCCAATCTTTTAGGCAGAGAAGAGTGGTAAAGTGGTGGGGTTTTTCATAGAAATCTTGATTGCAAATTTCGGAATAAAACTACTGACTTTCTCTTTAAACGGCAGCAAAATTCCATCCCGCTTAGCGAGATGGATGAATGCGTGCGTGACGTTTACCCCTGCGATAGTTTTCAAATTGTGTTTTTTTGAAAACTGCATGGGGTAGGTGTTTGTACCACGGGCTCTGCCCGCGGGGGTCAACAGAGTGACACGGGAGTTATATGAAAAATAAATACGAGAATTTAAAAGAAACAGTTGTGCATTTAGTAAATAAATCAATTTTGCCTACAGGCACTGGATTAATTACCCCAGAAACACCATTTACGAATAAAGAACATTTTGTAAATGTATTTAATCTGAGCAAGAAATATATATACTGGATAGACAAATATTTTACAAAAATGGGATTAAATCTTTTATTAGAATCGATTGATCCTAAAAGAGTAAAAACGATTCGTATTTTAACCTCAATTGATAAAGTAGATGAAAAAATAAAGGAAAACTTTAAAGATTTTAAGAAAGAATTGAAATATAAAAATGTTAGTTGTGATTTAAGGGTGATTACTGATAACAAAATCAAATCATCTATTCACGATAGATGGATTATTACGGATGGTTATTGTTACAATGTCCCTTCTACGGACACTTTGGCAAGAGGGCAGTATAGTGAAATTAAACCGACACTTAATAGGCTGCCTTTTAAAGATTGGTGGGAAAAAAGCAAGGATATATCAAAAGATTGGGATGAAATAAGTAGCAAAACTAAAGTATCGTAGTAGTCCTCCTTCGCTGGAATAATCTTTAATAGGCATGGCTTTCGCCATATTAAAGTTATAGCTACGGACGGACTTTCAATAAAGTATTTAATGGTAATAGAAGTCTTTAGGGTTATACCGGTCGAGAATCTTGTAGAAAGTATTCACCTTACATTGGATATTAGAAAGAACTTGACATTGCCTGAATTATGTGTTACAATGTGTTACAAGTAAAAGGAGGTAAAAATATGACTACATTTACAGTAAGATTACCAGAAAACCTGCGCAAGGAACTTGAACAAGTAAGCAGGGATGAGAAAATACCAACCGGCCAGCTAGTAAGACAATCTATTAATCGTTATCTGGGTGTGCTGAAATTCAGGAAGCTCAGGAAAAACGCTCTTCCATTTGCTGAAGCACGCGGACTTATCACTGACGAAGACATTTTCAAGGCGCTGAAAAGATGAAGATTGTTTTAGATTCTAATGTTTTAATTGCCGCTTTTGCTTCCAGGGGCTTATGCAACGAGCTTTTTGAAATCTGTCTTTTAGAGCATGAGATTTGCATCAGTGAAATAATAATTAAAGAAACAAGGAAGGCGCTTGTTAACAAAATAAAACTTCCCACCTTAACAATAAACAACATTATTGAACTGCTTGAAACCCATTCCAGCAAAATAGTACCAGTTCAAATTAACAAGGATGTCTGCCGTGACCCTGGTGATTTGGATATTATCGGTACTGCTATAAGCGCAGGTGCTCCGGTTATTTTAACCGGAGACAAGGACCTACTTGTTCTGAAAAAATACGAAAATATTAAGATACTTTCTCCTACAGAATTCTGGAAATACTTAATCAGCAAATAAAATAGTATTTTTGTTAAACAGGTGGACTTTTGGACAGTAAAACCCAACACTTGTAGTAGCAATGTTTGATTTTTTATGTTGCTGTTAATAGTCAAGATTTCTATCAGAAGTCAATACTCATATAGTAGACCTAAAACCAACGACTTTCTTTAAACAAATCAGTATTCCCCGCGCTCGTCATAAAAACCGCTTTACTTTTCCGTCTGATAGTTCTATAATTTAGTATGCTCAAAATCACAATAATCCTCATTGTCCTTGTAATAATACTCATTTCACTGCTTAACCGGCCCCGGAAAAAGCCTGGCTCCCGCTGGGAAGCCATCCGCTTTGTTTCAAAAAAGAAAACAAGTGATAAACCTTTCCGCTCAGAAGAAAAAAATAAAACAAATAACCAGAAATCACGATATTGACCAAAGCATCCGCAATGCGTGAGGGACATTAGATAGAAAAACAGTAATTCTTAAACCGGATATTAAAAAGCAATACTGAATTAAGGTATAATTAGGAAAATTATGAATATTAAAGGGAGAAATTCGGCTATGTTAGTTCCAACAATAATTATGGGAGTGATTGCATCTACACTTTTGTCTATAGGGTATTTTAAAGGACAGGGGCAGCATATCACCGGTACAAAAACAGCATTAGCTATGTTTATTTAAATTGCACCAATGCTGATATTTGCATTTACAGTAGCCGGTATGATACAGGTTTTAATACCAACAGAGTTTTTATCTAAATGGGTTGGTGCAGAATCCGGCATGAAAGGAATATTTCTGGGTACAATAGCAGGTAGTTTATCACCGGGAGGGCCTTATGTGAACTTGCCTATTGTAGCCGGCCTGCTAAAGTCCGGAGCTGGCGTTGGAACAATGGTTGCATTTTTAACAGCCTGGTCATTATGGGCTGTTGCCAGATTACCAATGGATATAGGTATAGTTGGGTGGAAATTTACATATATTAGATTGTTAAGTACATTTTTCTTTCCCCCCATTGCAGGTTTTATTGCCCAGAAAATATTCAATTTTATTAAATGATGCAGTTATTAATTAAAAGTCAGCAAGACGTAGTTTGATAAAAAGATATTGAAAAACTAAGGGTAATAAAGGTGTTAGTTATAAAAGCAGAAAATTATTAAACCACATATCAAAAGGCAGGCCCGCGCGTCCTTTTTCCCATCCCTCAAGATTTTAAAGTGCCTTAAAAGCTGCTAAAATGAAATTAGAGGATATTGTAAAGAATAGCAAATCACCAAGTTGATATATTAATTATATTGGAGTCTTAAATGAAAAAAATGTTACTGGCAATTCTGTTCGTTATAGGAGCAACAGTTGTGTGGGCAATACAGCCGACATCCTACAGAATAAAAGCTATGGGTGAAAATTTGCAGGGCATTGTTGAAGATGAATATACGGACATGATTGCAAATCCCGCGCGAGTTTCAGAAATAAATAAAAACAAACTTTATGGCACACCGCCGAGATCTTTACCTGCATCATTGAGCTTATTTACAAACAGTAATTGGGGTTTTATTACGGAACTAAATAAGTCAGCTTCCGGAAATTCTTCTTTTAGCACTAATAGATATTATTCTTCTGCTTATTGGCAAATTAATGATTACATCTATCAAAGTGAGTACGAAAGCGAGCAATTTAACATTGGTATTTTTAAGAGCATTCCTTTAAAATATTATTCAATAGGATTTGCTTTTATACCGGAAAGAAATATGTCTGTAAATAATTATTTTAATGAAAGTAATTACGAATACAGAAAAATACAATCAGATGAAGTAATCTATAATTCAAATTCGTCGGGCCAGGGAATAGATAAAACAGAAAGTATAAACAGTAAAATAGTAATAGGTTATAATCAAAAAATTGAGAAATCAAGCATTAAAGATATTGTTATTAACTTAAATATGCAGAAAAACAAAGTTTTGACCCTTAGAGATGACTACAGTAGTCAAAACAATGACCCTGATAATAATGGTAAGAATTATTATGACAATAGTATTACAACACCTTCATATAGTAATTCATTTACTGAAACTAAAAGTGACCAGGACCCTGAATTTATGTTAGGGATAGGTATTGAATACCGTATTAAAAAAATTGAAGACGATAAAGCCTCTAAAGGAGTAATAATTGGCTTATCCTGGCAGCCGTCAGAAATAAACCAGGTAGATACCAAAGCAAATCAATATTATTCTGTTTCCGGTGTAAATATAACAAGTTCAACATACATTTATTCAAGTACAATTACCGGTAATTCTAATCTTTATAAAACGTACATTGCCTGGGGAAGAAGTATTAAATTGCAGGATAGTAAATTCCTGCTTGCTTATGCTTTACGAAGTGAATTATCTTTCAATGAAATACAAAAGGATGATACATCTTCAATAAGTTATTCAGAATCAGTAAGCCGGGAATATACGGGAAGTTTAGGATTAACATCAGGAGTAGAGTATAATTTATTTTCAAATTTAGCCTTGAGAACAGGTGTTACCGTATCATTTACCGGGTCAGTTAAGGATGAAAATATTACTCAATACAAAATACAATCAAAAAGATTTAACCAGTCAACAATATTTGCTACAGGGTTTGGGTATAAACCATTTGATTATTTATCTCTTGATATTTATACAACAGGGAATATTTTAAGTATATATGATTTGCAGTTACAGGCGAAATACATGTTTTAATATAGTTCTTAATTGAAATTCATAATTACAAAGTCAAAGTATTTATTAAAATACAGGAATCCCCACCACAAATTTCTCTCAACACAAATCTTAGTAGTTGTAAAACCTTTCAAATACAATAGGTAATGCCGGATTTTGGCTAATGGTTGGTTCTCAATCGGGATAGAACAGCAGGAGTTATTGAACCGGGGCATTGTAAAGGTCGTTTTACCCGCATTGAAAATCCGGTTGACAACACCGAGAATTCAAGGTATAATATTGCCATGATAATTCAAAGAGAAAAAGAAATATTAAAAATAGCACACTTGCTTAAAGTTAATCCGGTTGTGGGCATAATCGGCTCAAGGCAAGTTGGAAAAACTACTATGGCCCGAATGATTGCATCAAAAAGTAAAGGCGAGGTTACATATTTTGATGCAGAAAATCCGGAAGACCAGGCTCGCCTTGCTGACCCCATGCTTGCGCTAAAAAATCTCAAAGGTCTTGTAGTAATAGATGAAATACAAAGATTGCCGGAAATTTTCAGTGTTTTAAGGGTATTGGCAGACAGGCCCTTAAGCAAAACAAAATTTATTATTTTGGGCAGCGCTTCTCCGGAACTATTAAGACAAGGCTCAGAAAGCTTAGCAGGCAGAATAGCCTATACTGAAATAGAAGGTTTCAGAATTGAAGATGTTGGAATTGAGCATATTAATGATCTATGGCTTAAGGGCGGATTGCCAAGGGCCTATTTGGCAAAAAATCTGTCAGACAGTTTCAGCTGGAGAATGGATTATATAAGAACCTTTCTTGAAAGAGATATTCCGCAATTTGGCATTAATATTAATTCAACAACCCTGCGGCGTTTTTGGACCATGCTGGCAAATTATCATGGACAAATTTGGAATTCATCAGAATTTGCAAGATCATTCGGGGTAGCAGACACAACAATCAGAGGTTATCTTGACCGTCTTACGTCCTCCCTGGTTATAAAACAATTACAGCCCTGGCATGAAAACATATCAAAAAGGCAGGTTAAAAGCCCGAAGGTATACGTTTCAAACAGCGGTATTCTTCATAACTTGCTTAATCTAAGAACTATGCACGATATTGAATCCCACCCAAAATTGGGAGCCTCCTGGGAAGGTTTTGTTTTAGGCCAGATTATACTCCGGCTGGAAGCTGTCCGCAATGAGTGTTTTTTTTGGGCAACGCATTCCGGCGCAGAACTAGACCTGCTTGTTGTAAGAGGAAGAAAAAAATATGGTTATGAATTTAAAAGAACCAGCACTCCTAAAATAACTCCGTCTATGGCTTCTGCAATAAATGATTTGAAACTTAATGAATTGACGGTATTGTATTGCGGTAATAAAACTTTTCCATTAGCAAAAAATATCAGGGCGGTTGGCATACAAAATATTGTAAAAGATATTACGCCGCTGTAATAATACACCTTTGCCATTATTTTTTATTAGATTCTGTATAAAATAGCTGCAGTTTTCTTCCCCTCTAAATTTCCTAAAGTTAACACGCAATTCTTCACTCTATTCCAATTGAATAACGGGACATAAATTGATAATATAATAAACAACAGAAATTACAAAATAATCGAAGAGAAAACTTTAAAATACGGAGAAATTTATGCGCGGGTTTCACATAGACATGAACACAGCACAGTTTAATAAACCATACCTTAAAAAATGGCTCAAGCAGCTTTCTGCCATGGGGTATGACACCATTATCTGGGAAATAGAAGCAAATGTGCAGTGGAACACCTGCCCGGAATGCGCGGCGCCGGAAGCTTTTACTAAAGATGAGTTCAAAGAAATCATTAAACTTTGCAGAAGCTTGAAAATGGAGCCCATCCCCCTATTTCAAACGCTGGCGCACTGCGAATATGTGTTAAAATATGACAGGTACCAGAATTTAAGCGAAGAAAAAGGCACCATAAAGCAATATTGCCCGCAAAATCCGGATGTATTGCCGTTTGTACTGAAATGGATAGATGAATATATAGAACTGTTCGGGAAAGTAAAGTATTTTCATATAGGCGCAGATGAAACCTGGTGGCTGGGCAAGTGCGAAAAATGCAAAGCGTATGCAGAAAAGTATTCTTTATCGGATTTATATATTGATTATGTAAATAAAGTAGTAGAGCCGCTGATAAAAAAAGGCATTACCCCTGTTATTTGGGCGGATATGGCGCTAAGCCACCCGGAAGCGCTGAAAAAACTGTCAAGAAAAATAGTAATGTTTGACTGGATATACAGCGTACGACGCGGTGATGGCGAAGTGCATATCTGGGGTGAAAAAAGCGGCAAGTTTGACAGAAATGAAATACCCCAGAAGGCCATGAAGTTATTTAAGAAATATTTATACCCGCACGGGTTTGAGTACGGCAGGGTGCCGGAAACATTTTACAGCGCAGATTACCTGGCAGACAATGGTTTTGACACAGTTACCTGCCCGGGCTCTAGCAGTTATGGCGATAATGTGTTTGCCCCGCGTAACTGGTACCATATGACAAACACGTTTGATTCTTTTGGGAAAGGAATGGCAAAAAATCTCTGCGGTTCTGTGCTAACCAGCTGGACTGTGCACCTGCACCCGTGGGAATTACAGCTGGCGTGTATAGCCATGCCTTCCTTTATATATAAGTACCCGGGAAAACCCATACAAGAGTATCAGGATTATTTTGTAAATAAATATTTCGGCATAAAAGACACTGCTTTCTGGCAGGCGTGCGGATTATTATCCATTGAGTCGCTTTTTGCTTATACAGATTCTCTGGGTTTCAGCAAAGACTGCACAAAAGTGCCTGAAAGTTACGTGAAAGATACCATTACAAAGATTTCTGTTGAAAATCGCGTGTCTGCGGAGCTGGAAAACTGCGTAGAACGGCATGGGGAGTATAAAGAAGCGCTAAAATTATTTACAAAACTTGAAAAGAAAGTAAAAAAAGGCAAAGGCCTTATAAAATTGTGGCAGCTTATGGCGGCAAATCTGGTAAACAGGTCAGAAGCGGCAATATTACTGTTAAAAAATGAAGAAAATGTAAGAAATGACGTGCCTTTTAATGAGCAAACAGCCCGGGAAGCGCAAAAAATATTATCTGAAATGCAGAAACTAAGAAATGAAACTGAAAAGTTTTATCTGGAATCTATAAACCCGTCCCGCGTGAAAGAATATATGCACTGGATGTATGATGCGGTGGAAAAAGCGCTAAAGCAGAAATGAAAGACAGTGGTTATGTGATTAAGTGTTTAGGTGTTTAGCAAAGACTAAGAAAATCACTTTATTTTTAAATATTATTACACTCAAGGAGAGAAGAATGAACAAATTAAGTTTTGAAGAAGTGAAAAAAGAGTTAAAGTTTGAGCCGGTAGAAAATAAGGCTACCGCAGAAGCCATTAACATTCTGGGCAGGGATTGGGAGTTATCTGAAAAAACATTTAAGTATAACGAAATGGTTTTTATTACGGAAAACTATGTAAGTGCCGCCTGCGATGAACTGAAAATGATACCGGAAGCAAAAGGCGCCATTGTGCAATATTTGCCGGCATTTAAAGATAATTTAGCGCTTCAGCGGCTTTTGTGGCATATCCACTATATGGTTTTTGTGGAATGCACAGTTACGCAAAAAGATATCCGTAACTGGCCTACCTTAACTACAGATATTTTTGGAAAAGGTTTATTTTATGCGGTATTTTTCCTTTCCGGGCTGGATTATATTAAAAAGCTTAACGCAAAACGCGGTATTGCCTATGCTGTTACCATAGATACGCTGTCAGACCTGGAAACCTGGATGAAAACCTATAAAAATAATGAAGAGTCCTGGGGTTTGTATATGCAGGGCTGGGTAGCCAACGCTTTTTTGGGAGGCCTTTATAAATTAGGCAGGCTGCAGTTTAAACCTGACCCGTTTTTTATAGATCAGAAGGCATACAGAAATAAAAAAGACGGCCGGGTGATAGTGTTTCCGTATGACGGCCAGGAATTTAGAAAAGACGGGCAGTATAACGGTACCGACGGTATTACAGAAACTGCAGGTACCTGGAAATCAAAACTGGAAGTAAAAGACGGCTATATTTACGGCAATTTTATTTCACCCAGGGGTATTGCCACGCAGGAAGTAAAAAAAATTGCAGCAGCAGAATGGGAGCAGATTTTACAAAGAGATGATTTGTGTTACAGTGTGCATATTCCCGCTACCGGCCCTATGGACCACGCGCAGTGCGGTGAATCTTTCAGGCAGGCGATTGAATTTTTCCCGAAATATTTTCCTGAGTATAAATCCAAGGCTTTTATTTGTGATTCGTGGCTGTTTGACCCGCAATTAGAAGAATATTTGCCGGCAGAGTCAAATGTAATTAAATTTTTGAAAGAGTTTTATAATGTGCCCATGCCGGACGCGGTAAATACGGTGTTTTTCAGGGTTTTTGGAAAAGATAAGATAGATCTTAAGACTGCGCCCCGCGATAATAGTTTAAGAAAGGCTATTTTAGCGCATGCGGATAAGGGCGGGCATTGGCGCGATACGGCGTTTGTGTATTTTGCGCAGGATTTTAAGTGGGGCGGGCAGGTGTATAGGAAGATGTGGGAGTAGGTGAATAATATATATTGTTACGTTCGCTTCATTTCGGCAGGACAGATTAAGGCCTCGCTAACGAGCCTCTCCGTGTTCTCATAATTCCCGGCTTACGCCGGATGAGCCCCGGACACTCATTAACTCGTCTTTCTTAATCTGTTTTTCCTGCCTCCATTAGATGCTCACTACACAATATATATTATTCTGGTGTTGGTGGTAGGAGTAAGGTTTTTTCCAAAAATATTCCCTCACCGGATTAAATAGAATGTTTCTTCGCACTTGGTATAAACTGCTAAGATAGTTTACAAAATAAACCGGAGACATAGTTTACAGTTATAATGTATGGCAAGGAGGGCGTAACCATGCCATGGACTATAAC
>MGVC01000082.1 GCA_001800285.1 Elusimicrobia bacterium RIFOXYA2_FULL_39_19 | reverse complement strand
CTCTATAAGATATTGACTGCACCAGATATTTTACATCTTATAAAGAATTTTGCTCAGCCTTGACATTAATCATACAAATCTACCCGTAGTCGGGATGCCTCACGGCAGGAGGAGTTTGCGTCAGCCCACCATGGGCTTCCGCTTAAACTCTACCCGCAAACATCGCGGAATAATGTAATTCCCGATGTCTCCCTTTTACCAGTTGATATCGGGATGCCTCACGGCAGGAGGAGTTTATGCAAAAAAAAATGATTATCTTAAGAGTTGTAGTTGTAGTGCTTGTAGTCTCCGGGCTGGTTTATTATTTTGTTTCAAAAAACTACAAAGGAAAGCATGGGGATATTACCGCGTCCGGAATTATTGAATGCACACAGGTAGAGATAACTTCCAGAATTTCAGGGCGCATTGCACGCCTTCATGCTGATGAAGGGGATTTTATTAAAAAAGGCCAGCTGTTGGTAGAGCTGGCGCATGATGAAATATCTGCCCAGTATGATCAGGTGAGCGCAAATTATAAAAATGCGGAAGATAATTTAACCAGATATACCGAACTTTACAAAGCCGGTTCAATATCCAAACAGCAGTTAGACGGCGCCCAAACCCAGCGCGAGGTATTAACCGCAAATATGCGTAACGCAAAGGCCCAGCTGGATAACGCGTTTTTAAAAACGCCTATTTCGGGAATTGTACTTAGCAAAAACGCGCAGGAAGGTGAAATTGCCTTTCCGGGTATGTCTATTTTAACCGTTACAGACCCGGCTGATACCTGGATAAAAATATATGTTTCAGAAACCGTGCTTGGTAAAGTAAAAATCGGCCAGAGCGTAAATATAAAAACAGATACTTTTCCGGATAAAATTTATGCCGGCAAAGTAGTAAATATTGCTTCAGAAGCGGAATTCACCCCGAAAAATATTCAAATCAAGGAAGAAAGAACAAAACTAGTGTTTGCCGTAAAGGTAGTTGTAGAAAACCCCAATCAGGAATTGAAGCAGGGTATGCCGGCAGATGCGGAGATAGTACTACAAAAAAAGGCGAATGCAGACGAATGAAAACCGAATACATACGAATGGCAGCGAATATGGTGCGAATGAATCCATATTTTCTCAACTTGTTTCACTCGTTCGAAAAGTAATATTTTTATTGTTTGAGTAAAATCGAGAACTAGAAATACAATTTATTCGCTGTCATTAACATAATTATAAATATGTCTATTTTAACAACTACAAATCTTACGAAACAATATGAAAACGTTTATGCCGTAAACGGGCTTTCTATGTCTGTAAAGCAGGGAGAAATTTTCGGGCTTGTAGGCCCGGATGGCAGCGGTAAAACCACTTCTTTGCGCCTTTTGTGCGGGGTAATAAATGCTACCAAAGGAAATGTAAATCTTTCAGGTTATGATGTTGCCGCAAACTTTGACATTGTATCAGGGCTTATAGGTTATATGCCCCAGAGGTTCAGCTTATACACAGACCTTACGGTAGAAGAAAATATGGAATTTTTTGCGGATATGTACAGCGTGCCAAAAAAGCAAAGACAGGAACGCATGAAAGAACTGTACGAATTCAGCCGGCTGGAAAAATTTAAAAACCGGCTGGCACAGAATTTATCCGGAGGTATGCAGAAAAAGCTGGGTTTATCCTGCTGTCTTATTCATACGCCAAAACTTTTGTTGCTTGATGAGCCTACCACCGGTGTAGACCCCGTGTCAAGGCACGAACTTTGGGAACTACTGCACCGTTTGCTGGAAAAAGGCGTAACTATAATTGTCAGCACGCCGTATATGGATGAAGCAGAAAAATGTACCCGCGTAGGGCTGATGCATAACGGAAATTTTATAGCCTGTGACAGCCCGGCAAACCTGAAAGCTTCCATGAAAAACACTATCCTTGAAATCTGGTGCGCCAACGCGCGCAAAGCGCGCGGTATGTTTGGCATTGACGGCGCTCTGGAAAGCATTTACCCGTTCGGCGATACATTGCATCTTGTTTATAAAAACGAAATACCTGTTAAAGCCGAAACAGAAAAAATTAAACAAATTCTAAAACAAAACAATATAGAGCTTTTTGATATTAAACAGGCAGTGCCTACCTTTGAAGATGTGTTTATTTCGCTGGTAAGTAAAGGCAGTTGATAGATAGGCTAGTGGTTAAGTGATTGCGTGATTAGGTGTTTAGTGAAGCACTATGGGCTTACGCCCATAGCATCTGCTTCATCTTCGGCAAAAACCGCCGAAGAACATCCCCTGTCACTAACCGCTTCTGCAATATTCGCGGCTATTTGCCGCATTGCATAAGCAGCTTTAGGGGATACCTTACAACGCATTCATCCCCGAGTTTACACTCGGGGCATTCTGCGAAAGCGGGTAAATCAACCACTTACGATTTATGGTATAAGGTTTCATATTTCTAAGTTCAGTGTTTGGCGTTTAGCGTTTTATCACAGGTTTAAATAACTATGAATGCTATTACAGTAACAAATCTTACCAGGAAGTTTGGCAAATTTATTGCCGTTAACGGTATTAATTTTACCGTAGAACAGGGTGAAATATTTGGTTTTTTAGGCCCCAACGGGTCCGGTAAGTCCACAACTATCCGCATGCTTTGCGGAATTATTGAATCTACTTCCGGTTATGCTACCGTAGGCGGGTATGACATTAACAAACAGTCTGAAAAAGTAAAAGAAAACATCGGCTATATGTCCCAGAAGTTTTCTTTGTACGAAGATTTAACCGTAGAACAGAATATAGATTTTTACAGCGGTATATATAATATATCAAAAGACAGCAAGCAGGAAAGAAAAAACTGGATTTTAGAAATGGCGGGGCTTAAAGGCAAAGAAAAAATGACACCCAAGGCTCTTTCCGGCGGGTGGAAACAGCGCTTGGCTCTGGGCTGTGCGGTAATTCATCAGCCCAAAATAATATTTTTAGATGAACCTACCGCAGGGGTAGACCCAATTTCACGCAGAAATTTCTGGGACCTTATACAGGATTTGGCCCAGCAGGGTATAACAATATTTGTAACTACGCATTATATGGATGAGGCAGAGCACTGCAACCGGCTGGCATTTATTTACTACGGTGATTTGATTTCTATGGGCACGCCCCGGGAACTGAAAAAAGGTAACCAGCCCCTGGAAGAAGTGTTTGTGAATTTGATAAATGAACATGATAGTAAAGGCAGTTGATAAGTTGATAGGATGATAGGTTGATAAGAAAAGGCAGAAACACAAAGACAGTTGATAAGTAATAAAATTTTAAATACTTATCATCTTATCCACTTATCAACATATAAACGGAATTTTTATGAAAAGAATATTAGCAATTGCCAGAAAAGAGATAATTCATATCCTCCGGGATACCAGGACCCTTCTGCTGGCTATTGGTATGCCGGTGGTACTGCTTTTAATATTCGGTTATGCCATAACTTTTGATATTACCCATATCCCTATGGGTGTGTGTGACCTGGATCGTACCCAGCAAAGCAGGGCTCTGATAAATTCATTCGGCTACAGCGGTTATTTTGACATAGTGGAAAACATAGCGTCTATTAACCAGGCAGACAAACTGCTGGACAAAGGTATCTGCAAAATAGTGCTGGTAATTCCGGTCAACTTTGCAAAAAGTATTGCCCGCGGAGAGGAAACGTCTGTGCAGGTATTAATAGACGGCGTTGAGGCAAATACCACATCAGTAGCCATAGGGTACATTTCCGGCATTATGCAGGCTTATTATTCAAAAATTATGCTGGATGTTTTAAATAAAGCAGGTTTACTAAACCAGATGAAAGCCATGCCTCCTATAGATGCAAAAATAAGAATCTGGTATAACCCGGAACTCAAAAGCAGAAATTATGTGATACCGGGGCTTATTGCAGTTATTATGATGCTTATTACTGCTATATTAACGTCTCTTACCGTAGTGCGTGAAAAAGAAAAAGGTACCATTGAACAGCTGATTATTACACCGGTAAAACCTTATGAAATTATGGTAGGTAAAATTCTGCCGTATTTGTTTATTGGTTTGCTTGATATGTTAATAGTATTTGTAGTAGGTATACTTGTGTTTGGTGTGCCGTTTAAAGGTAATTTTATATACCTTTTTATTTTTTCAACCATTTTTGCAATTTGCGGGCTGGGTATTGGGCTTTTAATTTCTACCATAGCGGATTCCCAGCTGTTTGCCATACAGTTAACGTTTATTACTTCTATGCTGCCTGCCTTTTTATTATCCGGGTTTATGATACCCGTAAAAAATATGCCCGTGCTGATACAGCTGGTAACGTATATAGTGCCGGCAAAGTACTTTATTATTGTGTTGCGGGGGATATTTTTAAAAGAAAGCAGTATTTTTATTTTATGGAAAGAGTTTATTTTTCTTGTTGTGCTGGGTGTTTTGCTGATGGTGGTCTGCGCAAAAAGATTTAAAAAGAAGCTGGACTAAAGGCAGTTGATAACTGATCACAAGGACAGTGATTAGTGATTAAGTGATTATGTGTTAAGCAAATATTAAACAAATCACTTAACCACATAACAACCAATCACTGTATTAAAACTATGAACAGAATAATACATATTGTAAAAAAAGAGTACATACAAACGTTTAAAGATAAGCGTATGATTATGCTTATCTTTGTAGCGCCTGTTATACAGCTTATCCTGCTGGGGTATGCCGTAAATATGGATATCAAACATATTTCCACAGCCATAATAGACCGCGATAAAACCTTTGAAAGCAGGGATTTAATAAAAGATTTAAGCTCATCAGGCTATTTTGATATTACCGGTTATTATGAAAATGAGCAGAACGTGCACTCTGTATTTCAGAAAGAAAAAGCGGAAGTGGTAATATCCATACCGCCGGGTTTTGCCAGGAAGCTTAAACGCATGGAAAAAGCGCCCCTGCAGTTTCTGGTAGACGGTTCAGACTCTAACTTTGCTACTATTGCTTCAAACACTATTGCGCAGGCAGTAAGAAAATATGCAGACAAATATTCCAGGAAAATGCTGGAAAGGGCAAAATATTCTGTAAAAATACCTAAAATTAATGTAGAGGTTCGTGTCTGGTATAACCCGGAAATAAAAAGCTCAAATTATATGGTGCCGGGGGTAATCTGCATGATATTGCTGGTAGTTACAACTATGCTGACTTCTATGGCCATAACCAGAGAGCGGGAAATAGGCACCATGGAACAGCTTATGGTTACGCCCATTAAACCCATTGAACTTATGCTGGGTAAACTTATACCTTTTGCCATAGTTGGTTTGTGTGATGTGGGGCTGATAGTTGCCGCGGCAGTAGCAATATTCGGTGTGCCCTTTAACGGAAATATATTTTTGTTATTTTTTCTGTCAGGTTTGTTTTTACTTACTACTTTAGGTATGGGGCTTTTTATTTCTACTATATCGCATACGCAGCAGCAGGCCATGATGTCTACATTTATGTTTATTATGCCTTCCATAATCCTTTCCGGATTTTTCTTTCCTGTAGCCAATATGCCCAAACTGGCACAGTATGTAACCTACCTGATACCGCTAAGGTATTTTTTAAACATTTTGCGCAGTATTTTCCTTAAAGGAAGCGGGCTGGATGTGCTGTGGCCGGACGCGCTGGCACTGCTGGTATTTGGTGTGGGGATAATTCTGTTAAGCGCAATGAGGTTTAAGAAAAAGCTGGGATAATAAAATCAGCGATGAAGCAAATTTCTCAAACGTAGTTGGAAGGCGATGAAGTGAAAATGGTGGATAAGTGATTACGTTTTTAGGTGATTAGCAAAAGATTTCAAAATTACATAGTCACACAATCAATGTTTGAACTGTAGCGGTTGGATTACTATCCAACTGTTTTTCTGTGTCATTTAGTGTTCTTTTTTTTGCTTGCCCTTCCGAAGTTATTGATTTAAATGTAACAAATAGTTACGTCTATTTAAATCATGCCAACGAAGGAGGGTGCTCTTTTGTGTCTTCTTTCAGATTTTCATCAATAATCTATACACCAGTATTGCCGGCCAAAACATAGCCTTTATAACGCCCCATACACCCAGCCAAAACGTAGCCGCGTGAATAATATAATAATACGCCGCACCTATAAAACCCATACCGTAAAAACCACCGCATGCTCCTTTACTCATTTTCCCTCCAATAATTTTGTATTAAACGCAATATTATTAACTGTTTTATCAAATACTTCTTTATAATTACTAATATTTTCAGGAGAATCTGATAATGTTATAGCTATAAAATTAGAACCAACTCCATAAAACACTGCAAACCACATCCGGGGATTACCATTATTTGTTCCTTGATAGTCTTGCCTAATACTATTCCATCCAAATCCTCTATTTCTTTCTAATTGAGAAATAGGTGTTTCTTGAGGGAACATCATTTTCATTATCTTAACTGGTAATTCTTTTGGTAAATTTAAGTTTTGTGTTATTGATACAGTAAATTGTGAAGATTTTGACGGATAAAAAGTAAAGATATTTGGATAATGGTTAACTTTTTCAGGTTTACCCCATTGAACAGGAATAGCAATTTTAAATACTTTGGTCGGATGTTCAAATATAAAGCATTCATTTTGATCAAGTTGTTGTGTGATAATTGGCTTGTAGATATCCCCTGTTTTACAAGCACTAATCATGACAAAAAATAATACTACCAAGGGTTTTTTCATTTATTTACCCCGTTATCACGAGTCGCTATTTTTTACAATATCCTTTAGTTTGAAATCTCTCAAAATTACTTACAAAAACTGGACAAGCGATGAAACATGCTTGGAGAAAACCTTTGGTGACGACTTTTGCAAACCTCGGAGCCCTTGCTTTCCCTTTTATAAGCGGTGGCAAGGACGCTACCCGCAGTCACCAATAGAGTGAGCCGCAAAGCGAACGTTTTTCGGAAAGCATGTTTCTGAGCATTAAAAACAGTTTTTCAAAGAAAACCTATTTTTTCTACATATTCGAATTTGCTCAGTGCATGAACATTTGAACGATCTGTTTTGTCAAGCAAGCTTGACCACTACGGTAAAACTACTTCAAAACAAATTCTTTTCAAAAGAGCCCATACCCCAATGATTTTCTGTTCTACGCTTTTTTGGGGGGTTTTAATAGAAATACCATTATGCCGGCAATTATCAGCAATACAACTGAACAATAAAATGCAAAGGTGAAAGTCTGCGTTTTGTCATACACAATACCCGCTAACTGGGCCAGTAAAAACCCGCCTACACCCCAAGCTGTAAACACAAGGCCGTAGTTCATACCAAAGTTTTTTAAACCAAAAAAATCTTTTGTAATTGAAGGAAACAAAGATAAATTAGAGCCGTAATTCGCGCCTATTAACGCTGACAAACATATCAGTACAATGCCTGATGATATAATACCATCGTGCGTGCCGGCAACAGATAACACAAACACCGCTGCTGACTGTAATAACAAAAACATAAATAAGGTTTGTTTTCTGCCTATTTTATCTGACAGCATACCGGCAGAAATCCTGCCCAGGCCGTTGCCTATAGCCAGCGCCACTACGGCAATCACGCCTACACCGGCTTTGCCGGCAATACTTTTAGCAACAGAAATCACCATCAGCCCTGCCCCTGCACCGCAGGCAAACATAAACCATAACAAATAAAACTGCCAGGTTTTAAGTATTTCCAGTGAAGTAAAATCTTTTCCTGCAGGTTTAACCGGGGCGGCCGCTTCATTGGCATTAAGAGAAGCGTTTGAAACTGTAAAACCTTTTGGAGGGACAGACAATAATTGCGATAAACTGACAACTACTATTAAAAAACCAATTCCGAAAATTAAAAGTGTCCGCGGAATTCCAAATGAATTTATTAACAAATTACTTAACGGAGCAATATAAATACTGGCTAACCCGAAGCCGGATACTACCAGGCCCGTAATCATGCCGGTTTTAGATGCAGGAAACCATTTTACTGCCGGCGGTGTTGTGGCGGCATACCCAAACCCTATCCCTGCGCCTGCCAAAACGCCAAACCCTATTATAAAACCTGTAACTGAATTACTGAAACTGGTTAATATCATTCCTATGCCTACCAGCAATCCGCCGATAGATGCTACCAGCCTGGGCCCCAGCTTATCCTGCATACGGCCTGCCGGTACCATAACCAGGCAAAATACCAGGCATGCTATAGAATAAGGAAGGCTTCTTTGTGCGGCGCTCCAGCCCCAGCCTGATTTTTCTATGGCGCTTCCTATTATGCTCCAGCTGTATAAAATACCTAACGCCAGGTTAATTCCTATGCCGGCAAAAGTAACTTTCCATCCGTTATTTTTAATGGTTTTTCCGTCAACTGTGCTTATAAGGGGCATTTTTTTTCCTTTAGTTTCAATTATTTTGTTTGTTTTACGCCAGTTTTCTAATAGTTTCAATACGGGCAAGGATTGGCGGGTGGGAGTATTCAAGAAATACTTTTAAAGGGTGGGGTGTCAGGTTTGACAGGTTATCAACAGAAAGTTTTTTTAGCGCCATTATCATGGATTCGGGTTTTTTATAGGTATTTACCGCAAAGGCGTCTGCTTCAAATTCATGTTTGCGCGATAAAACATTTCCCGCAATAGACAAAATAAGGTTTATGGGTGTAAACAAAAAGCCAAAGAAAAATAAACTGGCATATATGGAAACATGGCCCATTTTAAAAGCGCCAAACAGCAGTGAATTGTTCATGAAAAGTGAAAGTATGTAAAACATAAACCCGTTAGCCAGAATAGATATGGTAAGCGATTTAATTATGTGTTTCATTTTGTAGTGGCCTATTTCGTGCGCCAGCACGCTTACCAGTTCATCTACCGTATGTTTTTGAATTAATGTGTCAAACAGTACTATGCGGCGGTATTTGCCAAAACCGGTAAAAAACGCGTTTGATTTTGTGGAGCGTTTTGAAGCATCCATTTTAAATAATCCGCTTAATTTAAAGTTTTGTGCTTTGGCAAAATTTTCAATAGAGGTTTTAAGTTCACCATCTTCAAGCGGTATAAATTTGTTGAACAAAGGCATTATTACTGCCGGTGCTATGAAAACTAAAAATAAAGAAACTACGGTTATGCTGGCCCAGCAGTAAACCCAGCCTAAAGAACCGGTTTTTTCAAAGAAAAGTAGTACCAGTACGAAAATAGGAGCGCCTATTAAAGCCGTCAGCAGCCATTTTTTCAGCAGGTCAGTTATAAAAGTTTTGGCTGTGGTGCGGTTAAACCCGTATTTTTCTTCAATAACAAATGTATGATATAAGGAAACGGGTATTTTTGCTATTTCTATGATGCCCATCAGCAGGCAGGCAAAAATAAGCCCTGTAATAATCTGCCCGTGACCGAAACTTCTGGCAAATACGTCCACATAATTAAATCCGCCTAGTAAAACAAACGGTATCAGCAATATTATGTCTATGGAAGAAACGATAAGCCCAAAACGGGTATTTTCTTTCAGGTATTCCTGTGATTTCTGGTATTTTTCCTGCGGGTAATGGCCGTCAAATTCTACGGGAAGCTGTGTGGAGATGTGTTTTACATTTAGTATTTCTACAATAAAATCCAGTAAAAAGTTGCCAAGAAGTATAAGCAGAATAATTAGAAGGTATATGTTCATTTTTGGGGAAGGTTTAAAGTTGTAGGGTTTTGATTTGCAAGAAACTAAAAAACGGCGCCGGAAAAAAAATTAAATGGACCAGAGCGGGGTTGAACCGCCAGCCTTATCCACGCCAAGGATACGATCTCCCAATTGATCTACTGGCCCATTGTGAAAACAATTATAGATTTTTTAATTGTTCAAGTCAACATTATGCAGCAGCGTAAGCAGGGAAAAATATTAAAAACTTTTTCTCCGGCCTTTCCTTCGGGAATCCGTATGAAACTTTCCCGGGCCGGTTTTTTTAAAACGGCCCTTGTGTTGTTTTTTAAAGTGTTCCGGATTTCTATTTTTAAAGCGGTTTGTGCGGAAAATGCGTTCCCTTCGCTCTAAAATGCTTCCTACAATTATCTTTTTCTGCTGTTCTTTTTGCCTGTTGTCTTTTTCCACATACAGAGGTTCTTTGGTAAAAGGGTTTGTTTCAGTGTAATACATCAGTGCAGAATAAGTGGAAGGAAGCGGGGTATAAATCTGTACCTGTTCCGGGCTGATATGCAGTTTGGTTATTATAAAATCTTTCATAGCGTACATGTCCTGCTCTGTACAGCCGGGATGAGCGGCAATGAAGTAATAGGTAAGGTATTGTTTTTTTCCGGTTTTCTGGTTTAACCTTTCAAAAAGGGTTTTAAATTCGCTTAAAGTATGGTTAGGGTTTTTACCCAGCAGGGTTAATACATTTTCCTGGGTATGTTCCGGGGCTACTTTCAGCTGGCCTGAAATATGGTTTTCTACTACATCGTGCAGGTACTCCAGACCGTTATGTTTGTCTTCCAGAATCATGTCGTAGCGGATACCGGAAGTTATAAAAACGTTTTTAACTTTATTTGTTCTTCTTAGTTTAAATAAAAGGTCGGTCTGGCTTTTATGGTTTATGTTTAAGGTTTTACATGGAGAGGGAAAAAGGCATCTTTGATTGTTACAGGCGCCATTACGCAGTTTTTTTTCGCATTCAATGCCGTACATATTTGCTGTCGGCCCGGCAAAAACTGTAATGTTTCCTTTAAATTCCCGGTGCCGGGTCATTGCGGTTACTTCTCTTAATATGGATTCGTGGCTTCTTGAAGTAACTACTCTGCCCTGATGCGCGGTGATACTGCAGAAATTGCATTCTCCGTAACAGCCCCTGTGCGTAAAAACGGAAAACTGTATGGTTTCAAGCGCGGGGACTTTGCCCATATCTTTATAGTAAGGGTGAATATCTCTTTCAAAATCCAGGTCAAATACTTTATCCATTTCCTGTGTAGTCAGAGCGGGTGACGGCGGGTTTTGCACCAGGTAGCGGGTATCAATTTTCTGGTATAAGCCGCAGCCGGTTACCGGGTCTGTGTTATTATAAAAAGTGTTAAACATTTCGGTAAATTTAAGTTTGTTGTCTTTTACGGTTTCAAAATCCGGCAGGGCCAGCCGGTTTTTTGGCGGTTCTTTTGCAATGTAGCAAAGCCCGGGAATGTTTTCTGCGCTTTGGTTGGTGCGTAATTTTTCTGCCAGTTCAACAATAGTTTTTTCTGCCATACCGTAAACCAGGTAATCTGCCTTGGCATCAAAAATAACGGGTTTTCTTACCGCGTTGTCCCAGTAATCGTAATGGGCTATTCTGCGCAGAGATGCTTCCAGCCCGCCTAAAACTATGGGTTTGGTATTTTTAAAATATTGGCGTATTAAATTTGAGTAGGTGATAGAGGCGCGGTTGGGGCGTTTGGTGTTTTCTGCGCCGGGCGTAAAGTCATCTGATTTGCGCCATTTTTTTATGGCGGTATAGTTTGCCACCATGGAATCTACGCTCCCGGCGGTGACGCCCCAGAAAAGTTCCGGTTCACCCAGGCGGGTAATGTCAGCAGGAGAGGCAATTTCCGGCTGGGCAATGATGCCCACCCTGTAGCCTTTGGAGTTAAGCAGTTTTCCTATTACAGCAACGCCTATTTGCGGGCAGTCAATATAAGTGTCTCCTGAAACAAGTATTATGTCGCACTTGTCCCAGCCGAGGTTTAACATTTCTTCTTTGGTTGTTGGCAGAAACATAAGGGTGGTTTGTTGCTCCTGAAAATTTTCTGACTGAAAAATGCCCGCTGTCAGTTCATCAATTCTACGTTATTTTACCCTGAGAGTCAATTTTGAAATTAATAAGTTGATAAGATGATAAGTTGGTAAGTTGATAAGAGAAAAGGCAGTACAAAAGCGGATGATATCAAAATAATCAAAAGTTTGTTGCTTATCAACGAATCAACCTATCACTTCGACTTCGCTCAGTGCAAGCAACTTATCAACTATTTTTATCTGCTAAATAATGGTAAAATGTGGTAATTGCAAAAAAGGACGCAGGCAAATGAAAATATTTTCATCTCTTGAAGTAAAAAATTTCAGGCTATACTGGTTTGGCACAATAATTTCAATGGTGGGCAACTGGATACAGATAGTTGCGCAGGGCTGGCTGATATACAGTTTAACAAAATCAGAATTTCTGCTGGGTTTTATAGGATTTCTTGCATCTATTCCCGTGCTGGTGTTTTCACTGCCCAGCGGTGTAATAGCCGACAGAAAAAGTAAAAGATACATTCTGTTTATTACGCAGGCTGTTATGATGGTGCTGGCTCTTATAATGGGTTTGCTTGTTTCTACCGGAGCAATAAAAGTCTGGCAGATTATGGTAATTGTTTTTTTAAACGGCACGGCCATGGCTCTTGACGGGCCTACCAGGCAGTCATTTATTCTCGAACTTGTAGGTGCAGATAATCTGCCCAACGCCATTGGATTAAACGCTACCGCCTTTCATGGTGCCAGAGTAATTGGCCCGGCAGCGGCAGGGATTATTATTGGTTATCTTGGTTTGGCGGCGTGTTTTTATATTAATGCAGTTAGTTTTTTAGCTACGTTAATAGCTTTGTTTGCAATGAAAAATGTTGCAGGCAAACATTCCGCCGCCTCCGGCGGCGGAATTCTGGATGCACTGAAAGAAGCGTTCGGATATCTTGTTTCAAACAAAAATATAATGGCGCTTATAATCCTTGTAGCCGTACAGAGTCTTATTGTTATGCCTTATACAAACTTCATGCCGGTTTTTGCAAAAGAAATTCTGCACAGTGATGCCAAGGGACTGGGTTTGCTCATGTCTTCCGCAGGGCTGGGTGCAGTTTTGGGCGCACTCACGGTAGCTTTTCTTGCCAGGTCTAAACGAAGAGTTATGATGGTAATGTACTCATATATGGTATTTTCCGTTTTTCTAATTTTGTTTGCCCTTTCAAAGAATTTTGTATTTTCTCAGATTTGTCTTGTTTTTATAGGCTGGGGCACTGTAACCAGCCTGGCTACTATGAACGGTATAGTCCAGATGAACGTGCCGAATGAAATGCGCGGCAGAATAATGAGCATTTACATGATTTCTTTTGCGGGAGTAATGCCTTTTGGTAGTTTGATAGCAGGTATTATCTCTTCTTTTTCAAGCGTTCAGGTAACTTTTGTTTTATTCGGCACCTTTTCTATGATTGCCTGCGCAGGGCTTTATTTTAAAAAAGAACGATATTTGAAATTCAGGCAAGTTTGATATGCCCTTAACATAATTACCAATTAATTCGACATCTATGTTAAACTTATTGACATTTATTTTAATAATATATATTATTTGTTTAATTAAAATTATTAAGGATGTTAATTAAATGCAAACACCATTTAATACAAAAGGTATTAATCTCATAAAGAAATTTCTGAACGAATTGCAGTATTCAGAATGGAAATTTTCGCTTGCCCTGATTTTCTTTCTCGTAGTGTTTCTTTTCAATGAAAACATAGTTTTAAAAGTATTTTTTGTCCTGTTTTTTGCCTCCATAGCATCTTACTACATATACAAATCCTATAAAACAAACAAATATGTCAACAAGATGGAAAATTTCTGCAAGCAGGTTACTTATATCAATACACTTACGGAAGCACTTAGGGGTACTATGAGGCTGGAAGAAGTGCTTACCCTCATTCTTAAAAACCTGATTGACGGTATGAGTTTTGATCGCGCGCTGATTTATGTAGTAAAGCAGGAACATAAACCATTCATAGAATATACCGCCGGCTATGATAGAGCGGGCAAGGTAAATCACGAATATAAATGTACCGTAGATAAAGAAAACAGTGTACTGGCACGCAGTATTGTAGAACAGCAAACTTACATAATTTCCGATGCGCCTAATAATTACTACTGCGAGCAGCTTTTAGTAGAAAAACTGCACCTGAAAGAATTTGCGCTTATCCCAATTGTAATAAAAGGCAAGGGAGTGGGCGTTATTCTGGTAGATAACTATATTTCAAAAAATAAAATTGATGATGGTATAATTCAGGCATTAAAAGTGTTTACTAATCAGGCAGGTATAGCCATTGAAAACGCAAAAATACACCAGCGGCTTGAAAACCTGGCTACCAAAGATGGTTTGACGGACATCTATAATCACAGATATTTCCAGGAACAGATCAGAAAAGAGATTGAAAGGGCAGGGAGATTTGGCCATAAGCTGGGGCTTGTTTTTATAGACATTGATAACTTCAAGCATTACAATGACAGAAACGGGCATGTGGAAGGTGACGAATTACTTAAAGAAATTGCCCAGGTTTTTAAAGAAACAATCCGTGAAATAGACACTCTTGCCAGATACGGTGGAGAAGAGTTTGTTGTAATACTGCCGGAAACAGACAGGGACGGTATTTATAATGTGGCGGAAAAAATAAGGAAAATGGTGTCTGTGCATATTTTCAATTACGGTGAATTCCAGCCTTTAGGCAAAGTTTCCATAAGCATAGGTTATGCCTGCTATCCGGATGACGCAAAATCACCTGAAGATTTAATTGAACTGGCTGATAAAGGTTTATATAAAGCAAAAACAGAGGGAAAAAACCGTGTCTGTTCCGCGGTCAATCCTTCCGGGGGTGTAGATGAAGCGCGGAATTAATTCAGAAGAAAAATGTGAGATTATTGCTGCAAATTCTTCGGATGCTGCTATCATGTTTTCGGGAGCACTGTCCAGCTTGGCCCTGGTTCTGCTTGGATTTATAATTTTACTGGCCGCATCATTTTTTACAAGCGTGTTTAATTTCAGCCCTTCAAATATAATGGAAAGGGGCTTGTTTTATTTTTTATTTTTTATTTTTGCAGGTACCTTAATTGCACGGCTTAAAAAAGCAGAAATTATCCAAGATAAAAAAATATCCTATGTATACATTTCCCTGTCTTTATCAATGTTTTTTATTCTCCTGATTGAAACTGCCAAGCTTTCCAATGCAAACAGTCCGCAGATAGCAGTATTACTGGAAAACCTGAATTTTGAAAACGAAAGTATCACCTCCTGGAGCCTTATTTCTGTAGCGTTTTTGGTTCTTTCCTTTACTATGGGAAATCCACTAGAAGTGTTGTGGCTTAATTTTTATAAAATGTTTCTTTCTTTAATAAGCAGTGCCGATTACAGAAAAATTTACAATAAAGAACATTTTTATACACAATTAAAAGAAATATTTTATAACGCACAGAGATATCAGACATCGTTTTCCGTAGCCATATTCAAACTTGATAATTATTCGGAACTTAAAAGCCATATTGGAAAAAGAAAACTTATGAATATTCATGACGAGCTGTTGGATCTGCTGGATTCAAGCATAAGAAAAACAGATCTTTCCGGTTTTATAGAAGAAGGTGAGACTTACTGTGTACTGCTGCAGGCTACAAAAAGTCAGGCAGAAATGGTAAATGAGCGTATACTGGAAAAAATTAAGAAAATCATGTCAGAAAGATATAAAGATATTGCCATAAGCCTGTCTTCAAAAACCTGGGGCTATTCTTCTGAATGGAAAACTGTCGATGATTTGATAGCTGAAGTCACAAAAAACGAAGAAAATAAACCTGCCGTAATAAGAATATAAAAACTAACTTTATGTTTTCTGCCGTTATCATAGCCAGCAATGCGGGTCTGCTTCAAGATAATCACCGCAAAGAGAGTAAGTCATAGCCCTGCAGCCAATACATTCCGCGTGAGCACATGTCCTGCATTTACCTTTAAGATTATTTTTATTCCTTACTTCATTAAGCACCTGTGAACTTTGCCAGATTTCTTTAAGCGGGGTTGTCAGCAGGTTTCCTATGGGTAGTTTAAATCTTCTACAGGGAAGCACGTCGGCATTAGGCAGTATGGCCATTCCGTCCCTACCGACTATGCATTCTGCGGTGAAAATATCCTGCAATCCGAATTTTATTTGTATGGCTTTATATTTTGCCATTTCTTCCGGAACATAAGCTACGTCAAGCATTTTGAAGTAATATTCATACAAATCATAAAGTTCCTGCGCGTTTACTACTTTATCTGCAATAGTTTTACCCTGCCCGATGGGCACGAATCTTTCAATAATAAAACCCTCAACCCCCAGCGGTTGTAAAAGTGCATAAAGATTTTTTGCATCCTTCAGATTATCTTTCATAAGCGTAAACATTACAGTTACGGGTATATTGTGTTTTTTTAAGAGTTTAATATTTTCCATTACTTTTTTAAATGTGCTGCTGCCGCGTATTTCGTCGTTTGAATTTTGCGTGGTACCGTCTAAGGATATATGAATTTTGCTGAGCTTAGAATAGTTTTTCAGATTATCAATATGTTTGTCAATCAGAGTGCCGTTGGTTATTATGCCAATATCGCTTACCAAGGGAGAAGTATTTAAATATTGTATTAAATCCCACAATCCATTTTTTAAAAAGGGTTCTCCTCCGGTAAGCATTACTGAAAGTTTTGCGTTCCAGCCGGCAAGAGTTTCAAATAAGTTATTGGCAACATTTTTTAGCAGAGATAGGGGAAGGTCTGATTCGTTTGTAAAATTATCCTGATAACAACCCAGGCATCTTAAGTTACACCGGTCAGTTAAATGCCACTGAATGTAAAAATTGTCTATTTTCGGGTTCATTTTAGTACTTACAGGGTTAATCCTATGGTTTATAAGGTTATTAATTTAAATATATAAAAGATTTAAAATAAAAGCAATTTTGCTAAAAAACCTGTAATTGACAAACAAGGCTTGTTTTTGTAAGATATTCAACCGTAAATAAATATTCATTTTCAGAGGTATTTTTATGAAAAATGTTGATAAAAATAAAATCAGAAAAGAAATAGACAGTCTGGATTTAAAAATTCTTGAATTGCTTAATAAAAGGGCGGGTTTTGCCCTTGAAATAGGCAGGTTAAAAAGAAAATTAGGGGACAAAATTTACATACCGGACAGAGAAAAAATAGTAATGACCCGTATTCTTGAAAACAATAAAGGGCCCCTTACTCGGGAAAGCACACAGAACATTTTTAATGAAATACTGCATTCGGCGCGGGCCCTGCAAGCCAGTTTAAAAATAGCATACTTTGGCCCGGAAGCAACATTCACTCATCTGGCAGCAGTTAAAAATTTTGGCAGATACAGCGAGTTTATTTCCTGTAAAAGCATAGGAGATGTATTTCAGGCAGTAGAAAAAAACCGTGCTGATTACGGTGTAGTGCCCATAGAAAACACCACTGAAGGCATAGTAAACCATACTCTGGACATTTTTTATGAATCAGACCTGCTTATCTGTTCGGAAATTAACCTGAGAATAGAGCAGTGCCTGTTGGCAAACGCGGAAAATCTGAAATCAATTAAAAAGGTTTTTACACATTATCAGCCTCTGGCTCAGTGCAGAAAATGGCTGGAGTTTAATCTTATGAAAGTTGAAATAGTTGAGGTGTCCTCTACAGCAGAAGCGGCAAAACTGGCGGCAAAAACAAAAAATTCTGCTGCAATAGGTTCATATTTGGCGGGTGATGTATATAAACTGAAGGTTATGGCCAGAGGTATAGAAGACTCAAAAGAAAACTTTACCAGGTTTCTTGTTATCGGCAGGCAGATTACAAACCGTTCCGGTTACGACAAAACGTCAATAATGTTTTCCATCAAAGACAAAATAGGTGCCCTGCATAGCATGTTGGCCCCTTTTCAGAAATACGGGATAAACCTTACCAAGATTGAATCCCGGCCCACGAAGAAAAAAGCATGGGAGTATGTGTTTTTTATTGACCTGGCAGGCCACATTGAAGATAAAAAAGTAAGGCTTGCGCTGCAGGAACTTAACAAACAGTGTGTGTTTTTGAAAATATTGGGCTCCTATCCGAAAGCAGAATGATAAAAACCAAAAACTGTGATTATGTGGTTAGTAGTTAAGTTATTAGTAAAACCATAAACAAAGGCAAAAAATGGATATAAAAAAGTTAGTGAGAAAAGAGATAGAAAATTTTCAGGCTTATGTGCCCGGTAAACCTATTAATGAGGTAAAAAGAGAGCTCGGCATAAAAGGAAATATAGTAAAACTTGCTTCAAACGAAAATTCATTGGGTGCGTCAAAAAAAGTAATAGCCGCCATTAAAAAAGCGGCTTCAGAAGTGTACCGTTATCCGGAAGGTGTAAGCTATGAGCTAAGAAAAGCTATGGCCGCAAAAACCGGCGTAAATTTTAACGAGGTACTGTTCGGTTCTGGTTCAGATGAAATCATAGAATTGTTGGGAAAAGTGTTTTTAAACCCAGGCGATGAAATAGTGGTAAGCAAACATGCATTTATCCGCTACAAAATGGCCGGCGATTTGATGGGCTGCAGTGTAGTAACCGTGCCTATGAAAAATTATACGCATGACCTGCCCGCAATGGCTGCGGTGTTGAACGTAAAAACGAAAATGATTTTTATAGCTAACCCCAATAATCCTACCGGTACATACAATACCGGTCAGGAACTGGAAAGTTTTCTTGAAGGGTTAGCTAAAAAAGGCGATACCCCGCCTCTGGTAATAGTAGATGAAGCTTACTATGAATTTGCACTCATTGAAAAAAAATACCCGGACAGCGTGAGTTTATTAAAGAAATATCCAAACCTGGTGATTCTTAGAACATTTTCAAAAATATATGCCCTGGCAGGATTACGTGCAGGCTATGCCATTGCAAATTCCGAAGTTATAGGATATTTAGACAGGATAAGGCCTCCATTTAATATTACTCTAATCACTCAATATGCGGTACTGGCAGCATTGAAAGATGAAAAAACGCAGATTAAAAAAGCCCTGAAAGTTGTTGAAAACGGAAAAAAGTATCTTTATGCCGAGCTGGAAAAAATTGGGCTTAAATATATTAAAACCGTCGCAAACTTTATACTTGTAGAATCAGCCCCGAAAAAAGGCAAAGACGTATTCAACCAGCTGCTTAAAAAAGGCGTGATAGTCCGTGCTATGGATGAATATGAACTGCCCTTCCATTTCAGGGTGACGGTTGGCAAAAAAAATGAAAACAGCATCTTTATAAAAGAGTTAAAGAATATTCTGGAGGAATAAATAGCATGATATTAACGCTTAAGGCGCATGCATCGCAGAACGAAATAAAACAGGTAGTAAATAAAATCAAAGAGCTTGGTTTTACCGCGCATATCTCAAAAGGCGAAATAAAAACCATAATTGGTGTAATTGGCGAAAAGGCCATTACTACCCGCGGAATATTTGAATCCATACCGGCCGTTGAAACCATTACCCCGATTTCTAAACCCTACAAACTCTGCAGCAGGGAATTTAAAAAAGAAAATTCAACCGTAAAAATAAGCGATAAAGTAACCGTTGGTTCGAAAAAAATTGTTGTCATAGCCGGCCCGTGTTCGGTAGAATCCCGCGAAAGAACCATCGATGTTGCCCAGAAAGTCAAAAAATACGGCGCCTGTTGTTTACGTGGCGGCGCCTTTAAACCAAGAACCAGCCCTTATGCTTTTCAGGGCCTCGGTGAAGAAGGTTTGAAATATTTGAGGGAAGCAAAAATAGCTACGGGCCTGCCGGTAGTAACGGAAATCATGAGTCCCGAAACACTGGAACTTGTCAGCGAATATGCCGATGTGCTTCAGATTGGCGCAAGAAACATGCAGAATTATGACTTGCTTAAAGAAGTAGGAAGCATAAATAAACCCGTACTCTTAAAAAGGGGTCTTTCAGCTACGGTTGAAGAATTATTAATGAGCGCGGAATATATAATGTCAAAAGGGAACTACAATGTTATCTTATGTGAAAGAGGCATAAGAACTTATGAAACAGCTACACGGTTTACCCTAGATTTAAATGCAGTCCCGGTTATAAAACATCACAGCCATTTACCCGTAATAGTTGACCCTTCGCATGGAGTGGGTGTAAGAAGGTATATTCCTGCTATGGCACTGGCGGCTGTTGCTGCTGGAGCAGACGGGCTTATAATAGAAGTTCATTCAAAACCTGAAGAAGCGCTTTGTGACGGCGCCCAGAGTTTGCTGCCGGAACAATTCAGTCAGCTGATGAAGACTATTAAAAAAGTTGCAGAGGCAGTCGGAAGAACAGCATGAGTGTAAAAAAAATTGCCATTATCGGTGTCGGACTTATAGGCGGTTCTCTTGGTAAAGCATTAAAAAAAGCCGGGGTCCGGAACCCCAAAGTTAAAATTACCGGTATCGGAAGAAATATTGAAAAACTGAAACTGGCGAAAAAGCTTAACGCAATAGATGATTTTACGCTTGATTACAAAGAAGGCGTAAAAGATGCTGATATAATAGTTTTATGCACGCCGGTTGACAATATAGTGCCTTTCTTTGAAAAAATCCTTCCGCATCTTAAAAACAACGCTATAGTTACTGATGCCGGCAGTGTAAAAACATCCATTGTAACCGGCATAAATAAAATCCTTATCAAAAGCAGAAAAAAAATACATTTTATCGGGTCTCACCCGCTGGCGGGTTCTGAAAAAACAGGCGTGAATCATGCAGCTGCTGATTTATATAAAAATGCTGCAGTTGTTTTAACCCCGCTTAAAACAGATGATAAACTTGCCGCAGGCGAAATAGCGTGTTTGTGGGAAAGTACAGGCGCAAAAATATTTTTTATGACTCCTCAGGACCATGACAGCGTAGTAAGCGCCACCAGCCACCTGCCCCATGTGCTTTCAGGCGCTTTAGTGGAAATTGTAAACAGAAAAAATATTGGAAATGGTAAAACCGCTGCGTTGCTGGCGGGCTCGTTTCGGGATATTACCCGTATTAGTGATTCAGACCCGGGTATCTGGTCTGCCATAAGCTATGCAAACAAAAAGGAATTAAACAAAGCCATTTCAGAATATATAGGCATATTAAAAAAAGTTCAAAGTGAACTGAATAACACACAAAAATTACATAAATACTTTACAGATTCCAGGCAAAACAGATGCCAACTATTAAAATCAAACCGAAACTGAACATCAACGCAACCCTAAAAGTTCCCGGTGATAAATCCATAACTCATAGGTCCGTAATATTTGCAGGCCTTGCCCAGGGGCATTGTACCGTTTATGATTATCTTGACGGTGATGATTGCCGCCGCACTATTGAAGCTTTCAGGCAGTGCGGTATTGAAATAAAAAAAGATAAAACACAGTTGTATATTGAAGGCAAGGGTCTTAACGGATTAAAAGCACCTGAGATACCTATAAATGCAGGAAATTCCGGCACTACCATCAGGCTTCTTTCTGGTGTTTTTGCAGGCCAGAATTTTGAAACAGAGATGTTTGGCGATGCAAGCCTTTCAAAAAGGCCTATGAAACGTGTTATGGAGCCCTTGGGCCTGATGGGTGTAAAAATACAGGCAGCAAATTCCCAGTACCCGCCGTTAAAAATTACCGGTAATCCGGATTTAAAACCCATAACCTATAACTTGCCCATAGCCAGTGCTCAGGTAAAATCTGCCGTACTGCTTGCCGGATTACAGGCACATGGAAAAACTACAGTTATAGAGCCGGGCTTATCCAGAGATCACACAGAAAGATTGCTGGAGTATTTTGGCGCAAAAATAAAGTATAAAAATAATATAGTAACCGTAGAGGGTAAAGCTGAGCTTAAAGCAAAAGATATTTATGTGCCGGGTGATTTTTCTTCTGCGGCATTTTTTATAGCTGCGGGGCTTCTGGCAAAAAAATCAAAAATAAAAATTGAAAATGTAGGCCTTAACGAAGGCAGGACGGGTTTTTTGAAAGCACTGGAAACCATGGGCGCAAAAATAAAAATTGAAAATTTTAAAATTGTTTGTAATGAACCCGTAGGTGATATTGTAGCAGAAGTCAGCAGCTTAAAAGGCATAACACTTGATACTGCACTAGTGCCCCAGTTGATAGATGAAATACCTTTACTTGTGCTTATTGCCAGCCAGGCCCAGGGAAAAACTGTAATAAAAGGTGCCGGAGAACTGAGAGTAAAAGAAAGCGATAGAATAAAAGCAATTTCAAGCGAACTAAAAAAAATGGGTGCAGTTATAACAGAGCTGGAAGATGGATTTATAGTTGACGGTCCGGTAAAACTTCACGGCGCGATTGTGGAGAGCTACGATGATCATAGAATAGCTATGACAACCGCCATAGCAGGTCTGTGCGCGGATGGTGAAACAGAAATAAATAATTCTGAATGTGTAGATATATCATTTCCGAATTTCTGGGAATTAATTGAGAAAATATAATTTATGAATTTTATTGGAAATCTATTATATTTTTTGGGCTGGATTTTTTTCAGGACAACATATCACGGCATTTACAGGGCCAAAGTTACAGGCAGAAAATTTATTCCTAAAAAAGGCGGCGTGCTTATAGCGTCAAACCATTTAAGTTTTGTAGATCCGCCGCTTATAGGCGCCTCCATTTACAGACCTATAAGTTATATGGCAAAAAAAGAGTTGTTTTCTCATCCTGTTTTCGGCTGGTTGCTGAGAAAAGTAAATGCTTTCCCGGTAGAAAGAAAAAAATCAGATTTCGGCGCCATAAAAAATGTAAAAAGGCTTTTAATGCAGGGTAATACCGTATTGATGTTTCCGCAGGGCGGCCGTAGAAGTGAAAATGATTTTGAAGTAAAAAACGGCATAGGCATGATTTCCTGCTGGTCCCAGGTTCCCATAGTGCCGTGCTGTATAGTAAATTCAAATAAACTGAAAGAATTCAAACGGCTGGAAGTGCATTTTATGGAGCCGGTATACCCTCCGGAAAAATACACTCAGGCCGATTATGACTCAATATCAAAACAGGTAGCAGATAAAATAAAAGCACAGATGCATGCAAATAATGAAAAAAAACAAATTAAAAATTGAAATTGCTGACAAGGCCGGGTTTTGTTACGGTGTAAAAAAAGCGGTAGAACATGCTGAAAAAGCACCTGAAACGCGCCAGCGGCCCATCTATACGGTAGGACCTTTGATGCACAACAAAATTGAAGTGAACCGGCTAGCAGATATGGGAATAAAAACTATTGATAACCCTGAATCCGTCCGCAAAGGCACTCTTATTATCAGGACCCACGGCCTGCCTAAGGAACTTATGCAGAAAATCAAAAAAAACACTGTTGAACTTATAGATGCAACCTGTCCCTTCGTAAAAAGGGTACAAAACCTCATAGAAAAACTTACCCAGGAAGGGTATAATATTGTTATTATAGGTGAAAAAGACCATCCGGAAACAATAGGGTTGGTGTCTTATGCAAGCAAACAGGTTAAAGTTGTTAATTCTGTTTCTGGAGTAAAAAAGTTAAAACTTCCGGAACCCGTAGCAGTTGTTAGCCAGACAACCCAGTCCGCAGAAAAATTTGATACATTAGTACGGGAATTATCAAAAAAGTATAAAAGTATAAAAATATTCAATACAATCTGCAGCGCATCAAATGAACGCCAGGAAGAAGCTGCAAACCTGGCAAAAAAGGTAGACGTGATGTTTGTCATAGGTGGAAAAAATTCCGGGAACACTACGCGCCTTAAAGATATCTGCTCAAAATATGTTGCTACTTATCACGTAGAATCCGAGAAAGAAATAACTAAAAAACATTTGAAAGGCGTAAAGGTTGCCGGTATAACTGCCGGAGCTTCCACTCCTACCTGGTTGATAAAGAGCATTATAAAATATATGCAGCAAATTTAAGAAAAGGGAGTTAAGATATATGGACGAAATGGATTTGAATTTTAAAGATGCAGTAAATGGTTTACAGACGCATAAAATCGGAGAAGTTTTAACAGTAAAAATTGTATCCGTAGACAAAGAAGGTGTTTCAGTAGATTTAGGTATGAAATCAGAAGGATTTATACCTATAGAAGAATTCGGCCAGAGAGGCATACCGGCAGATTTTATAACCGGCAAAGATATAAAAGTAGTGTATTTAGGAGGCATGGAAAACGGGTATTACAAAGTATCCTATAGCCAGGCCCGGCAGAGGCTGATGTGGGACAGATTAAAAACAGCCGCATCAAATAACGAAGTAATTAACGGAACCATAGTTAAAAAAATTAAAGGCGGTTTTATAGTTGACATAGGGCTTGACGCGTTTCTTCCAATGTCATTGATAGATACAAAATCAATAGATTCGCTTAATGACCTGTTAAACCGCGAAATAAAAGTTTTAATTTCTGAAATCAACAATAAAAATAAATCCATTGTAGTGTCGCACAGAAAAGTTGTGGATATTGAAAGAAGGCAAAATGCCGAAAAAATACTTGCTAATATAAAAGCAGACGATGTAATTCAGGGCACAGTAACAAAGCTTACAGATTTCGGCGCATTCCTTGATATAGGCGGCGGAGTGGAAGGCCTGGTACATATAAGCGATCTGGCATGGCATAGAGTAAACAAATCAGGTGACGTTTTAACTGTAGGCGAAAATATATCCGTTAAAGTGCTGGGCATAGAAAAAGACAAAGGCAAAATATCCCTGGGGTTAAAACAGCTTAAAGCCCATCCCTGGGATAATATTGAACAGAAGTATAAACCCGGGTCAACAGTAAGAGGCAGGATTACTTCTGTTGTAGATTTCGGAGCTTTTGCCGAAATTGAACCCGGAGTGGAAGGGTTAATACACGTTTCAGAGCTGTCCTGGAAAGAAAGAGTAGAGAATGCAAAGAAATTACTGAAAAAAGGCGATGAAGTTGAATTGAAGGTGATTGAAGTTAACCGTGAAAAAGAAAAAATATCGTTATCGCTTAAAAAGATGAAGGATAATCCCTGGCAGGAATTAAAAAACAAATACCCGACCGGCACAAAGATACAGTGCAAAGTAACGAAACTAGCCCCCTTCGGCGTTTTTGTGCGCATTGAAGACAGTTTTGAAGGTTTGATTCCTATTCAGGACATGTCCTGGACAAAAAAAATCAGGCATCCGGAAGAAATGGTAAAACCCGGCAGTGAAATTGAAGCCGTTGTCATAGAAATAAAACCGGATGAAGAAAGAGCTCATCTTTCACTTAAGCATTTGACACAAGACCCGTATGAAAAATATCATCCGGGCTCAATAGTAAAGGGAACAATAGTTAAAATTCTGGATTTCGGCATGGTTGTAAAACTGGATAATGATGTAGACTCATTCCTGCACAAGAGTGAAATGACTCGTGACAGGGATTTTGAGTTCAGGACCAATTTTAAAATGGGCGATGAAATAGAAGCAAAAGTGTTGCGGGCAGATAAAAAGACAAAAAAAATTGACCTGTCCATAAAAAAACTTGAGCTGGATATGGAAAAAGAACTGGTAAAA
This sequence comes from Elusimicrobia bacterium RIFOXYA2_FULL_39_19, assembly GCA_001800285.1. GTDB lineage: Bacteria > Elusimicrobiota > Endomicrobiia > CG1-02-37-114 > XYA2-FULL-39-19 > XYA2-FULL-39-19. The sequence goes on along the minus strand of MGVC01000082.1, from coordinate 5,608 downwards.
AAATATTCAAATATCCCTATCCCAAGCCTGGGCCAGGTGCTGGAAGAAAAATAAACTTAAGCTCCAGCTCCGGTAGTTTGCTGTAAGCCGGTCGTACTATGGTGAAAAAACATGCCAATATTTGAATACAAGTGCCAAAAATGCTCCAAACAGTTTGAACTCCTGCTTTTTTCTGGTGAAGAGGCTCTTTGTCCGGAATGTGGGAGTAAAGAACTTACCAAACTTATGTCCAGATTTTCCGCTAAAGGCATCGGCTCAGGGCCGGCAGGTTCAAATTCTTCCTGCGGTAATTGTTCTTCCGGCCATAATTGTACAAATTGCAGCTGCCACTAACCGGAAAATAAAAAGCGCAAAAATGAAAAATAAACTCCTCCTATTACTGCTTCTTTCCTTTATATACACCCCATTAAATTCAGCCAACAAGGTTATCACAAAACAGTTCAATTGGCAGATTTACAAAACCGAACATTTTGATATTTATTTTTACGATGAAGGTAAAAATATAGCCCCGTTGTTTGAAGATTTTCTTGAAAAAAGTTACCGGAGCCTTACTTCGGAACATAATCTTCAGATTGAAAAGGAAGAAAGAATACCGGTGTTTCTGTATATCGGGCACAACGATTTCGAACAGACAAATATTGCAGACATAGGTGAAGGCACCGGCGGTGTAACGGAAGCTTTTAAAAACCGTCTGGTTTTATACTACAACGGCCCGAAATCAATGTTGTTGTACCTTACTAAACACGAATTAACACACGCCATAGAGTTTAATGTTTTATTCGGCGGATTCTGGAAATCGGCTAAACTTATAAAATTTGTTTTGTATCCAAACTGGCTTATGGAGGGCCTGGCAGAATATAACACCAAAGATTTAGCTTCAGCAGAAAGAGATATGTACCTGCGTGACGCGGTTATTTCCGGAAACCTTATTTCATTGCAGAAACTGCACAGTTTCGGGCACGTAAAACCGCACCAGGTAACGCTGGCTTATAAGGAAAGCAATGCCCTTATGCTTTTTATAGAGCAGGAATACGGAAAAGACAAACTGGCCGAACTGCTTAATAGTTACAGGGAAAAAATTGACCCCAACATGATACTGCTGGAAACATTGGGTATATCTCTTGATGACTTAAACATAAAATTCAACGAATATCTGGAAGAAAAATACACTTTTGAATCAGAAGGCCTGCAGGAACCGGAAAAATACGGTAAAAGAATAACGGCATCAAAAATTTATAATGATTTCAATACAAATCCTGTATTTGGCACGGAAGATAAAAAACTATTTTACATAACTGATAAAAAAGGATTTACAGAAATAGTATGCCAAAATCTGGAAACCGGAATAATTGAAATGCTGGTTGGGCAGAAAGATAAAGGCGAACTGGAATACCTGAATAATTCAGGCAGAGGGTTGTCTGTAAGCAAGGATAATAATTATCTGGTTTTTGTGGGAGAAAAACAGCAGAAAGATTATATTTATTTGTACAACTATCACAAAAAAGACTTAAGTAAAATAAAAACCGGTTTTGATGTAATAAATTCAGCTGATATTTCCTATGACGGCAGCAAAATATTGTTTGTTGCTCTAGGCGGCGGCTATACCGGGATATACACGTGTGACATAAACGGCACTGCTATAAAACAGGTTTTTAAGGATTTGAATGATGTTTCAGATGCCAGGTTTTCAAAAGACGGCACTTTCATGGTTTTTACAAAAGAAACTAAAACCAGCAGTTCCAAAAAGCCCTACCAGAAAGATTTGTACAAATACATTTTTGACAGCAATGAATTAATTCAGCTTACTGATATGGAAGGTGACGAATTTTCTCCGGATATTTCGCCTGACGGCAGTAAGATTATATTTGTATCAGATTCTGATGGAATGTATAATTTGTATGAGTTTGATATAAACACAAAACAAACAAAAAAGCTGACCAATATTGTAGGCGGCAATTTTAACCCTTCATTTTCCAATAGCGGAAAAAGCATTGCATTTTCATCATACAGAAAAGGCAGCAGGCAGATTTATATTGCAGAAACAGCCCTGCTTGAAAATGAAATAAAAGAAATTGTAAAGGAAAGCATAGAAAAAAGCAGTGTCCTGGACCGAAGAGGCAGTATGCTTTATAGCAGGTATAAATTGTACCCTTCAACAGACCTGTTTTTTCCATTGTTTTATTATTCAACCTATGACGGTTTATACATTGCCATGTACTGGCAGATATCGGAAATGCTGGGCAACCATACAGCTGCGGTTTCTACGCAGTATTCCAGCGGGTCAGAATTTCTGGATTACAGCGTAAATTACGCATTTTTAAAGTACAGGCCCCAGCTATTTTTTAATTTTACCGGTGAAGGCGCCTATCTTGACTGGTACGGGCAATACTACAGGGTAATTCATTCACAAACGGTTGGTGTAAATTATCCTATAGACAGGGTAAATAGCGTTATTTTTGCTGCAGAAAATTCAGTAAATACATTTTTAGATAAAACTGACCCGGTAAATATTGAAAAAACTGTAAGAAACGGGCATGCGTTTGCAGTTGCGTATGTGAATAACACAATTGAAAGAAAGTTTATCCAGCCCACCAGCGGTTCAAGATTTGAAATAACACAGCAATTCGGCATAGATGATTTTGGCGGAGATTACGTGTACCAAAATACTACCGTAGAATACAATAAATATTTTTCTTTGGGAAAAGAGCATGCCCTGGGAAACAGGCTGATGGGCATTGTAAGCGGAGGCAGGGATAAAAGCGAATACCGGCTTGAACGGTTTGACCGCGTGAGAATGTATGCTAATAATCAGGTATATGGGTCAAAACTGCTGGTGTACAACCTGGAATGGCGTTTTCCAATAGTTTATGACATTGATTATTACACCGCTTTTATGTTTCCGGATTTTCTTTTCCGGTCATTTTACGGTACAGCATTTATTGACAACGGTTTTGTTTCCAAAGATATACCGGAAGAAAAAATAGATTACAGGTACAGTTACGGTATAGGTATTGGTTTTGATACATTTGTGCTCCAGTCATTTTATATGCCTTTAAACTTCTATGCGGCCTATTCTCCCATAAATGATAAGTATGAGTATTACTTTAACTTCGGTTCAGTGTTTTAAAAAACACAGGTATCATTTTAGAGCTTTCACCTGAAAAGTGCTTAACTCTCCTGGCTTGTTTATGTAGTATGTCCCCAAAATTCCATGTTATGCGATGATTGAAAGAACATTGTAGCGGTCCGATTTATCTGACAAGCAAATAGTTGGGATTTAGTATGATGTATTAATCATGAAGTTTAAACAATGTTCCCTCTCTTGCGGGATGGGAAGCTGAGTGGTTGTAAAACATGTATGCAGGAATTTCAAAAGAAAGAATATCGTATTATCTAGTCATGTCCCAAAAAACCTACACAAGAAACGGCATAAACGGTTTGTCCATAAACATGGCTACCTTTAAGAAAAACGGTTTTTCAGGTTTTGGTATAGATAATGTAGCCGGCGTTACCTGCAACAGCGTAAAAATATCCCAGTACCAGGAAACAATGTTTTTAAACCAGCCTCTGCGTGTAAGGGCAGACGGCCAGCCCCGGATTCCCCCAGGCACTTATAAGTGGAGTGTAAGCCCCGCAGATTTTGGCACATTCAGTGAAGCACTATGGGCTTACACCCATAGCAGCTGCTTCATCTTCGGCAAAACCCGCCGAAGAACATCCCCTGCCGCTAACCGCTTCTGCAATATTCGCGGCTCTTTGCCGCATTGCATAAGCAGCTTTAGGGGATACCCTACAACGCATTCATACCTAAGTTTACACTTGAGGCATTCTGCGAAAGCGGGTAACACCACCTCCAACGAACCATTATTTACAGCGCTTAAAACCGGGACCGGCCTGATAGAAGTTGAGTACAAATCCGCCTTAAACGGCACCAATGCCCTTAGCTATGATATGAAAGAAATAACCGTAAACGGGGAGTCCGGTGTAACTATTAGCTTTCCGCAGGGAAACATAGTGCCCCAATACGAAGAAATACCTATGGACATAACCCTGAAAATAAATCATCCTGAACCTGTAACCATATCAGTAAGTGACCCGAACAAAGCCCTTATAAGAACAGAAGCCGGCACACCAAACGCGCAGGTCCAGCTGGAAAACATGGTGGTAGGCGTGCCTGTAAGAATGTATGTGCAGGGCCTTGCCCCAAGCGCAGAACTGGATGATATAGAAATAAAAGCAACCGGCAGTGATCTGGCAAAAGAAACTATAACAGTAACAAAAAAAGATATGCTAAACATAGAAAACGTGCCTGATGCAGATAAGTATTTGGAAGGCGGTTTTGTGTGTGAAAATCAGGATGATGATAACAATAATAATATAATAGATTCAGCAGACCTGCCAACTACAACTTCTAATGAAAATGATTTATTAAAAGTCACTATATTTCCTGCTCAGCCAAGAGCTTTAGCAGATAAAGTATTATTAAGCTGTAATTTAGGTGAGCAAAATATAAAAATCTGGAAAAACAAAAAAACTGGCGGAGACCCTATATCATTGCCTTACGAATACACAAACGCAGAATTGCCGGAAGATATTTACATAGAAGGAATAACCAAGAGTGATTTAAGAGGGATAGAATTACAAGTAACTGCTAAATCAGGGGTAAATGAGATTATTTCAGATAAAGCAAAACTTACAGTGTTGAAAGTAGAAATATTAGAACCAAACAATGATCCAATTACAGATAATAATTTTTCTTTCAATACTAATAGTACAGGGCTATGTAGTATTTTTGGAACAGGAACTACAGGTATTCAGTCAGAAAATTCAAAATTATCATGGTCAATAAGTCCAATAAATGGATCAGCATTAACATGTGAACCATCCAACGCGGCGGGTTCCAGTATACTATTTAATTACGAGGGGTTACCAACCTCTAACAATGATTTTGGAAAAAAATGGATTAGTTTATCATATCAAGAATTTGTTAACATTAATATAATGCAAGAAGTTGAGATATTCTTCACAAAAAACGCATATAATAGTCCAAATAATACAATACCGAACTGGTTTTATTATTGGAAAGACGGAAACGTTGTTTCAGATATAAATCAGTTTACATATGGAGCTTCTGGATATGGAGAATTTATTCCACCCAGTACACTTCGTCTTGGTGATGAAGCAGCTGGCGAACATTATCCTAGTAAATACTCTATTGGAGGTATTGTTTTTGGAGGAGCAAAAGGGATTGACTGTGTTTCTGAAGTATGTGCTCATGAACTTTATCACAAATGGGTATATGATCAATGGCAAGGTCCTTGGGTAGGAGAAATTGATACTGATGAAGATGGACTTCCGGATGATTATGAAAATAGTATTTCTGGTACAGACCCGAATAAACCAGATACTTATAATGTTGCTGGAATAAGAGACTATCCTGATTATTCTTGGTATGGAGACCAAGAGTTAATGGCTATGAAGGCTGGAGATGGAAAAAAAGGAGTTGCTACAAAAGACTGGTCAGATCCAGGCAAGCAATCAACACACACATCAGTATGGTAATTTTTGAAGATAATGTCAAAACTAAAATGAAAGAATAATGAAAAAA
>MGVC01000081.1 GCA_001800285.1 Elusimicrobia bacterium RIFOXYA2_FULL_39_19 | reverse complement strand
ATTGGCTTAATGCGCCGTTCCATGAAAAGAGCAAAGCTAATCTTAACAGCCTACAGCGAGAATTTGCTTTCGGCTAATTTGGACAGTAATGATATCATTACTATACAAAATTAGAGTATTTGAGTCAATTTTATTTGCACTTGCAATGGTGGCTTTTTACAATGTCTATTAAAGTGTTTATGGAATTCATTAATTTTTTCTTATCGCCTGCTTTCAAGCTGTTTACAAATTTCCCGAACTGGTTTTCCCAGTCACCGCAAATGTCATCCAATAATTCTTTTCCTTTTTTTGTCAGGCTTATTTTTATGGCTCTGCGATCATCTTCCTGGCGTATGCGTGCAATAAGTTTTTTCTCTTCCAGATGATCAATGATGTTTGTCATAGTAGGCAGAGTTATTTTCAGCTCCCGGGCCGCTTCACTCATCAGAGTTGTTTTGCCGTTTAAAAGATAATTCATTACGGCAAAATGCGACGGACTGAGACCGAATTTTACCACATCGTCATCCAGCCTTGAAGTGAAATGCCGGTGCATAATTTCCTTGTGTTCCCTTATTCTGTCTAAAAACTTTTTTACACAATACATTTTCTCCTCCCTTCTAAATATAGTTGATAAGTTGATAAGAAAAAACAAAAATAAAAACTTTCTGATAGCAGGCTGACTATGGGCAATGTACTGATATCCTATGATAAAATGGATAATCAGTAAGCCTGCTTCTACCTTTATGATGCTATAAACAAAAGTGCCTGCAAAAAAGCTGGCACTTACGGTTAATTTTCAACATCTATTTCTCTGGTTAACGGCCTGCCCAATAGTTTTCTGGTCCAGAGCCTGAATGTATCCATATAGCCGAACACAGCAGGAATAATTACCAGCGTCAAAAATGTAGAACTTATCAACCCGCCGATAATTGCCACACCCATACTACTGCGGAATTTACCTACTTCGCTTAACCCCAGCGCCAGCGGCAACATGCCGGCAATCAACGCAAATGTAGTCATTAGAATCGGGCGCAATCTTACCACGCCGGCTTTTACCAGCGCTTCATCTCGTGCCAGGCCTTTACGCATAAGCTGCTGAGTATAATCCACAAGCAAAATAGAGTTTTTTGTAGCCAACCCGAATAACATGATAAGCGCAATCATAGTAAACATATTTATTGAATGGCCTGTAATAAGCAGGGCAATCAGCGCACCGATAATTGCCAGCGGAAGCGCCATCATTATTGTAAATGGAATAATCAGCGACTCATACAGGCTTGCCAGCACAAAATAAATAAACACTACCGACAACCCCGCGGCAATTATCATATTTATAAAAAGATCTTCAAAATCTTCCGAAGAACCGGAAAATTCATACTCCACACCTTCCGGCATTTTTTCTTTTTCAAGAATTTTATTAGCCTCAGCTGTAATATCTGCAATGGCGCCATTTTTACCAAGGTTTCCCGTAATGGCAACATAACGGGAACGGTTTCTGCGGAATATTTTTGACGGCCCTGTGGTTACTACAGGCTCTGCAACATTTTTAAGTTTTACTAATTGCATATTTACATTGGGCACATAAAGCATATCAAATCGTTTACTAATATCTTTCTGTTCGTCATTTAACATAACACGGATGTCATATTCCATGCCGTTTTCCCTGTATTTTGCAGGGAGTATACCTTCAACCATACCTCTTAATTCCATGCCGGCGCTGATAGACTGCACACCAAGCTTCACCATTTTTGAAGGAATCATTTTCACCTGGTACTCAGGCTTACCCGCTTTGTAATTAGTATTCAGGTCTACAAGACCCGGAATTGTTTTAAACTTTTCTATAAGAATATTTGCTTCGCTGGAAAGTGCATCAAGATCATTGCCTTTGAGAATTAGAAAAAACGGGTTGTCTTCTCCAGCCATAGATACATCTGCCACTACCGGATTCATAGTATCTTTATAGGGTTCCAGCATTTTTCTGACATATACTTTCATATCTGCGGTAGAGCGTTTTCTTTTATTGGCCGGCACCATCTGGACATATAATGAAGCTATATTGCTTTCTCCGTTTGAATTACCTACAGAGACTGACACCATTTCTACTTCCTTTTCTTTTCTTAGCAGATCATCTATCTGCAGGGCATATTTATCCATCTGGCTCAGCGATGTTCCGGGCTTTGCTTCCAGGTTTACAAAAAACTCTCCCCATTCATTGGTGGGCATAAAAGTCTTTGGAATTTTTACCACAGAACCCAGGCTTAGCACAAGTGCCGAAAGAGAAATTAGAATAATTCTTAATTTGTGCTTCAGGGTAAATTTTATAAGCTTCTCGTACATTTTTTCAACTACATTATAAAAATCATTGAACCTGTCGGCAGGAGCGTAAACTATTTTTTCCAGCCAATTTGGCTTGCGGGTTCTGTCAATTTTCCCGATTAAATATGCTGAAAGCATGGGTGCTACCGTTAACGCATCAAACAAAGAAATTGCCATAGCAAACACTATGGTCAAACCAAATTCTTTAAAGAACTGGCCTACCATACCCTGCAAAAAACCAACGGGCAAAAACACGGCAATAATAGCCAGTGTAGTAGCAACAACCGGCAGCATAACTTCATTAGTGCCTTTTTCTGCGGCTACCTTTGGGGCCTCACCCTCTTCTATATGGCGGAATATATTTTCACGTACAACTATAGCGTCATCTATCAGCAAACCTACAGCCAGAGACAAAGCCATAAGCGAAAGCATGTTTATAGAAAAACCCGCTAAACCCATTAAAATAAAAGCACCTATCAAACTATTTGGCAGAGCCATAATGGTAATAAACGTTGATTTAAAATTTCCTAAAAACAGATACACCACAATAATGGCAAGAAAAATACCTTCAAAAATTGTTATCTTAACATCGGTCAGGTTCATTCTGATAGCTTTGGCATTATCCCTGACAATGTTTATCTTAGGATTGCCTGCCTGTTTTTCTACAGCCTTATTTATCTGTTTGATTTTTTTTAGAATGTTGTTGGACACATCTACAGTGTTAGAACCTGAACGTTTGTAAACTTCTATTAACAGGGCTGATTTGCCGTTTAAGTAGCCTTTTGTTTTTTCATCCTGCGTAGTGTCTAATACTTTACCCACCTTGCTTACTGTAACGGGCACATCATTGGCAAAAAAACTTACCACCACGTCGCTAATCTGCTGTATAGAGCGGAATTCGCCCAGGCTTCTGAAAGACAAATCCTGTTTTCCTTCTGATATTTTTCCTATGGGAATATTCTGGCTGTTGCCGGCAATTCTTCCGGCTACCATAGTAACGCTGGTTTCATACTCTTTTAACTTTTTCAAATCCAGGTCTACGTGTATTTCGCGCTTTGTACCGCCTACTATTTCCACGTTACCTACGTTGGGTACCTGCTCAAACTTTTCTTTTACTGTGGTTTCAGCCAGGTCATAGAGTTTTGCGGGAGGCAGGTCTGCTATCAGGCTCAGTGATATAATGGGCCGGTCTGCAGGGTCAAACCTTTTTACAATAGGTTCCTGCACATCCTTAGGAAGACGGCTTCTTATAAGGGCGATTTTGTCTTTTATCTGCTGTTCAGCATATTTATGGTCTGTTTCCATACTAAATTCACCGAACACTATAGATACGCCATCCTGGTTAATTGAAGAAACATTTTTTAACCCGGAAATTGTGCTGATCTGCTCTTCCATTAATTTTGATACCAGGGTTTCCAGTTCCTGCGGGCCGGCGCCGGGGTAAATGGTGGTTACGCTGATAAACGGAAAACTGACATCAGGGAACATATCTACGCTCATTCTGTTCATAAAAATAAATCCCACCACAAGCATGGCAACAACGATGGCTGTAATTAAAGTAGGGCGCCTGATGGACATTTTTGCTATATTCATTTTCTTGTTTCCTCCGGTAAATGTAATTATTTTTTATTTTATACTTTTTTTCCAGCCATTGTGAGGAACAATTAAAAAAGGTTATCGTAGTGGTTCAGCTTGCTGAACAAACATAAAAAAACTTATTAGCTTGCAGAGCAAGCTCTGCCACTACAGAATTTTTCACCATTCTCACTATTTAAAAATCGTGTTTAGGGGTTTCAGCTATTTCATTTCCTGCGTATTATAAAGATCTACCTGCGCATCTACCGATAACATTTCAAACATTAAGCGGTACACGTTTATAGTAGAATCATCTAAATCATTTTCTGCGCTTAACAGCTGAAACATGGTAGTCCTGCCTCTTTCAAATTTTTTGCGTTCATTGGCAAGACGGAGGGACTGAATCTCTTTTATTTCTTTTGCCAGCGCCAGCCTTTGCTTTACATTCTTCCAGTTTTCGGAAAGTTTTGTCCAGTCTTTTTTTGCAGACAATTGGGCCTTTGTAAGGTTTTCCTTAGATGCGTCATATTCCACATCATATCCTTTTACTACTTTTCTTAGCGTGGGCACATCAAGGGGCACTATTAAATTAAGTCCTATGGAATAAGTAGGCTTATCTGCGCCGGTAATCTGCTTAAAAGCATCAGCCTGGCTTAAATCCAGACCGTGTAAAGACATAGCGCCCGTGGCAGATACTTCAGGATAAGCCCTGTAAAGTGTTTCTGTTTTCGCATATTCGGCGCTTTTATAAGACGCTTTTGATGCCAGCACATCCGCCCTCTGTCCGGTATAAGTAATTTTGTCAGTATTTTCGCAGGCAGCAATTATTTCTGATAACGGCTGAGTCTGGTCTGTTACGTTATCTTCAGATAAACCCAGCAGCTCATTATAATCCCGGGACGCATTTTTTTCGTCTTCCGTTGCCATTTGCAGGGTTAACTGCCTTAATTTATGCAAAGCTTCTACCTGCAGTAAATCCCCTTCGTCAGCTAAATCCAGGTCTACGCGGTTTTGGCTCCACTTTAATATTTCTTCAGACCGCGCCAGCTCTTCTTTCCTGAAATTTAATATTTCTCTTGAAAGGGATAAGTTCATATAAACCAGGTGGGCTTTTAAAATAATCTGCTGGCCGCTGAAATACTGCATATACTGGCCTGCGCGCACCAGAGATTTGGTTTTATTTATATTTGCATCAGTCTGGCGGGACATAAAATCCCTCAAAAGCGACTGCTCTACCTTTACATAGGGTTTCATATCATAAGCCTTAAACCTTGATACCGGAAACGGTCCAAACATTGTAGTAGGGCTGGCAAGAGTAATATCTGTATCTGTATTAGTATAACCAAAAGACACATTTGAACCTGTCTGAAACCTTTTGTTTAAGTTAAATGTCCAGCTGTTTATTAACATCTGGCTGGTATTTAAAGAAGAACCAAAACCTGAACCGGCTTTATCATCCATCCAGGTGTAATTACCTACTAAATAAGGAGAGTAGATCATATCCATTTCAAGAATTTTGTTTCCCGAAGAGTCTATGGACATATTTATGGCTTTTAGTGCCGGGTTATCCCGGCCTACCTTTTGCAGGTATTCATCCAGTTTCAGCACGTTTTGCGCTGAAACACTTGTACTTAACAATTCAAACAACAATACTAATATAATTTTTCTCATATTTTTTAGTCTCCTTCGTTTATTTGCGCTACCTATCAGACTTACTTCAGAGCCAATATGTTACAGTGGTTAGATAGTTTAGCAGTTAAAGTATTTTTTGTCAAGAGGGCATATGGTGGATTTTTTCTGGTTGGTTTTGTTGTCGGTAGATTGGGTTTTGCGTGTTTTTGGTGTGTGCTTATTTATTTTTGTCTTTGCGGGCAGCATCCTTGATTCAACTGTTAAAAGGAAAAGAAAGGATTGCGGGCATATGCAAAGCAATCCCCGCACTTTTTATTGTCTTCTTTTCTTTTTGAAACAGTTTATTCACTTCCATAATGATTTTTGACTTCTGAAATCAGTCACCAGTGAATTTTTAACTAAATTTTCAAAACTTGCGACCATGTAACGGTCACTTCGAACAGTTGAAAATTTAACGTCAAAAATTCACTTAAAATCATTTATTTCGTTCAAAACTGTTTCGGGAGTTTTTTAAACCTAAAGAATTGAACAAGTATAATAATATCGTTAAAAATCATTTCATTTGGTTTTTAGAAACTAAAAGATCTGTCATCTCCGAAAAGACAATAATCGGAGATCCATATAGCAGGACAGGCGTCCCGCCTGTCAATACTTCAACACTCCAATACTACAATGTCATTCAGATTTACCCAATGGCTACACCGCCGCGTTCACCGGTGCGGATACGCACACATTCGGGCATATCCAAAACAAAGATTTTGCCGTCACCTGTTTCCCCGGTTTTTGCCCCGGTGATAATAGCTTCAATGGTGGGCTCTACAAATTCATCATTTACGGCTATCTCCAGGCGTATTTTCCTTAAAAAATTACCTGTTTCTTTTGTACTGCGGTAAATTTCCGTCACCCCTTTTTGCCGGCCGTGACCCAGCACCTCTGTAACAGTCATGAGGTTTACTTCTCTTTTGTAGAGTTCTGTTTTTACATCCTCCAGTTTGTACGGCTGAATAATCGCTATTATCAGTTTCATTATTAATCCCTCCTGTTTTAGTAGCCTAAAATACAGTGGTTAAGTGCTTATGTGATTATGTGTTTAGTTAATAACTAATCACGTAGCCACCTATCCACGTAATCACTTAATTATTAAAGTACTGTATACGCGCCTTCGTTGTGCTCAGTCAAATCCAGTCCAATAGCTTCTTCTTTATCTTTTGCCCTTACACCTATTAACATATCAACCAGTTTATAGATTATCAAAGTCATTATAAAACTGTAACCGATGGTTACTAAAACCGTTTTAAGCTGAATTAAAAACAACCCCGGATTTCCAAAAAACAGGCCGTCTGCTCCGGCAGAATTGACAGCTTTAGATGCAAATAATCCCGTAGCTAAAGCGCCCCATATACCGCCTATCCCGTGCACGCCAAAAGCATCCAGTGAATCATCATAGCCCAGCTTTGGTTTAACAAAATCAACCATAACAAAGCACAATATGCTTACCCCCATACCGATTATCATGGCAGGAATTATACTTACAAACCCTGCCGCAGGAGTAATAGCAACTAATCCGGCTACGGCACCCGTGGCAACACCAAGAGTTGTGGATTTGCCGTTACGCAGCCATTCAAGCAAGGCCCACGTAAGCCCCGCAGCCGCCGCTGCTGTGTTGGTAACTACAAAAGCATTTACCGCAATACCGTTTGCCGCCAGCGCACTGCCTGCATTAAACCCGAACCAGCCAAACCACAATAACCCGGCACCCATTACAGTAAACGGCAGATTGTGCGGCCGGATTGGTGAATCAAGGCCTTTTCTTTTGCCTATAACAATAGCCGTTACAATAGCGGCAATACCGGCATTTATATGAACTACCGTGCCTCCCGCAAAATCCAGCGCGCCCAGATTTCTTAACCAGCCGTCTATACCCCACACCCAGTGAGCAATAGGAGCATAAACAAAAGTGGACCATAGCACACCGAACAACAAGAAAGCAGAAAACTTCATTCTTTCTGCAAACGCGCCAATGATAAGTGCGGGAGTTATCACCGCAAACATTGCCTGAAATATCATAAACAGCTGATGCGGAATTGTGGCGGCATAAGCCGGGTACGGTTCCAGCCCCACACCTTTAAGTGCAAACCATTCAAGCCCGCCCCAAAAACCTTTTTCCGGGCCGAATGATAAACTGTAACCGAACAAAACCCATTGCAGGCTTATTACACAAAGCATTATGGCGCATTGCATCAGAATACTTAACACATTCTTCTTTCTTACCAACCCGCCGTAAAACAGGGCAAGCCCCGGCAAAGTCATAAGCATTACAAGCGCGGTGGAAATTAACACCCAGGCCGTGTCACCTGAATTAACAGCCGGCAGGGCTTCTGCGGTTTGCGCAAAAAGCGGGCAGGCACTTATTAAAGCCGTTGACAACAAACTCAATCTAACTAAAAGTTTCATATTACTCCTCCGTATAATCTTTTTGCCCTATAAATAAAAAAGTGTTCCGACAAGTATACCGAAGCTTACTGAAACGGTAGTTCATTCTACTTGCTGGAACACTATTGTTCCTGATAACTGGTTACTTAAACGGCAGCATTCATTGCATTTTTATAAGTAATCCGCGTTATTTCGTGGTTATACCATGTTTGTTAACAGCGGGTATGCACTAACCACCCTTGAAGTGTTTATGTGGTTAAGTGGTTACGTGCTTAGTGAAGCACTAATCCTTGTTTTTTATTTTATTTGATATTACAAGGATACTAAACGTAATCACTAACGACTAATCACATAATCACCATTTTTTCATTCCTGTTTTTTTAATAAGCATACAGTTTCCCGTACGGCCTATGCGTATAGGGAATCAGTTTTACAAATTTATCATTATAAATGTCTTTTAAATCCAGGTTCAGGTCTGCTGCAAATTCACTTAAGTGTTTTTTAAGCGCAGCCCTGTCATTATCATCTAAATCAAACTTTTTTATTTCTTTGCCCAACTGGTAATCTTCCACATTGCCTCTAAGATATATCACTCCGCCATGCATGCCGGTGCCGATATAGTTTCCTACCACGCTTTTTTTAAGGTCAGAATTAAGGCCCAGCACTATACCCATACCGCCGGCCATATATTCGCCAAAAAAATCACCCGTAGTACCGCCTACTATAATTACCGGGAATAAATCTTTATAGGATTTCATATGTATGCCTGAGCGGTAACCTACATTGTTTTTTATAAACAGCTTTCCTCCGCGCATGGCGTAGCCCGCTATGTCACCTACGCTGCCATGAATAACAACCTTGCCGGAATTCATGGTATTGCATAAAGCATCCTGAGCGTTGGCATTTACCACAATAGTAGGGCCGTCCATAAATGCCGCCAAATCATTACCCGGCACGCCGTTTATAGTAATCTTTACGTCACTGCCGCTTAAATTGTCGCCAATATAGCGCTGGCCGTTAATATTATCCAGCACAATATCCTTTGCGCCGCTTAATACCACTTCATTTATTTTTTCGTTTAACTCTTTGTAGTGAATTCCCTTAGCATCTATCCTTAACACGCTTCCCCCTAAATATTCCATTACAGCAGTTGATTCTATTTATTTGCCGCATTGTAATGCGGCCGCTACATTAACCCACCCACACAAATAAAAAAATGTTCTTAAAGAATGCTTATTTCATGTAATCAATGATTGAAAACATTTTTGAAAAAAACCTCTGGCGGCGACCTTTGCAAAACACGGAGCCGCCAGTAGAGCGAGCAATCAAAGCGAGCGTTTTTTGGAAAAAATGTTTTCAAGCACTACTTGCCCGCATTTTTTAAAAAACATTTTCAACAAACCTATACCTCTATGCCCGCCCCTGAAACCAGGTGTTTCCTGTATTCTTTAGGCAGTGAAATCAGCCCAAAATCTTCTTTTAAAATATGACTCCTGAAACTTGAAATATCCACACCGTCTTTTATCAACCCGGTATAAATACCGGCACGTGTAATATTGCCTACAAAAACTATGCCTACAATCTTATTATTTCTAATTACCACTTTCCTGTAAATCAGATTTTCCGGTTCATAAACTTCTATTACTTCAAGCGCTTTTTCTTTTGTAGTATCAGTCAAACCTACTGAAATGGTAGGTACCCCGCAAAGTTCTACAGAATTTTTTGCCAGATTACCCGTATATTTTTCCGTACCGCCCGCCATATTGTTTCCTGCTATCCTGCCCTGGCGCGCAGCACTAGGCCAAATGGCTATTACCTGCGGCAAACCGCTTAAAAATTCTTTCGCTTCACAGCAGTCTCCTGCGGCATAAACGTCTTTAAGGGAAGACTGCATTTTATCATCTACCACAATGCCCCTGTTTGTTTTTATGCCCGAACTCTTTAAAAACTCAATATTCGGCCTTACGCCTATAGCTACAATCAGGATTTCTGCAGGAATCTTCTTTTTGTTTTTCAGCACTACTTCTTTGATGTTTTTTGCACCCGTTTTAGCCGCATTGATTTTGGTGACAGTATTATTGGTTATTACGGCACAACCCACTTTCTCCAGTTCTGACCCAATAATAGCAGACGCCTTTTTATCAAACGTGGCAGCTAATATCCTGTCAGCGAGCTCCAGTATGGTTACTTTTATATCCAGCGCCAGCAGGGCTTCCGTGGCTTTCAGCCCTATCAGCCCGCCTCCGATAACCACTGCTTTTTTTACCTTATTTTTTTCTATATATTCCTTAATATTGTTAGTGTCATCCCAGGTAGTGAAAGTAAATACTCCTGAACTTTTTACTCCAGGCATGTCAGGCACTATCGGAGTACCGCCGGTAGAAATCATTAGTTTTTCATAACCCAGTTCTGAACCGTCATTAAGCACAACAGTTTTTTTATCTGCATCAATTTTTACCGCTTTTTTTCCAAGGATAGCATTCACATTGTTTTCCGTGTAAAAATTATTGTCACGATAAAACATTCTTTCCGGGCCTATTTTCCCGCCTAAAAGATAGGAAATAAGCGGGCGTGAATAAGTATGATAAGTTTCATCAGAAACCAGAGTAATAGAACCCTCGGCATCTGTTCTTCTTATGGATTCAACGCACGCTACCGCAGCCACTGAGTTGCCGATAATTAAATACTTGGAATTATTCTTCATAAACTATAGCCTCATTTGGACAGTTTTTTACGCACACAGGCTTTTCCTGTCCCGTGCACAAATCGCATTTGGAAGCGATTTTTTTGCCTTCAGTATTTCTTTCTATTACGCCGAACGGGCAGACCATTATGCACATCCAGCAGCCAACACATTTATCTTCATCACACAGCACAGCGCCTGTTTTTTTATCCCGGTGCATGGCGCCTGACAAGCAGGCTTCCAGGCAGGGCGCATCTTCACAATGCCGGCACTGCATGGCAAAGGAAAGATGATGCAGTTGTTCTACCCTCACCC
This sequence comes from Elusimicrobia bacterium RIFOXYA2_FULL_39_19, assembly GCA_001800285.1. Taxonomy (GTDB): domain Bacteria; phylum Elusimicrobiota; class Endomicrobiia; order CG1-02-37-114; family XYA2-FULL-39-19; genus XYA2-FULL-39-19. The sequence continues at coordinate 105,922 of MGVC01000081.1, read as the reverse complement.
TAGACATAGGCTTGGGATACTCGCCCTTATAAGCTTTAATGATTTCTTTTGATTTGGAATGCTGGACCAGGCAGTGTATTTCGCATAATCTGCACCCGATACAATATTCCTCTCTTATCACTATTTTTTTCATGGTTTTTGTTTACTCCTTATAAGTGCTTAGTGGTTACGTGGTTAAGTGTTTAGTAAAAGACTTACTGATCCTTATTTTTCCCTTTATTGGATATTGCAATGATGCTATGCGTAATCACTAACAACTAATCACATAATCACCTTTTTTTACTTCAGTCAGAATTACCACGCTTCGCCTGCCGGTTTTAACCCCAGCAGTTTCATGTCTGTATCTGAAAGGCCAATGGCCCTTAATTGTTCCCTGTTGCCCCTTAAACTATCTATAGAGTTAATACCCATACCGCCGAGCATTTCTTTTATCTCGCGGGACCAGGCCCGGATTAAGTTTGATAATCTCTGAGCACCGATTTCCGGATTTAATCTTTTAGTTAAATACGGGTCCTGCGTGGCAATACCCCAGTTACATTTTCCGGTGTAACATTTCTGGCATACATGACAGCCCATGGCAATAAGCGCTGACGTGCCTATATAAACCGCATCTGCACCGAGGGCAATAGCTTTCAAAACATCTCCTGAATTTCTGAATCCGCCTGCGGCAATAATAGACGCGTGGTTTCTTACACCCTCTTCCCTAAGCCTTGCATCAACCACCGCCAGTGCCAGTTCTATAGGAATACCTACATTGTCTCTGATAACCGTAGGAGCAGCGCCCGTGCCTCCGCGCAAACCGTCTATTACCACATAATCTGCGCCGGCTCTTACTACACCGCTGGCTATAGGCGCTACGTTATGCACCGCGGATATTTTTACGCCGATTGGTTTTTTATATCTGGTGGCTTCTTTTAAGGCATAGATTAACTGCCTTAAATCTTCAATGGAATAAATGTCATGGTGCGGGGCCGGAGAAATAGCATCACTACCAACTGGTATCATTCTTGTCTGGGACACATCCTCAGATACTTTTTCTCCGGGTAAATGCCCGCCAATGCCGGGTTTTGCGCCCTGGCCTATTTTAATTTCTATGGCTACGCCTGCTTCCAGATATTGTTTATGCACGCCGAATCTTCCGGAAGCTACCTGTACGATGGTGTTTCCCGCATATTTATACAAATCCTTATGAAGGCCGCCTTCGCCGGTATTATACAGAGTGCCTGACTGCTGGGCCGCCCGGGCAAGCGAAGTGCAGGCATTATAACTTATGGACCCGTAAGACATAGCTGAAAACATAATGGGTGTTTCTATTTTAAGCATTGTGGAAAGTTTGGTTTTCAGTTCAACTTTTGACGGGTCAATTTTGCCGTTTTCCAAATGAGTTACTATTTCTATGCGGTCCGGTTTTTTGCCGATATACGTTTTTAATTCCATAGGCTCGCGCAGAGGGTCAATGGAAGGGTTGGTAACCTGGGAGGCGTTTATCAGCATGTGGTCCCAGTAAATAGGATACGGCCTGTCACAACCCATACCGGTAAGCAGTATGCCGCCTGTTTCTGCTTGTTTGGTAATATCCGTCAGCGCTTTTTTGGTCCAGTTGGCGTTAGCTCTGGTTTCAGAAGTACTTCTTTTTACTTCCAGCGCACCCGTTGGGCATAAAGTTTCACAGAAGTGACAGCCTACGCATTTTTTATGTTCCGTTATTACTTCGTTTAAATCTTCTTCAAAGACATGTGCATCGTTGGAACACATTCTGCAGCAGACCTGGCACTGAATGCATTTATCTTCATCACGTTCAACTATAAATTCCGTAGGAGCTGTTCTTTTAACCATTTTATTCCCTCATAATCTTGTGTATATGTGGTTAGTGGTTACGTCGTTAGTAAAAGATTTTACTAATCACCTATTCACATAATCACTTAATCACTTTTTTATATTTTCAGTCTTCCAATTACCGGTTCTCCGCCTTTTGGCGTCCACACCTCATCAAGCACCGGTTCCGTTTCACGAATGGCGGATTCTTCGGATGAAACAAAAACAAAATCATCTTTCCTGGCAGCTACAAGAGGCCTTAATTTTATGCGGTCATTTATGCCTACCATCATATTGTTGTTTGCCAGTATTACAGCAAACGGCCCGTTTAATAAAGCACTGCTGTAAATTATTCTTAAAGTCTCATGAAGTTCTTTCTGTTTTTCCGGAAGCCTGTCTATTTCGCTCCAGAAAGTAGCCGCTACCACTTTGGCTGCCATTTCTATAGGAAGCTCATGCTTCCTTATTAATAGGTCAAATAAATATGTGATAACTTCAGTATCTGTAAAGAAACTGCATTTGTAACCGTAATTTTCCAGGTATCTTTTATTTATCCCGTAAGATGATATTTCCCCGTTATGCACTACTGTCCAGTCTAAAAGTCCAAATGGGTGCGCACCGCCCCACCACGCCACCGTATTTGTAGGAAACCTGCCGTGCGCGGTCCAAATGTAGGCGCCGTACTCTTCAAGCCTGAAAAACCTGCCTATATCTTCAGGATAACCCACTCCTTTGAATACGCCCATGTTTTTTCCGGAAGACGCTACAAAAGCATCTTTGATATTCTGGTTTATATGCATAACCGTGCTGACAACAAAATCACTTTCTGTTTCAAATACACCTATATTTTTCGGCTCTAAGAAATAACGCCAGATTAACGGGCTGTTTTTTATTTCCGGAATCTGCCGTGTAGGAATAGGTTCGCTTTTAATGAATTTGTAATGCAATTTAAAATATTCTTCCGTTATGTTTTTTGCAATTTCAGTTTCAAAGAGCATATGAAACGCATAATAATCCTTGTAATCCGGGTAAATGCCGTGAGCTGCAAAACCGCCGCCAAGCCCGTTGGACCGTTCTCTCATGAGGGCAATGCCTTTCATAATGTTTTCACCGGAAAAACGCCTGCCGTTTTCATTCATTATGCCTAGCACTCCGCACGCCGATGAAATTTTGTAATCCCTGTCTGCCATTAATTGCATTTTAATTCTCCGTTACATATCAAAGTATAAAATAAATTCATAAGGATTCGGCCTTAGGCGTATTTCGCCTATTTCTTTGTCTCTCTTATAATTAACCCACACATTTATAACATCAGGCGTAAACACACCGCCTTCAAAAAGAAATTTATTATCATTTTCTAGTGCTCTTATGGATTCTTCTAGGGAAGATGGAACCACAGGCACTTTTGCCGCTTCCTCTCCTGCAAGCTCATAAGTATTTTTTTCCAGTGGTTGCCCCGGGTCTATTTTGTTTTTTATACCGTCGATACCTGCCATGAGCATTGCTGCAAAAGCAAGATAAGGATTGCAGGTACAATCCGGCGGTCTGAATTCAATCCTCTTTGTTTTTGGATTATTTGTATAAACCGGAATACGTATGGCAGAAGAACGGTTTCTTGCTGAATAGGCAAGGTTTATCGGAGCCTCGTAACCGGGAACAAGTCGTTTATATGAATTTGTTGTTGGTGCGCATAAAGCCATAAGTGCGGGAGCATGCTTCAACAGACCGCCGATATAATACTTGCCTGTTTGTGACAGCAGTGCGTAGCCCTTAGGATCAAAAAATATATTTTTTCCTTTTTTCCATAGAGATTGATGCGCATGCATGCCGCTTCCGTTATCTCCAAATAAAGGTTTAGGCATAAAAGTAGCCACCATATTGTGTTTTTTTGCCACATTTTTAATAATGTATTTATACATCATGCATTTATCAGCCATTGGTACCAGTTTGTCAAATTTCATATCTATTTCGCACTGGCCCGCTGTAGCAACCTCATGATGATGGAGTTCAATACCTATGCCTGCTTTCATCAGCGCCTGAATCATCTCGGTTCTTAAGTCCTGCAGAGTATCGTGAGGAGGCACCAAAAATCCTCCTTCTTTGTAGCGGAGCTTGTACCCTAAATTCGGTTTTTCATCCCTGCCGGTGTTCCATTCTCCTTCGTTTGAATCTATAAAATAGTAACCCGTATTTTCTGTCTGGTCAAAACGCACATCATTGAATATAAAGAACTCCATTTCAGGACCCCAAAAACTTTCGTCTGCAATACCGGTACTTTTCAAATATTCCGCTGCCTTTCTGGCAACGAACCTGGGGTCCCTTGAATATGGTTTTTTTGTAATTGGGTCATAAATATTACAGATAATGCTTAAAGTAGGAACCTTGCATATAGGGTCAAAAACTGCCGTTGATGGGTCCAATTGCATAAGCATGTCTGATTCCTGTATTTTCTGAAACCCGCGTATTGAGGACCCGTCAAAACCTATACCTTCCGACCAAATGGATTTTTCCGGGTCATCAATTTCGGTTAATTCCGACACGGGGATAGAAAAATGCTGCCACATGCCCAGGAGGTCATTAAATTTCAGGTCAACAATCTGAACATTGTTTTCTTTTATCAGCTTATTTAACCTTTTTAATTCTGCCCTGTTTTTCTTTTGCATTTTTCTACCCCTTTTTACTTATGTTTACTTTTTAGTGTTTTTCTTTCTTTTCTTACTGCCTTTTTTGATTTCAGCGTCACGTTCTTCACATTCAAAAATAACAGAATCAGGCTTAATGTACATACATTCTTTTTCATTACCGCAAGACATGCAAATTCCTTTTTCTTCCATACATTTCCTCCATTTAATTTAAACATCATTATCTGGAGACATCTGCGTCTGGAAGCACGCCAACGTGCCTTTTTATTTTCTTCTTATTTCATTAGAAAGAATTATTGCTTCGGCAATTTCTTTCATAGATCTTCTCATGTCCATACTCTTGCGGTGGATGGTGCGGTAGGCATCATCCTCATCCATTCCCTGGGTTTTCACAAGAATGCCTTTTGCTCTTTCAATCAGTTTTCTGGCTTCAAGTGCTTCTTCGGCATCAACGGCTCTTTTCAATAAATTTGAATTTTCTATAACCAGCATTGACTGGTTAGCAAGCACCTGCAGTATATTAAGCTCATTCTGTGAATATTTTTTCACTCTTTCGTTGTAAAGCATAATCATACCCTGCACCTTGTCTTTCATCAATAAAGGCAAAGCAAGCAGAGTACACAGCTTTTCTTTGCGAATTATTTCTGAATTTGCAAATCTAGAGTCTTCCAACACATTTGAAACAATAACAGGTTTCTTTTCTTTTGCTACCGCATCATTAATGTTTTTACCTATTGCCAACTCAACAGCTGTCAAGCATTCTACATTTAACCCATACGAGGCTTTTAATGCCTGCTCTTTTTTAATTTCGTCATAAAACATAAGCAAACATATTTTAGCACCAGATGCTTGAGCAATAGTCTTAACAATGTTATTGAGCATTTCTTCAAAGGAACTGCTTGATACAATAAAATTACCGACCTTAATTAATGCCTCAGTCATTTGTATATACGGCTGTTCATTTTTATTCATTTTTTCTATTTTTGTTTTTACCATAGCTTTCCCGTTACCAAAAAAAACGTTCCTGCCTGTCCCGATAAAAAAGGACATTCAAGAACGTCAGTGTTCTAATTTTACTTCAATGTAACTTAGGGCTTAAGGATACTTCCATGTATCCTCAAATCCTTTATCCATCTACCATTATTATAGATTATCAAATTCTCTACTAAACAAATTGCCGTTTGAAGCTCCACGCCTTCGTAGGCGTGGATTCAAGCCTAATCTACAGCGCAGGAACAATCTCTACGCTGAAATACCCGAAGCGGACGAACGCTATCCATCCACGGCTTTATAACCGTGGATTTCCGCGGAGGGTGTTAAACAATTCCGAAGGCTAACATTGCCTTTGCAACTTTTAGAAACCCGGAAATGTTTGCTCCTACAACATAATTCCCTTTTGCGCCATAAGCTTCAGAGGCGTCAAGGCAGGATTTATGAATACTCTTCATTATATTAAGCAATCTGGTGTCAACTTCTTCTCTGGTCCAGGACAGCCTTTCGCTGTTTTGGCTCATTTCAAGGCCTGAGGTAGCAACCCCTCCGGCATTGGCCGCTTTTCCAGGACCGTAAAGCACGTTGTTATCAATAAAGATTTTTACTGCATCAGGTGTAGAAGGCATATTGGCACCTTCAGAAACACATATACAGCCTTTATTTACCAGTGATTGGGCGTCATCCCCGTTTATTTCGTTTTGCGTTGCGTCAGGAAAAGCCACGTCTACTTTAATGCTCTGTTCCCTTAATACCTGCCACACGCTCTTGCCTTCAAAATATTTTACGGCATATTTATCGGCATATTCGTTTATTCTGCATCTTTTTGTATTTTTAAGCTCCATTAAAAAAGCTAGTTTGTCCTTATCAAAGCCCTTTTCATCAATTACAGTACCGCACGAATCGGAAGCACAGATTACCTTTCCGCCAAGCTGTGTTACTTTTTCTATGGTATACTGGGCCACATTTCCAGAACCGCTTACGGCCACAGTTTTACCTTTAAAATCTTTGTTGCGCGTTGCTAACATTTCTGCCGCAAAATAGGTAGCGCCATAACCTGTTGCCTCAGGCCTTATTAGGCTTCCGCCCCATTCAAGCCCTTTGCCGGTAAGAACGCCGGTATGTTCATTGATGATTTTTTTATAATAACCATACATGTAACCAATTTCTCTTCCGCCCACGCCGATATCTCCTGCCGGTACATCTGTATCCGGGCCGATATGCCTGAAAAGTTCTCTCATGAATGCCTGACAGAACCTCATAACTTCATTATCTGATTTTCCTTTGGGGTCAAAATCACAGCCGCCTTTTCCACCGCCCATTGGAAGTGTTGTTAACGCATTTTTAAATATCTGCTCAAAACCAAGGAACTTGATTATGCCCAGATTAACGCTGGGGTGAAACCTTAAGCCGCCTTTGTAAGGCCCGATTGCATTATTAAACTGTACTCTGAATCCCCTGTTAACCTGAACTTCGCCTTTATCGTCAACCCACGGAACCCTGAACATAATTACTCTGTCCGGCTCCACTATTCTTTCATAAATCTTTGCTTTTACAAATTCCGGGTGCTTTTTAACTGTAGGCTGAAGTGATTCCATAACTTCTTCTACTGCCTGCAAATACTCTGATTCTCCCGGGTTCTTCTGTATGACTTTTGCTAATACTTCGTTTAACATAACCTAATCCCCCTAACCTCAATGTTTTTTAAACGGCAGACACGCCAACGTGCCCATTTACTGCTGTTGCTGATTTTCTGCTTCCTTGCTATATACAATAAAAAAGACGTCCACAAAATCCCTCTTCCGGGGAACTTTATGGACGTCTTTGTCCTTATCTTTTTTCTTGTTATTATTATATATCTACATTACTTTTTTGTCAAGGGTTTTTTTATTGATGGTTTTTTTATTGACTGAGTTCAATATGCTATTGCAGATTGAAATCTGCTATTACTGGATAATGGTCTGACAAATCACCGGTAATATTATTATCGTTTTCTACGTAAGCAAATTGAGATTCTGCCGCCAATCCCGGGGAAACCATTATGTAATCAATACGTATCCTTCTTTGAACGTCTTCTGGTTCGTCAAGATTTAAAATCAGAGAGGTCCCGTAACTTACCTGAGTTTGCTTATCTTTATAGTATTTCTTCACCACATCTGTTAAACCTGCATCTTCAAACATTTTTAATACCGTAAAATCCAATTCACCATTATTTAAATTATTTAATTTTCTTTTTTCATCTTGTGTTCTAAAATGTTCTACCGTGTTATTCTTTTTATAATATTGCGCATCAATAGCTGAAAGTGAATTAAAATCGCCAAGAACAATTGACTGCTCCCCTTTTTCAAGCAAAGCTTTTACTTCCTTTAATATTATACCAGCCTCGCTTTGCCTTAACTTATAATCAAACGGTGATAAATGCACTACAAAATAATTTATGCCGCCGGTTTTACACTGCAGTAGTCCGTGGTGCATGCCGGTAAGTATTCTTTTAATGTCTGTAATAGGTTTTTTTGATGTAAGCCCGGTTGGATAACCGTCAGTTTTTAGCATAACTACATATTTGTGGCCCCAACTCTGGGCTAAATCTTTTAAATAATCTTCTGTGAATTCATTTAATTCTTCAAAAGCTATTACATCAGGGTCTTTTTCATTTAACCATTGGGCTACTTTTGTCTCTCTGTCTAAATCGTTAATAAAACCTTCCAATACATTGTAATTAATCACGCGCAAATGTTTTTGATTGTTTAAATCATTGTTTTTTAACGTACATTTAATTCCGCACCCATTTAATAAATTTAGACTTGATACTATTAATACTAACAAAAATACTTTTTTTAAACACATAATTATCTCCTTTATTAAGTGATATCAGCAACGCTAATTTGATTTACATTGATTCAATAATATCTTTTAACAAATCTACACAATTTTTCATATCTGAAATTCTGCAATGTTCATTTGCGCTGTGTGCCTGGTCTGATAAACCAGGGCCTATGTTAAGAATATCCATTCCTTTTTGCGCAAAATAAGATAAATCCAGCCTGCCGCGGGAAAAATATAAATTCTCATTATTGTATTTTTCCCTGAAACTTTTTACTGCGGTGTTATACAGTTTTCCTGAAAAATCTGTCACCACAGCATTACAGGTATGGACAAACTTTGTTTCGCAATTTATATTTGCCGTAAAATCTGCCACCTCTTTTTTAAATGTATTTAAGTTTTCTCCTACACTTAACCTTCTGTCTATATACACTTTACACAAATCCGGGATAATATTACGGGTCTTTCCGCCTTCACCTTCAATTGCAACCACTGAAATGGACGGCTTTATAAAACACTGTTTATACACTCTTACCGGTTTTAAGGATTTTCCGTACTTATTTACTTTTTCTACTATTTTACCGGCTTCGTAAATAGCATTTTTACCCATCTCAAATCTTGAACTATGTACCGCCTTTCCATGAACCGCTATGTCTGCCACGGCTCTTCCCTGGCAGCCTATGCATAGTGACAGCTTATTTTTAAAAACTGAACTTTCACAGGTTATGGCGTAATCTGCCCTATATTTTTCAATCAGTTTTTTTACTCCATTTATTTTTCCGGGTATAGTAGAGCCCTCTTCGCATACGGTAAAAGCAAATATAACTTCAATGTTTGGTTTAATATTTTGTGCCAGGTAAAGCATTACTGCCAGGCCTGACTTCATATCACTGGCGCCTAAACCGTAAATTCTCCCGCCCGTTATTTTTGGTTTCAGCGGATTTGTTTTCCAGCCGTCAACAATATCTACCGTATCCATGTGGCCGTTTATTATCAACCGCTTCTTACCTTTGCCTACAAAAGCCAGCACATTCCCTGTAGTGTCTTTTTTTACTTTGACATTATTTTTTTTCAGTTCATTATAAATGTATGAAGCTATTTTTTCTTCATACCCGCTGAAACTGCTGATAGAAATCATATCGCACAACTTTTTTTGTAAATATTCTTTCATAAATTCCTCTTATTAAAAATATTGGCAGTGTTCCTGATTTATTTCACCACAGCAAATTTGCCGGTGCGTTTTACGGATTTATCCGCATTACCCAGCACTATATATACGTATACGCCGGCAGATACTTTTTCATTGCCGGTACTCATCAGGTTCCACCTGTAAAAATTATCCGTGCTGTTTTTTGTATCTTTAAATACCAGTTCACCGGAAATATTGTAAATATTTATCTGCGCTTCTTCCGTAATGTTTTCAAAGGTTATCCCCAGCACCGAGCCGTAGGTAGCTGAACCTTCTTTATAAGGGTTTGGATATACTTTCAGGTTGTTTAAATCATTTGACGGCATTGCCAGCGCCATTATGCGGTAAACACTGAAAGAGTATACGGGCACTTTTACGGTTTTGGTAAGTTTGTCTATTATGTGCGTGCCGGCTACCATTACCCATTTCTGATTTGCTTCATCAAGCCTGAATACCCTCAAATTATTTTCTACTTTAGAATCCAGGGTATGGGCTTTGTAAGATAATACTATGGTCACTGCACTTGTAAGCGGCGTGTTGGTATTAAACTCAATAACAGTGTCTTTAAGCAGGTCTGCTATATCTGAGTCTAATCCTTCATCATTTTTTACCGCTTCATCAGCTATGGTAATTTTCGGAATCACTACTACTGAAGGTGCTGAAATATTTATTATTCTGCCGGAATTGGTATTGGGTTCAATAACTACTTTTACATCTGTATTGTTTTCGTAGTTTATTTCCCAGTCATTGTTTGCGCCTACTGTGTTATTAGATGCAGTTACCGGGCCGGTAGAAACCAGTACTGTAGTGTACATGTTTCCGTTTGTATCTTTAGCGGTTACGGCAAAATAATATTTTTCTGTATCTACTATCAGGTTTGTTACATAGGTCCAGGAAGCCGGAGCAGAAACATATTTGCTTCCCAGTGCTCCTGCCGTGCTGGTAATTTCTGTGTAAGCCCAGCAAATTGTATAGCCGTCAATATCTGCAGGGGCTGTGTAATCCCACTGCACATAAATCACACCGCCTGTGTCAGATAACACATCGTAAGCGGTAAGGTTTGTTATTCTGTCCGGAGCGGTTAAATCAACTATCCTGTCTGTTTTGGTTGAGACTTCCGCACTGTAAGCAGTGCCTGCACCATCCATATTAAACGCTTTTATTCTGAAATAGTAGGTTGAATCCAAAGCAAGGCTGGTGAAATTTGCCAGTAAACCTGTTGTGGTTATACTTGAAATGGAAGTAAAGGAACCCGTGGTAGAAATTTCGCACTGATATGTAGTATTTGCAGGGTTAATGTCTGCCTGCCACGCTACAGATACCGTGTTTGTGGTAACAGCTGTTATAAGCGGAGCTATCGGCGCTTGCGCATAGGTCCATGCAGTTAAAGGTGCGCACTGGGCCGTGCCTGCAGTATTAAATACGGCAACATAAGCGCTGTAAGATGTGTTAGGCAGTAAGTTTCCTGAAGTTTCCTGCACTACGCTCACGCTTAAACTTCTGCTACTGGCTCCTATGAGATAAAATGCGTAACCAGTTTCATTTGATGCATTGTCTGTCCAGCCCCAAGTAATAGTTGATGTGGTTTTGCCAATTACATTTAGGCCTGACGGCGCGTCCGGAATATTATCAACCGTATAGTAAGTTGCACCAAGCGACTGTGCAGTGAACCCCGCGGAATTAAACGCTTTTACATATCTGCCGTACTGCGTGTTAGCCGTTAAATTACTTTCAGGATAATAGGTTACACCGGCGGCAAGAGTTGCCACAAGTGAATTGTTTGCGCAATTGTATAGCATGTACCCGTCTTCGCCGGCAATATCGTTCCAGCCCCAAAGAATAGTACTGGTGCTTAACGTTAACTTGTCAAAATAAGTTACCGGTGACGGTATAGTCCTGGCTAATGCTGTAGGGAAGTTAAAACCAAAATTGTTTGCATCTTCAGCATTTACCGGCGACAGATAATAGTAATACGTCAGACCGGCAATTAAGTCAGTATGCTGATAATTCAGCGTTGGCGCAATAATTGTAGAGGCATCATACCAAAGATCTGTTGGTGCCAGGAATCCTGCTGTTGTATAAGCCAGTTTATATTTTGTTGCCCCGCCGGTTCTGTCCCACGAAATGTTAATTGTTGATGAGCTTAACATAGCCGCCGATAGAGTTGCCGGTGGATAGGCCAAAGTGTAACGAGCGGCGTTGCTTGAATTGCCTGAAATACCCGTTGAGTTGCCCGCTTTTACGTATCTGGTATATTGCGTGTTTGATGAAAGGTTTATTTCCATCCACGTGGTAGTGCCGTTGCCGTTTAAGCTTGTCAGGAAACCGTTATCGCCTGCATTAAATACCATGTAGTAAGTTGCGTTGGGTGTAATGTCCCATTCCCACTTTATTGATACCGTAGATAGAGCCGCGGCAAATAGGTTTTCCGGAGGAAGAGGCGGCGCATCTACTGTTTTGGTAGTTACCGCAAGCATTACCGTTTCTATACCATTTTCATTAATTGCCAGGACTTTGTAGTAATACGTTGTTGCCGGTATCAGCTGGGTATCGGTAGAAGACACGTTGGTGTAATTATCTGAAAAAGCTTTTACGGTGGTGGTACTGGCAAAATTGTTGTCAGACCGCAGAATTCCGTAACGGGTATAACCCGGGTTTGAATTGGCTGACCATTGAATAGTTATGGTTCTTGTGGATGTGGCAACCACATTTAACGCTAAAGGCGCATTGGCAAGAGTGTAATAAGTAGCGCCCGCTGACTGCGCGCTGAAACCGGAAGTATTAAAAGCTTTTACATATCTTCCGAATTGTGCGTTTACAGTAAGACCGTTTTCTGTGTAGTAAGTCACCCCGGGATTAAGCGTAGCTAATAATGAATTATCCGTACTGCGGTAAAGTATATAACCGTCTTCACCGGCAATATCGTTCCAGCCCCACGTAATGGTGCCGGTGCTTAAGACTAACCGGTCAAAGTAAGTTACCGGAGCAGGAATGGTTCTGGTAGAAGCAATAGGAACGGCAAACTGTGTGTTTACTATGTTTTCTGCATTTACGGCAAATATTTTGTAGTAATAAGTTACACCTGCGTTTAAAGCAGTGTGTTGGTAATTTACGGTGGGCGCTGTAATAGTTGAAGCAGCGTACCACAGGTCTGCGCCCGCTGAAAAACCTGCTGTGGTAAATCTTACGGCATATTTTGATGCGCCGTTTGTATTGTCCCAGGCAAGGTTTATGGTTGATGAACTTACGGGTACCGCTGTTAAAACTTCCGGAGGATGAGCCAATGTATAGCGCGAAGCGTTGCTGGAATTGCCTGAAATACCGCTTAAGTTTCCTGCTTTGGCGTATCTGGTGTACTGAGTATTTGATGATAAGCCCACCTCTATCCAAGTGGTGGTGCCGTTGCCTTCAAGGTTTATTAACAGGGCGTTATTACCCGTATTAAACAGCTGGTAATAAGTGGCATTAGGTGTAAGATCCCACTCCCATTTTATTGAAAAGGTGGACAGAGCCAGGCCGTACAGATTTTCCGGCGCGGGTTTTGGCATATTAAGCATGGTGGAAATTATCGTATCATAAGCTGAGGCAACGCTTCCCTGATTAAATGCGCATACCTGATAATAATAAGGAACAAAAGGCTCTACGGTAGTGTCCGTATAATTTGTGCTGGTATAATTTGAGCCCGCATTTTTAACTACCGTTATTACAGTAGAAAAATTATCCGTTGAACGCAGTATACCGTAACGGGTATAATCCGGGTTTGAATTGTTGGGCCATATAAGAGTTACACTGTATGAAGTTACCAGGCTGGCATAAGAACCATTAGGCACTTGTGCCAGAGTCCAGATTACGCAGGATGATGACGGTACTACGCCGCCGTTATTTACCGCGGTAACATAACTCTGGTATGAGGTGTTCGGCATTAAGCCGGTATGCACATAACTGCCTGCGCTGCCTGTGCCTCCTATTGCAGTAATAACAGAGGTGGAACCCGCCATAACAAAATTTCCGCCAGCTGTTGATGTATAAATTCTAAAACCAATTTCGTTTGATGCATTATCTATCCAGCGCCACGATGCGGAAGTTACATAAACCGCTGTAGCTGAAAACGCGCTGGGCGCCTGGGCTCTGCTTCTGGCATTGCCTCCCATCGCAGCAGAAAAACCCGTGCCGGTCCAATGGCCCGCTTTCAGGTTTGGCACGGTGCTGTGAATATAGGCTATATGCACGTCGCCGTTGCCGTCAACAGCCAATGCATCATCAGTTACGGAATCTGCCGGGAGGCTTATATCATTAGAAAACCAGCTGGAACCTGTATATCTTGTGTACTTCATTTTATTGCCGGAACCATTTATATAGGAAATCTGCGGGTTGCCGTTGCCATCAAGCATAATGGAAGGCTTCCTGCCCAAGTCTTCACCGCTTGAACCGGTTGGAGGGTCAATGTAACCGCCATTCCAGCTGCCGTCAGTTTTGTTAGTGCAATAAAGCCAGCCAATACCACCGCCGGTATTGTATGCCACATACGGGTTTCCGTTTGCATCCAGAGTAAGGTTTTTTTCTACACCTACAGATGCACCTGAATCTATATTCCAGGAACTTCCTGTCCATTTTGCATACCTGGTAGGAGAATAAACTATACTTGGATTGCCTGCTCCGTCTAAGGCAAGAGAAGTATATGTGCCAAGCCCGCTGTTTGAATAACCGGTATCTACAATTGATGTAGTCCAGGAAACTCCGTTATAAAAAGCAAGTTTCAAACCTTCCAGCGAAGAATTAACCCAATAGTAGTAACTTATATAAATCCTGTTTGCGCCGTCAATAGCAATGGAATTATAATTTCCCACACTATCCTGTGAATCAATGGTTGCAGTAGACCAGGCAACTCCGTTAAACCCGGCATATTTCAAGTCATAATTATCGTTATCAGAATAACTAACGTGCGGATTGCCGTTGCCGTCAACAGCGATAGACAGATTGTAACCGGCTATATTATCCAGCAGGACCGGGCTGCCCCATGAACTGCCGGTGCGTTTTATATAGGATAAACCTGTCCCTCGGTTAAAAGCTACGTGCAGATTATTGTCTTTATCCACAGCTATTCTGGGATTACCGCTTCCGTTTACATCTACTACTTCAAAATCAAACGGGTTGGCATAGGCACCCACTGTAGCAGACATTACTGAGTAATTTGTGCCCACTTCATCACACGCCCAGACACGAAAACAATAAATAAAATCCGCAGGCACTGTAAGAATGGCTGTTACGGATGTGCCCGGTAAAATGCTTTGTGTAGAAATAGCTACGGTGGCATTAGATGTGGACCAGTCAACCGTAGCAGGATTGATAGTTGAATATTGAATGCGGTAAGATGAACCCGCAGGAAGCGTGCCTGTATAACTGTTATCGCCGGGGGTTACCCATTCAAGTTTTATTTTCCCGGGTACCTGTGCCCATTTTGCCACAAGGCCTGTTATCATGCCGGGAGGCGTAAAATCCGGAGAAATTAAAGTTCTGGTATTTACCGTCACATCAAACATTCCCGGCACGCCGCCGCCGTTTACGGCTCTGACCTTGAAATAATAACTGCTGTCCGGCAGAAGATCCGGGACACTGATTCCTGAAGTTGAAACTACGGTAATAGACTGCGTGGTAAAATCAGCGGCAGTGGACATATAAACCTGATAAGTTGTGCCCGGTTCCGGGTTTCCGTTGGGGCTCCAGTTAACGCTGATTACATCCTGTGTAACGCTGGATATGACGGTAGAAAAAGGTTTTTCTGTTAAGGTGTAGCAGATAGTTGCAGAAGAAGAGACAACACCTCCGGCATTTATAGCAACTACGTAGGCCTGGTAGGATGTATTGGCTGTCAGGTTTTCCTGATCCCGTGTAACTACGCCGGGTGTTAAGACATTTGTGTTTGCAATTAAATTAAACCCGGTGCCATTTGCGGAAGATACGTATAATTTAAATCCTGTTTCATTAGATGAATTGTCTGTCCAGGTCCAGGTGATTGATGACACACCTACAGCCAGGCCCCAAACAGGTGCCGGAGCCAGTGCTTTTCCCTTAGGGCTTCCACCCATAGGGCCCTGAAAACCAGTATTATTCCAGTGGGCAATTTTCAAATCTGCGTTGGTTGTATCATAATAAGAGATATGCACGTTACCTGCACCATCAACAGCTATTGAAGCGGCAGAACCAACTGTATCCTGAGAATCAACAGTAAACGTTGACCAGGAAACACCGTTAAACCTGGCATATCTTAAATCAGAATAATTGGTATGGGCTATATGAGGATTGCCGGAACCGTCTAAAGCAATTGTTGAAGCATAACCGCCTACGGTATCCACTTCGGTAAAATTCCAGG
Source organism: Elusimicrobia bacterium RIFOXYA2_FULL_39_19 (assembly GCA_001800285.1). GTDB lineage: Bacteria > Elusimicrobiota > Endomicrobiia > CG1-02-37-114 > XYA2-FULL-39-19 > XYA2-FULL-39-19. Next base: position 90,093 of record MGVC01000081.1, on the reverse strand, counting down.
CTGTACCGTTATATTTTGCATAATAAAGGCCGTTATCTCTGAAAGATAAGTGAGCATAGCCGTTTACGCCAAGCACCATGGAAATGTTGTTATAAGGGAAACAGCCGGAAATATCAAGCGTTGACAGAGCCCAATAAGAACTGATGTACTGCGCGTATTTTATTTTACTGGTGTCATAATCATAATAAGCTATATGCGGATTACCCGAGCTGTCAATTACAAGGGAGCTGTATTTTCCCATATCATCACCGGTTGAATCTATCGTATAGGTGGACCACACCACTCCGTTGAATTTTGCATATTTCAGATTTTTGTTTGTGGGGTCATAATAGGAAACGTGCACATTTCCCGCACCGTCTACTGCGGTTGAAATATCCTGAACGTCAACATTTGGGTCTATCAAAGACACATCCCAATTAGTGCCTTCTACCCGGGCATATCTCAATTCACGGGAAGATGAAATATCGTTATAGCATACGTGGACCACGCTGTTTGCATCTACTGCCATGGAATTATATAAAACGCTGTTGCCTATAGCTGTAACCGGTGTCCCCCAAACGGTGCCGGTACGCTTAATAACGCGCAAATCATTGCCTGTAGAATAACGGTAAGCAACAAAAAGATTACCCGACCTGTCTACTGCCAGGGTATCATAATTTCCCGAATCATTAGTCTGTCCGTCAACAATTTCATAGGAAAACTGCGAACTGTAAAACATAATTATGGCAGAGGCTCCGGAATAATTGTTTGCATCATCCTTGGCCCAGATACGGAAAAAATGCGTTCCCGGTACCAGTGTAGTTACTTCTGCACATACCAAAGACCCCTGCGCTACGCCCTGTGTGGATATAACCACCTGCGCATTGGAGGTGGACCACACAACGCTGGCGGGCATACTGGTATACTGAATTAAATAACTGCTTCCTGCCCCCAGGTCTCCGGTTTCATTATCATCGGCGCCGGCATACCAGTAAAGCTTAACAGTGTCTGAAGAACCGGCCTGGTAAGCTGCCATGCCGGTAAGCACAGCAGGTGGTGTAACACCTGAAAATGACGGAACCACAGCAATAAAAGACAGAATAAATACAGTTAATAAAAACAGGATAAGTTTGTTTCTCATGAGGCCTCCGGAGACGGGTTTATTTTTTTTAGTTTTTCGTTGGAAAGGACGCCTACATTTTAGATAATTAGAAATGTGTTGTAAAGAATAAAAAACATTGTGGTTAGTCGTTAAATGATTACGTGATTAGTGAGAACAAATGATAAGTTTATAAGAAAAAACACAATTCAATCATAAAAAAAGGCCGGCAAGAAAGCCAGCCTCTAGTAATTCTTTCTGATTATACTGCGGTTTATCTACTTCTTTGAACCTTTCATCATCTTTGCTTTTTCTTCCGGTGTACAGGGCATATCATCACACTTCATATCGCAACACTTTTTATCAAAACCTTCACCACCGGCCATGGGGCCCATTTTATGGCAGCCTGCCATACGGGGCATCAACGGACAATGGCCTTTAATCATTGTTGCTACGCCTGCTGTTAAAACCAAGCCTGCGCAAATCCATAAAAGCACTGCGACGGTTTTACCCAGCTTTTTAAGGCCGTCTTTTTCTGCTTTGCTTACTGCAAACAGAACAAAGAAACTGACAGTCAAAAACATTGTTGCCGGTACTAATGCAAACAAACCGATTAATCTGAACATTTATACTTCCTCCTGTAATAATTCATCCAGTGCCGCCTGCGCCCAACGCAAATGCGGGTATTTATTTATACTTTTTACGAAGTTTTCTTTTGCCTTTTGCCTGTTATTTTGGCCCAGATAGCCCAGGCCCTTGACATAATACAGGTAAGAAATCATTTCTTTTTCATTTCTTGTTAAAGACAAGACACTCTTTTCACCAGCGGAAAGCGGTTCCTGGACTTCCCTGTTTTTCTGCCTTTCGGTGTTTTTCACAATCAGTTCATTAAATATTTTCTGAGCTTCCTGGGGTTTGCCCAGCTGTTGGTATGCCAATGCCTGGTAATATCTCATATGGGTGCCCGTAATGGAAATGCTTTTTGTAATTTTCTGCCAGTATTGTTTTGCTTTTTGTTTTTCCCCTGTCTGCAGGCAGGCTTTGCCTAATTCATATAACCCCTGCAGGTTATGTACAAATTTAAGCTCTATGCCCAGAGTGGACGGGTACCAGACTGATTTATGAAAACAGGTAATTGCTTTCCGGTATTTTTTTTGTTTGCACAGGCTTTTGCCCAGGGAAATACACATATACTTGTATAAATTAATGGTGTCATAACCGCCTTCGCTGAAAGCGAACCTGTTAACTTCAAGAAGTTTTATGCCTTTTTCATATTCCTGCAGTCCGCAATAAAGATAAGCCCATCTTTTGAGTATTTTAGGATGGTTTTTTATTTTTTTCGGCGCACTTTCAAGCAGATACGTTCTTTCATGATGCATATCAAGTTCAGAATAAATTTCATCCAATTCGTGGTACAACCGGCAGTCCAGCGGGTCTATAGCAACGGCTTTTCTGTAATATTTCACACTTTCCAAAAGATCAGCTTTTACACTGCTGTACGCCATGCCCAGGTTACGGTAAACCGTAGCATTTGTGTTGTTAAGCAGAAGAACTGCTTTTTTCCAGGCATCAATAGCTTCGTCAAACCGGTCTGCCGCAAAAAGCATATTCCCGTAATGATAATAGCCCATGCCGTCTTTGGGGTTTGCTGTTAAGGCAACTTCCATTATGCTTATTATTTCATACCTGTACGGCATAAAATAAGTGCTGTTAATTTCTGATGCTGTCTTGAAATATTTTTTTGCTTCTTCCTTCTGGCCTGTTGCATTTAAAATATAACCCAGAGTGTAGTAAAAAAGCGGGTTGGTTTTTGTTTTCTGAAGTTTCAGGGCGTCAGTAAGTATAAAATATGCATCCTGCAGTAATTTGCAGTTCATGTATTCTATGGCTGTGTTTATGGAAAGTTCGTCATATTCCAAAGATACAAGCTCCGGCAGTTTTTGCAGTTTAACCGGCAAGGCTGATTCTTTTGTAAGTATTTTGTGTTCACTGCGGAAAAGATAGCTTGTAGGGTCTAAGGCAACTGCTTTTTCAAGAACACTATAGGCTTCATTATATTTACGCTCTTTTCTCAGACAAATCAAATGTAAAAAGTATGATTTCAGGTTTTCCGGGTTAGTTTTCAGGCTGTCAATTATATATTTTTCTGCCTGCGCATATTTTCCTGCCCTGAGGGCTAAATAAGCCAGCACATAATTGGCAATACTGTTGTACTGGCTTGTTTTTGTAAGGCCCAAGAGCAGTTTGTTCATCTTCTTGGATTTATCCTGCTGATTCAAAACCATACTATAGTAAAATCTGGCGTCAGGGTTTGTTTTATTTATCTTTAAAGCCTGCAGAAAATATTTTTCTGCATCATCATCCTGGTGCATCTGGTGATGTATTTCACCCAGGCAGGAATATACCTGCGCCATTAACGGGCCTGTGGCTTTTATACTGTTAAATACCGCTTTGGCTTTTTCCCTGTGCGCAGTTTTTAAAAGGCTTAAACCTTTATGGTACAGTTTTTCATGCACGGCTGGGGCACCGGGATATTCAGATTTCTTTTTTATATTCTGCAAGACATTCACCTTTTGAATCTATAAGCTCAAGTATAAGTTCTTTACCTGTTTTATTTTTTGGAATGGCTATATTTTTCATGAATACCTGTTCCGGTTTTAAATCGGCGCTAAATGTATAAATAATTTTTCCTTTTGATTTCACGTTAAGTATTGCTCCCGCAACAGCACTTGTAGTATTAATTTTAACTTTTATCTTTAAATCCGAACCTTTTTTCTCTGCTGTTATGTTAAAAGCCGCTTTTGAATTCGCATAACTTACCCCGCCTAAACCTTTTAATACATACCAGTGTTCTTTCCAGGACTCTGTTGAAAAAGGCCTTATGAATTCCTGTTCATGCTGGGTCATAAACCTGCCGGACTGAATTTCCACATACGGGCCGGCATGGTCTGTAAGTATTTTCGTCCAGGCATGCCCCTGCGGGTTATTGCCCCAGGTAAAAAACTTCTTGCCCGGGCAGTCTTTGTGTTTTGCAATGTGTATAAGGCCGTAGTCATTTTTATGGTAATAGGCGCCGAAATAATCTTCGGTGGAAAGACTGCCGTACAAATCTACCGCATATTCGTGATTTTTATACCAGCTCATATCCTTGCTTTCATAAACAGGGTACTGAATGCCTCCGGAACACCAGCTCATCATTATTTCTTTTGTTGGGCAGATAAACTGCATGTCCCTGGTGGCCGGCAGGCCCACATTTGTCCAGAAATAGTTTGGATACCTGAACTGGGATGTATTAAAAAGTTTTATACCTATTTCAATGTAGGATTTATCGCTATAGAGTGTTATGGAGACAGCCCATTTCATCTGGTATATCTTATCCACTCCGCCAATAGTAAGCGTGCATTTGTCATCCTCGGAACTAATTGCATAATCTACCGGTGAAATAGTGGTAACGCTGTGGCCGAAGAAAAAGTAATTGAATTCTATGCCGGCAGAAATCCATGCTCCGCGCAAAGCAATTAAGGAAGGTTTAATAACGTGATTTTTATACAGTACTTCCTGATTTATGGTTTTATCATAAATACTATAAATTCTGCCGCCTAAATCCGGAAGAATTATCAGTTTAATAAAACTGTTTTCCATAACTATAGCGCGGTAGTTTTTACTTTTTTTTACGGTGGTTATTTCATCCAGCATGCTGTAGGGATAAACGGGTTTATCAATGACGTGCGAAAAATGCGGGTTTTTGTCTTCGGGACCTAAAAGATAGGTAGGGATGGCAAGAGTTGTTTCTTTGATGCTGGGTTTCTGGTTTTTCATCTGGTGACTTCCTTAGGACAAGTCCGCGGAAACACACTAATGTTTTGAAATACTATCTGGAAACAGCTTTGTTTTTTTCGTTTACAAATACTAATTTTGGTTTATGGGTTAAAGCAGTTTCTGTTTCTATGTAAGTTGAAGAAATAATTATTAGTTTATCGCCGATTTCGCCCAGCCGCGCTGTCCCGCCCTGCAAACCAATGATACCTGAGTTTCTTTTCCCGGGAATTGTATAGGTTTCAAACCTGGCGCCGGTGGAGACATTCACTATAAGCACCACTTCATACGGCAGAATATCCGCTTTTTCCAGCAGGGCTTCATCTATTTTTATGCTTCCGGCATAATTTATATTTTTTTCCGTTACCGTAGGCCGCTGAATTTTGCTTTTGCACATCAGCCTCAACCCGGTATGTCTTTTTCCGGAAAATTTTTTTATATCTTCCATAACTTAGAGCCCCCAACCTTTTCGTACAAATCATTGCCGTACATATCGTTGATTACTATGGCAGGAAAATCTTTTACTTCCAGTTTGTAAATAGCTTCGGTGCCCAGCTCAAAAAATGCTATCAGGTCGCTGTCTTTTACCGTTTTGGCCAGCAAGGCAGCTGCTCCACCGGTAGCGGCAAAATAAACAGCTTTATATTTTTTGATTGCTTTAATAACATCCGGTGACCTTTTACCTTTGCCTATCATGCCCTTAAGGCCTTTTTCAAGCAAGATTGGTGTAAAACTGTCCATTCTGCTGCTGGTGGTGGGGCCTGCCGAGCCTATAACCTGGCCCGGTTTAGCCGGCGATGGGCCTACATAATAAATAACTGCGCCTTCAAGTTCAAAGGGCAGTTTTTCTTTGTTGGCTATCAACTCAAAAATTCTTTTGTGCGCCGTGTCTCTGGCAGTGTAAATGGTGCCTGAAATAAAAACGCGGTCTCCTGCTTTTAAACTTTTTACTGTTTCTTTGGTAATCGGTGTGGTAATTTTTATTGTTTTCATAGGTTTATAGTTCTCGTCCTTGTGACGTGACAACTTAAATTTACCGCTACGGGCAATGAGGCTATATGGCACGGATGGGTCTCTATGTGCACTGCAAAAGCGGTAGTTTTTCCGCCAAGACCCTGCGGGCCTAAGCCGGTTTTGTTTATTTTATCAAGCAATACTTTTTCCAGTTCGGCATAAGGTGGTTTTTTGTTCTTTGAACCTATTTCCCTGAAGAAAGCTTTTTTTGCCAGCACCATGGCATAATCCATGTTTCCGCCTATACCCACGCCCACAATCAGCGGCGGACAGGCATTGGCTCCTCCGGTGATAACTGTTTCAATAATAAAATCTTCTATGGATTCGGTGGTAGCATTGGGGCTGAAATTTTTTATGCGGCTCATATTTTCCGAACCGGCGCCCTTGGGCATTATCATTATTTTTAAATCAGTGCCTTTTACAATATCGGTGTGAATTATAGCGGGAGTGTTATCCCGCGTATTTTTTCTAAATAACGGGTCTTCAACAATGGATTTTCGCAAAAAACCGTCTTTGTACGCCTGCCTTACGCCTTCGTTTATGGCATCATTAAGGTTCCCGCCTGTTATGTGCACGTTGTCACCCATTTCCACAAACACGCAGGTCACACCCGTATCCTGGCAGATGGGCATCATTTCTTTTTGCGCAATAATACTGTTTTGGATAAGTTCCTCTAAAATACTGTTTGCGAGGCCGGTTTCAATACTTTTAGCCTTTTTCATGGCATTGAGGATATCCGGCCTTATGACACAATTGGCTTCAATACAGGACCTTCTGACTTCATAGCTGATTGTTTTCACGTCTACGTTATGCATTTTTTTCACCTTTAAAGATGCGGGGTAACTACTCCGGCATCTTTATTATACCTTTTTCCATTAAAAATTTCACTTCATCCCGCGATCTTTTAATAACTTTTTCTGCATTGGCGCGCAATTCTTCTTTTGTAAGGATTTTTCTGGCTACACCCTGTTCTATGGCTTTCAAGCCTACCGCCACCGCTTCCCTTATATACACTTCCCAATTATCCATGGTAGGCACTATATGTTCGTCATCAAGCCCTATATCTTCCTGCACTTTTGCTATTTCATTGGCAGCAGCTATGCACATTTCATCTGTAATAGTTTTTGCACGCACATCCAGCGCCCCGCGGAATACGCCCGGAAAGCCCAGCGAATTATTTACCTGGTTTGGAAAATCCGAACGGCCCGTAGCTACAATTCTTGCGCCGGCTTCTTTTGCTTCCCACGGCCAGATTTCCGGTATGGGGTTTGCACAGACAAAAACAATAGAATCTTTTGCCATGGCTTTTATCCATTCTTTTTTAATTATATCCGGGCCGGGCGTAGAAAGTGCCACCAGTGCGTCTGCGCCTTTCATGGCTTCGGCTATACCGCCTAACACATTGTTTTTATTTGTTTTCTGGCAGATTTCCCATTTTTCTTTGTATTTTTCCTGCAGTTCAGTTCTGCCTTTATGCAGAGTGCCTTTGGTATCAGTCATAATAATATTTTCAGGATTTACACCCGCTTTTATAAGCATGCGGGCCGTACAGATATTTGCAGACCCGGCGCCTACCATGGCTATTTTTACCCGGTCAATTTTTTTGCCTACTACTTTCAGCGCATTTATAAATCCTGCTACGGTAACAAGCGCGGTACCCTGCTGGTCATCATGCCAGACAGGTATATTCATTTCTTTTCTTAAAGTATCCAGTATTTCAAAACATTTGGGCATTTCTATGTCTTCCAGGTTAATACCGCCGAAAGACGGCTCAAGCAATTTTACCGTTTCAATAAACTTTTTAGGGTCTGTGGTATCAAGGCACAGCGGTATGGCATCTACCCCGCCGAGATATTTAAAAATCATAGCCTTGCCTTCCATTACCGGCATGGCGGCTTCAGGGCCGATATTTCCCAACCCCAGCACACGGGTGCCGTCTGAAATAACTGCAATTAAGTTGGCTCTGTTGGTATAATCAAAGGAAAGGTCTTTATTTTTATTTATGGCTTTACAGGGCTCCGCCACACCCGGGCTGTACCAGATAGAAAAATCATCCATGCTTCTTATACAGCATTTTGGGGTAATTTCAATTTTGCCCTGGTAAAACGGGTGCAGTTTCATAGCTTCCTGTGAGGGTTTTTTGGCTTTCTCTAAAAGTTCTTCTTTTGTAAGCATGGCTGGTTCTCCTTTTTATGCTTTTTTATGTTCGGGAATTAAGGAAATATAAACTATGGCCGCAACAATATACAGCGCGCAGATAAGATAAAGTGATCCGGCGCCCGGAAAATATTCCATAAAAAAAGATGACATTGCCACGCCGGTAATACCGCTTATGCCTACCAGGGTTTCATTTATGCCCACATTATGCGAGCGGTTCTCATGATGGTTGTTTGCATACACCACCGCTGACATGTAGCAAAATGAACCGTAAAGCCCTGTAAGAAAAAAACAAACCAGATAAGTTATGTATGACGGGTACAGCCACAAGGCTGTAAAAATAAGCAACCCTGATAAATTAATCAACAGGGCAGCTTTTTTATTATAAAATAAATTTTTTTTCTTTGCCAGATATAGGCTGAATGTCCCCTGCGCCGCCATTAAAAGAAACAGCGGTATGCCGGATAAAAAAGGAGACAAATTGTTCTGCGCGCTAATGACAGGAAAAAAAGTTTGTATAGACCTTTCTACGGAATTTACAGAAAATATCATTATCCAGCCGACCCAGAGATAAAACGGGTTTGCGTTAAAGGAATGGGCCTCATTATCAACAGCAGTTTCAGCGGATACGCGCCTGGCGTTTATTATTCCCATTATGGCTATACCGCAGATTACCATTAAAACAGACAATGCTACAGGGCCGGCACGGTACAAAGAACCGGAACTTAAAAAACCAAGCGCTATGCCGGAGTTCCAGGTAAAAGTATAGGTGCTCATGGTTTTGAATATTTCACCGCGGGAAGAAGTGTTGCGGATAAAAGACTGAAAGGCATTAAAATAGAAAGATGTGCTTGCACCCATTAATACAAGCAATAAAAAGTTTGAAAGGAAATCCTTAAGGCAGAGCAATGCTATGCAGGAAGCCACTGTTACAATTGTGCTGATTATAAGAATAGGCTTGCTGGTTTTCTGGTTTACAATTTTTCCGGAAATCAAACTGGCGGCTATATAACCGAACCCGTTGGCAATACCCAGCAGCATGCAAAACAGATTGCTAAAATTATTTTCGCCGGCTCTGTACATTACAAAAAAGCCTACAATAAACAGAATTAAATCCGTTAAAAATGTTGCAAGAAATATGTTCATTAAGATATCCGGTGGTTAGATACTAAAGTTCAAGCCGCTTTTGGCGGCTTGAACTTTTAATTGTTTTTTTACTTTATCTGCATTTGCGGGGTTGATTCAGGTTTTTCAATGGAAATCAGTTCTACGGTAAAAATTAAAACAGCGTTAGGCCCGATGGTTCCGCCTGCGCCGTTTTCGCCATAAGCAAGTGCTGAAGGTATATAAAGTTCATAGGTTGAACCTGTGTTCATAAGCTGAAGGGCTTCTGTCCATCCTTTAATAACTCCATTAATCGGGAAAGTTGCCGGCTCGCCTCTTTTGTAGGAGCTGTCAAATTCTGTGCCGTCAATAAGAGTGCCTTTATAATTTACTTTCACGGTATCCGTGGCTTTTGGTTTTGCGCCCTTGCCTTCCTTAATTACTTTGTACTGAAGGCCGCTTTTTGTGGCTTTTACGCCTTTCTGTTTCAGGTTTTTCTTTAAATACTCATCGCCTTCTTTTTTATTATTTGCACCTTGCTCAGACGCCTGCTTGGTTCTTTTTTCCTGTATTTCTGTTCTTAAAGCCATCATGGTTTCTTTCATTTCGTCATCCGTCATTTTACATTTTGCATCTGTTAAAGATTCTTTCAAGCCTGCAAGCAGAATATCCGCATCTACTTCAATGAGCTGTTTCTTAAATGTTTGTCCTATGTCCCAGCCTAAGGAATAACTTACTTTATCTTTCTGTGTTTTCAATTCGCTGCCCCCTTCCTGAGCTGCTGCCGTTAAAGCGCCGGCAGATAATACAAAAGCAAAAACCATTACTTTTTTAAGCATCTTACCTCTCCTTTTCATGCCTGAATATTTCAACTGAAGTTTTTATTTCAATTGGTCTTTATTTATAACATAAATTGAATTCAAATTCAAATTCCCGGCTTGAATAAAACCTGCAAAAATGATAGAGTATTTTTCAACAAACTTAACTAATAAAATAACGGGACAAACCAATGACTGCAGAGTTTTTAAAGAAAGTAAAACGCGGTACTGTTGAATTAATTTCTGAAGAAGAATTAGCCGCAAAACTGTCAAAAAAGAAACAATTGCGCGTTAAACTTGGCGTTGACCCCACTTCACCGGACATTCACCTGGGCCATACTGTAGCGCTTCGCAAACTCAGGCTTTTTCAGGATAACGGCCATACCGTAGTATTTATAGTGGGTGATTTCACTGCCCAGGTTGGAGATCCATCAGGACAGAACAAAACCCGGCCTGTATTAAGCGAAGAACAGATATTGCAAAATGCAAAAACTTATACTGAACAGGTATTTAAAATTCTTGACCGCAGTAAAACAGAAGTTGTGTATAACAGCACCTGGCTCAAAGAACTGGGCATAAAAGGCCTGCTTACCCTTACCTCAAAATACACCGTAGCCAGAATGCTTGAAAGAAATGACTTTTCAGAGCGCTACAAAAATGATGTACCCATAACCATCCTTGAATTCATTTACCCGCTTCTGCAGGGGCAGGATTCCGTAGCCATAAAATCAGACATAGAACTTGGCGGCACAGACCAGAAGTTTAACCTGCTTGTTGGCAGAGAGCTTCAGCGCGATGCCGGGCAGGAACCTCAGGTAGTAATGACGCTTCCTTTATTAGTAGGCACAGACGGTGTTAAAAAAATGTCTAAATCCTATAAAAACTACATTGCGCTTAATGATACACCCAAGGATATGTTCGGCAAGCTAATGTCTATTCCGGACGATGTAATGAAAGTTTATTATGAACTGCTCACGGATTTTGAAGTAAAAAAATATGAAGATGATATTTCTGCCAACCCCAGAAGTGCAAAAGCCAGGCTGGCACATGAAATAGTAAAGCAGTATTACGGACAGGAAACTGCTGATAAAGAACAAAATGATTTTGATAATGTATTTTCAAACAAACAGCTGCCCTTAAGCTCTGATGTGCCTCAGCTGAAAGCTCTGGAAGAAGAATACAAAGCACTGGATTTATTAACTTTCTGCGCAGCGGAACTAAAAATTAAAAGCAAAAATGACGCACGCCGCCTTATAGACCAGGGCGCCGTAGAATACTATGACATCTCAACCTTAAAAAGTTTAGGAATAATGAATAAAGATACGGTTATAAAAATAACAGAACCTGTCATGCTGCGCGCAGGCAAAAAAGCATTCTGCTGTATAAATCCAAGAAAATAAAATTCCACATACCCTCACCTCAATCCTCTCCCAAGAGGAGAGGATAAAAAGGGTAATCACATAAAACTTTAACATTTATTAGACACATCAAATAACTTATACCGGAGGGCTTATGTCAACCATTAAATTCGGAACCAGCGGCTGGAGAGCAATAATTGCGGAAGAATTCACCTTTGAAAACGTAAAACTTGTAACCCAGGCAATTGCAGATTATATAAATTCTCAATCTGAAATTTCAAATTTGAAATTAAAATCTGTGATTGTAGGTTATGACCCCAGGTTTTTATCAGAAGAATTTTCCAAACTTTCCTGCTGTGTTTTAGCTGCCAACGGTATTAAAGCCCTTAGAACTGTCAGAGATGTCCCTACACCGCTGGTTTCCTATGAAATCATCAGAGGCAAACTTGCCGGCGGTATAAACTTTACCGCCAGCCACAATCCGCCGGAATATAACGGGCTTAAATTTTCTCCTGCTTGGGGCGGGCCGGCACTGCCTGAAACCACAAAAACCATTGAGGATAGCTGTAAAGCACTGCAAAATGATCCGTCAAAAATCAAAGAAATGCCGTACGAAGAAGGCGTAGTGAAACAATTAATAAAAGATTATGACCCTAAACAGATTTATATAAAAAGAATAAAAGAACTGGTGGATTTAAAAGTTATTAAAAAAGCAAAATTAAAAATCGGCGTAGATTTACTTTACGGTGCCGCCAGGGAATATTTGGACGTTATATTAAAGGAAGCAAACTGCAAACTGGTAGTACTTCACGGGAACCGGGACCCGCTTTTTGGCGGCCACAGGCCTGAACCGGATGCAGAGCGCCTGGAAGAACTGACAAAAGTTATGAAAAAAAACAAACTTACACTGGGCCTTGCCTGTGACGGAGATGCAGACAGGTTCGGTATTGTAGATTCTGACGGCACCTACATTACACCCAACCAGGTAATATCACTACTGCTTTACAACTTAGCAAAATCCCGCAAATGGAAAGGCATAGCGGTACGTTCTGTTATGACAACCCATTTAATTGACGCCATAGCAAAGAAGTTCGGTATTGAAGTAAAAGAAACCGCCGTAGGTTTTAAATATATCGGCGATATTATGGTTAACCATCCGAAAGAGTTTATAATTGGCGGCGAAGAATCCGGCGGTCTTACCATAAGAGGCCACGTGCCGGAAAAAGACGGCGTACTGGCCTGCCTGCTGATAGCGGAACTGGTAGCCAACGAAAAGAAATCCATTAAGAAAATACTTATAGACATTGAAAAACTCTGCGGCAAATACGTCACCACCCGCAAAAACCTGAAACTAAAACCCGAACTGATGGGCAACAAATTCAAAGATAAGATTCAGGCGGCACAGCCTAAAGAATTTGCCGGCATTAAAGTAAGCAAACTTGACACTACTGACGGTTTTAAGTTTATTCTTGAAGACGGTTCCTGGGTAGGCATGCGCTTAAGCGGCACCGAGCCTTTAGTAAGGCTATACTTTGAATCTAATTCTGAAACTAAAATTGCGGCCATTCAGAAAGACACAGAAAGAATTATTGCTAATCTTTAAATAGCTCAGGGTTTTCTGCTTTTTTACTATGCCCTCACCTCAATCCTCTCCCAAGAGGAGAGGATAAATGGGTTACAGAATCAACAAAGTAGCACGCATTCCAAAAATGAATATTTCATTTCGTTTAATTCAAACTGCCCTGCTGGCACTGCCCGTTATTTTTTTTACAGGCACCAAAGACCCTTTTTTAATCAAAGAGACACTCACCCTTATTCTGCTTATTGGCGCTTTCGGTTTTTTTATTGTTAACTGCCTTGAACAAAAAAACAAAACTGCCTTATCCCCCGTGTTGATAGCCTTCCTTATTTTTATAGCCGTAGAGCTGATTTCTATACTAAATGCTAAATTCCCCAGGCTTACTGTTGATATTGCGCTTATTCATCTATGCCTTGCTTTTGCTTTGTTTTATGCATCCACATTTTCACCTAACCAAACTGAAACTATCTTAAATACCGTACTGGTTTCAGGATTAATTGTCTGCACTTACGGTATATTCCAGCGCTTCGGTGTTGATTTTGTGGCCTGGCTGACAAACTACAACGGCAGACCCGGCTCCAGTCTGGGCAACCCGAACTTTTTTGCCGGTTTTATAGTGGTGCTGATTCCGGTGGCAGTTATGCAGGCATTCAAAACTTCAGGTATAATCAAATTTTCATGGACAGCTCTTTTAGCAATGCTTTTATTAAACCTTGTTTTTACCAGAACCCGCGGCGCATGGATTGCCTGCGGGGCATCTCTTATTTTTGTTTTTTCATTGCTGAAATTCAGCAGAAAAACATTTTTTGTATTTGTATCTATGCTTATCTTAGTAAGCAGTGTTTTTTTATTTAACAATTCGCTATTGCCCCGTCTTTCAAAAACAGACGGGAATCCAGCTGTCACGGAACGTTTCTTTAAATGGCACGTAGCAATGGAAATGATAAAAGCTCATCCTGTGCTTGGCGTAGGAGCCGGAAACCTTAAAGTAAACTTTGCCCTTTACCAGTACATAGTAAAAGAAAAATTTAACTTTTCACTGCGCGGGACCAGTGAATCCAATGTGCACAATGAATTTCTGCAGGTCTGGGCAGAAAGCGGCACCATGGGATTACTGGCATTTATTTTACTGTTTCTCGTTTATTTTACCGTCATTTTTAAAAACAACCCTGATGACAAACTTACCTACGGCATTTCAGCAGGCGTTGCTGCTTTTATTATTTTCTGCTTAACTAATTTCCCCTTAAGAATTATGCCAACCGCCGTTACTTTGTTTGTACTTATGGGCATAAGTTTAAGAAAACCTGAAATCCCTGTAAAAGAAAAAGCAAAACCCGAAAAAACCAAAATTAACAAATCACCGGTTTTAAGAATTACGGTTTTTTCGGCAGGAGCCATTATAATCTGGGTTTTTGCCATACTGCCTTTTTGTGCGGATGTTTACAGAAAAATGGGTACGGACGCAGTAGCTGCCGGCAATTACCAGAAAGCTGTTTCCTGTTATGAAAAAGCAATTTCTCTGGATAAAGTTCATTCAGAACGCTCTGCTTTTGAGCTGGGCGAGGTGTACCGGGCCATGCAGGACTGGGATAAGGCCATAAAGGCATACAGCGTTTCAGTAGGCGTGCGAAATTACGGAGAAGTGTATAACTGCCTGGGTAATTGTTATTATATGAAGAATAATCCGGAACAGGCGGTGTTTTTCTGGGAGAAAGCAAAACAGCTGGGATTGCCTGATGAACTGGCGCAGAGAAACCTGGAAAATAATTTACAAATTGTGAAAAAAAAGATAAAATGAGCGAACATTGAAATAAGGCTTTAGTATCTGCAGAAAATTCTTTTTCATTTCATTATTGTTTTTCCTTCAGGAACGATAAAAAGAAACTTTCAATTGCCAAACTCCGAACCCGCTAAAGCGGATTCGTCAAACAAGGCAATTGATTTTTTAGAAAAACAGTTTCTTTTTACCTAAAACAATAAATACTTCAAAAGAATTTTCTGCCATTCCTCAAATAATTTCAATGTAAAAGAAGAAAGAATACAAGGAAAAGGAGAAATAACATGGCAAAGATTAAAAAAGTACATGCACGTGAAATTCTGGATTCAAGAGGAAACCCCACGGTAGAAGTAGACGTAATTTTAGACAACGGCGTATTAGGAAGAGCGGCAGTACCTTCAGGCGCATCTACCGGCACCAGAGAGGCATTGGAATTAAGAGACGGCGATAAGACCCGTTATTTAGGCAAAGGCGTTACCAAAGCCGTAAACAATGTAAATACTTCCATAGCAAAAAAGATAGAAGGCATGGATTCTTCAAAACAAATTGAAATAGATAGAGCAATGATTGCCCTTGACGGTACAGAAAACAAAGCCAGCCTTGGCGCCAACGCAGTCCTGGGCGCTTCCATGGCACTGTGCAGAGCAGAAAGCCTTTCTTTAAAAATGCCTCTTTATGAATATATCCGCAAATGCTACGGCATCAGCTCCAGTGATTACATTCTTCCGGTACCGTTAATGAACATTCTTAACGGCGGAGAACACGCAGACAATAACGTAGACCTGCAGGAATTTATGATTGTCCCTTCCAGCGCAAAAAGTTTCAAAGAATCACTGAGAATGGGTGCAGAAGTATTTCATAACCTAAAATCAGTTTTAAAGAAAAAAAACTATAACACATCCGTTGGTGACGAAGGCGGTTTTGCCCCAAACCTCGGCTCTAATGAAGAAGCGCTTTCTGTGATTGCAGAAGCAATCGGTAAAGCAGGCTATAAATTAGGCACAGATATTTACCTGGCCTTAGACTGCGCCGCCAGCGAACTTTATGAAAATAATATCTATACCCTTGAAGGCGAACCGAAAGACAAAACAAAAACTTCCGAACAGATGATAGATTTTTACGCTGATTTGTTAAACAAATACCCTATAGTTTCCATTGAAGACGGCTTATCAGAAGCAGATTGGGACGGCTGGAAAAAACTGACAGACAAACTGGGCAAAAGAACCCAGTTAGTTGGCGATGATTTATTTGTTACCAACACAAAAATATTTGCAGAAGGTATAAAAAAAGGCGTAGGCAATTCTATTTTAGTAAAGGTAAACCAGATTGGTTCTTTAACTGAAACCGTTGAAGCTGTACAGCTGGCATTTAAATCCGGCTATACGGCCATTATTTCCCACAGAAGCGGTGAAACCGAAGATGCCTTTATTGCTGACCTGGCAGTAGCCTTAAACACCGGCCAGATAAAAACCGGCTCTGCTTCCAGAACCGACAGAGCATGCAAATACAACCAGTTAATGAGAATTGAAGAAGAGCTGGGTTCAAAAGCTAAATTTGTCGGATTCAAAAAATGAATTTCATAAAAGAGTTCTATAAAAAACGCAGAACTCTGTTTTTTCTGATAATTATTATCCTGGTGCTTACTTTAAACAAAGGATTTTTCAACCTGGTAAGCAAAGCTCTTGAATATCAAAAAATTAAAAAAGAACTTTCCGCTATCCGGCTGGATAATGCGCGCCTTAAAAATGAAATTTACATGCTTGAGAATGATAACGCGTATATAGAGTACAGGATACGCAAAGACCTGGGCTATGTTAAGGAAGGCGAAGTAGAGTACAGGTACAACAAATGATTTCAGTAACACATTTCCAGTAGTAGCAGAGATTGCTCTGCAAAATCAAAGAAAACAAAAAAGCCGCTTTTAAAAAGGCGGCTTTTTTTTGGTTACTACACTTTTATCATCTTTTGGTATTCATGCAAGTTGTCATTCTCCGATTTGACACTAGAAAACATTGTAATTTACCATGCACATGAACTAATCATTTGTAGCATTATTGTTTTTCAATCCGTATTTTCTAATTTTGAACCTTAAATTTCTATAATCAATATTTTCCCCTGCTACAGGCACAAAGCATACAAAATTGTTATAATGAATATATGCGTGCTGTAAATACCGGCCAACGCAGACACCTTTCTATGAGGACTAAGCTATGCAAAATGTTATACACGGGGTAAGTTTATTCACTGAAAACGACATTTATCTTTTCCGTGAAGGCACGCATTACCGGCTTTACAAAAAACTGGGCTCTCATATAATTGAACATGAAGGCCGGCAGGGTGTATGTTTTGCCGTATGGGCACCTAATGCTAAAAGCGTAACTGTAATGGGCAATTTTAATGGCTGGAACGCTGACTCGCACCCGCTTAGCATCAGGTGGGACAATTCCGGTATCTGGGAAGGATTTATCCCGGAAATAGGAAACGGCACGCTTTACAAGTACAGAATAGTATCTTCACACAATAATTATACTGTTGATAAAAGAGACCCTTTTGCATTTAACTCAGAAATGCCGCCCCAGACCGCATCCATAGTTTGGGATATGAAATACAACTGGGCAGACGCTGACTGGATGAAAACCCGCCATAAAAATAATTCTGCAAATTCACCCATGTCAATATATGAAATGCATCTTGGTTCCTGGAGAAGAAAACCCGAAGAAGAAAACAGGCCTCTTAATTACAGGGAAACAGCACAGTACATTACGGAGTACGCAGGAGATATGGGGTTTACCCACATTGAACTGCTGCCGGTAATGGAACATCCGTTTTACGGTTCGTGGGGTTATCAGACTACCGGTTATTTTGCTCCCACCAGCAGATATGGCACACCCCAGGACATGATGTTCCTTATAGACTGCCTGCATAAAAAAGGCATAGGCGTTATACTGGACTGGGTGCCTTCGCATTTTCCTTCCGATGAGCACGGCCTGGCCTATTTTGACGGAACGCACCTGTTTGAACACGCTGACCCCAGAAAAGGGTTTCATCCTGACTGGAAAACCTATATATTTAATTACGGCCGCAACGAAACGCGCAGTTTTCTTATAAGCAGTGCGCTGTTCTGGCTGGATATGTACCATGCAGACGGTATCAGGGTAGATGCCGTAGCATCAATGATTTATCTGGATTATTCACGGGAAGAAGGCGAATGGCTGCCCAATGAGTTTGGCGGGCGTGAAAATATTGAAGCAATTAATTTTTTGAAAACGCTTAATACGCAGGTTTATGCCAATTATCCTGACACCCAGATGTTAGCCGAAGAATCAACCGCCTGGCCAATGGTTTCCAGGCCGGTATATTTAGGCGGGCTGGGGTTCGGCATGAAATGGAATATGGGCTGGATGCACGATACGCTGAATTATTTTGCAAAAGACCCGGTTTATAGAAAACATCACCATAACCAGCTTACTTTTTCCATGCTGTACGCTTTTAATGAAAATTTTTTACTGCCTTTATCTCATGATGAGGTTGTGCACGGTAAGGGCTCGCTGATGAATAAAATGCCCGGAGATTACTGGCAAAAATTTGCCAACCTGCGGTTATTTTTGGGCTATATGTTTACCCATCCCGGAAAGAAACTGCTTTTTATGGGTGCAGAGCTTGGCCAGTGGAGCGAATGGAATCATGAATCCAGCCTGGACTGGAACCTGCTTTCCTTTCCCATACACAGGCAATTACAATGCTGGGTAAGGGATATTAATAATTTTTACAAAGAAGCACCTGCGTTATACGAAACAGACTTTGATAACAGAGGCTTTGAATGGATAGACTGCTGCGACTCAAACAACAGTGTTTTGATTTTTATAAGAAAAGGAAAAACTGCGGAATCAACTGTTCTGGTGGTATGTAATTTTACGCCGGTTATAAGAGAAAACTACAGAGTTGGTGTTCCTTTTGAAGGATACTGGAAAGAAATATTAAACAGCGATGCTCTGGAATACGGCGGAAGCGGGGCAGGCAACCTCGGCGGGCTGGATTCACAGCAGTACGGGTGCCATGGCAGGCCTTTTTCAGTACTGTTGACCCTGCCGCCTCTTGGAATACTAATATTTAAAAGACAGTAAAGCTCTTCGTTTTCACTATTCACGCTTCATCGCTGTCTTTGATTTTTCTTTTACTGCCGTGCACTTCATCGCTTAATTGCTTCATCGCTGATTTGTCCTACTGTTTCAAAAGCACTACACATTGCAGGTAACGGCCTTCAGGGAAGGTAAGAGGCCAGGCATGATCAACATCGTGGCCTATTTTTTCAAGAAGTTTTATATCCGCTTTTGCAGTAACTGCCGAAAGAAATAATGTTTTCTGAAAATCCGCTTCACTGACATAAGAACTGCACGACAGAGTAAACAACAACCCGCCTTTTTTTAACTTCTTAAGAGCCAGCACATTCAAACGTTTATACCCATCAAGCGCATTATCCAGCTGTTCTTTATGCTTTACAAATGACGGCGGATCCAGCACAATAGCATCTATGCTTTCATCTGCTGTTTTTGCCAAGTGGTCAAATGCATCAGCTTGAACGATTGTGATGTTTTTATCATATTCATTGAGTTCTGCGCTTTTTTTAGCTAAAAGATTTGCCGGCTCTGAAGAATCTATATGTTCCACTTCTTCCACACCTGCCCTGCAGGCATACAGATTCACGCTTCCCGTATAGGCAAAGTAATTCTGCAATTTTCTTACTTTCATAAGCTCACACCAGTATTCTACTCTTTTGCGCACCTGCCTTAAATCAAGAAAAAAACCTGTTTTCTGGCCGGTACTTATATCTATTTCAATTTTAAAACCGTCTTCATCTATTACCAGATTTTCCGGCAATTCTCCGTGCAGTACGCCTTTAGGCAGTGATTTCAGGCCTTCCCTTTTTCTTACATCCACATCACTGCGTTCGTAAACAGCCTTGGGTTTAAATAGTTTCGTAAGTATGGTAATCCACATATCTTTGTTAAGGTCCGCAAACAAAGTCTGCGCCTGCAATACAAAAACCATCCCATAACGGTCTACAATGAGGCCCGGTATGCCGTCTGCGTCTGAATATACCAAACGGTAATTTTTCTTTTTTTCCGGCGTTTTTTCCATGCCCAGCAGCTGTTCCTTCGTGTTTGCCAGGTTTTGTATTTTTTCAAAAAAATACTTTTCATCCGGAGTTACATCCAGCCAGCTGATTACTCTTAAGCGGATTTCACTGTTTGCGTTATAGGTACCTATGGCAAACACGCCGCCGTTTTCTACGGCAATATCTACCACATCACCATTGGCAATAGTTCCCAGCGTATTTTTTACCGCACCGGAAAATATCCACGGGTGTTTGTTATAAAGAATTCTTGCCGCCCTGTCATTTTTAATCATTACTGTTTTTCCGCTCATTTCATTCTCCGTTATACAATAGATTTTTGAGATGTAATTATATCATAATACCATAGGTTTGGAAATGAAGCGTTTATTGTCACGAGTTCTGTGTGCAAGTGCAACACGTTGAACTCATGGATGTTAAACTTTTCTTGATTTATATAATAAAACTATGTTATAATGTGTAAAAGAAATTACTGACTCAAAATATATTTATTTATAATGATAACCTTAGAAAAAACAAGAAAACATTTTATTGAAAACAAGGTTCTTTATACAAGCCATGCTAAGCATGAAATGGAAACAGATGAATTTGGGTCAATTAAAGAAGAAGAGGTTTTTCAAGCAGTAGTAAACGGGGAAATAATTGAAGCATATAAGACTGATAAACCCTACCCAAGTGTATTGATTAATGGGAAAACAATAAAAAATAGACCTTTGCATATTGTTTGTTCATACTCTCCCGAAAACGATATAGTAATTATTATAACTGTTTATCACCCAAATCCTGCATTATGGATAAGTTTTAGGAGGCGCAAATGAAATGTATAATTTGTAATAGCCCTAATATCAAAGAAAAAAAAGTTGATGAAGAAATCAGGCTGAAAAACGATGTTATCCTGTTATCTCTTAAAACCTTAGTATGTTTAGAGTGTGGTGAAAGATATTACGATAGAAAAACAATGAAATTAATTGAAGAAACCAAAGATAACATTAGAAAACAAAAAACAAAACTGCAACCTATCGGACAAGTTTTAAAAACAGTAAGTATATAAAAATAATGGGCGGGTGGCGGAACTGGCAGACGCACAGGACTTAAAATCCTGAGTCTCTTAGGGGATGTGAGGGTTCAATTCCCTCTCCGCCCATTTTTTTATTTGAAATGGGAATTGAAGCCGACCCGAGCGCTGCCTTGAATGGCAGATAAAGCGAGGGCGGCCGGGACGTTGAAGGACGAACGAAGTGAGGGATGAAAACGAATTCCCTCTCCGCCCATTTATTCTTTATAAGACTGCTGTGTAACTGGACTTTCTTCGGTCGCCCATTTTCTTATTTGGACATAACGGGAATTGAAGCCGACCCTCTTATTTATGCCTATCCTTGATATCATACTCATCCTTTTTCTTCTGATTTGCGCCATAACAGACCTAATCAAACATAAAGTTTATAATGTAGTAACCTTCCCCGCTATCACAGCAGGCCTTTTACTAAACATATTTCTTTTTGGGCTTTCAGGGCTTAAAACAAGTTTATTGGGCATAACTGCCGGAGTATTGATACTTCTTCCTTTTTTCCTGCTTGGCGGTATGGGTGCCGGAGATGTAAAATTTATGGCGGCTGTTGGCAGTATAAAAGGCTGGAGTTTTATGTTTTTTGGCGGGCTTTATGGCGCTATAATAGCGCTTGTAATATCTGTTATCTTAATGGCTTTCAGAGGCACTCTTTTAAGCTCGCTTAAAAAAATAGTAAACTTTTTCCTATTTCTTTTCACTTTTAAAAAAGCTGTCCCCATAGACAAAGAATCTACCATCATTCTGCCTTACTGCTTCTTCCTTTCCCTGGGCATGTTCATCCGTTTCTTTTTACCAAATTAAACTATTCCCGAATAAAAAAAGCAACCCTTTTTAGAGTTGCTTTCAATTATTTCTTCTTATAATTCTGCCGGTATTTTTAAACAAAATGCCGAGGGCGGGAGTTGAACCCGCACACCGTTAAGTATACGCCCCTTAAACGTACGTGTCTGCCATTCCACCACCCCGGCACTTAAAGATCAGATTTAGTTGCATAATCCTATTATCTAATGGTTGAATAGTCAATTATAGACAAAGTAATTATTTACTTACTGTGCAGCCGGCGCTACCGGTGCAGGATTTGCAGGAGCTGTCTGTACTAACTGGCCGGTTACGGTTTTCAACTGGTTTCTATAGCCAAAAAATGTAAGGCCTATTGTTGATACAAAAAATATTACAGCAAGAACTACTGTAACTTTGCGTAAAAAATCCGAACCCGATGGGGTATTAAATAACTGTTCCGAACCGCCACCGCCGCCAAGCACTCCGCCAATTCCGCCTGCTTTTCCTGACTGCAGTAATATTATTAAAACTAATAACAATGCTGCAGCTACATTAAATATTAAAAATATGGTATACATTTTTTTTCCTGTGGCCCGGGGCTTATAGGCGTCCGGACATTTAGTCTTTATTTCTCCGGAAGTACCGCTATACCCGGAAGTATTTTTCCTTCAAGCAGTTCCAAACTGGCTCCGCCGCCTGTGGAAATGTGTGATATTTTATCTGAAACGCCAGCTTTTTTCACTGCCGCTACTGAATCTCCGCCGCCGATAATTGATACAGCGCCGGCTGACGTTGCCTGAGCTACAAGATTTGCCACTGTCATGGTACCATTGGCAAATTTAGGTACTTCAAACACTCCCATAGGGCCGTTCCAGATTATCGTTTTTGCGCCAAGAATAACCGAAGAAATGCGGTCCAGTGTCATCTTGCCAATATCCACACCCATCCAGTTTTCCAGTATTTCAACACCTTTTGTTTCCTGTGATTCAGCACTGCCGTCTATTTTTGTTGATATAACATGGTCAATCGGCAGAAAAAGCCTTATCTGTTTCTCATCTGCTTTTTTCAATAATTTTGCGGCTATTTCCAGTTTGTCCTGTTCAACCAGCGAATTGCCTACATTTATTCCTTTTGATTTAAGAAATGTATAGGCCATGGCTCCGCCAATTATAAGCGCGTCAACTTTGTTTAACAGGTTTTCTATTACCATTATTTTATCAGAAACTTTTGCTCCGCCTAAAATGGCCACAAAAGTCTTTTCCGGTTTTTCCAGCGCTTTGGCAAAATATATTATTTCTTTTTCCAGCAACAATCCTGCGCAAGAAGGAAGGTATTTTGCTATGCCTTCTGTAGAAGAATGGGCCCTGTGCACGGTACCAAAAGCATCCTGTACAAATATTTCCGCCATAGATGCCAGCTCGTTTGCAAAAGCCGGGTCATTTTTTTCTTCTTCCGGATGAAACCTTAAGTTTTCCAGAAGTAATATTTCTCCGGGATTAAGGCTCATGGCAAGTTTTTTGGTTTCTGTATCAATACAGCCGGGGGCCATTTTTACTTCCTGGCCCAGCAGCTGCGACAGTTTTGCTGCTGCGGGTTTTAAACTGTATTTCGGCTCAACTTTGCCTTTAGGCCTGCCAAGATGCGCCATAAGGATTATTTTTGCGCCTTCCTGTTTAAGATAATTAATAGTAGGCAGAGTTTCGCGGATACGTGTATCATCCGTTACGTTTAAATTTGCATCTAAGGGAACATTAAAATCAACTCTGACTATTACCCTTTTATTTTTCAGGTTAATATCTTTGAGCGTTTTTTTCATGTTTTATATCCCTTTTTTTATCATGAGCTCAATTAAATCAATTACTCTGTTTGAATAACCCCATTCATTGTCATACCATGACAATACTTTTACCATAGTGCCCTGGATAACTTTGGTACTTTTTCCGTCAACTATAGAGCTTAACGGGCAATGGTTGAAATCAATAGATACAAGAGGTTCTTCGGTGTAACCGAGTATACCTTTAAGGGTTTCTGAACCTTTCTTTAATGCTGCATTTATTTCCTGTTCTGTGGCAGGTTTTGCCAGGGTAACAGTAAGGTCAACTACAGATACGTTCGGGGTTGGAACACGGATAGCAAAACCGTCAAGTTTTCCTTTTAATTCCGGAATTACCAGGGCTATGGCTTTTGCAGCTCCGGTAGATGTAGGAATCATGGAAAGGGCTGCGGCTCTGGCACGCCTTAAATCTGAATGCGCCATATCCTGCACTTTCTGGTCATTGGTGTATGCATGAATGGTTGTCATTAAACCTTTTTCAATGGTCCAATTGTCATTTAATATTTTTGCCACCGGCCCCAGGCAGTTTGTGGTACAGCTGGCGTTGGAAACTACATGGTGGTTTTTCGGGTCATATTTATCTTCATTTACACCAAGTACTATGGTGATGTCTTCGCCTTCTGCGGGAGCTGAAATGATAACTTTTTTGGCTCCGCCTTTTAATATGTGGCTTTCTGCGCCTCTTACTTCTTTGCCTTTTTTATTTATGCCGTCTTTTTTTATGGTAAAAAGCCCGGTGGATTCTACTACTACATCCACGCCAAGGTCTTTCCACGGAATTTCTGCCGGGTCTTTTTTCTTGAAAATTCTTACTTTTTTGCCGTCAATAGCAATTTCATCTTCGCTGATTA
Organism: Elusimicrobia bacterium RIFOXYA2_FULL_39_19; assembly: GCA_001800285.1. GTDB lineage: Bacteria > Elusimicrobiota > Endomicrobiia > CG1-02-37-114 > XYA2-FULL-39-19 > XYA2-FULL-39-19. Next base: position 65,724 of record MGVC01000081.1, on the reverse strand, counting down.
CTTCTACCGTACCGTTATACGGGCCGTGCACTGAATCATATTTGAAAAGGTGCGCGTTTGACTTTGCGTCAGTTAAATCATTAATGGCTACAAGCTCCATGTTCTTTGATTTTCTGTCCATTAAGCTTCTTGCCACCAATCTACCAATTCTGCCGAAACCGTTAATACCTACTTTAACTGCCATAACTGTTACCTCCGTTATTTAAGTTGGATTTAATTTTTTCGAAACCTTATTTTCCTACTAAAACCTGAATGTGAATTATTTTTTTCTAGTTATCCGTAGGCAGGGGTCCGATTTAATTTCGTTTATTATATAAAACCAGACAGTGCTTGTCAATAGATTTTCATGTGATTTTTCTGTCAAAAACACGATATTTTATGTTTAATAAACCGGTTTTCATTCATCCCTTGCCAGGGTGAGTCCGTAAACTTTTTTTGCACCGTTTTCACGCAGTACTTTAGCGCACTGGTTTATGGTTTCACCTGTGGTGCAGACATCGTCTATCACTAAAATGGTCTTCTTATTTACCGCTTCCGGGTTTTTAATGCTAAAGGCATTATAAATGTTGCTCAGGCGGCCGGCCCGGGACAGGCCAACCTGCGGTTTAGTGAATTTTTTACGGTAAATAACATTTTCTGCCAGTGGTTTTCTGTAATATTGCGCTACTTGCTTTGCCAGCAAGGCTGACTGGTTATACCCTCTTCTGAATTTTCTATACCAGTACAAAGGCACGGGAATTACAATATCCGCAGAAAGCAGTTCGGCATTATTTTGAAGATAGCTTATCATAAGATTTGAAAAGGTTTTGCTCAGATATTCTTTGCGGGCATACTTGAACTGATGAACCATATCCTTTATAACACCGTCAAAAACACAAACTCCGCGCAGGTATTCATAATATATTTTCCCGCCTTTTTCCGGGTGGAGGCAATGATAACAGTGTGCACCCCCGCTTTTGAGCGAAATACCGCATTTTTGGCAAAACAAAGACTCTACAAATTCAATTTTTCTAAAACAGTTTTCACAAAGCTGTTTACCATGGGTGTTTATAAATGATTCACAAAGCGGACAGGTTTTTGGAAATATGAAATCAGTAAGAGTTGTAATTATTTTTGAAAACATTGGATTTAATTTTTTTTAGAATGTTATGGTAAGGTCAGCGTTTACGTTGTAGGACTGGTAGTTATTTATAGCAACTTCCCTGTTAATAAAGCGCAGGTAACCTCCGCCTACGGTTACTCTGAGGTTATCAGACACTTCGTAGTTTCCGCTCATATTCAGCGCATACTGGTCCGTTCTACTGGTATTTACTTCCACCCCGCTTTCAGAATCAGTATTAGTCCAGGTGAGGCTGGTATCAAATATAAGACGGTTCCTAAGCGGGAGAGTCTTGCCTATTAACGGCATAGTAATACCTGCGGGAAATGTTGCATCTTTATGAAAACTTATGCTGGCAGTCTGGGTTTGCAGGTCCCGGGATGGTTTTATGCCCGGGTCACTGGGGTCACCGGCCCAGGATTTATCATCTCTGAACTCATACCTGGGAGTTAAAGTCATTTTAAAAAGGTCAAAACTTGGTGAAAGAGAAAAGTTTTTTGATTTAGAAACAGTGGTAAATCTTCTTAGGTTATACTCATAACTGTCAGAGATTGAATCTCCGTATGATAAAGACAGCGACCTTAAGTACTTTCTGATATCAAGGTTTAAAGAATAGTTATTGTTTTTATTTGATGCTTTTACCTGAATTTTATCCATATTGTCTTCAACGTTAAAAGACCGGTCATTTTTTTCATAAGTTTTTGCGTTTAACTGGGAACTGGCAATAAAGTTATCTACGCCAAACATTTTTTCCAGCCGGGTAAAGGTTAAAGAGACATCCGGCCAGGTAGTATATTTCTGCTTTCTCTGGGTTCCCCTGTCGTAATTATAATTGTTAGTTTGAGAATGATTCATTGAAGCGTTCATTTCCCTTACAGGCGCCCAGCGCCCCGTGAAAGGCACGCCTTCAAGAAGTTTCCATCTCCAGCTCTGGCTAGTAGTGTTGCTTCTTGAATTGGTTATTAAATTACCTTCCTTGATATTGTCTTCCCTTAAGTTTTCTATAATCCAGGCATCATCAAAAGCAGAGTAGGTGCTGGCAACATTTTCATATCTGTCGCCTAAAGTAAAGTTGTAATTAACGGAGTAATTAAGCGACTGGACAACTTTCTGCAAATACCACGCGCCTGGAACAAGGTCTCTTGCACCAAAATTTGTAGAAATACCTTCTGTAACATTTCGTGTTACAGCTTTCATTTTGGCTATTTGCTCCGGATCTTGCGAGCTTAAATCATAGGTTTCGTTTGTATTTATGGAATAATTTGCGCTGGGTGTAAACCAGTTTGTAATCCTAAAAGAAGTGCTTAAACCCAAATTTTGGCTTGCTGATTTATTATACTGCGGGAAACCTTCAATTTCTTTATTTTCAAATACATAAGACCTGCCGAAGGAAGGGTTGAATGAAAAACGATTTTTAAACATCTGCCAGGGGGCCGCTATGCGGTAATTCTGGGAAGTTTCAACTATGACCGGATTTACAAGCACACCCATGGTTGAATATCTTACGCTTAACCAGGGCTCAATTTTAGATGTACCAAGCCCGCCGCTTAAATCAACACTACGCGGAAAAATCATATCCACGTAATCAATACTTGTGATTTTACCGATAGAGTAATTAAAGCTTCCGTTTTGATTTACTTTTATATCGTTTCTATATATATTGTTAATTCTGTTTGAAATGCTTGAAAAAGAAGTGGAATAATTATAGCCTAACCTGGGCAGTTTGCCGTAGGTAAAAGTTGTCCCCACGGATTTACTTTCATTTATCACGTTATCCTGCTCAAGAGCGGATACAAAATCATTGGTTTTAAGCAATGCAGACCTTCTGGTTTCAGTTCTTGAAGCATTGGAATTTATAGGCAGGAAGCTTATCCTTGATAAGTTTAGATATCCCGACTGTTCAAATATCATCTGATTGCTTATTTGCGAAGTAAAAGTTTCAAAATTCGGGTCTATATATTTATATTTACCGCCAAAAGAACCCCATTTATTTACAGTAATATCGGAATATAGTTTATAAGCTTCCCCTGTTCTAATCCAGGAACCTGACATATAAATATCATTTACGTATATTGTACTGCTGTCAAAAGCTTCAGTATTAGAAGTAGAACTTAAAACAACTTCAATAAAACCGATGGCTGATAAATTCGGGCTTCCAATACCGTAACCATCATTAGTGCAGGAAGATTCATTATCAATTGTCTTCCACCTATCGGGTATTTTATCGTTTGTTAGGTCCTCTTGCTCAATACTTATCAGCTTCCAGCCTGTCCAGTCAACAACTCTTTTATATTCAAAATAATTATTTTCAGTGCTTCCTGCGCGAAAAGAAAGCATTTCGTATTTCTTGTCTCCATAAACGGCAAAATTAATGGTTTTCCCGGAAGTTAAATCCATAGGCCTGGTTAATCTTGCCACTACACTAGAAGTTGATTTAAAATCATAGTACATCTGGAGTGCCTGTTCCTGTTTATAGACACCTTGCGTATACCCGCCGTAAAGACTTTCATAATATTTCAAGTTGTCCGGATAGGTGGCCATATTTGCCGGAGATATTGCTCTATAGGTTGCATCTTCGTAATTATTTACAGCACTGACTGTTAACCCGGGTGTTAAACTTCCCCATTTTTTATCTATACCTACTACATTTATTTTGCCTATTCTTACCGTACCCTTTTTACCAGGCGCTTTCACAGTTACTCTTACCTGTTTTACATACTGCCAGTTAGTAATGTTTTGTTTGCCTAATCCATCTGTATGAAACAACCAGGTGGACTGATTGACAAATGAACTCATTTTAATGACAAACTGCCTTCCTTCAATCACTTCATCGCTTGCCTGCAGATTACGGTCATTATTAAGGTCTTCCGTATCAATCAAACCATTTGCCGGACCTACTCTTTTTTCTTTTCCGGGAAAGACAGAAGGATTAAAAAGCCAACCAATATCTTCGCCTTCATTCAAGCTATTATTTACTATTATATTGTCTTCTGTATCAAGAGTGTCATCATGATCCACGTCTTCGTTAAACTGGCCAAATTCTATTATTACTTCATCGTTTTCATTCGGTAGATAACCCGCATTCATGCTTCCGGAGAGCCGTATTTCAAAATAATCTTTCTTACTGAAATCCAGCCCCGAATAAGAAAGATTCTGAACAATTGCACAGGAAGTTGTATCGGCAAGATTGTAGGTAACATCTAAGACAGACTGTCTCTCTTCTTTTACATCTGATTCAGAAAGCCCGTAAATATTGCGAATATATTCGTCTGAATTCTGCCAGTCTATTGAATCCGGAGGATATGGTGTTGAAGTATGCCCGTACTTCCAGGAATCTCTGGTAATAGAAGGCCCTGCAGTATCCTTGATGCCTTCCATTGAATCTATAAGAGCGCTGCCGAATTTATTTGTATTTCGTTCACTGATAGCTTTTTCTCCTCCAAAACCTATGGATAAAGGCCCGAAATTGATTCCCGTAATACGTGAATCAATTTCATAAACTTTTTTATCACCTATTACAGACCTTAAATCCGGCACGGATTGCGGGCTCGGAGGATTATTCTGTAAAACGCTTATGCCTATAAAAATATTATTAGTTAGTGAAAGTTCACTTCTTAAACCAAGAAATGTTTCCCCTACCGCCAGGCCAAAAGTGGAATACTCATAACTCATATCTATTACACTGCTGTCCGTTATTCTGTTTTGGTTTAATATTTCTACGGTACCAATGTCATAATCTATGGTGTAATCCTTGTCTCTTTCAAGCTTTTTGCCGTCTAATATAACCTGTTCAGACTGGGGTATGACACCCATTCTGGTATCAAATGTTTTCTTTCTTAAACGGTACTCAAGGAAAAATTTATATCCGGACTGGACCGGGCTTTCTGTTTCATAAATCTGTTTACTAAAAAAATTCCAGGAAGTATTCTCATTGTTTTTATCTACTACATAGAAATAACCTTTGTCAAAATTCATAATAATGTTTTCCCTGTAGCGGGGAATGGTGGTAGTAGAGGTTTTCTGGCTCCATTCTTCTACAGTAGGTACTTTGTTGCCGTTATGTATTTCCAACACAAAATTACTATTGTAGTTATCTGGCACTATCTGGGTTCTGTTTAAATGATAATAATTTTTAAGTTCTGTAGAAGCAGTATTTCTTTCATCTTTTATAAGCACGATTTTTTGTATTTTCCCGGTATTATCTTTTAAAGATCCCTGAAGCCCGACACCGTCATCTTTTTTGTAATACACGCCGATTATTGCATCAATATCCTGAGAGCCGTTAAAAACCAGGATACCGTTATTATAATCAACAGCGTAATCAGTAATGGGGTAAAGCATTTTGAACTGAGCTGAGCTAATATCTGTACCGGTATAGTTAAATGTGGAATACTGAATCCAGGATACGTTTTGGTCAGTAGTTACAGGTACTTTTCTATAAACTTCTATAGTTCCTTCTTTAATTTTATCTGTTCCAAAAGCTACTTTGAAGTATTTTCTTTTTGAATAACTCTCAACAGGGATTTCCTGGTGTTCCATAGTGGTAAATCCTGTGAAACGCTTTGACTCAGGTGTACCCTTGGTCTGGCTGGCAATAAGCAGAGTCCTGAGTTTTCTGGTTTTTTCTTTGTTAAGATTTACCCTTGTATCAAGTTTTATACCAAAAGCCTGCCTGCTGTAACCTACAAACTCCGTGTTTGGCAGGGATAATACAATGTCACCGAAAGCCGCTTCCTGCACCACTTCTTCAGGGTCCCCGCGGTAAGCAACGGAAATATCTCGCCGGTCTGAAACAGTATCGTCAAAATCAACATTTACCTTGATTTTTTTGCCTACCTCACCTTTGATTTTTACCTGCAATTCCTGCTTCATATCAAAACTTGAAGAGTTTCTTCTGGTGTTGTCCGGTTTATCATATTCCATGGCAGTAAACTTCACGCCAATAAATTTTCTGCCGTTAATAGTAAGCTTGGTGTCATATTCAGTAAATTCAACCGTTGCGTTTGAGGGCGGAGGCGGCAACTCTGCGACTACCGCTTTTGAGGAAACTTCTACCACATCACCGGGTTTTTTGCCTTCTTCAATGTCCCCGCGGGCTTTGTTCCACTTTTGGGGCGTAAATTGAAATTCCTCTTCATCTTCTGCCGGTTCTGTGGTAGTGTTTTCCTGCTGAGTTTCTTCGGTATCTTTTATTGTAGGTCCATTTTGAGGAATGTATTTAAACTGAGAATACAGGGTTCCAGACAGTATAAATGAGGTAACTGCAAGTATTATAAATAATATAAATATTTTAATAATTTTAATTATGGGCATAAATTTTACGCCTTCTTAGGCTATATTATAGCGTATTTTTGTTTTTTTTGCTATAATTCACACGGAAACTGAATAAATTATGAAAATACTTACAAAGTACATTTATAAAGAGTCTATAAAGTCATTTTTGGGCGGATTGTTTGTTTTTACCTTTGTACTGGTATTAAACAACCTGTTCCAGCTGATTGACCTGCTGATAAACAAAGGCGCCGGAATTCTCATAACCCTCCAGCTTACTTTTTATCTTGTTTTGTCTATGTTCAGCGTTACTATTCCTATGTCTATTTTGTTTGCAATTCTGCTTACCTACGGGCGCCTTTCGGAAGATAACGAAATAATAGCGCTTAATTCAGCGGGCATACACACCCTGCGCTTTACTTTCCAGCCACTTGTCCTGGCTATAATTTTAAGCATTCTGCTTACCTGGTTAAACCAAAATGTAATACCTAAAATGCAGTCTGAATTTAGAAGCGTTTATATTTCCGTAATGAAGAAACAAACCTCTTTTAAATTTGAAGAAAAATCTTTCTTAAAAATAGGCGATTACATGATATATATAAATGATATAAATAAGAAAAATAATGACCTTAACCGCGTAATCATATATAAAATCAATCCGGATTATATGCAAATTGCCGCAAAGTCAGGAACTGCGCAGATAAATTCTGATAAAATAGTGTTTAATTTAAGAGATGGAACCATACAAACAAATCCGACAAAGGCGCCGGAAAAAATAACCCATATTACTTTTTCAGATTATGTTATGACTATTCCATTTTATGAAGAAGTAAAACTTGATGTAACCAATAAATCCCGCAGAGAATTTACAGGAGAAGAACTGCGCGAAGAAATGAGAATAAATGCTGATAACAAATTCATTTTACGTTTACTGGAAGCAGAGTACTACTCCCGCTGGGTAATAGGGTCTGCAGTGTTTTGTCTGGTACTGGTAGGGCTGCCGATAGGCATTATTTTTCACAGAGGAGGAAGAACCGTAGGTTTTGGGATAAGTATAGGCATAATCATTTTCTATTACTTCCTGCTTATCGGCTGCATTACGCTTACGGAAAAACTGGTATTTATACCTGTAAAATATATTATGTGGTTTCCTAATGCGGTAACGTTTATTATCGGGCTAATGTTTATGAAAAGGTTGTTACGAAAATGAAAAAGAAAAATATATTGCTAATTTATCTGGTTAAAGAATTTTCGGTATCTTTTAGCCTGGCCTTGGTTTTTTTCTGCCTGATTTTTATGATATCAGAATTTTTCTTCCGATTAAGCGACTTTGTGAATAATAATGCTTCATTTACCTTTATATTTCAATACCTTGCGCTTTTACTACCGTCATGGATTAGAGATTCTTTACCCGTATCAGTTTTATCCGGTTTAATGTTTTCCATGAACCGCTTGTCCCGGGATAACGAAATAACAGCCATGAAATCCTGTGGTATTAACCTGCGTTACGTTTTTATGCCTTTTTTCCTGATAGGGCTTCTGATTTCCATTTTCGGCCTTTTTTTAAACAACAAACTTATTCCAAACGGTTTTGAGAAAACTTTTGATATGCGTGAGATAACACTTTATAAACACGAGGCCAATCTAAATATAAAACACAAAGGTATTATATATAAAAGCACCGGCGGAGAAATATTTACCATAGGCGCCTATGACACGAAAAAAAACATTATGTATGATGTAACTATTGATATTTTTGATAACGATTTAAGGCTTATGCGGCAGGTTAAGGCACAAAAAATGACTTATCTAAATAATGAGTGGGTTTTAAACCGTGTAGTTGAAAGAATGTATGCCAACAACGGAAAAGAGATAACCTCAGAAAATTATTTTAGCGAAAAACCCCTAAAGATGGATGTAAAACCCAATGATTTTGTGCCCGCCATGAAAAACACCGATATGATGACCAATTCTGATTTGAAATATGAAATAAATAAACTTACTAATTCTTCACTGCCTTCAACAAAGCTCAAAGTTGCTTATTTCATGCGCTACTCATACCCCTTTGCAGGAATTGTAGTAATGTTTTTAGGAATTCCTTTTGCCATCGGTTTAAGCGGCAAGTATGCTAAGCTTAGAGGCATTGGTTATGTATTATTTATATCATTCTTTTATTGGATACTAATGTCTTTTGGAAGAGTTTTAGGCGAGGCCGGGCATTTAAACACACTTTTAAGCGCCTGGCTGACCAATATTATATTTATTGTTCTTGGATTTTGGCTGTTTTTTAAAATGTCTCGATAAATCATTTATAATAAATATAATAAAAATGTTTTATTGCTTAGAAATCAAAAGCTATACTCACCTGCATATTTGCATTTTCAGGTATGGCTTCTGAGTCTGCCTTTACTTTTGTAGTACTTGCGCCAACTGCGCCGGAAAAATCTATTGTAAAACCGCCCAAATTCATACCTAATCCGGCCGTCATAATAATTCCTTCGTCTGATGCTGCAAGATTTTTCATCATTCCAAACCTAAAGGGTAGGTTAAGCCACGACTGGTTAATAAGATTTATTTCAGTACCAAAAGAGAACATTTTTGTCTCATAACCCGGGATTAAAGATTTATTGCTGGTCAGGTCCATGTCTGTTGATAAAGACCAGAAATTAAAAACATAGTAAGCCGCACCTAATCTAATCTGAGGGTCAAATTTAATGTCTTCTTCACCGTATTCTTTTGCGGCAGCCGGTGCGGTAAATGTAGGGCTGTTAAGGTTTTTCATTGTTAAGCCGAATGTTGCATTCCAGTCTTGCTTCTTGTTATACAAAAGACCCACATCTAAACCTATCTGTGATGACTGTTTTGTGTTATTAGCTATTAAATCCACTGAATCGCCAAGCTCTGTTTCGTTTTCAAAAATATTCTGTCTGTAAAAACCATAGGCTCCAGTCATATATTTAAGAGTAACCCCTGCATAAAGGTTCTCAAAATAAAGGGGCCAGGCAGAACCGATTCCTATTTCCGTGATGTTAAGACCGCGAAAAGTTAAATTTGATTGATTATCAGAAAATGTCTTGGTTGGATCAGAACCACCTAATACCATTTCAAGCAATTCCCTGCTTTCTTTTACTGTTGCGATTGATGTTTGCAATTCTTCTTCAGTGACATTGTTATTTACTGCAGTATTTATAAGCGCATTTGCAATCTGCTGATCTGTTAACCCTGCCGGAACTTCCACACCGGCATCCTTTAAAGCAGTCTTTATCCAGGAAATCTGAGTCTCTAAATCATCTCTTTCATTTAAAAGTGCTGAATTTGTAGGGTCAGCAATGGTTTGTGATGATGCATCTATGGCAATACCCTGTAATTCCTGGGTTTCTGAATCTGAATCATTTGGTATAAGCAACCGGTTAGAACTTTTTCTTATTCCCAGAGCTGAAGCATCTACCGTGGCAGACCCAAGATAAAAACCAAACAACTCAATTTTTGGTTTAGCACTTATAAAACTATAATTATTCACAGATAAAACATACCTGCCTATTCTAAGCCCAAGCCCTCCGGAAATATTCATAACCATTCCGCTTGAGCCGGAGCCCAATTCTTGAAGGTTTTTCATGGCCGTTGTGATGGCGCTGATTTTTCTTATATCCAGATTGCCGCCATTTTGCTGTGAAGTTTCAAGTTCACCAAGTTGGGTTGAAAAATCAGCAATGTTATTGGCTTTTTCAAGAATGCTACCAGTAAAATCCATTCCGGCACCTAAATTTAACTTTAAATCAAAACCATCCTGGCCGTAAAGTGCCGCCGGGTTCCAGTACCCCGCTAAAGAAGAATCACCAATGGCAGTATACGCTCCACCCATACCCATGGGACGCGCCCCATTTACCATGAAGGGAACAGCAAAAGATGTTTTTACTGAGAATAGAGTGGCAAATAAAAACAAAACTAACTTACAAAAAACATTTTTAAATCCCATGTTTCCTCCAAGATGTTTGATTAATTTGTTAGAACAGTTTTTTTAGGTTTAGTATCTTAGCGAATACTTTATTCCAAAAAAAGATCCGGAATAATTATAAGGAAGGTATTTTTCAAAGCGTACGTTTGATGCCTGCTGCTGGTATGAATAAAATAATGCCCAGCGAGCCACTTCACTGGACTTCTTTTCAAATGCCACATTCATAAGCATCAGGTTATTGGCTTGTTTGCCGTCAGTAAAATTATTGTTTGCATCCAGAGGCGGCCTGGAAGAATAATTTTTTTGGCTTAATTCAGGGGTAAGTATTAAATCCCATTTTTCACTTAAAATAAATATCATGGGAAGCCCTACTGTAAGCTCCGTGTAATCATAATAGTCTCCCTGGTAGGCCACGGGAACGGAAGAACCTGCCGTGGTAAAATGCTGATAATTCTGATTAGAATCTTTTATTTTATATGACAAATAAGGAGACAAAATTAAAAACTCAGATACCTTTTGTTTTCTCTCGACGCCAATACTAATAAGATTTTCTTTTTGTAACTCTGCTGAATAATAAGTACCATTTGCCTGCACAACGCTGGTGACTACTTTCTGTTTTAAATATGACTGCATTGTGGTTCCTAAACTGAACTTATTACCTTTATATTTAAGATTCGAACGGATTTGCAGGATATTATGATTTTGCTTTCCAGTTTGGGATTCGCCATCACCGGCACCCGCCTGTAATTCCCCCAATAAGTCGGTATAATTTGGAAAATCAAGCAGGCTGTATTGGATTGACGCATCCAGCTTGAAAGTTTCAAAAGTCATATCAGCACTAAACATCAGACCGGTTCTGTTAAAATCATACAATCCATAACCCCAAGCTTCGTTAGCGCCGGTTCTTGTATTTTCAATCATGGAATCTACTTGTGTTTTAAAGGTAAACATTTTGCTGTAAACCCAACTGTGTCTTACTATGAATAAATAATCAATATATCTATCCGTAAAACTTGAACCTTCAAGACTTCTTATGGAAGAACCATCCCTATTTATGGAAGGGCCTATATATTTTAATTCATAAAATGCCACAATGGAGTGTTTTGGATGCACCCTTGCTATAAAACCCAGGTCATTTGCAAGACACAAGGTAAACTCAGGTGTTCCTCTTGACGGCACAGAAACTCCCTGGGTAAGCTTAAAATCATAATATGGGGCGAACTGCACTGCATGTAAACCTGAAAGATAGGTAATTGCCAGCAATCCTGCTAAAGTAAGAATGTTTATTTTTTTATGCATTTTCATAATTTAAAAATTCCAGTGCCAAGCCATAAAATAATGCATGACAAATAACCCTTCGGGATAAAAATTGAATCCCGTTTCAAAATGGTTTGAATACCACCCGATTCTTGAAACAATTTTTTTAGTTCTTAATCCGTACCCTAAATGGGCTTTTACATAGCTTGGCTTATCATCACTCAGGCTATTTTCAATGCCTGAAACAAAAAATGTATCATTGGCACTTAAGGAAATACTGCTAACAGCATTATCATCATTATCATTATTTCCCAAATCTACTATCAGTTCCATTTTTGAGTAACACAAACCAAAAAACAAACGGGTAGTTTCTGAAACAGCCTTGGTTACCATGAGCCCGTATGCCATGTCACTGTTTGAGACCTTTGTGGATGAGCTGCTGCTGTCTACATCGCTGGCGGCCATATCTATAGCCATTACTTTGCCATACTGGCCTATTAAATCCACCTGCGGAATCCAAGGGGTATATCCGCTGTCAGATAGTACCTTTACTTTAAAGTTTAAATTAACCCAGGTTGTTGGAAAAGTGGTGGGATAAAAATTTGTACGAATAGTTACATTTTTATCTTTCGGGACAGGAGTAAAATCCACATTGTCTGAGTGAAGGTTAAATAAAAAATCAGCAGGATTGTCTATAAGTTTTGTACTAATCCTTGTAACTTCAGAAGTAAGAAAATCATCTCCGCAATAAAGGCTGGATGCATAAAAAAGTACAATTACGGCAATTAGCGATATTTTCTTAATCAATTTACAAAACCTTTCAATTAGAATTAAATTTATCAATCTGTGAAGCCAGCTTCTGTGCAATAGGTATAGCAATATCCGGAGTAAATATCAAATCAAGATTTCCTTTGCTGAAAAAACTGGGAAGCGCATTAAAATCACTTTTTACTTTATCACTTACAGAAGCCGGAATGTCATCGTTGTTGTTATAAGTATTGTTGAACAAGACAGAGCTTGAATCGCCCTCTCTGACAAATATACTATTATGAAAAGCAATTTCTTTTGCAATTGAAAATACATTTGATTCAGAAACAGCCAAATCATTTTCTGATAAAACACCACCGTCATTGTTAATCCCATAAACCTCTGAACCTGTATAAACGTACTTCACGGTATCCCCTGTACTATATTTACCGTCAGTGTCAACATCTTTGTAAAGCCGTATTTTGGGAGATATGGTCCAAGCCCAGAAACTGCCGTCACCGTCTTTGCTAATACTGTCACCTTCATTATATTTAAGGGAATCATTGTCTTCGTAACTTTCTTTGTCTACCAGCCATGTACCGCTTTTACCGGTAAACTTCAGGGTATCTTCCCACTCTTCGTTTGTGTCTCCCCACTCATTGGTAGTTTCACGAATAAAGGTGCTCTCTGCTTCTATGGAATCTGTACCATTTGTTATCTTCATTATTGTATTTATGGGTTTTAAACCATCATTATCCTTAACAAAAGTAGGCCAGTCCGTTATTTCATCAGGCATATTTTTATTAAATTTGGTTTTGAATTCAACCGTATCAATACGGGATGTTACAGGGCCATCATATGTAAAATAGCCTTTGTAAGTGTAATCAGAACGCTTAGTGATATTTAACAACTGTATGGTTTGTGGATCCGGTCTTATAATCATCTGCTCAACCCTTACTACATTACCGAAGGTGTCTCTTAAGGTCCTGCCGGTAGAAAGATCTGACTGTTTAATATCGCTAACGGTTTGTTTTATTTCGGATTCATTTATCATTACATCGGTTACAACCTCGCGTAGTTCCTGCCTGAGCTCATCCATATCCTGTGCTAATTCTTCTTTCTGTTCCTGTTGTGCTTCCTGCTGTTGGAGGGCCTGTTCCTGCTGTACCGGGCCTGCGTCAGATTGTTCCTGCGGTGCAGAGAAATCCTGAAACGAATTATCCTGAATCATCTGTAAATCGGAACCGGCTATTTCCGTAGGAGCAGATACCTGGCCAAGAGAGTCTGAAACTGATGTAGCTCCTGCGCCAACCATTTGAGTGGTGTCAGAAACTGCGCTGCCAAGTTCTACTGAACCCTCAACCACTAGCAATTGGCTTGAACTGCCTGATTCATCAACAACCACTAAAAACTCTGTCCCTCTTACGGAGCAGACGGCAGTTGGTGTTCTGGCAGTAAATTTATTGCCCATTTTTTGAGGAGTTACTTTTGTGCGGATTTTTCCGAACTTTATGGATATGGTTTTTGAATCTGGAAGTAATTGTGCAATTTTTAATTCCGTATTTTCTCTCAACCAAACAGTTGAACCATCTTCAAAAACAAGCTCAACTTTACCGTTAACAAATGTCTTTATTGTATCGTCTTGATCAAGGAAACTTCCTACAGCGGGAGTTGCCCAGGCTTTATTAGCGCCTGACTGAACGCCCACTTTGCCTGAAACCCTGGAAATGATCAATCCTGAAAATGCCTGGCTTACACATAAAGCTAAAACAGCCAAAATCAATAGTGTTTTTTTCATCATTTTTCTCACCTCTATCCTTAATATAACTGTTTTTTTTTATTTAGTCAATAGCATTAAAAAAAGTTTTTTAGTGATTTTTAGCACTTTTTTCTTTACTTGACATTTTTTTTGATTTAATGTAATATTATTTAACTTTTCTTATTAAAACCTATTTTTCTCTCATAACATTACTTTAGCAGTGATGAAACAAGGCAACTTTTTGAAAGGAGGCAAGAAAATAAAATGGAAGTAATCGTAAAAAAAGATTACACTGAAATAAGCAAACTCGCTGCTAAAAAGATTGCAGATGTTATTAAATCCAAATCAAAACCGGTTATCGGCCTTGCTACCGGAAGCACTCCGCTTGGAACCTACAAAGAATTAGTAAACCTTCATAAAGATGAAGGTCTTGACTGGTCAAAGGTAATAACCTTTAATCTTGATGAATATGTGGGTATTGACCCCTCTCACGATCAGAGTTACTATTATTTTATGCGGGAAAATCTTTTTAAATCAGTAAATATTAAAAAGGAAAACATCCACGTTCCAAACGGTATTGCAAAAGATATTTCTGCATTCTGCAAATGGTATGAAGATGAAATAATTAAAAACGGCGGTATAGATGTGCAGCTGCTGGGTATAGGCGGAAACGGACATATTGCTTTTAATGAACCCGGCTCTTCTCTTGGCTCTAGGACAAGAGTGAAAACTCTTGATGAACAAACAAGGAAAGACAACGCCAGGTTTTTTAAATCAATGGATGAAGTTCCCAAGTATGCCGTTACCATGGGAATTGGAACAATAATGGATGCCAGAGAACTTATTCTTCTGGCAAACAAAGAAACAAAAGCGGACGCTATTGCAAAAACAGTTGAAGGGCCCGTAACTGCAATGGTACCAGCTACAATAGTCCAGATGCACCCGAAAGCGACTATTATAATTGACAAACCTGCAGCCGGAAAACTTTCCAGGGAATATCCTGAAGAACCGAGAATATTTAACATAAAGTAACTTAAAATAGTTTTGCCTAAATTAAAAACAACAAAACGGAGAAATAAAATGAAAAATATTTGTATCTTTGAAGACAAAGGCTACACAAAATTGCTTCCTATAGTCTATACAAGGCCTTCTTTTGAAATACGCTGCGGTATAGACCTGCTTATAAATAAAGTTGTCCGCCAGTACCCGAATGCAAAAGTATCGCTTCTCTGTCGCGACTACCTGGCTGACGTAACCAAAGAAAAATATCCGAATTATTCGGTTAATAAATGTGAATGTACTGACGGCGCGCTATATATAAACGGCAGAGTACTGCTTAACTCACAAATTCCTCTTGACGGCACTGAAGAAGCAGGGGTCACAAAAGACGGAACTATAGTTTACATCAGAACCAATAAGGGCACTTGTGATAAGATTACCGCAGAGGTTCTGCTAAGCGAAAACCCGATTGAAAAAATTAAAATCAAAACCGTTGAAGCCAATGATTATTCAATGATTAATTATACCTGGGAAGTTTTCCAGTATAACCCAAAACAGCTCACTGCTGATTTCAATACATTTACCGGCGGCAAAGGAAAAATCGAAGGAAAGGTTTATGAGGGCGCATACCTTCTAAATCCTTCGCAGATTTTTATTGCCAAAGGTGCGTCAGTATTTCCGGGATGCGTATTAAATGCAGAAGACGGTCCTATTTATATTGATGAAGATGCAGTTCTTCAGCCGGGAGCAGTAATTGAAGGACCTCACTTCACCGGAAGAAAATCCATTATTCGTATCGGCGCAAAAATCCGTACCGGCTCTACAATTGGAGAAGTATGCAGAGTTGGCGGAGAAGTTGAAGATTCAATCATTCAAAGCTATTCCAATAAACAGCATGACGGGTTCTTAGGCCACGGCTATTTGGGAAGCTGGTGTAATCTTGGCGCATGCACAAACAACAGCGACCTTAAAAACAACTACGGAAATGTAAAAGTATACGTTGAAGGAAAACTTATGGACAGCGGATCTATGTTTGTAGGCCTTACCATGGGTGACCATTCAAAGTCAGGCATCGGCACCACATTCAACACCGGCACCGTAGTAGGCATTATGTGTAACATTTACGGCGAAGGTTTACCTCCTAAGTTTATCCCATCTTTCTCATGGGGCGGAGCAAAAGGCATGGTTGAATATATGTCAGATAAAGCTATTGAAGTTGCCGAAAAAGTAATGGGCAGAAGAAAAGTAAAAATTACAGATGCAGAAAAAACCCTTTACAAGAAACTATACGAACTTACAAAAGTTGAAAAAACATATAAAATAAGTTCAAAAGAATAAAGAAAACAAAGAGCAGGATGCCGGCAAAACCGGCATCCTGCTCTTAATAAAAACCTATGGCTATAAAACCAACTTTAAAAAACCTGTTTTTTGACAAAGAATTTGAAGAAAAAGTAAAATTTCTTCAGAACATCCCTATTTTTGAAGGCTTGAACAAAGGCGCGCTGGGGAAAATTACCGGAATTATATATTCAAAAAAATATGCAGCAGATGAAATTATTTTTGAAGAAGGCAAGGTCGGCAAAGCCTTATTCATAGTAAGCTCCGGAGAAGTTGCTATCCATAAAGCCACAGGTGAAAACGATTCAAAGATACTTGCAAAACTCGGGCCCGGAAGCTTTTTTGGAGAAATGGCTTTATTAGAAGAACTACCGCGTTCCGCTACGGCAAAAACCACCCAGGAAACCACATTATTCCTTATATATAAGGTTAAATTTGACTGGTTTATGGAAAGAGACCCGCGTGTTGGCTTAAAAGTAATTTTTAATCTTGCTAAAGTGCTAAGCGCCCGCTTAAGAGAAACCAGCGAGTTTTTTGCAAAAACACTCTAAAACAAACATGAGTAATAAAACATACAAAATAATAGGGTTAATATTAGTAATCTGTGCAGCTATCTGGTTGCTATTTTCTATACGCAGTATATTAATGCCTTTTGTCATTTCTGCAGTTTTAGCATATCTATTATCACCATTACTGGGCATCCTTGAAACAAAAGGATTGAAAAGAATAATTTCTGTTTTAATTCTTTACTCCGTTTTTCTTATTGTTTTTCTTGGAAGTGCCGTACTTTTACTTCCCCAGATTTTCCGTGAAGTTTCGGTTTTAAGCAGTAATATTCCCGAATATACCAGAAACATTAAAGGTTCAATATATTCTCTGCAATTAAACATTGAAAATAAATACCCCATAATAAAACAAAAAGGCATTATTGATGATTCACTAAAAAACGCAGAATCTTTTTTAAATGAAAAAACAGCGCAAATACCCCAATATTTAGCAGAAGCCTTTTCCATGCTGTCTCTTTTTGTTCTTATTCCCTTTATAACTTTTTTCTTTTTACTGGAAGGTAGAACAGGTATTGATTTTGTTTTTCAAAAAATACCAAGCCGTTATACAGAAACCATTTTAAGCCTCATTTGTGAAATTGACGAAGTGCTGGGCAACTTTTTCAGGGGCCAGTTTATAGAATCTTCCTGTGTGGGCGTGCTTTCCATGATAGGCCTGCTGATATTAGGCGTAGATTATGCGGTGATAATAGGCATCATAGCAGGACTGGCAAACATGATACCTTACCTGGGGCCTTTTGCGGGAACCGTTCCTGCTTTGATAGTAGGATTTATAAAATTCCAAAATATCAGCATTATGATAAAAATAATAGCCATGTTTTCCATAGTTCAGTTTATTGATAACAATATTATCCAGCCTATCATACTAAGCCATGGAGTAAACCTGCACCCTGTAACTGTAATATTTTCGATAATGGCCGGAGCTCAGGTTGCAGGAGTGATTGGGATGTTCCTTGCTGTCCCCGTTGTATGTATCATAAAAGCAACTTTTCTGATAATTGTTCGTAGAAAAGACCTTATATAACACATCTAATTTAAATACCTTTATAATCATATCTTTTCAAAAATAAATTGTATTTTTTATGAAAATATGGTATCCTTTTTAATTAAAAAATAACAGAAGGAACTATCAGTATTTTCCGATAGTAACTGGTAAATAAAATGATTAAATTCAACAAAAGAAAAAACACCCTTGAGCAGAGTGAATATTATTACCAGCTTCAGGATGTTGAAGAACCTAAACTTTATAGAGATATGTTCACCTACGGTGAAGTCCCGAAAATTACTTTCAATTACCGTTTAGTGCCTATGGACCCTCCGGAAGAAATATGGATTACCGACACCACTTTCCGCGACGGTCAGCAGAGCATGGCGCCTTTTAAAACAGAACACATTGTAGATCTTTTCACCATGCTTCACCGGCTGGGAGGCAAAAAAGGTATTATCCGCCAGTCAGAATTTTTCCTTTACAGCGAAAGAGACAGAAAAGCCATAACTAAATGCCTGGAAAAAGGTTATGAATTTCCGGAAGTGACCGGCTGGATAAGAGCCACTGAAAGCGATTTTAAACTTGTAAAAGAGTTTGGTTTAAAAGAAACCGGCATTCTTACTTCATGTTCAGACTACCATATTTTCTTAAAACTTAAAAAAACCAGAAAACAGGCCATGAACGACTATCTTAAAATAGTCAACGCCGCCCTGGAATTAGGCATAACACCCAGATGCCATTTTGAAGATGTTACCCGCGCTGACTTCTACGGTTTTATTATTCCTTTTGCAGAAGAATTAATGAAACTTGCCCAGCAGGCAAAAACAAAAATCAAAATCCGTCTCTGCGATACATTGGGCCTTGGCGTTATTCACGCCGGCGCATCACTACCCAGAAGCGTACACGGTATAGTACATGGGCTTTCACATCTGGCAGAAGTACCATCAGAATGGCTTGAATGGCACGGCCATAATGATTTCTACAGAGCTGTAAGCAATGCCACTGCGGCCTGGCTTTACGGCTGCAGCGCAGCAAACGGAACTTTCTTGGGCATCGGTGAACGAACCGGAAATACACCCATAGAAGGGCTTATTATGGAATATATCGGCCTGCGGGGCGACAATAACGGTATTGACACCACTGTACTTACTGAAATGGCTGAATATTTTGAAACTAATATGGGCTACAAAATTCCGCATAACCAGCCTTTTGTAGGAGAAAATTTCAACAAAACATTTGCCGGTATTCACGCAGACGGACTGATGAAAAACCAGGAAATCTATACTATTTTTGACACAGAAAAGATTCTTAACCGCCCGATTGAGATTGGTATCACTGATAAATCCGGGCTTTCAGGTATTTCTTTCTGGATAAACAATCACACCAATATTCCCAAGGGTACCACCGTAGACAAAAACGAACCTGCTCTTTCAGAAATAAAAAAATGGATAGATGACCAGTATTTAGCTGGAAGAATAACCTCTATCTCAGATAAAGAAATGCATGATCTTATTGATAAACATCTGCCCAAATACAGCCAAAAAAAATAATTAAACCAAGTTTAATAGTACAGCCGTTTAATGAACTTTAAAAAATCCCTTCGTGTAAAAATCATACTGTTTTTTTCGCTCGCTGTTTTAATTCCTCTTATATTCGTAAGCAGCCTCATTGTTACTATCAGCCGCAACACTCTGTGGGATTACATAAAAAGAGAACAGGAAGAAATTGTATTGCGTATTGGAGACCGTGTTAACTCCCATATTGAAAATACCAAAGACCTGCTAAAAAGTTCATTATCTGGAAGCACCCGCCTTAATAAACCTAATCAAACAAAAGAAATATTTTCAAACCTGCTTGAATTAAATAAAAATATCATTGAAATCACATCATTAAACCGGCAAGGCAAGGAAACCTTTAAAATCAACCGTGCTAAACAACCGGGAAAATATGAATATGGAAAAACATTCATCAACCGCTCAGTCAGGGAGGAGTTTACTGCCGCAATAAGAGATGGCTCATATGTCAGCCCATTGTCTTTTTCTGACAATAAAATACCTTACATAATCATTTCCTGTGCTGATGAAAACAAAAATAGCGTAATTCTGTGTAAAATGAACCTCAACAATGTCTGGGATATTGTTTCCAATACCCAGATAGGAAGAAACGGTTACGTATTTATTGTTGACAGTAAAGGATTACTGATTGCACACCCGGCAAATGAACGTGTTTTAGCGCATACTGATTACACAGGCCTTCCTTCAGTAAATGCTTTTCTTGCAAAAGAAAAAAACACTTATACTGTATACAAAGATGAGAACGGACAGAACGTCATTTCTTTTTTTTATACTATTCCAGGGGTTTCCTGGGGTGTTTTTTCCAGCCTGCCTTATGATGAACTTATAGAACCCGTAAACAAAATGGTTAAACAAGCCCTTCTCTGGCTGACGGTATTTGCTACGCTTTTTGTGGTCATAGGTTTAAAATTTGCCACGACCCTTTTAACCCCGCTAAACCAGTTAAGAAATGCTGCCACAATGATATCTGAAGGAAAATATGAGATAGAGCTGGATATTGAATCCGGTGATGAAATTGAAGACCTGGCAAAAACCTTCGGCAAAATGGCTTTTGCCCTCAAAGAATTAGAAATCATGCGGCAGGACCTGATATCTATGATTGTGCATGACATGAAAAGCCCGTTAAGCGGTATCATAGGCAGTTTGGATTTTCTACTTTCAGCCAATATGGACGCTAATGAACAGAAAGAAATATTTTCCATTACCAAAAGATCTGCGGACACGCTGTATGAACTTATTCAGAACCTGCTGGACGTATCAAAAATGGAAGACGGAAAACTAAAGCTGAAACAAAACCCGACACCTATAGAAGAAGTGGTAAGCAAAATTTCTGCACCATTTGATTTTACTGCAAAATCCGAAAACAAGGAATTTATTGTTCAAATTGATGATACTTTGCCGGAAATAAACATGGATACAAACCTTATTTTCAGAGTACTGAATAACCTGCTTTGCAATTCTCTGCATCATACCAATGAAAACGGCAAAATCTGGCTAAAGGCTTCAAAAAAGAATGAAAAGGAAGTACAAATAGAAGTGGCAGATAACGGTATGGGTATTCCGGAAGAGTTCCGTACAAAAATATTTGAAAAGTTTGTGCAAATTGAAAGAAAAAGAGCCCATTTGCGCACCGGCACGGGACTGGGACTGACTTTCTGCAAAATGGCTATAGAGCTTCACGGCGGAATAATCTGGGTAGAAAGCGAAGAAAACAAAGGGTCAAGGTTTATTTTCACCCTGCCCGTTTGAAATTCTCTGCCTTTACAGCATGCTGTTTAAAATTTCAACCAGTGTTTTTTTCGGTTGAGCACCTACAAGGCGTTCCATAGGCTTTCCGTCTTTGAATATTAAAATTGTAGGAATAGCCATAACTGAATACTGAGAAGCTGAATCCTGATTTTCATCAATATTTAATTTGCAAATCTTTGCTTTGCCGGCATATTCTTTTGCAACTTCAGCAATTGTAGGAAGCATCATTTTACAGGGCCCGCACCATTCTGCCCAAAAATCCACTAAAACTACGCCTTTTGCATTAAGCACTTCTGCCTGAAAATTCTGGTCCGTTAAAATTACTTCACTCATTTTTCCCCCGTTTTACAATTATTTAATTGCCTTATAATTTTATAATATTGTTTCATCAAATACAAACTTTTTAAAATAATGTAGATTTTTTAAACAGTGCTTTTATAGACTATCTTTGATCTGTCACAACTGTTTTTATCAGCTTTTTTTGCGGGATTTTTTAAGCCCTGGGCTTTGAGGCAGGCTGGTTATTTCTACTTTTATTATTTGCCAGAATTCCTGGTGCACCTCCTGCGGTACTTCTACCGGCGCTATACTTTTGCACAGGCATACCGTTTTTCTGAATGTGTGCAGATAAGGAAAACAGTTTTCACATTCAAGCAGATGCGCCAGAATCTCATCTTCCTGGTTATGCTCCAGTTCATGTTCAATGAGGTCTGATAGTAAATCAAATATTTCTTTGCATTCCACCATATTAACCTTCGTTTTCCTGCTGTGGTTTACCCGGAGGCAGTAAGGACAGCGGAGTTTTCTGCTCTAGTATTTTATTTTTTACATCACTTATAAAATATTCTGACAATTTTTCTCTTAAAATCAGCCGGGCCCTGTGCAGCCGGGATTTTATAGCCGGCAGGGAAAGCTTTAAAACACCCTGAATTTCTTTGTTAGATAAACCTTCCACATCGCTTAAAATCAAAACAGATTTATATTCTTCCGGCAAAGTTTCTATGGCGTTGTTAAGTTTAGTTTTCAACTCAGAATTATCAAGGGTAGCCGCCGGACTATCTGCCCAGTCTGCTATCTGGTGCGGGTGTTCATCTTCTGAACCGGGCTTATAATCATCAAGCGAAATTAATATTTTCTTTTTTCTCCTGTGTATTAAAACATAGTTTACCGCAATTTTATAAAGCCAGGTAGAAAATTTTGAATTGCCCTTGAATTTTTTAAGGTTGCGAAAAGAGCTTAAAAAGGTTTCCTGCAGAATATCCCTTGTAAGGGACTGGTCACCCGTCATATGCAAAACCAGGTTATAAATTCTGCTTTCGTATCTTAATACCAGTTTTTCAAAGGCACTGTTATCGCCGTTTTGCGCGTCAGAAACCAGTTCTTCATCAGAAGGCGATAACTGCAGGCCAAAATTATGATATTTAATTTCTTCTGTCATGTGAGCTTCTAATTAATGTGTTTATAATTAGATGTTTGTTAGGTTGAAAGGATTCGGAATATTATTTTGAAGGCCGGTTGCCCTTTTTCAGCACTTTAAGGACCTGATTGTGGATTTTGCTGTTTGTCACTACTATTTTTCTGCCGAAAAGATAATCACTACCACCTTCATAATCTGTTACTTTCCCTCCGGCTTCATTAACTATAACAATACCGGCTGCCACGTCCCAGCTGTGCAGCCCTTCTTCCCAAAAACCTTCAAAAGAACCTTTTGCCGTATAAGCCATATCCAGGGCTGCAGAGCCAAGGCGCCTTATACCTTCAGTTTTTACCACAAAATTTACCAGGTTTCTTAGCAGGCGTTCTGGATCTTTGCGCACATAATAAGGAAGCCCTGTAACAAACAATGATTCATTAAGCGCTGTGAGTTTTGAAACAGACAGTTTTTTACCGTTTAAATAAGAGCCTCTGCCTTTTTCACCGTAATACATTTCTTTTGTAACCGGGTTATAGATTATACCAAGCAATGATTCGCCCTTACTGTCAACAACTCCTATGGAAACAGCAAAAATATTCAACCCGTGGATGTAGTTTACCGTGCCGTCAAGCGGGTCAATAATCCAGGTATAATTTTTAGCTAATGATTTGATATTTTGGTTTGCATAATTTGTCTCTTCAGAAATAATGCCATGGGTTGGAAAGTTTTTGCGTATTAAATTTATAACCAGCTGTTCTGATTCCTTATCAGCTGTGGTTACAGGGTTTCCTGTACCTTTGTAGTTTATATCAATACCTTTCCTGTAATACTTAAGCAGTATTTTTCCCGCTTCTTCCGCCGCTTTAAAAGCCGTATCACGTATTTTTTTCATTTTGTTGTTTATGCTGTTATCTTTTTGCCGAATTCATAGGCATCTTTTACCGCATCAACGGCCAGAACTTCGCCTTTTTGATCTACCCGTCTCACGAACAGTTCTTCTGCATATTTAATATTAAAAGAATCATAAAAATATTTTACTGTAAGGCGCACACCATCAAATAGCTTTTCACCCTTTGTAGCACCCGCACATATAAAACCGCCCCGCCTTTCTATTTCAAATTTCAAATTTGAGATTTGAGATTTTATCAGGTATTTCTTTGCCCAAAAACACTGAGCGCGGTCTATCATGCATTTCAAATGCCCGGGCAAACCGTAGTAAAACACGGGAGATGAAATAACCACTATATCGCAGGTTTCAAGCAGCGGGTAAACTTTTGCTGTCATATCATCAAAAATTACGCAATTTCCTGTAGTGTCGCAGGCCCGGCAGCCGCGACAGGGCTTAATATTCAGGTCTCTTATAAACAACTTTTCTACGGCATATTTGTTTGTACCGGCAACCTTTACTGCTTCATTAAGCAGTATGTCGGTATTGCCGTTTTCTCTGGGGCTTCCGTAAATAGCTAAAAGTTTCATAGATGTGTAAAAAGCGATTAAACCGCATGTGCAGATTAATCGCTTTTCCTTTATCAAAATATTTGAATGTTTCTGTTATTATGCTTGCGGTTTTTCTCCGGCACAGGTTACTGAAGTAAGCCTTTCCAGGTATGCCCAGTGTTCATCTGTCTGCTGTTGTATCTTATCAATCATGTGTTTATTTTTGTCTTCAAATAAGTGTTCAAACCTTTTCTGGGCCTTTAAAAACTCTGCTATGGGCTTCCTGGTTGACGGTTTGTAGGTAAATCTCCATACTCCGTTTTCTACTTCTATCATCGGCCAGAAACCTGTTTCAACAGCAAGCTTTGAAATTTCCAGAGTTTTTTCTGCCGGATATCTCCAGCCGCGGAAACACGGCGCCAGCACGTTAATAAATGTAGGACCGTTGGCTTCAAATGCTTTTTCAGCCTTGGCTACCATGTCTTTCCAGTAAAATATTGTGGATTGTGCGGCGTAAGGCACATGGTGTGCGGCTACTATGGAAGTTAAATCTTTTCTTATCTGTTCTTTGCCGGTTTTTACTTTACCTTTTGGGGCTGTTGTAGTATCTGCGCCAAACGGAGTGGCTCCGCTTCTTTGTATGCCTGTATTCATATAAGCTTCATTGTTATAACAGACATAAAGCACGTTATGCCTTCTTTCAAGCATACCGCTTAAGGCCTGCAGTCCGATATCATAAGTACCGCCGTCGCCGCCAAAAGCTACAAATTTTATTTCTTCTTTAATTTTTCCTTTTTTCTTCATTGCGTTGTATGCTGTTTCTACACCGCTCATGGTAGAAGCTACATTTTCAAAGGCATTGTGAATAAACGGGGTTTTCCATGCAGAGTAAGGATAAATTGTGGTAGATACTTCCAGGCATCCCGTAGCTGAACCTACTACAACAGGTTTTTTGGTTCCCATTAAAATCTGGCGAACCGCTATAGTTGCCCCGCAGCCGGCGCAAAGCCTGTGACCGCCGGTAAGTTTTTCTGGTATTTGTGATAATTCTTTAAGTGTTGCCATTTTTACCTCTCAAAATCGTTGTGTTTAATTTTTTTATTTTCTGATACTAATTGCTAACTACTTAACCACTAAGCACTGTACTTATATTCTCACACCTGAATAATTAAGTACTGTTTTTACTTGGCCTGTTTTGGCAATATCAACAAGCTCATTGAAAATATTTTTTATTTGGGCTTCATCAATATCTCTGCCGCCAAGGCCATAAACATAATTGATGGCAGGTACTTTCTTTTCGTTTAAATTGTAAATAGCTGTACAAACATCTCCAAACACCGCTCCGCCTTCTCCGGAACAGGTATCTGCCCGGTCCAGAACAGCCAATGCTTTTAGGTTTTTGCATGCTGCGGCTACTTCATCCATAGGAAAAGGCCTGAAAACGCGGATTTTTATCATACCGGCTTTTATGCCTTTCTCCCTTAATTCATTCACTACTACTCTGGTAGTTCCACAAGTGGAGGAAAGTGCTAAAATGGCAATTTCAGCATCTTCCATTTTGTACTGTTCTACCAGTTCATATTTTTTACCTGAAAATTTATTAAATTCAGCAAACAGCTCTACAATTCTTTTCTTTGAGTCTCTCATAGCTTGTGCCTGCTGAAACTTATGTTCAAAATAATAATCCTGCAGGTCAATAGGCCCGAAAGTTACCGGATTTTTTACATCAAGCAACGGCATGTTGGGCACATATTCGCCTACAAACTTTTTAACATCAGCATCTTCAAACATTTTTACGCCTTCTATGGCGTGTGAAGTAATAAACCCGTCCTGGTTTACCATTACGGGAAGCATAATATCTTTGTGTTCGGCTACTCTTACGGCAAAAATACCCATCTCATAAACTTCCTGGGCATTTTCACAGTAAATCTGTATCCAGCCGGTATCTCTGGCACCCATACCATCTGAGTGGTCACCGTGAATATTGATAGGAGCTGATAGAGCCCTGTTTACACAATGCATAATAATAGGAAGGCGCATACCAGCAGCAATATAAAGTACTTCCCACATAAGCGCAAGGCCCTGAGAAGAGGTAGCGGTCATCGTGCGCACTCCACTGGCTGAAGCACCTACGCAAGCGCTCATAGCAGAATGTTCGCTTTCAACCGGCACCATTTCCGTATCTGCCAAGCCATTGGCTACAATCTGTGAAAATGACATTACTATTTCTGTTGCCGGGGTAATCGGATAGGCGGCTACCACATCCGGATTTATTTGTCTCATGGATTCTGATGCCGCATGGTCACCCGTTAAAGGTAGTATCTTACTCATAATTTTTGTCCTTGTTTTTTTATTTTTCTTCTTTTTGCATTGCAATGCATTTTTTCGGGCACATATACGCGCAAATCCCACAGCCTTTGCAATGGTCATAATCAAAACCTGTTACTTTTCCTTCTTCTACATATACTGATGAGTCCGGGCAATAAATCCAGCAGAAAAGACAGTTTATACATTTGCTTTTATCAAGCACCGGTTTTTCGTTTCTCCATTCACCGGTAGTATATTCCTGAGCGTTTCCCGCCTGAAGTATTTTGCCTCCGATGGGTAGATCTTTTGAGTTTTTTAGTTCCATTTTATTAACCTTTTACCGCTGTATCGTATGCTTTCGTGATGGCTTTTATGTTGCCTGCCATTTTTTCCGGAGAAAGCTTTTTTCCTAATTTTTTCGTCAGCTG
This sequence comes from Elusimicrobia bacterium RIFOXYA2_FULL_39_19, assembly GCA_001800285.1. Taxonomy (GTDB): domain Bacteria; phylum Elusimicrobiota; class Endomicrobiia; order CG1-02-37-114; family XYA2-FULL-39-19; genus XYA2-FULL-39-19. The sequence goes on along the minus strand of MGVC01000081.1, from coordinate 38,836 downwards.
ATCCTTTAAGTGGTCTATGGTAATGATACCCGTGGCCTTTATAATAGCACCAAGCATGGCCGTGTTTGGCAGAGGCAGGCCTGTTTCTTCATAGGCTATTTTTGTGGCATCTACGGTGTATACTGTGCCATCTTTGAAATTTAGTTTTTTTCTTATATCTTCGGGTTTTTCGTTGGTGTTTACTAAGAGGATTCCTTCTTTTCCTACTCCTTCGGTTACCGGCGGGTTGATGCTTAAAAGTGTGGGGTCTATTACAGCTACTATATCCGGGTTGCTTACGCCACAATGCAGGTCAATTACTTCGTCGCTTATTCGGACATATGACCTCATTGGCGCGCCTGCCCGCTCCGGGCCGTATTCAGGGAAAGACTGAATATGCTTTCCGGCTTCCAGTGCCGTTTGGGCCAGCAAATCAGCAGCAGTTTTTGCGCCCTGGCCTCCGCGGCCGTGAAATCTGATTTCAGTTATTTGCTTTTTCATAGTTTAGGATACCTTTATGGCCTCTACAGGGCAGTTTCCTGCAACTTCTTTTACCTTATCTTCCATTCCTGCTGGAACATTTGGGGTTTTGGCTACAGCTACATCACCTTTCATTTCAAATACGTCCGGACAATCATCAATACATAATCCGCAACCGGTGCAAAGATCTTTTTCTACTGATACGTTCATATTGTCTCCTCCTCTTTATATTTTTGTACTGTCTTTTTACTACTTCCATAGAAAAAATACTGAAATTAAAAATCTCTGTTTTTTTCTATTTTTCTATTTTGGAAGGATTACTATAGAATCACTACTGCGGGATTCTGAATAGCCTTATTTTACAACTCTAATAATTTTTTGTCAAGGTTTTTGAAGAGATTGGTATTGTATCATATAGTGTGTAATTTCAGTTTGACTTGAAGATTGAAAAGGGCTAAACTCCTAAGATTATCGCAAAATAAACTTAAGGAGGTAGCCCTATGGCTAACATTTTACAAGAATTAGATTTTAGTGACAAGTACCTGCCACACTTTAAGGCAAGAAGCAAAGATTCACAAAACAATCCCAGTGAAAGCTCAGCTTATATTATCATAACTCTTCCACCGCCATTCTCAAACCAAAACATGGCATCTTTATGGTCATATTATGTATATGATTCTTCAAATGATTTCAGCGTAAGGGCACAACCGCCTGTAATTATTCCCGTTCCACCCATAGATATAATAAAACTTTGTTTTGGTGCAGACAGTGCTAACCTATATATAAAAGCTCAGGTAAATGCAATCATACCTGCTGCTTATCAGATTATACAGGGACAAATAGTTAAAGAAATAAGCATTGTTTTTTGCATAGATGCCGATACCAACACACAAACAGGCTGGGGTGTTGAAGGAGTAGGAACAGAATGTATGGCTGTTTTTTATCATACTTTTGACGGGAAACCTCAAAGCGCACTGCATTATAACTATTTTGGAGGACCTTCCGGAGATGAATTTGATTTTTCTAATGTTGAAACACTCCCATATACTGATGGAGGTTCAAGTACGGATTATTACATAATGCAGATACCTTTAATTGTCCTTGGCATAACAGAAGACAGATTTATAAGAATAAGAAGCTGGGCAGAATGCCCTTCTTATGAAAGTTTAGACTCTCAAGAAGAATTTTATCACCATTATTCAATGGATTGGATAGGTGACATACCTTTTTTTGTTTATGTAGATTTACCTTAAATGAAACTTCTTAAGTTTCGACTGTAGATTTTCCCTTAAATAATAGATAGCAAAATCAATAACATTAACTATCTAAAAACAAGCAAAACAAAATAGTGAATTTTTAGTATTCAAAGATCTTACACCCTTAAATTGTTATTGATATTCTGAATTACTAATTATCAATATATTAAAACTAAATAGAAATTCCTTATAACCGTCCCAAAATATTCCTCCAAGTCTTATCTTGCAACGCTCATAAATATTAGATAAAATTTACTGACAAATGAACCTAAAATCCATAAAAACACTTTTTATTTTTCTTATTCTAATTCTTTTTCAATCACTATCAATACCAGAAATGCGCCAGGCAGCGGTTTCCGGACAGTTTTATCCGGGTGACCCCGCAGAATTAAAACAAACTATTACTGGTTTTTATTCCAAAGTTCCCCAACCAATAATATCCGGTGAACTTCTGGGCATTCTAGTACCCCACGCAGGATATGTTTTTTCGGGACCCACGGCAGCTTACGCTTTTAAATACCTGCAAGCTTTTGCTCGGCCACCACGAGTTATAGATACCATAATAATATTAGGCCAAAGCCATAACTTTCCTCTTTCTAAATCAGCGGTTTTTACCGGCGACGGGTTTTCCCTGCCTCTTGGCAGCACAGCCATAGATACAGATATTACAGCTGAACTGCTTAAAGATACCTTTTTGTTTGAGGCAAACAACGATGCTCATGTTCCGGAACACTCCCTAGAAGTAGAAATACCTTTTCTGCAGATGTCGCTTACAAGTTTTAAGATTGTACCTATATTAATAGGAAGCGATACCCAGAACTGTAAAATAACTGCAGAAAAATTAGTATCTGCTGTAAAGAAATTCCCAAACAAAAAAGTAATTTTTGTTATTTCTACTGATATGTCTCACTATCCTGACCATGAAACCGCAAATCTTACAGACAAAAAAGCACTGGAAGCCCTTTCCACTCTAGACCCGGAAAAACTGCTTGAAACAAACAAATCAATAATGAAACAGGGCCATAAGAACCTTGCCTGTGAATTCTGCGGATTAAACGCTGTAGTTACCGGCATGTATGCCGTCAAATTGCTGGATGCAAATAAGGTCGAGATCCTGCATTATTCAAATTCAGGCGAAACTCCTAATTACGGCGACAAATCAAGGGTAGTTGGTTATGGCGCAGCTGTCTTCTTAAAAACAAACTCAAAAAATACAGAAAACTCAAACAATAAAGAACAGAAAAAAAAGGAGGCAATACCTATGGAACAGTTTAAGGTAACAGAAATAAATCAGGAAATACTGCTGGCTCTTGCCAGAAATACCATAAAAGAATATGTTCGTTCAAAAATTATTATCCCTTTTGAAACAGAAGACAAGGAACTTACTACTCCCAGAGCGGTGTTTGTAACCTTAAATAGAAACAAGCAATTGCGCGGCTGTATAGGTACTACCATAGCACAAATGCCTCTTTACCAGGCAGTTCAGCAGATGGCTATAGCCGCCGCCACGGAAGATTACCGGTTTATGAAAGTTACAGAAAAAGAAATACCGGACATTAAAATAGAAATATCCGTGCTTTCACCTTTAACAAAAATAAAGTCCCATACAGAAATCAAAGAAAATGTACATGGCGTAATTGCCCGCAAGGGCAGCCGTTCAGGCTTGTTTCTTCCGCAGGTATGGGAGCATTTTTCAAACAAAGAAGGTTTTATGAATGAACTATGTTCACAAAAAGCCGGTTTGCCTGAAAATGCCTGGAAAGACACGGAAACAGAACTGTACACGTTTACTGTATTTGCTTTTGAGGAAAAATGAAAACCATTACCCGATCTATAAGCGAGCTTGTCCGCCAAAGCATTGTTAATCACTGGGAACTACCCGCTTTTTCAGACCATAACGGCAATACCTATCTGTACAAAGATGCGGCCCTGAGAATAAAACATATCCACGCACTATATAAACAGCACGACATTCAAAAAGGCGACAAAGTGGCCCTACTGGGAGATAACTCTTCATCCTGGGCCATTGTGTACCTGTCCGCCATAACTTACGGCGCAGTAATAGTGCCTATTCTTGCTGATTTTTATATCGAAGATATTCATCATATTATCAATCACTCTGACAGCCGGATGCTGTTTGTTTCCCGGGAATGCAGTGAAATAATTGAAATGGACCGGCTGAAACAAGTGAAAGCAGTTTTTCTGCTTGACCCGCACAGGGCAGACAGTTATTCTGAAAATATTTTTCATTACTACTTTGAACCTTCTACACTTAAAACTCAGCCAAAAGAGCTAATTAGCCCTCAGGATATTACAGAAAACTTTATCCCCAAAGAAACCACCCCCAATGAGCTGGCGACCATTGTGTATACATCGGGCACAACAGGTTTTTCTAAAGGTGTGGCGTTATCTCATCAGAGCCTCTGCGCAAACGTGTTTTACGCTCAGGACAGAATCCGGCTCACGCCCGGCAATACAATTCTTTCCATACTTCCCCTGGCGCACGCTTTCGGCTGTTCTTTTGAATTTCTTTACCCTTTTACTCTGGGCTGCCATATTACATTCTTAGGTAAAATTCCCTCTCCAAAAATTATTATCAATGCCTTCAGGGACATCCGCCCCAGCATTGTTTTCTGCGTGCCTTTAATTATTGAAAAAATATATAAGAAAATTCTTGACTCTTTTATCAGCAAGGGTCCGGTAAACAAAATCCGTACCATTCCTATTTTTGATAAACTATTTGACGCAATACTAAGAAAAAAACTACTGCGCATTTTTGGAGGCAATTTGATAGAGCTGGTAATTGGCGGGGCCGCATTAAATCCCGAGGTAGAGCAGTTTTTATATAAAATTAAATTTCCTTTTACTGTAGGCTACGGCATGACAGAATGCGGGCCTCTTATCAGCTATTCTCGCTGGGAAGAGCACCGCCCCGGAAGTGCTGGCAGAGTAATGGGTTTTCTGGAAGCAAAGGTGGATTCCTCTGACCCTGAGAATGAGCCGGGCGAAATGCTGGTGCGCGGTGTTAATGTAATGAACTTTTATTATAAAAATGAAACCGCTACCGCAGAAATCCTTGATAAAGACGGCTGGCTGCGCACCGGAGATTTTGGCGTGATAGACAAAGATAATTATATATATTTAAGGGGCCGGCTGAAAAATATGATACTGGGACCTTCAGGTCAAAATATTTACCCGGAAGAAATAGAAAACAAACTTAACACCCTGCCCTACATTTTAGAATCTCTGGTTGCAGGAAGCTCAGGTAAAATAACCGCTTATGTTTATCCGGACTTTGAAAAAACAGACAATGACAAACTTTCTGAAAACGAACTATTGAAAATAATAGAAGAAAACAGAAAAACTCTGAATTCATATCTGCCGGCTTACAGTGCTGTACATAAGATAAAAATAGCCCCGGAAGGGTTTTCAAAAACCCCAACAAAAAAAATTAAGCGCTTCCTTTATGAATCTTTTATATCAAATGATTAGCCTTATTAATTATTTAAAAGATTTTCATTAATATTTATCAATTTCGTGTTATAAATACTGCTTTAACCTATGGACTGCTATTTTATTGAAAACACTTTATTATCTTCTCTTTTATTGTTTTTTTGAAATTTTGTCCCCATTTCTTTTTAAAAGCATGACACCTGATTTCATATTTGCTAAAATATTCAGACTAAATAAATCTGGTAATATTCTTAATTCTACCGTACAAAATTGTGCCAAATGCATAAAAAAACTGAATAAAGAATTTAAAAACATCACTATGGCTCAAAATCCTGAAATCAGCGCTGTTAACGGAATACCTAAAGCCGCTTTTGAAACCTGAGACGTAGATTTTGTTTTTACACCGGAAGAAATAAGAGACAATCTTATTGATTTATTCGACGCTAACAGCAAAATTTAATTCTCTTCTTTCCCTTAGTCTTTTTCCTCAATTTCAATCTTTTATCTAACACTAATTCATTCCCTGGAACCTTTTTTTCTTTTTGGCGTCTTTATAGCGCAACGAAATTGTTTTTTACTTTAAAGGTTAAAAAGGAGGCATGAGTAATTACTACCTTAAAAACATTTCAAAAAGTACACTATACTGACATTAAAAGGAGAATTAAGATGAAGAAATTAGTAGTGGCAGCATTATTACTTAGTGTTTTAAATACAGCGGTTTTTGCAGGCACCTTTAAGCCAATGATTGGATACGGCACCCTTCTCTCCCCAAGTCTTCCTGACATGAGTGCTGTTGGACATACAGAAACAAAAGGAGGGCTAAATTACGGAATACAATATATTTTTAGCGAAGGAAAAACATCTTATGGTTTGGAAATTGCTTCCTTAAATCTTTATGATTACAAATATAGCCAGACTTACTTATCTGGTTTTACCTTAGCAACTGCCGAAGTAGGCGCATCAATTACTTCTATACCTATTTTATGCATTTTATATCATGATTTGTCAGATAGTAATGAAGGTTTTGCGCCATATTTCCAGGGTGGTCTGGGTTTGTTTATGAACACTGCTAAAGTAAAATTCACACAAACTTTTATAGGCAGAGTGGAATCATCAACAAGCAGTTCTGATTTAGGTGGGTTTGTGGGTTTAGGCGCAAAGATGTCAAAACTTGATATTGCTGCAAAATACTATTTTATACAAATGGATGAATCAGCTACAATGTTTAACTTAACGGCAGGAATAAACTTTTAACGGTCCATTTTCAGCCTTTGGGCTGATAATGTTCCTTTTCTTCACTGCAGCGGCTCTTTGAAAAAAGAGCCGCTTTTTTTATATGAGCATATTTGTTTCTAAAAGAACTTTATTGCTAAATATTTCTGCCGGGGTGCCTTCAGCCGCTACTTTACCCTTATTCACAACAATTACTTTTGTACAGGTTTCTTTAATCATTTCCATATCATGTCCGGCAATTACTTTTGTGTTGTTTAAACCTTTAATAAGCACTATGAGTTCTTTTCTGGCATGCGGATCTAAATTACTTGTTGGCTCGTCAAATACCAGAATTTCCGGATTCATTGCCAGGGCTACTGCTATTGCTACACGTTTTTTTTCGCCAAAACTTAAATGATGCGCCAATCTTTCCTCAAAACCGCTTAACCCTACTTTTCTTAAAACTTCGTGTACAATCTTGTGAATTTCTTCAGGTTCTCTGCCAAACTGCAGTGGGGCAAAAGCAATATCATCAAACACAGTCGGCATGAAAAGCTGGTCATCCGGCTCTTGAAATACAAGACCTACTGCTTTTCTGATATTTTTCAGGTTTTTACTGTTCATCTCATAACCGGCAATTTTAAGATTTCCACTTCCCTGTAAAATACCCGGTAGGTGCAATAACAGGGTGGTCTTTCCCGCCCCATTTGAACCGATAATACCTACAGTTTCACCTCGGGAAACATTAAAACTGACATTATCTAACGCTACCCTTCCGTCTGGATAGCTATATGTAAGCTTTTCTATCTCAATTGCATCATTCAAAGGAAACTCCATAAGTTTATAAATAGTAAAACCGTTAAAACAACAACAGAAAATACAATATCTACAGCTTTTATTTTCAATCTATCCATAAGTTTAATATTACCTTCAAATCCGCGGGATACCATGCTCTGGTAAATTCTTTCACCTTTTTCATAAGTCATTATAAACAGAAGCCCAATCATATTCGCAATAATTTTTATCTGCTTAAAATTATTTAAACTGAAATGCCTTAACTTTACAGCTCTGTTTAATTTCTGAGCTTTGTCTATCAAAACAAAAATATACCTGTACATAAATGACAATATCATTATTAATATAAACGGCACTTTCAGCAAAGCTAAACCCTTTAGCATCAAAGGAAATGAAGTTGTAGAAGAAAGCAATATCATAGCCATTATGGCAAACCACGCCTTAAAAAGAGAATTCCAGAATATGTACAAACCCTTCCGGCTTAAATTTAAACCCAATACTTTTAATTCTATAAAACCAGAACCATCAGCAACACTAAAAAACGGCAAAAACATAGCTATTATAAACACAAATGGAAATATTACCAAGGAACGTTTAAATACATATATTAAAGGTATTTTTGCCATAATTATAACGCTTACGATTACCAGCAGCAAAGCACCTAACTTTACAATATCGCCCGGAACTGTAAAAACTACAGTTAAAACATATAGCAAGCTAAACAGTATTTTTGTGCGCGGGTCAAGCTTGTGAATAGTGCTTTCTAAGGTATTATATTTTTCTAATAAATGATGGTCCATTGTTATGTTGGCGGGCTTTACCTGCCTTCACAGAATGCCACGAGTGTAAACTCTGGCATGAATGCGCTGTAGGGTATCCCCTGTAGCTGCTTATGCAATCCAGCAAAAAGCCGCGAATATTGCAGAAGCGATTAGCGCCGGGGAATGTGCTTCGGCATTTTTCACCGAAGATGAAGCAGATACCATAGTGCTTCACTTTCCTTTTTTACGGGCTATTAATCTGCCAATTGAATAGGTAGAAATAAAGACTATAATTACACCTGCTAATCCTGACAAGGAAGTACTGATTGCTTCGTAAATACCTTCATTTTTCATTCCAGGAACAGTATAATCAGGTAAAGGTGCAGAAACCACGACTTTGTTTTCACCCAAATGGATAAATCCTTTATCTTCTGCAAATTTTTCCAATCCATCAGGAAAATTAGATGCAAACGGGGAAATTAATACTGCTACTGAAATAGCAATTATTAGTCCGGCAATTATAGTTTTAAAATTCATTTTCCCTCCTACCTATATTTTCCTCATTTCAAGCAAATCAGGCCTTGCTTTAGTTATAAAAGTTAGAACAGTTATAGTTATAAGCCCTTCCCCAACACCAATAATGCTATGAATACCGGCCATAGATAGTAAAGCTGTTTTAAAAGGTACAATCCCTGAAATTGTAAGTTCAATTGCACAGAAAGAAGCAGCAGCAACTATTGATAACCATGCAGCAATAAATACACAAACCATTTTATTTATTTTTAGCTTTAACATACTTGAATAAACTAAATATCCGGCTATTGGCCCCACAATTCCCATATTAAATACGTTGGCACCCAAAGCTGTAAGTCCTCCATCCTGGAAAACAAAACATTGTACGATTAAAACCATACTCATAATTAAAAGAGTTGAAAGAGGACCCAGTAACACTATCCCTAGCATACTGCCCATAAAATGCCCGGAGGTACCTCCTGCAACCGGAAAATTTAGCATCTGTGCAGCAAAAACAAATGCCGCAATTACTCCCAACATTGGAATTTGCTTTTCCTCGATATTTCTATTTATTTTTTTTACACCTATACCAACACACAACACTGATATTGTTGTTGTTATTGCAATTGTTTTAACATCTAAAAACCCGTCAGGTATATGCACTAGATTTACCTCATTTTTTTATTCAACTTATTTTAAAAATGGTTTTTTTAATGTAGGCAAACGGACCTATTTACAACAAAACCATGAATGTAATCGGGTCTCCCAATCTATGGGGAAATTGTGGATAACTTCTATAATTTACGGGACAATAATTGCTATAATTTGTCATTGCGAACGTTAGTGAAGCAATCTCGTTGTTTTAGATTGCCGCTTCGCTAAAAGCTCCTCGCAATGACTGAAATGACATTATTCTGTGTTCTAATTCTTAAATATTTCTGCATTCTTGAAATAGAACACCTTTCCACAACTATGCCTATACTTCCCCATAGATTATAAAGACCCATGTAATCAAATTACCTCTTTTAAAGACTAACTAACAACTTGCTAAATTGACTATATTCCAAATACTAAATTTACTTACTGAAATTAGAAATAGAAATGCGTTGCAGCGCTTATACGATCTGAACTGTCTTTAAAGCTCTTTCCATATGCCAGGCTTCCGGAAAAATGACTGCCAAAATTATGAAGGAGTCCCAGTACCCAAAACTTTGCGGGCTCACCGTCTAAACCTATGATTTCTGCCATATAGCTGTTATTTTTCTTGGGAAGCTCCAATGCAACGCTGTAATTAGTAGTATCTGAAATTCCTGGGGTACAAAAAGAATTATATCCTAAATTTAAATGCATGCTTGCTTTCTTTCCCCTGATTGATAAAACAGTATTAAGGAAATAGACCTTTGAACCTAACTCATTATCAATAGTAACTGCAAATAAATCTTTTGCCAGGCCGAACTTCATACCTAATCTTGCTGTACCAATAGCAGTTACCGGTGTAGGGCTTATTGTATATGGAAGCAAAATATATATATCCGTTCTTTTATTTATTCCCTGTATTAAAGTAATTTCGCTGTAACTGATACTGGGGCTCTGGTCTGCCTTAAGCTGATCGTAACTGATTTCAAAATCAAATTTTTCCGGTGCTACTGTTGAGGCATCATCCGACAATAACGGATGCGCAAACGACACATTAAAACAAAATATTATTACAACTACTGCTACTGCTATACTTCTTAATCCCAGCTTCTTCATCTTCTTTCCCCCTTGTGGTTTTTACTGCTTTTCACTGATCCCGCCATACTTAAATCTCCATATTTCACACCCTTCAGAGATTTCAGCTCAGCGGCCAGATTTATTATCCGTACAGAACTTCCCTTTGCTATTATTACTTCAAGACAATCGTCATGTGTAAGATGAATATGCTGAGTGGATATGATAAGGTGGTGGTTTTTATGCTGGATATCGGTAAGTTTCGCCATCAAAGCCCTGATGCCATGTGTATATACTATATTTATTATACCTGTTACATTTTCTCCTGAGGTCCATTCCTTTTTTATTAAATCTTTTCTTATCAGGTCCCTTAGAGCTTCAGACCGGCTTTGGTATTTATTTTCTTTTATATAAACATCAAATTTTTTTAAAAGCGCTTCATCAAGTGAAACACCAAAACGAATTAACCCTGACACGTAGTCTCCTTAAAATGAAAATAGTGTTACGATCGTATAAATAGTAACACTATTTAATATAAAAGTCAAACAAAATTATATTTTTTTACTTTTTATGGGTGGAAATGAAATTTTCTATGCTGCGGTCATAGGTTTGCTCATCTTTTGAAGAGAAAAAACAACCGGGTATTTCTCCGTTTTTCTTGTGATACATCACACACTCACAGCACCTGCCTTTTCTTGAGCAAGAACCATAACTGCAGGTACAGTTTTTTAGATTTGTCTGTTTGTTGCTGCAATCAGCCATAATACACTCCATGAAAAATCAGACTACATTTTTTAGATAAAAAATAAATATATTTTCTGGATAACTATTTATTTACAATTACTCCGCCGCCAAAGGTGGTAATGTACAATTTATTAATATCTTTTGGGTCAATTATTACCCTGTGAGTATTTCTAAAAGGAACGTCTGTTATATTTTCCCACGTCTCCCCTTTATTTTTACTTACAAAATAACCGGATGCAGAAGGTACATCATTGTCTTCGCAATAGCCTGCATAAACCAAATCAGGCATTCTGTTATCTACGGTTAAACCATAAAAGTAATTTTTATCAACCATTCTTTTCCAGTTTTTACCGCCGTCAACAGAACGGTATACACCGCCTAAGTATTCTTTTCCATCATAAAGTACTGCATAACCGTAATAGGCAGAGATATATATAATGTCCGGATTTAAAGGATGTACCGCTACATCTGTAGGGTAAGCAATTTCAAGGCTTTTATTTACTTTTTCCCATTTAGCTCCGTTATCTGCTGATACATAAACAGCACCTGGTGTGCCAGGCCTTTTTTGGATATTAGGCAATACTACTAAGTAAAGTTTTTTACCGGATTTAATTATACGCCATGCATTTTTACTGCCAGTAAGCCCTGTATTTGCTTCCGTCCATTTTTTTCCGCCGTCCACTGATTTATATACACCTTTGCCAAGCATGGTAACAAACAACGTCCTTGCTTTCGGAGGACTGGAAGGATCCAAGAAAACACTGGTAAAACCCGCTTCCGGCAGTCCGCCATCTGCTCTTGACCAGCTTTTACCGCCGTCTTTACTGATTATCAGCCCGCCTTTAACATTCGCTAAATCTCTTTTTAAAGTCCACTCTTCCGGTATGTCGTGCATGCTTGAAGCAACAGCATAAAGCATATTGGTATTGTCCGGGTCTATTTCTATCCAGAAAATATTACCAGAACCGGCAACAGGAGCATTTTTTACTAAAAACTCCCAGCTTTCTCCGCCATCTATTGATTTCCATAAACCAATATCGGTGTATGTTAGATACATTGTTTTTGAATTTTTCGGGTCGAAATGAACACTATAACTTGTAGTTTCTTCCAATCCGCTGCCGGACCATTTATTTTTGCCTTTGCTTATAGAATAAACAGCGTTCCAGTTTGTTCCGCCGTCAACTGTTAAAAATGTTCCGCCTGAAGTCGTAAATCCTACAGCATTTGAATCTGCAGCAGAAACATATAACCCCTTTATAGGACCAAAATGCCAACCCCAGCCGCTGCTAAATGAATATTTGATCCAACCATCAGTTGAGTTATAGTCATACATTACACCTTCCCAGCTGGCTCCGCCGTCAACTGTTTTCATAATATCTTCATCCGTAGAAAGATAAGCTATATCAGGGTTATTATTTGCAACCGTCAATCTGCTGTAACCAGCTTCCGGTGCGTCTGTTTTTGTCCAGGAATTACCGTTGTCTTCTGTTTTATAAACGCCCTTGTCCGGAATAACTACGTACACAGACGTTTTTTCGCTATTAGTACCGCCGGAAAGCATTGTAACATTTTCTCCGGGCAGGCCTATTGGTGATTGTGCAAAACTCATTCCATTGTCTGCTGATACATAAACCCCTTTTGTAGTACCAATATAAACAATTCTTTTACTTGCATCAGAATTACGGTCAATATAAATCCCGCCTATTGAACTTCCCACCGGCAATCCGTCGCCGATTTTTGTCCATTTAATTCCTTTATCTGTGCTAATCAATAATTCACCAAATACATTTTCATCTTCTATCACTTCTCTTTTCCCTACCGCAAGAAACAAAACATTATTATTTTCAGGGTCAATGGCCAGCATTAATGGCATTGCATCTGCCAATTTTTCTTTGCTTAACACAGTTTTCCAGGTTTTTCCCAAATCATCACTTCTATATAAAGCATCACTGCCCGCATAAACAACTTTTGGTTCAATTGGATCAAAAACGCTTAAGTATACGTGGCTGTGCAGATTGATCATTTCCCAGTTTTTACCGCCATTTTCGGTTATATAATAAGCGCCCATATCACAACTGACTGTAAGAATGTCATTGCTGTGAGAGCTGATTGTAGGTATGTATGTTGAACCGCCGCCACCCGGGCCCATAGTTTTCCACTGCGTAAATGCAACTCCTGAAAATAAAAACAAACCCAATGCTGCGCACAAAACTTTTTTCATTGCTTCCTCCATGGTTAGTATTTGATATATATTAGCTGTAAACAGTCAAAGTGATTACAAGCTGTGTTCAAATAGATGTCAAATGTAAAAACAGTACTTAAAACAAATAAGTGTTTATGTGATTAAGTGGTTAGGTGGTTACGTGTAATATCCTCATACAAAATGATAAGTGAAAAACAGGGATTAGCTAAAATTCTTGCCAATCACTTAATCACTTAACTACATAATCACTGTCTTTGAAGATACCTATTATCTGTTTCTTTCAACGAATTGCTTATAATAAAGGAGGGCGATGATGGTTTTTGAATCGTAGATTTTGTTGGTTTTAATCCATTGGAGTGCCATATCTATTGAAATGATGTGGCGTTCAATGAATTCGTCTTCATCAGGGCGGGTTTGTACGGGTTTTAAACCGGTGGCTATGTATATTTTCAGGTTTTCGGTAGAAAATGCCGGCGTAGGAAAATAATACAGCAATTGCTTAATCTTTGAAGCCCTGTAACCGGCTTCTTCTTCAAGTTCTCTTTTAATACACGCCAGGTAGGTTTCACCCTTGTCAACTTTACCGGCCGGTATTTCATAAGTAGCACGTTTCAGCGGGTACCTGTACTGTTTTACCATAACCACGTGTTTTGAGTCAATCAACGGTATTACGGCAGCAGCTTTCGGGTTTAAAATAAATTCCCTGGTAGCTGTCTTTTTGTCAGGCAGGGTGACCGTATCCATAACAAAATCCAGAATATTGCCGCGCGCCAGAACTTTTCTTTTTATAAAGGTTTCTTTCAGTTTCATAATTTATATTTCACTCTTCGTGATGATCCGAAGGTTCAACGTGAATTACCACTTCGGAATTTGAAAGTTTTAATTTTATGTTTTCTTCCAGCCGTTCAGTGAGAGCATGCGCTTTATCAATATGCAATGATTTTTTTACCAGTATGTGAAAATCTATGTGCCTCTGGGGCCCTGATTTTCTGGTACGCAGTTTATGGTACGCTTTTACTTCCGGTTCGGAACAAATGATTTGTTTTATTTTTTCTATTTCAGCGTCCGGTAAATGCCGATCCATAAGCGGGTCTATAGCTTTAATTGTTAACTGGATAGATACTCTGATGATAAATACCGCTATCAGTATGGCTATTATCGGGTCCAGTAGTGGCAGGTTAAATATCTTTATCAGCACAAGCCCGCCGAACACACCAAGAGTGGTATAAACATCAGTCATGAGATGCTGAGCATCTGCTTCCAATGCCAGGGAATCTTCCTCTTTGGCAACCTTGAAAAGCATTTTGGAAACAATTAAATTCATAAATGTTGAAAACAGCATTATGTAAATACCGAACTCTATTTTTTCAATATGGGACCCGCTGGCTATTTTTTCTATGGATTGGATAATAATAATCAGACCGGCTGAAAAAATTAGCACCGCTTCAATAAGGCCGGATATACTTTCAGATTTCCCGTGGCCGTAGGGATGCTTTTCATCGCAGGGATCTGAAGATATTTTTACTGAATAGTAGGCTATTACGCTGGCTATAAGGTCTATACCTGAATGCACAGACTCAGATATTACGCTGATAGACCCTGTGATAATGCCAACTACCGCCTTTGACAATACCAGCAGTGTGTTTGAAAAAATTGATAGTGCTGCTACTTTAGCTTTTTTGCTCATAAAAAAACCCACAGAACCTCCATTACTTTTTTGAAGGTCCCGCAGGCTTTCTCCCTGCTGCTTTTTTAAGCCCGGCCCCATCCCACCATGGCGGGATCGCCTGCTCCTGAAGAATTTACGCCTATTTTATACACAATTAATATTTTTCTGTCAAGAATAATATTTTGTTCTTAACTTCAGCGCTACATTTACCAACATAATTAAAGCAGGCACTTCTACCAGCGGGCCTATTACTGCCGCGAAAGCTACGCCGGAATCTATACCGAAAACAGCTATGGCCACCGCTATGGCCAGCTCAAAATTATTGCTAGCAGCGGTAAATGATAAGGTTGCTGATTTTGAATAATCAGCGCCGGCTTTTTTGCTCATAAAAAAAGATACCAGGAACATCACTACAAAATAAATCAGCAGAGGCGCTGCAATTCTAAGCACATCTAACGGAATTTTTATTATATATTCGCCCTTAAACGAGAACATTACAATTATCGTGAACAAAAGCATAATTAACGTAACCGGGCTTATTTTAGGAATAAATTTGCTCTGGTACCACTGCTTTCCTTTTGCTTTTATCAGAATAAATCTGGTAAGAAACCCGGCAATAAAAGGAATGCCCAGGTATACAAACACGCTTTGCGCAATCTGACCGATAGAAACATTAACCACCGCGCCTTTAAGCCCGAACCAGCCCGGCAAGACAGTAACAAAAATCCACGCATATACTGAATAAAACAAAACCTGAAAAATAGAGTTAAATGCTACCAGCCCCGCGCAATATTCCGTACACCCGTCTGCCAGTTCATTCCATACTATTACCATGGCAATACAGCGTGCCAGCCCTATCATTATTAACCCAACCATATAGCCGGGATAATTATGCAGAAAAACAATTGCCAGCACAAACATCAGCACCGGGCCTACCACCCAGTTCTGAACCAATGAAAGTGCAAGCACTTTTTTATCCCGGAACACATCGCCTAACTCTTCATATTTTACTTTTGCCAGCGGCGGATACATCATTAAAATCAAACCTATGGCAATCGGTATGTTTGTTGTGCCTGACTGAAACTGTTTCCAGAAACCGGCAATACCCGGATAAAAATACCCCAGTCCGACACCGAGCCCCATGGCAAGAAAAATCCATAACGTTAAAAATCTGTCAAGAAAGGATAACTTCTTTGTAATACTTTCAGACATAATCCCCTCACTTAAGCATTAAATATATGCCGCCAATTATTACCAGGATACCGCAGATTTTTTTTAATATTACGGCACCTTTTGATTTTTCATTCCAATCAAGATAGCTTTGTACGGCCTCTGTAAAAGTACCGGCAAAAACAATTACGCTAATATGCCCTGTACCGTAAGCCAGCAAAAGAACAACTGCATAAAATAAATTTGTTGGCGCTGCCGTAAAAACTGCACCTAAAACCGGAGCCATGAACGCAAAAGTGCAGGGTCCCAGCGCTACGCCGAATATAAGCCCTAATATAAAGGAAGCGATTATACCCCTAAACTTAAAACCTGCCACAGAAGCGGCATTTACCGGCAAAGGCAGCCAATCCAGCAAATATAAACCTGCAAGTATTACTACAAATCCAACCAGATATTTTCCTGCTGGGCCCGTATCTCCCAGCATTCTGCCAAGCAGTCCTGTTATTAATCCAATTATGCCTATGGTAATTAGTATCCCAAGCGAAAATGACAAAGAAAGAAAAAATGCCCTTTTTACGGCAATTTTTCCCTGCCCGTTTATAAAACCTACTATGAGCGGAATACTTGCCAAATGGCACGGACTGAGCAAAATGCTTAATATGCCCCATAAAAAAGCCCCCGTAAGGGCAATGGAAGCGGAGGCGCTCATGGCTTCTGAAAGGCGGGTAAAAATACTTAACAACATTATTTTATCCCCTTTTTGCGCAGAATCTTCACAATTTCTTTCTTTGGATAAAACCCGCTGTGGCGAAAAAACTCTTTTCCGTTTTTATCCAGAAACACCTGAGTAGGAATGGAACGAATCTTATATTGCTGTGCGTATGGTGCACCTTCTTTGGTCCAAACATCATAAAATATTATCTTTAAACCTTTTTTACTGTATTCTTCTTCCAACTCTTTCATAACCGGCTGCATCATTTTACAGGGCATACAACCGACAGAACCCAGCTCTACAAAAGTAACCAGAACTTCTGTTTCCTGTTTTGCTTTGATTTGTTTTTTTACTTTTTTGGCGGCGTGTACAATTGATGGAAATCCTTGAATTAAAATAAAGCTTAAAATAAAACCTGCCAAAAGAACTTTTCTAAACATACATTAATCTCCCGATAAACACGAAGTATTATTCACTCCTTAAAAAACAGCCGGCACTTTGTACCCGCAGGATTTCAGTGTGTTAAGCAAAACATCTCTTTTTTCATTATAATCTCCGGAAAATAACTCAGCGCACTGCATTATGCCTGCCTGCTCTTGTGCTAATTTCACAGCAAAGGCCATACACGTCAGCTCTGCGCACTTTTTGCAGTTATTAGCAGGAAGCAGTTTGTAAACATCTAATGCACCCAGGCGTTTCCTTCGTTCAATGCTGGGTTTTATGGTTTCTCTTTTCTCATAACAGTCATTTATCAAATCTTTCAGCCAGACTGTAAGCTCCTGAGCATCTTTTAAGTCTATTACTTTGCCTGCGGCAATTTTATTGGGGCTTATACCTATCATACGTTCTTGTTTTTTTATAGTAAGGTTGGGCCCCGCGTGATTATATATGGCGCCGTCAATCACTGTATTAAGATACGGCATAATTTCTGAAATATCCCTGTCAAACTCTGCAATAAACCTTATTCTTTCCGACATCGCAATGCAGGGCATAATCTGAACTATCTTTACTTCACTTATAAAAGCCATATCTTTTCCTTATCTTATTAAGAACGTATTTTATTGTGCCTGAATGTATTTTACTACGCACTAATCACATAAACACTTAACCACTTTCCATGATTACTACAATTCAAGCAATTCAAAAACTGCATCTTGCAAATCACCAATACCTGCACCTGTTTTTGCGCTGGCTAAAAGAAGGGCATCCGGTATAACCTTTAATTCCAGAGACAGGGACTTTTGCAACAGTTCATGCTGGGCCTGCGAAACACGGTCTGCCTTATTTGCCACCACCATATACGGAACATCAATACTGTTTAACCATTGAGTCATCTGGTGGTCAAGTTTTGTTGCACCCACATAAGCATCTACCAGCACAATAACTGCTTTCAGAGATTCCCGGCTGGAAAGATAATGCTCCAGCATGCTCTGCCAGCTGTGTTTTTCATCTTTAGAAACTGCGGCAAAACCATAGCCGGGCAAATCAACAATCCATTTGCCGGACTTAACTGCAAACACATTTATAGTGCGTGTCCTGCCGGGTATTTTTGAAACATTTGCCAGGGCTTTTTGCCCGCACAGGGCATTTAATAACGAACTTTTTCCTACGTTTGACCTGCCTACAAAGGCAACCTCTGCCATTGATTCTGCAAGTTTCTGCGGTGAGTCTACGCTCATATGGAATTTTGCAGATTTAAAAACATCACTTTTCATATATTCATCCACTTTTTTATCTCTTCTTTTGAAGGAATTCTTCCGGTAGCCACCACTTTTCCGTTAATGACAAGGGCAGGTGTCATCATAACGTTATATTTCATAATGTCGTTTATTTTTTCAACTTTACTTAGTTCTGCAGTTATTCCCGTTTCTTTTACGGTTTCTTCTACTGTTTCATAGAGTTTTTTACATTTTGCACAACCTGTACCAAGAATTTCCAGCTTCATCTTTTATCCCCTTTTGCATATTTTAGAAATGTAATGCACCTGAAACGGTTTTTAAACGATATCTGATGTTTTAGTTGAAATAAAATGAATTAGATTTTCAACTGTCTGACGATTTCACTCAGTGGATGAGGAGTTTTGAAAATCTCATTTTAGTTCAACGTTCCCCAGGGAAAAACATCAACAAGAGTGAATAAACCGTTTCAGTAAATCACTATACTAAAATTCCTTTTTGATAAATCATTTCAAAATCAAATTAAACAAATATCCCGTAAAAATTATCCCTAAACCCACAATACATGCAAATATCACAATCAGGCGGGTTTTCATAACTGTTTTAAGTATCATAAATTCCGGCAGCGAAAGAGCCGTAACAGCCATCATAAAAGCCAGCGTAGTCCCTAATGCCACACCTTTTTCCGTCAGTGCGCTTACCAGAGGAATTACGCCCGCCGCATTTGAATAAAGCGGTATACCTATCAGCACGGCCAGCGGCACCGCGTACCATTTATCCGCTCCGGCATACCTTGCCATTAAATCTGCAGGCACATACCCGTGAATCCATGCACCTATGCCAATACCTATAATTACATAAAGCCAGACTTTTTGTAAAATTTGCAGAGTATAACTTTTTGCATAAGCTAACCGCTCCTTCCACTTCATTTCATAAGAAAACTGGCCTTCAGAGGCTTTATTTGCTAAAACAAACTCCATTAAAAGATTTTCAATCTTCAACGTGCCTATAACAATACCGGAAAAAATGGCAATAATAAGCCCTGAACCCGTATAAATCAGTGCAATCTTCCAGCCAAACATTCCTAAAAGCATTATAAGCGCTACCTCATTTATCATAGGAGAAGCAATAAGAAATGAAAAAGTAACACCCAGCGGCACCCCGGCACGCACAAAACCCAAAAATAAAGGCACCGCACTGCAGGAACAAAACGGAGTAATAACGCCCAGCAGTGATGCCAGCAGATTTCCAAAATACTTGTTTTTGCGTGCAAGAATGCCCCTTATTCTTTCCGGCGGCAGGAATGATCTGATAACAGAAATTACAAATATAATAACAATTAAAAGAGAAAAGATTTTGATAATATCATAGATAAAAAAACTTACCGCTTTTCCAGACAATGAACCGGGAGCAATTGATAAAACACTATAAGTTATCCACCCGGCAAATATTTTAAGCATTTTGTTAACCTTTCTGCTTCCGGCTTTTTTTTAATATACCAACCACACATTTACCGTTTTGCCTCAAAGTCAGCCTTTTGTTCAATCTTTTGGTATCTTCATTAAATTCCGTTTCAGGAATTGCGGCAACAGCTTCTACAATATTTCTGACAAAGCTGTCCTTATTATCTGCTAAAGCATAAAAAACAAATTTCCCGGACCTCTGTTCTTTAACCAACCCTGTAACCTTAAGTTCTTTCATGTGTTTGGAAACATTATAATGCTCTAAAGCAAGAGTATCCATAATTTCACAGATACACAGTTCCTTTTTGGCTTTTAATAAAACATACAAAATTCTTAATCGGGTTCTGTCTGATAATGATTTAAGTATCTTTTCGTAATGCATAAACAGCCTCGTTGTTTGCATATATGCGCTTATGTGCATATATGGTACAAAATAAAAAGAGGCTGGTAAAGCCTCTTTTTAAAGTTTATTTATTGTTAATATTTAGAAACTGGCGTTTACAACTACCATGGCAGGGATAATGCCTGTTTTGATTACATTTACCAGGCCTATCTGAACACCCTGCATTTTGTCTGACACATTTATAAAACCAATCTGTATGCCTTTCATTTCAGTAGCAAGGCAAACAAAGCCCCACTGAAGGCCAACCATATTTTCACTGCTGGCAACAAAACCATCCTGTAAACCTACCATCTTTTTAGAAGTGCCGGCATATATCCAGCCAAGCTGAATGCCCTGAACTTCTTCTGGTTTTGTGGCAATAATTCCCAAGTCTACACCGTGAACCACCTGATTTGTAGGTAATCCCAATTTTGGAAATAATGAAATCTTTAACGGTGTGCTGCCCCCTGCAAATGATACTGAAACAAATGAACATACAACCAATGCAATTGCTAACAACTTTTTCATAATAATCCCCCTTGCTTTATTTTACAACCTTGCACAATATTATACTCATATCAAAATATTTTTCGACTCTGGCTTGCACGCTAAAACAAAGCACCTGTGCTTTAAAGTTAAATCTTGCAAACCACTGTTTGGTTATTTCGCTTTGCCAAGAATTCTGAAAACTTTTGTGCTGCAATCCGGGCATTCACCCTTCATTGCTTTCATGCCGTTTTTCATAACTGTTTCAGTTCCATTTTTTATTTCTACTTCTTTTTTGCATTTCATGCATCTGCCTTTTGCCATTGTTTTTTCCTCCGTGATTTTATTGAGCAACGCCTCATTTTAGTAAATAGATTTTAAAAAATCAATACAGTGACAGCTTAACTTAATGACAATTCCATCAACCCACTATTAACTCTTTGAGTATTATGCTAAATCCCTGTAAAACTCTACCCTGCGTTCTTTAAAAATATTGTTTTTCGGGTTAATGTTTTTATTTAAAGCATCCCTGGGATTTATGGTTACAATTTTTATCGTTTCTTCAGAAGCCCCTGCTGTTGATAAAATTTCTCCATTTATGCCGGTTATCTGGCTCATGCCTGTAAAATGCAGGCTTTTTTTGCCGCGGGTTTCCTGCCCTGTGCGGTTTGCTGTAACGGCAAATACTCTGTTTTCCAGGCATCTGGTTACCATGGCTTTTTGACAGTAAGGCATTACTAGGTTTGCGCAGTGACAGATTACCTGCGCGCCTTTTAAGCTTAAAACACGCATAGACTCCGGGAAAAACCAGTCAAAACAAATCATCATTCCTATTTTAACGCCTTTTATGGTGTGTACTTTGAAAGGTGTATTGCTTTTTTTAAACCATAACTTTTCGTTGTAAAACAAATGCGCTTTTTTATAAGTATCAATGAAACCTTTGGGCCCGGCCAAAAAAGCGGAATTATAAACGTTTTTTCCTTCTCTTTCAGCTATCCCGCAGACAATATACATTTTTTTCTTTCTGGCTATTTCAATTATAGCCCGTGTAAAAGCGCCCGTGGGGACCGGTTCCGCCAGTTCAAACGCTTCTTTTTTGGAGGTAAATATATAACCGGAATTGCTTAATTCAGGCATCACGAGCAAATCTGCCTTAATATTTCTGGTAAGTTTTTGTATTTTTGAAATGTTTTTATTTACTTCACCAAACAACGGCTTAAACTGAAGAAAACCAATTTTCATATCTTTCTCCTTTTTTGTTTTTTAATTATACCATATTATACACGCTAAGTTTGAAAGAAGTGCCATAAAAAAGTATAATTGTTAATGTTGTAGTGTATCATTTTATTTTTGGCTTAACAGGACCCGCATGAAAAACAAATCAAACTTACTTTTCAAATGGCTTTTATTCACAATACTTATCCAGGCAGTTGTCACCTATATATTTTTCGGGCTGATATACCTTCCGGGACAGAAATATTTTATTTTCAACTCTCTAAGCGAAAAATTAAAAAACACAGCTATCTATTACTTTCCTCTTGTTACAAAATCTATTGAAACAAAAAATGACCTGGCAACCATAAATTATCTGCAGGAAATCCTGAAAGACCCGGAATTAATAAATGCCCAGGTACTGGATTTAAACGGAAAAATAACAGCCCACAGCAACATTCAGGACTGGGGCAAAACGCCAGAAGACGAAACAACAAAAAGCATTATCGCCAATACCTCTGCCTGTTTAAACAATTATACTGACAAATATATTTATTCTATTCCTTTAGTAGTACATTCCTCAAAAACAGCCGTTTTTGCTATAACCGCATCAAAAGAAAAAGCCAATGCTTCTTATTCCGCTATAAAAAACAAAACCGCCAAGTCGGCGGTAGTTTTTTTTGTTGTTACTGCAGCTGTTTACGTGGCTGCGTTTTATGTTTTATTTATACTGCCGTTAAAGCAACTTCGTAAAAGAATTGAATCAGCCGCGCTGGGCCAGTCAGGAGAACAACTGCAGTTAAAAAGAAATGATGAAATAGGCACTCTTGCAGACAGTATTGATAAACTCATCCAAAAATCCGCTTTGGAAAAACATTAGTTCATATCTTTTCTTTAGCCGCTTACAGTTTGCCCATTATCATTAATCCGCCGATAAGCATAAAAAGCGAACCGCCGACATATTTAATAATTTCCGGTTTTAAGTATTTCCCCAGAATTGACCCTAAAAATACCGATATAGCCGTAACTACCATATAACCTGCCACAGACCCCATCCATACCACCCACGGCTTGCCTGACTGGGATGACATAGTGATACCTACAAACTGCGTTTTATCTGCCAGTTCTGCGGTAAAGATTGATACAAACACTGCTAAAAATAGCTTCCAATCCATTTCTTTCTCCTTGGGTTTATTTTAAAACAACAGCAGAATTCCCTGTTTTCATGCAAAGAATTCTGCTGTTGTTTTTTTACATTGTAAGTGCTTAGTATATTTCTTTTATGCTTACTGTTTTTCCTGTTTTTAAACTTTTATTGGCCGCGTCACCTATCAACACTGCGTCTATGGCTTCCTCAATAGTTGCCAGGTCGCTGTTTTCTTTGTTGCCGAAAAGGTCCTGAAGCAGTAAAATATCTGCACCGCCATGGGACCCGTCAACTTTTGGTATCTTAATATCAGTTACGCTCTGATTTAGCAAAAACAGCTGGAGTTTTTCCCCGGCTTTCTTTTCTGCGCCAGGTATTCTGGTTTTCCCGGAATAACAGTCTGTTTCATAAATGGTAGAATAAACCATACGGCCCTTCGTGCCTTCTACTATCATATCATAGCCTTCATAACTGGCAAAAGTACTCAGCGAAAAATTTACCCTTACCCCGTTTTCATAAGTATAGGCCACGTTTGCCACATCTTCAATATCTATGGATTCATCATATACACAACCGTCGCGAATGTAGGCATTTTTTTCTTTTTCTGCTTCTAGATATAACGCTCTCATGGCTGAATTTGAAAAAAGGTCTACAAAGAAATCACACTTACTGCTGGTTTTGCACCCCAGGCATCTTTCTGAACGGAATTTCCCGTTTTTACCGTAAACTACCAGCCCGCCTTCAGCGGTAACTTTTTCTGGTTTTGAACCTACAATCCAGTTAATAATATCAAAGCAATGGCATGCCTTATGTACCAGAAGGCCGCCGGAATTCTTTTTATGTCTGTGCCAGCGCCTGAAATAATCCGAGCCGTGCTGGCGGTTTAAATTTTCATTGAATTCTACGGTAAGCACCCGGCCTATAATGCCTTTATCTACAATTTTTTTTATTTCAATCATTGCAGGCGAATATCTGACGTTGTGCGTTATAATAATTTTCCTTTTTGATTTTTTCGAAGCCTTAAGAATGGTTTTGCACTGTTTTGCATTTATGCAGAGGGGTTTTTCGGTAATTACGTTTTTTCCGGCTTGCATAGATTTTAAAATATAGTCTTCATGAGTTGAATCTATGGTACATATTATGGCTGTATCAAAATCAAGCTCTTTAAGCATTTTGTCATAGTTGGTGTAACAGGGAATTTCTGTGCCAAGTACTTTTTTGGCACCATTAAGCCTGCCGATGCTACTGTCAAACATACCGGCCAACACTGCAGTTTTGCTAAATTGCTGTAAAATAGGTTTAGCAAACATATTTACGCCTCTGCTACCGGTACCAGCAAGAATATACTTTTTCATTTGCGCACTCTCCAGTTTACTAACAATTTATTAAACGGTTTCGTTTTGCGGATTTTTGCTCTTTTTTTATTAAGGAATGTTTAAGCGGTGTCTCATATTATTTGATTTGATTGTTTATTGTATCAAATTTGGCGGTGGTTTACAAATTTTCCGTAATAACTACTCGGCCAAATTACCAGTTCCCGCCGATAAGGGAAAGGACTATAGGACCAAAAATCATTATGAATATGGTAGGAAATATAAGCATAATAAGAGGAATCATCATTTTAACCGGAGCCTGTGCACCCAATTTTTCCGCCATGGTGGATCGTTCGGTACGGAATTGTTCAGACAGGATTTTCAACGTACCGGAAATGGGCGTACCTGTTTGCAATGTCTGCGTTATTGAGCTGATAACACTGGATAAGTACTTATTATCATTTTTTGAGGCTATATCAAGCAATGCTTCTATTCTGTTTTTTCCCAGTTTTACTTCCTGCTGAAACAAATGCAATTCCTTTGTGAGCGCATTTTTTTCATTTTCTACCAGAATACCTATGGCTGTATTAAAATCTACGCCGGCTTCTACAAGAAGGGTCAATAAATCCAGAGCATTAGGTATACATTTAAACAACGCACGCTGCTTTTTGGCAGTTTGTTCATTAATCCACAATAGCGGCAGATAAAAACCGGCAGTTAATGATATAAGTATATAAAAAACATTCAGTGAACTTAATAAAACAAAACATATTATCAACATTCCAAAACCAGCCAGTACCTGATAACCTGCAAATACTTGAGGAGTTATTTCAGAAATATCAGAATTTTTAAGTTTTTTGGTTAAACTTTCCAGATAATTCCTTACAAACTTGTACTTTAACGTATCAATATAATCGCCTATTTTTATGGCCGATCGTTTTAAAGATTCCGTCAGTCCTTTTTTTCCTGAGTAAGTTATAAGGTTATGCGTTTTGAACCGCCTGCTGATTTTGTTTTGTTTTAATAAAGCAAGCGTTCCCTCAAAAATAAAAAAAGCACAAATTCCCGATAAAACCATAAATAAAATAATCATAACATCCGCCTTTTGATAATAGTTTATATGTTGATAAGATGCTTGTACTGAGCGAAGTCGAAGTGATAAGTTGATATGTAAAAGACTTTCGACTTAATTATCTAATTGTCACCTTATTTTTACTTTTTCACATATTTTAGTTCAGTGTTAATAGTTCAGCCTTGCTATTTACACATCCACCGTTACTATCTTCATAATTATAAAATTACCCAGCGCAACCATGAAAATTGATACCAAAAGCAGTATTTTACCTATCAATGTTTTAAACATCAGGCCAAAGATATCCGGTTCCATAAGATTGAGCATGAATAAAATAATAAACGGCACGAAAGTAATTATCCATGCCGACATTTTTCCCTGGGAAGTAATGGCGTCTATTTTGTTCTGTATTTTTTTTCTTTCACGCATGGTAGATGATATTTTTACCAGATTTTCACCAAGATTGCCGCCGTATTCCCTGCCGACATTAATTACCAGTACTGCCAGATCCAAATCTCGGCTGTTAAGTTTTTTGCACATACCTTTGAAAGCATCTTCTATAGAAACACCCAGGTTTATCTGGGAAAGAGTTTCTTCAAATTCATGTTTTATTGGAGGTTTGGACTCCTTAACCAGCACTTCCAGGGCCTGCTGTAAGCTGGCGCCTGACCTTACGCAGTTTGATATTAAACCCAGGGCATCAATGAGCTGATCATCAAACTTTTCTTTCATTTTTTTTGATTTGCTGCTTATAATCATCGCGGGCAGCAGATATCCGAAAAATCCTACAGCAATACTAAAAAGAAAATCTTTTAATATCAGCAAACCTGCGAAAAAGAAAAAAATGAATATGCCTGCCTTAATTTTCTGCGCAACTTTTGATTTTGGTTGTGTTTGCAGGATTTTTATAACGTTTTTCAGTTCAATTTTTGCTTCCGGCATATGTTTTTTTTCAGCCTGCAGCTTATTTTCCCTGGCTTTATCTGAAATTTCAATAAGTTTGTTTATCAGCAGATAAAACACAGCCCCTGCGCTTATCACTATTAAAACCTTAAACATTGAATATCTCCTTGTTAATTGTCATACCATGGGCAAAGATTTCGTCATAAAATGTGGGTATATCTCCGGTGGGACTCATCTTACCTATAACCTTACCGTCTTTTATGCCCGTTTGTTTATAAGTAAAAATATCTTTCAGTACAATTTCATTGTTATCATCAGTAGTTATTTCAGTAATGTAAGTGACTTTTCTTGACCCGTCACTAAAACGGTTTGTCTGGACTATTAAATCTACAGCGCCGACAATCTGCTCTTTTATGGCGCGTTCTGGCAGTTCAGTGCCTGCCATTATTACCAGGGTAGCAAGGCGTGATATGGCGTCTTTTGGTGTATTTGAGTGTATAGTAGTCAGTGACCCGTCGTGACCGGTGTTCATAGCTTGAAGCATGTCAAGGGCTTCACGTCTTCGTACATATGTTCATCTATTTGAATACAACCCATATAGAACTCTTCTTTAATATTTATAGGACCAACCCTATTGTAAAGCGGCTCGGGTATTGCGGAACCGTCCAAGTGCATATCCGTCACAATATCTTCTGGTAAATCATAATATGCGATATAAATTACTTTTTTAGTTGGCGATACTGCTATGCTATGAATTAATTCCCGGACTATTCGTCTCTGGGAACTAAACTGACCATTCTCCAGTTTATCTATAACTTTTTTGTAATTATCCATGATTTTTTCAGTCAATTTATTAATATCTACACAGACAGTATCACTACTTTCAATATTTCCCAAGTTTTTTTCAACTATCTTCTTTTTTGATATTAACTGATCAAGCTCTGTTTGTATCTTGTCAATGACCTGATTTGACATGCCTTTTCTTGCTATAACATTCAATAAATTCTCAATCTTGCTTTCAATTTCGTTTAATTCAGCTTCTATCTTAATTTTTGATCCATCAGTTTTTTTTGAACTTACTAAACTATCTAACTTTTTCTTTAGTTCATTTTTTACTTTTTGAATTATGACCCCGGACATTAACCTTTCTTTAATTCTGTTCATAACCAACGCATCAATATCATCCTTTCTTAAACTTATAGAATTGGGACAAACTTTTTTCCCGAACGTCCTGCGCGATGTATCTTTATAATATGCCTGAACATACTTCCCTCTTCTGTTACTTTTTCTAACAGCCCAGGCAGACGCATACCTTCTCTGACAGTCCAAACAAAAGATGGTACCGATCAAAGGGAATTTCGGAGTGTCCTTCAATGTATTAGGATGGTGGCCAGTTTTAAACCTATTACTATTCTTTTTTATCTTTTCTTGGACTGCAAAAAATAACTCTTTTGAAATTATGCCTTCATGAGCATTTTCTACTTTAACCTGCTCTTCTTTGGGAACTTTTGTGGTAATCCCTGACCAAATATCAGTTGTCTGCCGATTGTAATGCGATGTTCCAACATAGATTTCATTCGTTAATAAAGACCTTACAACGGTCGGGGTCCAAGTTCCACCTCTGGCCGCAGGAATTTCTTCTGCGTTAAGTCTGGCAGCTATAGTATAAAATCCTATGTCATCATCGTTATACATGGCATATACTCTTCTGACCACTTTGATTTCTTCACTGTTCCCGGGTATTAATTTTATTCTTTGGGTTTTCACCTGCTTACTCTGCTTTTTTTCTAAAATCAAATTCTTACCATTAGTTACAAACGGATTACCGTGTTCGTCCAACACTAACCGCTTGTACGCGTAAATATTTCCAGCTAGCCAAAAACCCTTTCTTGCGTAAACCAGAGACCTCGTTTTAACATTCTTTGATTTCTCTTTGGAAGACTGGAATGCCTCCCCGTGTCTAACAAACTGCATGACACCATCTTCCAATGATCCATCGTCTTTAAACGGGGCATTAATGTAATATATAGGAGCTTTATATTCTTTGAATAACTCCTGAATATATATTTTCCTATTGGGTGAAGTTCTTCCTATCCTGGAAACATCATCTACCAAGATTCTCTCTATGCTGTACATACTGTTTTTCAATTCATCCAGCATATTCTTCCAATCCTGGCATCTTTCGATAGATACTCCTGACTGCCCCTTTTCTTCGCCAAACAGCCACCATTTCCGCACCTCACAATTATCTTTAGTTGCATATTCCAATATTGAATCCATCTGAACATCTAGAGATGCTTCCTGCATATCCGTGCTACGCCGGCATATTGCGCCAACCGGAATCAGTCTTTCGTTCAGATATTTTAATTCTATGTTATTTTTGGCAAAGAACTCATTTATTCGTATTTCTCCCGCACTATCTACTAATCCAAATCTTGCCTTGTCATATACATAAAGGATTTTAATAAAACCAGGATCCTTCCTGATATTCTCCTTCATCGTTAAGAAATACCTGTTCTTATCAGGATGTATTTCGCCGGAATCGCTGTCGGTCCAGTACTTAACTATTTTTACCCCATCCCGGTATGCCATCTTTTCGATTTCATTTTTCTGATCATCGACACTTAATCCATACCTGTGTGTTGGAGAACTTCTTAACCATACACCTGCTATAACACCTTTCTTAACCATTATATTCCTCCATTCTTAAAATACAGCATATATTTAATCAGTCAGCGATTTTAAATATTGTGATTCTTTGTCTCTGTCATTCTCCAGCACATAATACGCTATAAGAAGCTTTGTTATGGCGTTCGACAAATCTTCAATATTCAAACTTTTATTAACACCAACTTCTGTAATCTTAAAATCCTGCAATGTGCTTTTGCGTACTTTCTTTTCTTTTCCTACCCGTTTTGAAGAAAGATCCATGTGATATTTTTCTATTATCACTTTCTTTTATTCTTTGGTTTCTTTCTTTCGTTTATTCAAAATAGTTCTTGTACCTCCTGATTTAAATTTTATTATTTACCCGTTTCCAATTCCAACATCACCAGTTATAAGCAAACAGGCCAAAGCTTTTACTGGCAACTAATCAACAAGTTTATCCGCGCATGTCCTTTTCTTTTACTTCCACTCCCGCATCCCGAATTGCCGCAATCAATTTTTCAAGTTTCTGCTTGTCCGGCTCTGGGAACTGAACCTCTTTCGGCCTGGAATTATAACCGATCCATACGGCTTCAGGCTTCAAGTCCACAATCCACTCCAGGAATATATCGTGATCAAAATCAATTACCGGCTCTACCGTAATTATTTTCCGCAGCCAGTCCAGTGCCTTGAAGTCCGCATACCGCCGCGAAGGTACCGGAGCCTTTGATACCCCGGCATAACCTTCATCCCGATTCGTTTCCAGTGTAGTAAGCAGGATTGTATTGTCTTTCGGAAAATCGGATAAGTACTGCTGGAAACACGCCGGATTCTTGGACTGGAAGTAAAACTGCTGGGCCAGATGCTTCTTTATGCGGTCTTTGATAGCTGATATAATCTTTCTAACATATTTCGGGTTGGCAAAGGATATATCACCGGTTCCGCAAACGAATACTGTATCTGCGCTTGGGATCTTACTCAGCCTTTCCGGGTGCTCATGCGGCTTGAAACTGTAGCAATCCCGGCAACCATTAGCTCCCGAGACCCGCTTCATCATTCTCTGGAAAGACGGCTTACAGTAACTGCAGTCAAACTTACAGCCAACAAACGAGTTCCAGGTCTTTACATCGGCGTACATTCTGTTTTTCATGATATTGTCGCTCCTATGGTTAATTTAATTTCCGTAAACTTCAAAAACACGGATTGGGCGGGGTCCTATGGGTGCTTTGTAAGGAATACGATATACCCCATTCTAACCCCGCCATCCACGCTCCTCCGCGTTTGGCCATCATTAAACTAGGCTATGCTTCTTGTCCGGATTAGCCTTGAGCTTCATATTCAGGTTATCTATAAACTCCTGATTCGTCTCGCCGTTTAAACTCAGGCACTTGATAAATTCTTCATCAGCCGCTTTCACTAACTGCCTAAGTTGATTCAGCTCGCTTATGGATATCTCTTTGCCCACTAATGTCTGCTTCCGGAATTCGTCCCGCAGATGTTCTATGGCATCCTCTACCCTGGCGAAGTATGAGCGGTTGTTTTTGTTTGCTTTATCTACAACATCGACACTGTCATTCGTTGCGGTAATATAGAATCTGTCCTTTAACGGTATATTTTTCAATTTTTAGCTCTCCTTTACGGTTATTATTGTTCCCGGGCGGCTAAACCTTCGTGCTTTTAGTGTTCGCCACCCCGGGTCTGCGCATGATGATAATTAGTTTACCATCCTTATTTTGGGAGTCTATCGCTTATGTCTACAATTTCCATGCTGATTAATTCGTCCTTTCGATAAGTTTCTTCAATTTTTACAATATGTTTATGTTTGGTATCGCTGGAAAATGTCAATTCCCCGAACAATACTATTTGGCTAACATTATCATCGAATAAGGCTCTATTTAAATCTGGTATTTTTTTCATATCTTTTGTCTCCTTTTATTTTTGAATGGTGCAGTTTTATTTTATATCCTGGCAAACTACAATTAAAATATCGCATTAAACGGGTCAATACAGCATAACCCTCATGCATTCTTTATAATGGCTGAATGTTATTGTAGGTCGGGACCACGGATTCCCCATGCTGACCTTAGGAATCGTTTGGGATAAGTGCAATTGTAGTCCTCTTTTCGGAAGGCTTGTTTAGGCGTTTCTTTGCGCGCGGGATACAAATTTCCAGCCGTAGAGGTAACTGTCCAGCTGAAACGGGATACGGAGCAGCTGGGTGAGTGGGCCGGCGTTTCTTTTGCTTCGCGCGTATATATCGTTTCGTAATACCAGTATGCGGCATATTCGGAGCCGGTAGAAGATTGGGCAGCGATAACGGGCACTGGGCATGTCGGGGTTTCGGAGTAAGAGCTGTACTGGGGAACGGCTGTAAGGTTGTTCGGGCTGTCGGAGCTGGTACATGAGGAAGCGCGAGCCGGTGTAAAGCCGTATACCGCGTTCATTACATACTGCCCGATAATGTTGATGCTTTTAAATAGGGAAATCAATTTTTGCCTCTGTTTTGTATTTCTCTGCAAACGCATCTTTCTCGGCGCGCGTTAATAATCTATAATCTAATAAATCAAAATACATGATTTTATCTTTGCCACCGCACATTTCAGTCAATCTTGAAGGAATAACAGAGCCTATCTCCTGAGCTAATTGTTCTATGTTTAAATTAGAAGTAATTACAATATTCCTATTTTCATCATATAACCTGCTGACTAATGGAGATAGTTTGGATATACTATGCCCCTGGCCTACGTCGTCGAGAATTACATACTCATTACTGGCATAATGTTTCAATGTCCATTTTTCCGCTTCCATTTTGTCATCATAACTTGGATCCGCTAAAGAATAAAGGTATTCAGCGAAAGTATTGTAAACAACATCACGGCCAAGCCGATTTAACTCGCTGGCACAAGCAGCAGCCAGATGACTTTTCCCACAACCTTGCCTTCCTGCAAGATATATACTTAAATTATTGGCAAGCTGGTCGCGACAAAAATTAAGCATTTGTGTATGATCTGAAGATATTTGTTGAAAATTTGAAAACCTAGAGTACTTGTGTTTGTTCGGTACGCAAGATGGAGCCTCCCCCTCCAATTTTTCAAAAATATGCAAACACATCCCATTAATCATTTCAATGTCCGGGAAATCCTCATCACATCTTTTACAGATATTCATACTAATTTTCTTTGATGCCGGCATATTAACCTCCTATTTTTGCCCGATAATTCTTGATGTAAACTCCCCGGGCTTAGGATCTACCCTGAAACCATCACTTCCTAACGATTTACTTTTACTGTAATTAATGCAGTTTTTTTGGGCCACATCCAGTTTACGAAACTTTTCAAACCCTTTTACTAAGAATTCTTCCAAAGTCCATCTTTTAGTCCAAAAATATTTATCCGGATCCAGGATTATCAGCTTAAAATTGCCTATGGACGTTTTTATTTCCTCAGTGGAATAACCCTGATTTAATAGTTCACCCAGGGCTTTTTTAGCTTTTGGGGAAACAATCTTATGATCTATACCCTGATACTCTTTCGCGGCAGAATTCCAATGCGAAAGGACATCAGGGGCAACATCATCAACACAGGGGCAAGGGTCAGAACCAAACTTATTAACAACATTAGCGGGATCTAAACCGGAAGCATTAGATTTTGTATTAATGTTATTTGACTTTTGTGTATTATTAAAACCATCTAAATCAATACTGTGAAAGTCTGGTTGTATCTGCTCTTTCTCTTCATTGTTATCTTTATTTACATTCTTATGTTTCTT
This sequence comes from Elusimicrobia bacterium RIFOXYA2_FULL_39_19, assembly GCA_001800285.1. Taxonomy (GTDB): domain Bacteria; phylum Elusimicrobiota; class Endomicrobiia; order CG1-02-37-114; family XYA2-FULL-39-19; genus XYA2-FULL-39-19. Next base: position 6,111 of record MGVC01000081.1, on the reverse strand, counting down.
GTTTGTGGTCATTTGTTGGTCATCTGTTGGTCTTTTGTTGGTCATCTGTTGGTCATCCGGCTGGTCATTTAACTGATATTTTTCCCAATTTAATATTGAAATAAGGCTAAATTTGTTGGTCACATTGATGGTCAAAATATCAATTTTTTGCAAAATATGTATCTTCCTATCCCACATTTTACTTTTATAACGTAGAGCCTTGCTTGCCTCATTCCTGCCGGCTATAAACTGACCTCTTTTGATTTCCATTACTTCGCTGTTGAACACGATTTTCCTGGTTTCATGATTAGCTTTCAACAGGCAATAAATGAACGTTTGCAGTAATGTGGCATCCTTCATAATAGGGTTTTCAAGCAGTTTCCTGTGCAATTTAATCCAGCCGCCTGAATTTGCTATGTCCTTCACTGCCATTTTACTCCCCCTCCAAACTTAAATCAGCTCCCGATCAAATTTCTGAGCTTCTATATTACGCCCTGCCCCGGGATAAATCCCATTCTGCTTATCCTTTTTGCATCCTACAGCCATCTGGACACTGCCATGCTCCTCTGTAAAAACTTCCATTTGAGGATGGTTTTATTGAAGGAGACCATACTGCCCCACACCTCTTACATTGAAACTGAGTTGGATAATCGGACAATATTTTTATCATTTTGGGATTACTATTTCGCATTTTTATCACCTCCCCCTTAATTTCTTCTTTTACCAGCCTGCTCTTGACGCGTTCATCAACTCATGGCCACTCCAATCCGCAATTACTTCATTTCTTGCAATTCTTTAATAAGCCCTTCTCTGTTCAATAGCCTTATAAAACCGCGCCTGAATTGATTTGACGGTTCAGTTCTAACCAAATAACCCCGCTTGGTTAGAAAAGTAATAATATCATTCACAGTTATGCGAGGTAACTCTGCTCTTAAAACAATATCTTTAATTGTTATTTCCTTATTCCCAGCTTTTAAAATATATTCTGCCACCTTTTTAGCTTTATCGGGGTCAATCTTTATAAAAAATTCGCGGATAGTGTATTCCGGCCAAGTGATATTTTCTTTCGTGTATATATAAATGTATGGGGAAATATCTAAATAAAAATCACCGTTTAATGTTCCATAACTAATTTTGTGCTCCCGTAATGCCTGTGTCGTTTTTTCACTAGCAGACGGAACTATTAACAAGAAATGTAAGTCATTAGCTTTTCTCCTCAAAGAGTCAAATTTTGAAATAAGTTCGTTAATTGTGCTGTCCCGGCCGTCGTGCTTAATTTCTATATAAATTAATAAAGTTTTTCCGCCAGCGTCCAATGCAATCACCCTATCCGGACTGTAACCATCAAATCTGGAAAAATTATCAATGAACTTATAATTTAATGGTACGAGATACTTTTCAAACAACTTCTTAAATTTCTCAAAACCTTCACTTTCAAAATCATGACCCCGCTCTGTAATGTACATCTTGATCCTCCCGCTAAATTACACTATTTACTATGTGTAATTGATTTAGTTTAAAAAAAATTTACTACTCCAACACACCATCCACTATGTATATATAACGAGTTTCAATAAAAGTCAAGGGCTATTTTCAAATTTCTTAAAAATATCTTTAACATACCGCTCCGCCTTCCTTTGCCTCCCCACACTATAATACAAAATAAAAGTCAAAAAGTCTATTCACAGCTTTTTTCTGACGACAAAGACCTTAAAACCGGTTCAATTTGCACTTTCCTATGTATTGCTGTTTCCAAATACAGCTCTTCCTACCCTGACATGTAATTTATCGGTTCCACTACTGCCTCTTTGAGCAATACTATCTCACCTTATAATTAGATGCTTCTCAACCGAAAGGGATTCAGGCGTTTCAAAACTTCCAAAACCTCCATGGAACGTCCGCTCTGCCCTACACCAAATATTACTCCTGCCTCCCCACCGGATACAGCCCGCATTATATTTCAGCGAGCTATATCCGATTCGTGGGCGCAGGAGTTATTGAGAGTTTCGTAATGTTGCTGCCGGACTTAAATCCCAAATTCCGCGGATACCTGATTCTGCAGCTCATTGTATCTGTCGTAAGAGCCTTTGTAGTTATGGGTCAGCTCGCCGGTATATCTGTTAAACATGCCCCATTCCGTTGTAGTATCCCGTTGACCCTGTTTTAGTATTGTCTCAGATAACCGCCTTGGAATCAGCCCCTTGTTGATTATACCCTGAACCCTCGCGTCAAAAGGCAGTGCAAGCGGTAACCTTGAAAGATTCTGGATGGCCGGTAACTTCTCGTGGAAAACATCGACCATCTTCCGAGAATTGTCTATCAGGTTTGTTATATCGAGATTAAATGTGTGTTTCGCTACCAGTTCAAAAAACCGGTTAGTGATTTTAAGACCATTCGTGCATAAAATCCTAATCGCGCCCAACATGAAGCCAAATCGAGTCATGCCGTCGTAGGAATTGGTTAAAATCATGCTTAAGGCAACAATATCGCCCTTCTGAACTTCACCGGTAATCTCTGAGAAAACGTATTCTATAAATAAATGGGCGCCGTTCTTTGATGTTCTCTCTTTATGAACCTTCCAATTACCGATCCTGTTCAAATTTTCTTCCACATACGACACAGCTTCCACATGCCGTATGAGTTTGTAATTATCAGACACAACGCCTAACACTTCGCCTGTATCTTGCCTGACAATAGCTTTACGATTTATTTCCTGGCCACTGCTTTTTATACAGATAGCCTCTTTTACAACATCAAAATCAAATACTCGATTCATAGTTCCCTCCTGTTTTTCGTTGATTGTTTTACTGTGCATCTTCCATAAACGGCATAGTCTTAACCTCTAATCCGGGTCGTTAAGGATCGCGCACTCCTCCCGAGCTCCACCCTGACCCGTCGCATAGAAAACAAATCGCATCACCACACTCTCCTGTTCCTGCGCATTCCGGACAGGCTTCGGGAATGGCTCCGGCGGCAGGCTCAACAAGGTCGAGTACTCTGAATGGGGGGCGGCTTTGCTCGTCTAGAGTCTTGCTGTTTTTCTGCCGGTCAAGTCTATTAACTGTACTCTTAAGCATATATCATCAGCTCCTTTCTCTATAAATTTGCTCGCTTTACATATGGCTTTACTTTTTCAAGGATGGCTTTATATGTTAAAGGCAGCCGGGATTATCGGGGAGCGGCAGGGGTGGTTCTGAATATAAACGCGTTCTTCTCTGCCCGGGGGTTAAGTCTTCTCCTTGGTTATGATTACTTTCTGTTTGTCCTTAGTTGTGTATTTTAACGCATGATGGACAGTTGTTTTAATCCATGATGGACACCCATTTTAAGGATGATGGACAGCAGTTTTAAAGCATGGTGGACACTGCAAAGAAACACCTTCCTGAAGTAAAACCCCAATAAAAGACAAAAATCGGTAAAATAGAACCTCAAAGGATAAATTTATGCCTTTGCAAGGAGGTTTTATTTTATGCAGGAGAAGATAAGCATGATAAAAATGCGAGAAATATTGCGGCTGAGATATGAGAACGAATTAAGCGCCAGACAAATTGGGTTAAGCTGCAATGTTGGAAGACAGACAGTTTCAAACTACCTGGCCTTAGCCAAAAGGAGTGGCATAAACTGGGCAGCGGACAAAACTCTGAATGATACCCAACTGGAAGAAAAGCTTTCCAGCAGCCAGAAGAAAGGGTGCTCGGAACCCGGAACAGTCCGGACAGCGCCAGACTTTGAATATTTGCATAACGAATTAAAAAAGAAAGGAGTGACCTTACAGTTATTATGGGCTGAATATAAGCAGGAAAATATTGATACAGGCTACCAGTATGAAATGTTTTGCCTGTTATACAGCCGGTGGAAAAAGAAACTTACCATCTGTATGAGGCAAACACATAAGGCCGGGGAGAAATTATTTGTAGATTACTGTGATGGGCCAGGTATAGTTGACAGGGATACCGGACAGGTAAAACCGACAGAATTATTTGTAGGAGCCTGGGGAGCCAGCAGTTATACCTACGCAGAAGCGAGTTTCACGCAAAGTACACAGGACTGGCTAATGAGCCATGTGCGTGCGTTTGAATATTTTGGTTGTGCGCCGCATATAGTTGTGCCGGATAATCTTAAAAGCGGGATAAATAAGGCCTGCAGGTATGAGCCAGAAATAAACCGGAGTTATCTGTGTTTAGCGCAACATTATGGGTTTGCAGTGATACCAGCCCGGGTGGCCAAGCCCAAGGATAAAGCGAAAGTAGAAGCCGCGGTCTTGCTTGCGCAGCGGTGGATCCTTGCCTGTTTGAGGAACAGGATTTTTTACAGTCTAAGTGAATTTAACCAGTCAGTTGGTGAATTGCTGGAAAAACTTAACCACAGGAAGATGCAGAAAATAAACAAATCCAGGAAGGAATTATTTGAAAGCCTTGATAAGCCGGCAGCGCTGGCATTACCGGGAGTGCGTTATGAGTATGCTGACTGGAAAAAGTGCCGGGTAAACGTAGACTATCACATAGACATAAACAGCCATTACTACAGTGTAGCTTATCAGCTGATACATGAGTCTGTGGACGCAAGAATTACAGAAAACACAGTTGAGATATTTTACAAAGGCTCAAGACAGGCCAGTCATGTAAGGAGTTACGAAAAGTGCAGTTACACAACAAATCCGGAGCATATGCCTGAATCGCACAGGAAATATCTTGACCAGACGCCTTCAAAGATGCTTACGCGGGCCGAGACGGTGGGCCCCAACACTGTTGAAGTAATAAAAAATATTTTTGAAAGAAGAATATTTATTCAGCAGAGCTACAGGTCGTGCCTGGGGATAATGAGGCTGCTTGAATATTACGGCAAAGAAAGGCTGGAGAATGCCTGTAAGAGAGCGGTAAAATTCAAAGTATTTTCTTACAGAAACATAAAGGCTATTCTTGTAAAGGGTTTGGACAAACAATCAGATTTATCCAGCAGTAAAATAGAAAACATATCGCCCGTGCATGAAAATATAAGAGGCGAAGGGTACTATAAACCAGGAGGCAGTTTATGTTAAATGAACAGACGGTTGCAAAAATGCAGGGTATGAAACTGGCAGGAATGGCTCAAACATTTAAAGAGCTCATGGAAAAACCAAAACGGACGGATTTAACCCATGAAGAATTTATCGGGCTGCTGCTTGACGCGGAACTGACTACCAGGGAAAACAGGAAATTGCTGAGATTGCTAAGTGATGCCAAATTAAAGCAACAGGCGTGCATTGAAGACATGGATTATAAGCATCAGCGCGGGTTGCACAAACAGGTAATACTGGAATTGCAAAACAGTAAATGGATAGAAAATCATCAAAACGTCCTGATAAGCGGCCCTACTGGCGTAGGAAAAACTTATATTGCCTGCGCAATTGGAAACACGGCCTGCAGGGCTGGCTATACTGTTTCATATATCCGGGCGCCAAAACTATTTACCGCGCTGTTCCAGGCAAGAGCTGACGGCAGTTATCTTAGATATTTGTCAAAATTATCTAAATTCAATCTGCTTATTATAGATGATATCGGACTAAGCCCCATGAATGAAATTGAAAGAAAAGATTTTCTGGAATTGGTTGAGGACCGGCACCTGTATTCTTCAACTATTGTTGCAAGCCAGGTGCCCATTAAAGACTGGTATCAGATTATTGGTGACCCTACTATTGCTGATGCTATTTGTGACAGATTATTGAATAATGCTTTTAGAATTGAACTTAAAGGCGAGTCTATGAGAAAAAAGTTAACTGTTTGATATGCTTTACTTAATGTTCTAAAATATGGCTGTTCTTTGAATAAAACCGGGGCTTCTTTAAGTAACCTATATACCATTAAACTTAAAGAAAAAGACTTCGTCGCGACGCTCCGAACGTCAACTTCAGGAAAGTGTCCACCATGGATTAAAACAGGTGTCCACTTTCATTAAAATACGCACTTAGTTTTGTCCGATAATTTTTTAGTAATAGATACTGCAGCCTCCGAACTTATATAGCCTTCTTTCAACAAGCTTCTTAATATTCTTCCTGCTTGTTTTTTCATTCCTTTTCCAACCACAGCGCCCCCTTGGTTATAGCTTCGCCGATTAAGGTTATCCGGCTGTCCATAAGGCGGGTCTCGGTTAAAA
>MGVC01000080.1 GCA_001800285.1 Elusimicrobia bacterium RIFOXYA2_FULL_39_19 | reverse complement strand
AAGCGGTTAGCGACAGGGGATGTTCTTCGGCGGTTTTTGCCGAAGATGAAGCAGATGCTATGGGCGTAAGCCCATAGTGCTTCACTTATAACATCCGGCATTAAAAATGTGTTTTGTAGTAAAGATTGTTGCAATAAGTCAGTAGATTGGAAATTTGATTGATTTTTAAGATTTGAATAGAAATGTGTAGCGGTCGGATTACCATCCGACGTTGTTTAAAAACAACGAGAACCAACTGGTAATACTTTCAGCTACGTTGGACCTTTGAAAAACTGTTTTAATGCTCAGAAACATGATTTCCGAAAAACGCTCGCTTTGCGGCTCACTCTATTGGCTCCTCCAAGTTTGCGAAAGTTAGCTTTGTCCCGATAATCTCCTTTTATTAGTTGATATCGGGATGTCTCTCGGCAAGGTTTTCTCCAAGCATGTTTCATCGCTTGTCCAGTTTTTGTAAGTAACTTTGAGAGATTTCAAACTAAAGAATATTGTAGAGAATGTTGAGATTAAGGGTCGATTATAGGAAAATAAATGAATTTTCTTGGTGAAAAGAATAAAGAATTATATTTAAAAAGTTTTAAATTAGGGATTATATCCATCATGACAGGGTGTTTTTCAGCTGTTGTATTATTCAATTATTTAGGGTCAAATAACAAGCATTTAGCAATATTCCTATCCTCTGCAGCGATCTTTTTTCCAGTAGTCATAATATCAATACATGGATTAATGAATGGTTATTGCTGCAGTCATATGATTAATTATGTTCACAAGGGAAATATGGCAGTATTTTTTAATGTTTTGTCTATACTGTTGTATTTAACAGTTGTGATGGTTGTATATTTTCTAAGTTATTAAGTAATTACTTCTTTAATATAAACCTTCGTAGTAGCATCCTTGACCGGGTTATCGGTCAGGAAGCTTGTAGAGAAGGTTGATTTTAAAAATTGACATAATATTCAAGGTGTTTAAAGTACTTAAATGAAAAGATTATTGGTTTTTAAACTTCTTTTAGTAATTATTTTTACTTTTTGTAGTTGTATAACATTTAAATTAAGTTCCAAACAGTATGTGTATGCTGTTTATTTGTATAGTGTAATAGAAAAATCAATTGCACAAGATAATTACAAACTTTATCGTTCATGTATTGACGATGATTCTTTGTCAAAATATAGTATTGTTGTTGGAGAGAATATTATTTTTAATACAGAAAATGACATTGAAGACAGTTTTAATTTTTTAAAAAGAGAATATTATGATGTTGGTGATTTTAATTTAGAAAGTATCAGTTTAAAAGGTAATTCGGATTATAAAACAGGTAGTATTTATATTAATACTAAACTTAAAATAATTGAAATTGGTATTAAAGGAATTTATGATAAAAACAAAAATGATTATATTTGGAAAATTTCTAAATTACCAAAGACAAAAGAAAAGTAATGTTTAATTAAACCAACCTTTGTAGTAGTCCTCCTTTGATAGAATAACCTTTAATAGGCATGGCTAGTCGCCATATTAAAGTTATAGCTTCGGAAGGACTTTTCTAAAGTATTTAATTGTAGTAGAAACATTAATTTTTAAGTTATCTTTAAACGGCAGCAGAATTCCATCCCGCAAAGCGGGATGGATGCATGTGTGACGTTTACCCCTGCGTTAGTTTTCAAATTGTGTTTTTTTGAAAACTGCATGGGGTAGGTGTTTGTGCCACGGGCTGTGCCCGTGGGGATCAACATTGTAAGTATTTCAGCAGTAATGTTGAATTTGAAAGATGAAGAATATGGAAAGAATGTTTCAAGCCAGACAAGTGGTTTCCCGCCAAAAACTTGCGGGAATGACAACAATCTGGATACCAGATAAAGACATTCGGGTATGACAACGTGAAATGCAAAAATAGCCGATAAATCGGCGACTAAACGACTTTATCAAGGTAATTATAACACAGGTGAAATATGCTCAAGAAAATTGTTGAGTTTTCGGCTAAGAATAAATATTTAATACTGGTATTTACTGCCATGTTATTGGTGGGGGCATATTACTGCATAAAAAACATACCCTTAGATGCCATACCGGATTTATCAGACACGCAGGTAATAGTTTATTCCCGCTGGGACAGAAGCCCGGACATTATTGAAGACCAGGTAACTTACCCCATAATTTCTGCCATGCTGGGCGCGCCTAAAGTAAAAACTATACGCGGTTTTTCAGATTTTGGTTTTTCTTATGTGTACATAATCTTCCAGGATGGCACAGATATTTACTGGGCCCGGGCCCGCGTGCTGGAATACCTAAATAAAATCCAGTCCAAACTGCCCGAAGGCGTAAAAACAGAAATGGGCCCGGATGCTACAGGCGTGGGCTGGATATACCAGTACGCCTTAGTAGATAAAACCGGCAATAATAATCTGGCACAGTTACGCACGTTTCAGGATTGGTACCTAAAATATTATTTGCAGTCAGTCCCCGGGGTGGCAGAGGTGGCATCTATCGGCGGGTTTCAGAAACAGTATCAGGTAACGGTAAACCCGAACGCGCTTGTCAGCTATAATATCCCGATAGGCAAAGTAATAGATTCAATCCGCAACGGCAATAACGATGTCGGCGGCAGGCTGGTAGAATTTTCCGGCACGGAATATATGGTGCGCGGGAGAGGCTATGCAAAATCTATAAGCGATATTGAAAACATAGTAGTCAGCAACAGCGCAGGCGGTACGCCGGTATTAATAAAAAATCTGGCAAAAGTTGTCATAGGCCCGGACATCCGGCGCGGTATAGCGGACTTAAACGGCGAAGGTGATACTGTCGGCGGAATTATTATTATGCGCCAGGGTGAAAACGCCCTGAATGTTATAACCCGCGTAAAAGAAAAAATAAAAGAAGTTAAATCCTCTTTCCCTGAAGGCGTGGAACTGTTGCCGGTTTATGACCGGTCAGACCTTATCCGCCGTGCCATAGAAACCCTGATACACCAGTTAAGGGAAGAAATGCTGATAGTAGCCCTGGTAATTTTATTTTTTCTGTGGCATTTCCCGTCTTCCATTGTCCCCATTGTCACCATACCTATTACCGTTACTTTAACTTTCATTCCTTTATATTTTATGGGCCTTACATCAAACATTATGTCTATTTCCGGCATAGCTATTTCCATCGGCGTGCTGGTAGACGGCGCTATAATTGAAGTGGAAAATGCTTACAAACGGCTTGAGGAATGGATTCAAAACGGCAGAAAAGGCGATTTTCATGAAGTGCGTTTAAAAGCCTTGCAGGAAGTTGTGCCGTCAGTATTTTTCTCACTGCTGGTTATCGGCGTGGCTTTTATGCCGGTGTTTACGCTGGTAGACCAGGAAGGCCGGCTTTTCAAACCGCTGGCTTACAGCAAAAACCTTGCTATGTTTATAGCCGCGTTAATGGCTATTACTTTAGACCCTGCCATACGCATGATGTTTGCCCGCATGGATTATGTGCACTTCAAACCAGCCTGGCTGGCAAATATTTTCAATACGCTTTTTGTGGGAAAATATTATCCCGAAGAAGAACACCCGGTAAGCAGAGTGCTATTTAAGATTTATGAACCTGCCTGCAGGTTTGTGCTCAAACACAGAAAAAATGTTATCATCGGGTCAATAATTCTTGTGCTTGCAACTATTCCCGTTTATTTCCGGTTAGGGCAGGAGTTTATGCCGCCGTTAAATGAGGGAAGCATCCTCTATATGCCTACTACACTGCCGGGCATATCTGTGGGAGAAGCGCAGAAATTACTGCAGACGCAGGACCAGATATTAAAAAGTGTTCCGGAAGTAGAAAGCGTTTTTGGAAAAGCCGGCCGTGCCGAAACTTCCACAGACCCCGCGCCGTTTTCTATGATGGAAACCACGGTTATTTTAAAACCGGAAAACCAGTGGCGCAAAGTGCCCAGATGGTATTCCTGGATGCCGGAACTTTTGCAAAAACCCTTCCGCCCCGTATGGCGCGACAGAATTACCTGGGATGATATTATTAACGAGATGGATTCAAAAATGCAGTTTCCTGGAGTGTCCAACGCGTGGACTATGCCTATAAAAGCGCGTATTGATATGCTGACTACGGGTATCAGGACTCCGGTAGGCATAAAAATATATGGGTCTGATTTAAAAGAAATAGAAAATATTGGCACCCAGCTGGAAACAGCCCTGAAAGATATAAAAGGCACCAGAAGTGTTTATGCAGAAAGAGTGGCCGGCGGTTATTTTCTGGACTTTGATTTAAAAAGGGAAAAGCTGGCCCGGTACGGGTTAAGCATAAAAGACGCTGAAGAAGTGATACTTACCGCTATCGGCGGAGAATCCATTACAACAACCGTAGAAGGCAGGGAACGGTATTCAATAAATGTCCGTTATCCATCAGAGTTAAGGGATAACATAACAAAACTTAACAGGGTTTTGGTACCTACTGCCGGCGGTGCCCAGATACCGATGTCTGAGATTGCAGATATTCATATTTCACTCGGCCCTTCAATGATACGCGACGAAAACGGCCTGCTGGCAGGTTATGTTTATGTGGATATGTCCGGCAGAGATGTGGGCGGGTATGTTGCGGAAGCAAAGAAAAAAGTTGAATCCATAAAAGTTCCTACCGGCTATGCCCTGCAATGGAGCGGCCAGTATGAAAATATGATAAGGGTCAGGGAAAGATTAAAAGTAGTAATTCCGCTTACACTTTTTATTATTTTTATTTTGTTGTATATGAACACAAAATCAACGGCGAAATCTTTAATTGTGCTGACAGCGGTGCCTTTTTCGCTTATTGGTGCTGTATGGTTTCTGTATATACTGGGGTACAATGTTTCTATTGCGGTCTGGGTGGGCATGATAGCCCTGATGGGGCTGGATGCGGAAACAGGTGTTTTTATGCTGATGTATCTGGATATGTCCTACGATGATGCCGTCCGCCGCGGGAAAATGAATACAGCGTCTGACCTGGATGAAGCTATAGTTCACGGTGCGGTAAAAAGAATCCGCCCGAAAATGATGACTGTTATGGCAATATTTATGGGTTTAATTCCCATAATGTGGTCTATGAGCACAGGGTCAGATGTAATGAAACGCATTGCCGCGCCTATGATTGGCGGCGTGTTTACAAGTTTTATACTGGAGTTGTTGGTTTACCCGGCAATTTATGCAATTTGGAAAAGCAGAAAACATCGATGGTGAATAAGACAGCGATTAAGCGATGAGGTGAAAGACAGCGATGAAGCAATGAAGTAAAAGGCAGGAAAGACTAAGATGTCATCTTCGGGTACACGTCAATCATTGCAGTAACCCGGAGATCCGCTGCCGTAGATTCCCTATAAAACCATTAGGGAATGACAAGTAATAGGGTTTGCACAAAGTGCAAGGGCAGCGATTAAGCGATGAAGTGGAAGGCAGTTAAAAAATATAAATATAAGATTAAAGTGGAATCAAAATGAAAAAAAAGAAAACTGCAAAGAAAAAAAAACCGATTAGAAAAACAAAGAAGAAAAAAAGCATTAATATGTTTGATGCCAAAAAAATACGCTGTGCAAACTGCTGTAACTGCGGCGGCTGTAGAAACCTGTTATTTTAGTTGCAGGTATTAAGGCAGTCCTGAAGCAAAAATGTCAAATAGTCGGATAGTACGATAGTAAAAAAACAATCCTAAATACAGTTACTCCGCCCTAATTGTGTACTCCAAAAATTCCTCTTACCAATAGATACTAACAATACTCAGTTGCTACCTACATAGTAGGATATACCAATCGGTGTTTAATACCCTTCGCGGAAATCCATGTCTGTAAAGGCATGGATGGAAAGCGGTTAAGTCCGCTCCGGGTATTTCAGCGTAGGGTTTTTAGCTGCGCTGAAAATAAAGTTAGAATCCACGCCCTGCGAAGGCGTGGTGCTTTAAAACTGAAAGTTTTCATTGTTGAATAATTCCAGGCAGGCTTGTGCCACCAGCGGGTCATAAAGAATGTTTTTATTTTTTTGAATCTCTGCAAGAGCTTTATCTATGCCCAGGGCGGGCCTGTAGGGGCGGTGGTGAGCCATAGCTTCTACAACGTCTGCTACCGCAATGATTTTAGCTTCTATATGCAGCCTGTTGTTTCTAAGTTTATGCGGATAGCCTCTTCCGTTTATACGTTCGTGATGCTGTAGTACAAATTCCGATATGGGCCAGGGAAATTTAATTACTTTTAATATGTCGTATCCGCTGGATACGTGGGTTTTCATAATATCAAATTCCAGGCTGGTAAGTTTTGCTGGTTTTGCCAGAATTTCACCCGGCACGTTTATCTTGCCTATATCATGCAGCAGGGAAGCGGTTCTGATGCTTTCAATTTTATCTTCGCTTAAACCCATTTTAATTGCTATGGCGCAGGCCAGATTGGCCACATTCTGCTGGTGCGCGGATGTATAAGAATCTTTTTTCTCTGTAATCATGGCAAGCGCGTTGATGGTTTGATTGAGCGCGTTTTTCAGGCTTCCTATATGTTTTTCTTTTTCTTTAAGCTGGCACGAAATATCCGTAATTGTGCCTAAAATAGCGGCCTTGTCTTTATGTTCAATAAGTTTTGTGTTTATCAGTACATCTATTGATTTGCCTTTTTTTGTGATAATTTTATACTGGTAGGGCAGTATTTCAATATTATTCAGGTGTTTTTTAAAGTTTTCTCTCACCAGGTCCCGGTATTCAGGGGCTACAAGCGTCATGAAATTGAATTTATCAGACAAAAATTCTTTTTTTGAGTAACCCATTACTTCCGTGCATTTTTTATTTACATAAACCACTTTTCCGTTATGGTTTATAAAAACCATATTGGGGGAGTGGTCTGTCATGGCCTTGAACAGTTCATTGGATTCATAAGCATTTTTGCATTTTGTTATATCTATAGCTACTTCGCAGCGGGCGTACTGGCCATTTTGTATCAGAATAGCTTTATCAATGCAATGGTACCAGCGCTGATTGATCTTGTTTTGGAATTCCCAGATGTAGGACTTACCCAGGTTTTTGCCGAAAATCTTGTCGTTGGTGCAGAAAGGGCAGGGGTCTTTAAGTTTTTGAAAAACCTTGTAGCATTTCTGGCCGGTTACATTGCCGAACATTTTTTTAACCAGCTTGTTTGCAAAGAGAATTTTGTGGGTTTTGGGGTGCGTTATGTATACTATTTGGTCTAAGGTGTTAAAAAAAGATATAAGCTCTGAATAATTCGTTTGCTCAGGGCCGCTAAAGAGGTATAGGTTTTTTTCGGTTGGTTTCATAGTCTATTCCCTTATTGATGTTATAATTATATAATAAAATTGAATTGAAATACAATTTTACCCGTAACCAAAAAGCCTTTTAAACCGTCTTAATAAGTGAAGGCACAGCAAGAGGATTTTTTATGAACGATATACTTCTTTTAGAAATTATCCAGAAAGCAAAAAATAATGACCTCCCTGCCCTTGAGTTTCTGTGCGCTCATTTCTATAACAGGATTTATAACTACATACATTATAAGGTAGATAACAGCGAAGATGCCAAGGATTTAACCAACGAAGTTTTTGTGCGGATGGTAAAATCCATAGCTTCCCAGTCCGGCGATTTTAAGACCTGGCTTTATAAAATAGCAGCAAATCTGGTAATAGATTTTTACAGGCAGAAAGCATCTCGTAAAAATACTATGGCAGGGTATGAAGAATTTACAAAAACCGGTATTAGTACGGCTCCGGCCTTTGAGTCACTGGAGTATCTGGAAGCGTTAAACACGCTGACAGAGGAACAAAAAGAAGTTGTAAGGCTTCGGTTTGCCGAAGGTTTTGATACAAATGAAATTGCGGAGATACTACAGAAAACACCCAACGCCGTAAAAGCGCTTCAGTTTCGCGCTATGGAAAAGTTAAAAGCAATGCTAAAAGATGATAAAAATATAAAAGTCGGGCAGGGGAACCCATGTTAAAGAAAAAACAAATAACAGGCATAGAAAATATTTTAGACGAATGTATAAACTGTCTTCAGCGGGGAGAACCCCTTGAGTCCTGCCTGCAGGCTTATCCGGATTATGCGCAGGAGCTGGAACCTCTGCTTTTAATTGCACAAAAACTGGATATTTCTGCGGCTAAACAGCAGAATCAGAATGATCTGGAAAACGCTTTAAGCGGTATGAGGGTTGCTTTTACGCAGGACCCTGCCGGGAAAACCGACCCGGGATTATTTTCCAGGCTGGTTTACAGTTCTTTTTTTATGGGTTTAACCGCGGCCTGCATGCTGGTAATAACAGGCCTTACCGCAGGCTACATGACATCAAAAGCCCTGCCAGGGGAAACGTTGTATCCGGCAAAACTATTTTTTGAGAAAATGGATATGGAATATCTTACGGCCAAAAACGAAAGAGCAGAAAAAAATATTGAGCTGGCAGACAGGCGCCTTGGTGAAGTGCGGAAAGTAGCAGGCACAAAACATATAATTGATAAAGATGCCCTGCACAGCATGCACCGCCATACTGAAATAGCGCTTTCTCAGGCAGACGAATATCCTGCTGAGGAAATGCACCACATCATAAGCAGGATTCAGGAACTTCACAGAAAGCAGATAGGCCAGCTGGCCAGCGCGCAGTCAGAATACAATGCAGATAATTCATTTAACGCTTCCATACAGCTCTGCAATGACCGCATGAACTGGGTCAGTGAAATGCAGGACACTTTGGAAAGCAAATAACATTTTAGGCAATTTTAAAAATAACATGAAAAACAATTTTCACATTCGCTTAACGCTCAATCACAAATTGCTTATTCATAAACAAGGCTCGCCGTGTTCTCCTAATTCCCGCTTTACAGCGGAGGAGCCCCGGCAACTACGTGCAGTGTCCCGACATCATTTGATAAAAGGACAAATCGGGACTCATTTATGAATAATCAAGTAATTTGTATCGCTTAGGCTCATTTTGAAAATGTTTTTCAATTATTTTTAATTACAAATTATTAATCTTGACAGTACTATTTTTAAAACAAGGAGAATTCATGAACTACAGATTAGTTTTGGCAGTATTTGTATTTAGTATTTTTGTACCGGCCCTTATGGCAGTTACTCCTGGCCCGGCGGCAGTAAAAAAAAGTAAAGTTGCAGGCAAGATAACGGTAGTGCCCTCCAGCGATAATCTGCAAAGAGTAACCGGAGACATTTCCTCCGTTGATTTACCAAACAAAACCATAACAGTAAAAGTAAAAAATGAAACTGTTAAACTGGTTCTGCTTGAGAAAACCAGGGTGGTTATTGGTTCAAAAATGGAAAAACAGCAGGTACTAAAAGAAAAAATGAAAGTGGTGGTATACTATATACCCAGAAACGGAAAAAACGAAGCTACCAGGATTTCCATTGAACCGGTAGCTGTTAAAACACCGGAACCGCTGAAAGAATAAACCTGCCTTATGCAGAAAACAAAAAAAATAACTTAATATCACTATCTTTAAGGAGGCCGTTGTATGGAGACAGGCATAAAAGAGATTAATGAAAAGGTAAAAAAAGAAAGCCTTTTCGTGCAGGAGTTAACCGCAGAAATAGGAAAAGTAATTGTGGGCCAGGATTATATAATCCAGCGCCTGCTGATTGGTTTGCTGGGCAACGGGCATGTTTTGCTTGAGGGGGTACCTGGGCTGGCAAAAACGCTTATTGTAAAAACAATTTCAGAATGTATCCAGACCAAATTCCAGCGGATTCAGTTTACCCCGGATTTACTGCCGGCAGACCTTATCGGTACGTTAATTTATAACCAGAAAAGCAGTGAATTTACCGTAAAAAAAGGCCCTATCTTTTCAAATATAATTCTTGCCGATGAAATAAACCGTGCCCCTGCAAAAGTGCAGTCTGCTTTGCTGGAAGCCATGCAGGAAAGGCAGATAACTATTGGTGAAAATACCTACAAACTGGAAGACCCGTTTTTAGTGCTTGCCACGCAGAATCCTATTGAACAGGAAGGCACCTACCCTCTGCCGGAAGCACAGGTAGACCGGTTCATGCTGAAAGCCAAAATTTCCTATCCGGACAAAGAAGACGAACTTAAAATACTCAACCGCACTACTGTGGGCGCTATGCCTCAGGTAAAAAAGGTTATCACGCCGGCTGATATTATAAAGGCGCGTGAAGTTGTAAACCAGGTTTATATTGACGACAAAGTGAAAAGTTATATCGTAGATATTGTATTTGCCAGCAGAAATCCGGAAAACTATAATTTAGCTGATCTTAAACCGTCCATTGCCTACGGCGCCAGCCCCAGAGCTACGATAAATCTTACCATTGCCAGCAAGGCTTACGCGTTTTTAAACAGCAGGGGTTATGTAACGCCCGATGATGTGAAATCCATTGCCATGGACGTGTTAAGGCACAGAATAATTCTTTCTTATGAAGCGGAAGCCGAAGAACTAACCAGCGAAAATGTGATTAAGCAGATACTGGATACGGTAGAAGTCCCTTAAAAAAAGGTGAATAAGTGGTTAGTTGTTAGGTGTTTAAGTGGTTTGCAACATCTTAACTAATCACTAATCACGTAAACACATATACACTTTTATTTATATGATTCCAAAAGAAATATTAAAACAAATCAAGAGAATTCAAATACGCGCCGGGCGCCTGGTAAACGATGTGTTTGCCGGCCAGTACAGCAGTGTGTTTAAAGGCCAGGGCATGGAATTCAGCGAAGTGCGCGAATACCAGCCCGGAGATGAAGTGCGCAGCATAGACTGGAACGTTACCGCCAGGTACGGCCATCCGTATGTAAAAAAGTTTACCGAAGAGCGCGAGCTTACCATAATGCTGCTTGTGGACATGAGCGCTTCAGAGCATTTCGGCACGCAGGATAAGACCAAGTCAGAAATAGCGGCAGAAATAGCATCTATTCTGGCATTTTCTGCGGTAAAAAATAATGATAAAGTGGGCATGATTATTTTTACCGATACTGTAGAAAAATATATCCCTCCTAAAAAAACTATTACCCATATTTTAAGAATTATAAGCGAAATACTTTACTATAAGCCCCGCCAGAAAGGCACTAATATCAAACAGGCGCTGGAATACCTGTATAAAGTGCAGAAAAAACGCGCTACGGTATTTTTAATTTCAGATTTTCTTGATGCAGGGTATGAACATGCCTTAAGAGTGGCTGCAAAAAAGCATGACCTGGTAGCCCTGTCTATTTCAGACCGCCGGGAAGAAAATATTCCTGCCGGGTGTTTTCTGGACATTACTGACAGCGAAACAGGCGCTAGAATAACTATTGACGCCAGGGATAAAGGCAAAGTAGAGGCTTACGCCAAAGAAGTTTTAAGCCGGCGCAAAAAACGCGAAGAAACCTTTTCAAAATCAAAAGTGGATTATATCCAGATAAATGCAGAAACATCATACATAAAACCGCTCCTAAAATTCTTTTATATGAGGGAAAGAAGATATAGATAAAAATATGCTCAAAGATAAAATATCAGCATTACCCAAATTAGAGCTATGTAGTGGCCGACCTTGGTCGGCAAGTAATAAGCAAAGCAAGCTTTGCAACTACAAATCGGACATAACAGATAAAATACATAAACTAATTACCGCTTCCTTTATAATATGCTTATTTTCCTCAGGGCTTTTTGCCAAAGAACATCCTGTGCGCATAAAGGCAGAAGTTTCCGCTCATGAAATAACAATTGGCGATGATCTGGTTTATTCACTGACCCTGGAATACCCGGCCGGCTATATGTTTGTACCGCCGGATTTTGAAAATGTGCTGGGCGGTTTTGAAATAAGAAAGCAAGCAATACTTCCGGTAAAAAACAAAGGTGGTTTCTTTTTTGCGAAATACAGGATTTCCAGATATATTTTCAATATCACATCTTTTAATGCCGGAGAGCAGAAAATAAGTTCATTTACCGCTGTTTTTATGAATGAATCAGGTGACGCCAAAGAACTGCCGGTACCTGAAATAACCATTATAGTTAATCCGGTAAAAGAATCTTCGCAGGACCAGGGTGACATCCGCGATATTAAACCGCCGTTATCTCTGGGTATTAATCTTTTACTGATGCTGATAACAGCGTTTCTGCTTGCAGCAGGTATATATATTTATTTCCTTATGAATAAAAAGCCGGAAACCGTTCAGGAACAGGCCATAGAAGAAGAAAAACTTTCACCGGAAGAAATAGCCCTGCAAAAACTTCAGGAATTACTGGCAAAAGACCTGATAAAAGCCGGCCTTGTAAAAGAATTTTATATTGAGTTATCCGAAATAGTGAGAATGTACCTGTCAGAAAAACACAGCGTTTTTGTGATTGAACGTACAACAGATGAGGTGTGCCGGGACTTAAAGAAAATAGTAGAAAAAAAGAAACTTGCCGAAATCAAAGAGTTTCTTGAAGAATGTGATATGGTAAAATTTGCAAAATATATTCCTGATCAGATAGAAGTAAATGCAGATGTGGAAAAAGCCAGACAGATAATCCAACAAAGTGATTAAGTGATTGGTGGTTAAGTGGTTAGTTCAGTATTTACAAATCCTTGATTTTCATTTTACCGGTTGATACAAGGACGCTATTTGCAGCCACGTAATCACACAATCACATAAACCCATAATCACCATTATTTAAGGCTATGCAATTTCAGAACCCCTTATTTTTGCTTTTATTGTTAATTATTCCTGTGTTTTACTGGTATTTCACCAGAAAACACAGTGCTTCAGCTATTTCTTACCCGGACATAAAAATACTTTCTGAAGTATTTTCTGTGAATAATACCCGCAACAATACCCTGCTTTATCTTCGGCTTGCTGTGCTAACGCTTCTTATTTTTGCCTTTGCACGCCCGCAAAAAGGCATAGTAACCAATGAGTCCAGTACAAAAGGCATTGATATAATGCTTTGCGTAGATACCTCAGGCACTATGCAGGCTTTAGATTTTCAGCCGAAAAACCGCATGCAGGTTGCCAAAGAAACAGCAAAAGAATTTATAAAAGCCAGAAAACATGACAGAATAGGCATAGTTGTTTTTGCCGGGTTGAGTTTTACCCAGTGCCCGCTGACAATAGACCATGACGCCTTATATGATTTTATGGATAAAGTAGAAGTAGGAATGACGCAGGTAGACCGTACCGCTATTGGCAATGCCCTGCTTACCAGTGTAGGCCGCCTTAAAGACAGCCCCGGTAAAAGCAAGATAATAGTATTACTCAGCGACGGCAGAAATAATGCCGGTGAAGTAGACCCCATAACAGCTGCTAAAGCTGCCCAGTCGGTAGATATAAAGATTTATACCGTAGGTATAGGTGTGCCGGGAAAAGCGTTGTTTCCATACCAGCACCCCGTGCTCGGCCTTCAGTACGGTTATCTGCCGGAAGAACTGGATGAAAATATGATGCGCCAGATTGCAGATATTACCGGCGGTAAATACTTCCGCGCAAAAACTTACGGCGGTTTCCGCGACATCTTCAAACAGATAGATAAACTGGAAAAAACAGAAATCAAAGAAAGCCAGTACACGGAATACGGGGAACTTTTTTACTGGTTTATTTTTCCGGCACTGCTTTTATTATTGGCTGAAATACTGCTGGCGCGCACAGTTTACAGGAAAATCCCATGAACTTTGCAGTAAAAATTTATCTTTATCTTGGTGTTATTGTTTTTCCTGCATTTATTTTTGCGTTGGTATATTATCATAAAAAATATCTTGCAGATTTAAATGCATTTTCTGAAAAGAAAATGTTTTCAGTAATTTTTGACACGTCAGTGCTTAAAGCCAGAAAAACTAAAAACATTTTATTAATGCTGGCGGTGTTCTTCCTTATTATATCGCTGGCAGGCCCGCAGTTTGGCACGCGGTTTGTAAACATTAACAGAAAATCCATTGATATCATCATAGCCATAGACTGTTCAAAAAGCATGCTGGCTGAAGACGTGTACCCCAACCGCATGGCAAAAGCAAAAGATATGTTTTCTATTCTCATAGACCGCTTGAAAGAAAACAGAATAGGCGTAATCGCCTTCAGCGGTACGGCGTTTACCCAGTGCCCGCTGACTTTTGATTATAACGCGGCAAAAATGCTGCTGGAAATGATAAACACAAACCTTATACCGTACCCCGGCACAAAAATGGGTGATGCCATAAAACTGGCAGTAAAAAGTTTCGGTGAGGGCAACAGGTCAAATAAAGTAATTATTTTGCTGACTGACGGTGAAGACCATAAAAGTGACCCGGCAGGCGCTGCACGTCTTGCAAAAGAACAGGGGATAAGAATTTATACCATAGGCATTGGTTCAGCCAAAGGCGAAGTAATACCTTTAAGAGATTCAAACGGCAATGTAACAGAATACAAAAAAGATAAAAGCGGACAGGTGGTTGCCAGTAAGCTTGATGAAGGTATGCTAATGGACATAGCGTCTGCAACCGGAGGAAAGTATTTTTCTATGGCTACGGTAGACACCGGCGTAGCGGAACAACTGGTAGATGAACTTTCCGGCATAGAAAAAAAGGATACTAAAGGCGGTATTTATAATCTTTATGAACACAGGTACCAGTACACGCTTTTTATAGCCATAATATTACTGCTCCTGGAAATGGTGTATCCGGAAAGAAAGACAGTGGTGAAGCTAACGTCAGCGATTAAGCGATGAAGTGAAAGGCAAATATAATATAACATGACAGACAAAGCAGACACATTGTCCATTAATTAACTAAACTAAAACAATTATGAAAAAAATAATATTTATAATTTTAATGGTTTCATTTAGTGCTTCTGCTCTTTTTGCGGGGGCTTCAGGCAGTGTGCGTAAAGGAAATGCGCAATATAAAAAACAGCAGTTCCCGAATGCTTATGAACATTACCGCGATGCGCAAATGAGCGCGCCTAATGCGCCGGAAGTAAACTATAACTTAGGTGATGCGCTTTATAAACTGGGTGATTATGAGCAGGCGCTCAATGAGTATAACAAAGCCCTGCGTACCAAAGACAAAAAAACAAAAAGTAAAATTTACTATAATATCGGAAATACGCTTTACCGCATGCAGAAACAGGATGAGGCCATACAGGGCTATAAAAAAGCGCTGGAATTAAACCCGAAAGATGAAGATGCAAAATATAACCTGCAGTACCTGATACAGGAAAAGAAACAGCAGAACCAGCAGGGAAAAAATAATAAAGACGGAAAAGATAAAAAAGACGACAAACAAAAAGACAAAGACGCTAAAGACAAGCAGGACAAACAAAACAAAGAAAAGGAACAGAAAGATAAGCAGGCTCAGGATAAACAAAAAGAAGATCAGCAGGGCGAAAAAAACGAAGAAAAAAAGAAGTATATGTCCAAAGAAGATGTAGACCGCCTGCTTCAGATGTCCAAAGAGCAGGAAAAAGACGCCCTTAAAAAGAAAATGAAAACGGCTATGCCTCAACTGCCCAAGGTAGAGCAGGACTGGTAAAAGGTTTTTAACCCTCTCCTCGTGGGAGAGGTCGGGGTGAGGGCATATAAAAAGAATTAACCACTGTAGCGCACAGCCTTGCTGTGTGGATATTTATTGAAAAAATGAAAAAGTTATTAGGCATTACAATTTTGATTTTAGTTTGGTTTACAGCGGCAATATCCGCTCAGGATATTAATCTTTCCGCATCAGTAGACAGAAATACTATATCTTTAGGCGAATCCATAACCCTGCAGATAATAGTATCAGGCAATTCCTCAAACATACCGGAACCAAAACTGCCCGGCATAGACGGTTTTTCTATTTCTTCTTCCGGCAGAAGCCAGAATGTTTCCATAGTAAACGGCAGTGTTTCTTCAGCGGTTACTTTTAGTTACGTATTAACGCCACAGCGAGAAGGAAAATTTCAGATAGGTTCCGCCACGCTTAATGTAAATAACCAGGCCTATTCCACCCAGCCGATTGAAATCACTGTAACTCAGGGTCAGGCAGCCGCCGCTGTTTCTCAGCCCCAGGTACAAAGCGCAGTCCAGTCCCAGTCTTCGGGAAACGATTTGTTTCTTGATGCTTCTGTAGATAAAAAAAACGCCTTCGTAAACGAGCAGATAACCCTGACAATTAAATTTTTTCACAGAATCAGCCTGGCATCCCAGCCGCAATATGCTCCGCCGGACACAACAGGTTTTATTATCGAAGACCTGCCCCCGCAAAAAAACTATTTGGCGGATATAAGCGGCCAGCGCTACGGAGTAATAGAAGTAAAAACCGCTCTTTTTGCAAATTCAAAAGGCAGGCTGACAATTGGGCCTGCAACACTTGAATGCGTAGTAAATGAAAAAGCGCCGGGCCAGCCCAATGATGATTTCTTTAATCAGTTTTTCGGCAGGAACAAAAAATTTGTTTTAAAAAGCGAGCCGATTGCAGTAAATATTCTTGAACTTCCTCCCCAGGGGAAACCCGCAGATTTCAGCGGTACTGTGGGAAAATACAGCATAAAAGCATCCCTGGATAAAAACCAGACAGAAACAAACCAGCCCATAACGCTTAGTGTTACCGTAAGCGGTACGGGAAATGTAAAAACCATCGCAGAACCTAAACTAAACCTACAGAATTTCAGGAAATACGATACCATCTCTTCCTTAAATATAGATAAACCAAACTATTTAGTTACCGGTTCAAAAACCTTTAAAATTGTGCTTATGCCGCAGGTACCGGGCAATGTAACAATACCGGAAATTAGTTACTCCTATTTTGACCCTGCCTCTAAAGATTATAAAACTGTAAAAACCGGCGCGTTGTCAGTAGCTGTAAAGCAGGGCACGGCCCCGGCGCCGCGCATGAATATTCCGTCATCAAACGGTACGCAGGTATTAAATCAGGACATACGCTATATAAAAACAAAACTTTCCGGTTCCCTGAATTATAAACCGTTTTATAAAAGTACCGCACTTCTGGTTTTTCAGTTTATACCGGGGCTGATGTTTTTGGGTTTCTGGAGATATAATGCCTACCGGACCAACCTGTTTAGCAATAAGGGGCGGGTAAGATATACCTTTGCTTATAAATCCGCTTTAAAAAAAATAAAAGCGCTTACACAGGAAAGTATAGTGCTTGCGCCTGATAAAATAGCTTCCAAAATATTTGAAATACTAAGTTCCTATCTGGCTGATAAGTTTAACGTATCGGCTTTCGGCATAACAGCGGAAGAAGTAAAACATAAACTGCTTGATAAAAAAGTTAGAGAAGATTCAATAGAAAAAATTGTTACGCTCTGGGAAGAATTGCAGTTTGTGCAGTATGCCCCTTCAAAAGCTGCCCAAAATCAGATTGAACAGCTTTTAAGTAATACGGTAGAAACTTTAAAATCGCTGGAAAAGGAATTGTAAAAACAGTGTAAAGTGAAAAGCTATGTCATTCCCGAAAGGTTTTATCGGGAATCCATGGGGACTTAAGACAAGGAAGAATGGATCTCCGGGGCTTTGCAGACATTTAGTGGAATGCCCGAAGATGACATTTAAAAGGGAAAGCAAAGGTGAAGAGTAAGCCATGAATAAAAAATACCTAATTATTTTATTGTGTTTATTATCTTCCGGGGCTGGTTTTGCGGGAAATGATGCCGTGAAATCACAGCTGGACCTGGCAAATAAAGCCTATGAACAAAATAATTACGGACAGGCAATAAACATATATGAAAGCCTGCTAAATCAAAACGGCATTCACAACGAAACTGTTTATTATAATCTGGGCAACTGCTACTACCGCACAAACAAAATAGGAAAAGCGGTCCTGAATTATGAAAAAGCCGCAAAAATAAATCCGTCAGATGATGATGTGCAGTACAACCTTGCCTACCTGAAATCAATTATCAAAGACAGTGAAAACACGGATTTAATAAGTAAGGTTTATAATATTCTTACCATAAACATCCTGATAGTATTTACACTGATATTTAACATCATCTTTTTTAGCCTGTTCGGTATTTCAATATATTTCAAAGAATTAAACCTGCGCAGTTATATTATCACTGCCGGCATAGTCTTTGTGCTTACGGCGTGGTGGGCCTATAACAGAGTGCAGGACCACAACAAACTATATGCAATAGTAGTTTCCACTCCGTGTGATGTGCGCAGCGGGCCCGGCACGGAACAAACGGCAGGCCTTTCACTGCAGGAAGGAAAAAAAGTGGAAATATTGGGCCAGCAGGAAAACTGGTATGCCGTAGGTGTAAAATCAGAGCATTATAAAGGCTGGCTGGAAGCGGATAAGGTGGAATTGGTAAATTAGTCCAGTAAAAAGTGAAGAACTGTGTCATTCCCGAAAGGTTTTATCGGGAATCCATGGGGACTTAAGACAAGGAAGATTGGATCTCCGGGCCTTTGCAAACTTTTAATTGAATGCCCGAAGATGACATTTAAAAGGGAAAGCAAATGTGAAAAGTGAAGAACTGTGTCATTCCCGAAAGGTTTTATCGGGAATCCATAGGGACTTAAAACAGAGAGTATTGGATCTCCGGGCCTTTGCAAACTTTTAATTGAATGCCCGAAGATGACATTTAAAAGGGAAAGCAAAAGTGAAGATTAAATGGTAAAAACATTAGCAAGGCGTGACGCTTTGCTTTTTTTATGGGAAAATCCTATTATATTTACATGAATAATGTATTAATAAAAAACTGCAGATTATATGACGCACCGTCAAAGCCAGCCGACATACTTATTCAAAACGGTAAAATTAAAAAAGTTACTCATCTTTCTTTGAAAGTGAAAGAAAGCGAAACAAAAATCCTTAATGCCGGTTCCAGAATTATCACTCCCGGGTTTATTGATGTTCACCTGCAGGGCGCCGGCGGGGCAGACGTGCTGGATGCCACTCCTGAAGCCCTTAAAACCATAGCAAATACACTTGTCCGTTTTGGCACTACATCATATCTTGCAACCACCGTTTACAAACCCGGAAAAAATAACAGTCATCTTGCAGTTGCGGCAAAACACACAGGCAAAAACCTTGGCGGGGCAAACCTGTTAGGCATACATATAGAAGGGCCGTTTATATCAATGGAAAAAAAGGGCATGATTATGCCTTTCTGTATCTGTAAACCTTCCATAAAAGTAATGCAGAACATAAAAGCGCTTACCGGAAATACTTTGAAAATGATGACTATAGCGCCTGAACTTAAAGGTTCTATTGAAATAATAAAAAAACTTGTTAAAACGGGATGCATCGCATCATTCGGCCATTCTTCAGCAGGCTATGAAGATACACTAAAAGGTATAAAAGCAGGCATAAACCACGCCACGCATTTATTTAACGCTATGTATTCCATTCATCACCGGGAGCCGGGGCCGTTAGTAGCAATATTTGAAAACCCAAAAGTCAGCGCGCAGGTAATAACTGACGGCGTGCATCTTCATCCCGCCATATTGAAATTAGCTTTTAGTAATATGGGTGAAGACAGGTTTATCACTATAACAGACGGCATGCAGGCAATAGGCCTTCCGGAAGGAAAATACATTTATAACAATTTTGAATATATAGCAAAAAACGGCACCGCAAGATATGCAAACGGCACGCTGGTAGGCACAACGCTAGGTCAAAGTGAATTAATGGCAAGGCTTATTAAATATTCCGGTTGTACGTTAGAACAGGCGGTAAAAACACTTACATTAAACCCGGTAAAACTATTAGGCATAGAAAAACATAAAGGAAGCATAGCCCAGGGCAAAGATGCGGATTTAGTTGTTTTAAACAAAGATTATTCAGTATTTTCAACAATAATTAATGGGGAGATTGTTTATGAAAAAAAATAAGATAATAGTTTTTGGTTTATTAATAGTTGTATGTATTTTTATGAGTATGAATGTAGAATCAAAAAGTAAAAGAAAGGCATCAAAAAGTAAAAAATCAAAGGAAAAGGCAAAAGCCGAAATAGCTGTAATTTACGGTGATACCCGGACCGGCCACGATATGCACCGGCAGATTGTGGACTTAATAATGAAAACAGAACCCGGCGTAGTTTTTCATACAGGAGATATGGTAGAGGATGGTACTAAAGAACAAGAATGGAAATATTTCAATGATATAACACATGAATTAAGAAAGAAAGTAAAATTTTATCCAACCGTAGGAAATCATGAAAAAAGCAGTAAATTATATTTTGATAATTTTGAACTGCCCAATAATGAAATGTGGTATACAGTTGATTATTCTTCAATACATTTTGTGGTTTTAGATACGGATGTTCGGCTTAAAGAAGGGGCTGAACAATATACCTGGCTTGAAAATGACCTGCAGAAAAACAATTCAAAATATAAAGTACTAATATTTCATTACCCTCCTTATTCTACCGGAAGCCACGGGGATGAGTTAAGGCTTCAAAAATATCTGGTTCCGCTGATAGAAAACAGCAAAGTGGATATGGTTTTTAACGGGCATGATCATCAGTATGAAAGGTCTTATGTAAATGGTGTTTATTATATAGTTGCCGGCGGCGGTGGAGCACCGTTGCGTGCCCAGAAAGAAAACAGCCCGTACAGTCAAAAATACATAGAAGATTACCATTTTTGCGTTTTAAGCACGGCCGATGATAAATTGGATGTAAAGGTTTATGATTTAGATATGAATATTATAGACGAATTCTCAAAAACGAAGTAGTTTAAACGGCAGCGATGTAGCGATGAAGCGATGAAGTAAAAAAGTTAATAAAATTTCAGGTAAGCGCAACCTTTAGGTTGCGGCCAATATTTTCATCCTCGCGCAGGCGGGGAACCACTCAATTTGAAAATCCTTCATACTTAACCGTCTAAAATAACAGGAGCAATATTATAGAAAACGACGAACTGCTGGTTTCTGCCGCGCAAAAAGGCAGCAAAAAAGCCTTTGAACAGCTGATAGATATGTATGCTGATAAGATTTATAATATGTGTTATTATATTTCTAAAAATAAATCAGAAGCTGATGATTTGTTCCAGGAAGTGATAATTAAGGTATATAAATACTTAAAAGGTTTTGACGGCAAATCAAAGTTTTCTACCTGGCTTTACAGAATAACCACAAACCATTGCATAGACAGGATAAGGCATTATGACAGGGTAAGCTTTTTTTCTTTAGATAAAGCGGACGAAGATGGCCTGGAACTGATTACTAAAATGTCTGATAAATCTCCGGGCCCCGCTGAGGAAGCGCAAAAGCAGGACACTATACAAAAACTGGGCCTTGCCATAGAAACTTTAAGCCCCATACAAAAAACAATTGTGTTATTAAGATATTCAGAAGACAAACCGCTTAAAGAAATAGCGCAGATATGCAGGTGTACCGTAGGCACGGTGGGTTCGCGGCTGGATTCGGCAATGAAAAAACTAAAGAAGTATTTGAAACTAAACCCATGAACTGTAAAAAGTGTAATAAACTAATCAGCAAATACCATGAAAACCGGCTTTCCGCCGGTGTTTTGGCGCAGCTGGAACAACATATTCATTCCTGTGAAGCTTGCGCAAACGAATATCAGGCTTACAAACAGCTGGTAAGCACTATAAAATCATTGGAAATTAAAAAAGCACCGGAACACCTGAAACAGCGCGTAAAAGATATTATAAACAATGACGAATTGTTATCCCGGCAAGAACCTGCGTTTTTTTCACTGTTTAATAAAAAATATTTAATTCCTCTTTTTCCTGCAGCAGTTGCAGCTGTAATATTAATGGTAGTACTTATAAGCAAAACAAAAGATACAGATATATCCGGACAAAAAGAAATAATCAGCCCTCCGGCAGTAACTGTAAATAGCAGTTCAGGGGAAACCATTGTAAAAAAACAACCCACTAAAACGGTACAGGTAAAAGAACCTGTAAAAGAAACTGCAGAAAAGCCTGATATACAAAATGCCATAGATAATTCACTGCAAACCATGCTTTCAAAAGGGGTAGAAGCCCAGGAAGCAAAAGTAATTATAAATTATGCCATAGAAAATAAGTTTAACACCAAACAGCTGGAAGAAGTAGCCAAATCTGTTACTGAAGCGGGTGTATCTGCCGTGCCTGAAAAACCCGCAGATATAAAGGCCCTGGCTGTAACAGGTAAAGAAAAAAAACAATTAGCTGTTGTTGATACAGAGTTTAAGTTTAAAGAAGCGGTGCCTAACCCGTTTACCCCAAACGGTGACGGCATAAATGACAAAGTGGTTTTTAACGTAAATAACCCCAATAATGAGGAAATAGAAATAAAAATATTTGAATTAAAAGGTTTTTTGATAAGAACCCTTATTTTTGCTTATAGTGAAACCCCGTTGTGGGACGGCACAAATAACGAAGGCAGGTTAGCAGAAGGCGGTATCTACATATTTCAGCTGAAAGCCGGCAATAAAATTATAAAAGGAACCATAGTTTTAGCAAAATGAACACTTATGAAAAGCCCCAAAGCCCCAAAGCCCCAAAGCCCCAAAGCCCCAAAGC
>MGVC01000079.1 GCA_001800285.1 Elusimicrobia bacterium RIFOXYA2_FULL_39_19 | reverse complement strand
GGTTTTAGGGGTAATTGGGTTTAATGTTTGCCCCATAGATTGTAGAAGTTATCCACAATTTCCCCATAGATTGGGAGACCCCCATCTCCGAATATTATTGTCGGAGATCCATAGGAATTTAGAGAATTAAGATTAAAATTAATTAAAACTCATTCTGCCTATCTGCTACAGCGGGTATGCTGCCTAATTTGACGATAATACAAATAATTAACAATTTATAATTATTCGGGAAGTATTTTGTTTTAGATGCGTTTACATTAGTGACACCCATTACCAAAAGAACCAAAAGGAGCCGGAAAAATGAGATCAAGCAGAAGCGAAACAAAAAATTTTGTATCAAAGAAGAAAATGTTTGTATTTATTACAGGGGCAATGCTGTTAATTTCAAACTTTGCAGAATGTTCGCCTCAGCGCGTAGAAACAATGGGCGGTGTAAGCATATGTATAAGAGACATAGAAAATGACCCAGTTGCATTTAACCCCGCCAGAGCAGTGCTGGTAACAGGGAAAAGCGCTCTTTTACAGCTAAACAGCGATACATACAATTACTTAGATGATGAAACAGACAGCAACCAAAATCCCACCCAGGGCAATTATGGATATTATAACTATAGATCCGAAACAAATACCACAAACCTAAATGCCGGGGTATTGGCCTACATAAAAAAAACTGAAAATATTGGCATTGGCATATCTGCCGGTTATGCAAAATACAACTATATAGATAAATATTTTAATGGTTATAGAGGCCGTTGGACCTCTTCGTGGCCTGGGCCCAGCGTGTACATATCTACCGCTTCAAGAAGCTATAACAGAAAAGAAGAAACAACCCGGGCGCCTTTAGCAGCAAAAATAATGGGCGGTTATAAACTGCCTGACGGTGCATCTGTTGGTTTAAGCTATAACATCACACCTTTGTATAAAGAAATTGTAGATTACGGATATGTAGACGTAGATAACTGTTTCTGGACGTCCATCAGCACATCTTCTGCTTACGGGGATAAAACCGAAAACACATCATCAAACAATGAGCTGATGCTTGGCTATTTTAAAGAAGATGAAGAAAAAATAGTAGATATATTTATGAGCATATATAATGCAGACTCTCAGGAAAGGATAACGACCGATATTAGCAATAACGTTGACCACTGGACTGATAATTTAGACCTTTACCCTGCTACAAAAATAAAAATTACGCGCAACCAGTACGGCATAATTTACAACAGAAAACTAAACTATACATTTACCTATGGCGGTGCGTTTATTTTTACGCCTATAACTACGGTAGAAACGGTAGTTGGTAATTCAGTTTCTTTTGATGCCGGCAAAAAAAATGAAACAAATTATAATATCGGCGCCGGCATGGGCCTGAAACTAACCAATACCTTTATAGCCGGGGTTGATTTAATATATACCGTAAATGACTATACAAATGATACTTATACATACAACGGCGTAAGCGCAGCAAAATACAGCACAGAAAAATATAACTATAATTCAATGGCCTTGAAAGCCGGCGCAGAAAAATATTTGATAGCAGATGTGTTTGCCCTGCGTTTCGGGCTTTCAAAAGAACTCTACTATAATGATAAAAAGGTAACTTCCTACGAAGGCTCAACCCTGGTAGAAACAGATATAAATCAGAGAAGTGTAGGTGCCACCACGCCGTCTGCCGGTATGTATTACAAATACAACAACAAGGCATCTGTTGAATATACGATAACCGGTTTTTACATCACCAAACACGAACTAACCTATAAACTGTGGTTTTAAACCCTAATTTTTGTAAAAAACACACAAAACCCTAAATATAAAATCAGTAAGCAGTGCTTTTTTACAACATAAAATGATTAATTGTCATTGCGAAACCTTTAAATCCCAGCAAAGAAGCAATCTATGCTCTGCCCCGAGCAACACAAATAAAGTTTGCACCCATGCGCCTAAGGGCGTGATACATCAAAACTTACCACGATAGTAGAAAAAAAGGGCGTTTTTTTAGTCAAAGCTGGAAATAGCGGAATATATGTAAATAGTATGTATATTTTATGTCAATTAATTAGAGTGTTTGAAAAAAAATAAAATTCTGTGCTATAATACTAAATCATATCTACTGTACTGAGCCTGATAAATTTTTGCATTTGGTTGTCTTTGCGAGGAGCATAGCGACAAAGCAAACTCTGCCAGAAGACATATGTTACCCAGTCCCATCACAATGGCGGAATTGCCCGCAATTACAATTTACAAACAGAACTTTGAAAACGCATATACTAAATAAAACCAAAAGGAGAAGAGAGATGAAAATTATTTTTAAAGCAGTAGCAGTAACAAAGAACAGAAGGAAAAGCAGAAAATAAAATAAATGAAAAAAAAGACTATATTTTATATTTTACTTACAGTGTTATGTTTAAAATCGTATGTTTATGCCGGTTGGCCAATAAACATTACTCCTGAAATTGAAGGCCAGGTTTTAGATGAAATAACCGGCGAACCTATTGAAAACGCTTTGGTTGGTATTTTTTGGGAATCACATTATTTAATAGGAGGACCTGGCGGTCCTGGTTATATAACAAATAAAACGGTATTTTTGTTTACTGACAAGAATGGAAGGTTTAAATTTAGGAAACAATATATATTTCATTTATTTACAGTTTTTCTTGGAATAAGAATTAGAATAAATCATCCATTATATTATGATAGTAAAATAAAGTCATATGCTTACGACAATTTTATTGAGCCAAACAATTGGTTAATTAAAGATTATCAATATGGTAATTATGACATAGAATCAGTTTCTATTTACAATAACAAAGTTATTGTAAATAGAAAATTTATAAAACTTAAAGATAGGTATAAAATTAATTTATCGATCGATAATTCTCGTGAATATGAACATATTTTAGCGGAATTATCAGGTCTTTATTCGTCAGGTTACGACTTCAATTATTTTGGGTTATATAAAGAAAATATGAAAGATTTGGGTTACCTAAAATATATTGTTAGTGAATTTAGGTTAATTGAAGGTATGTTCCCAAAATCAGAATATAATAATAAAATAGATGAAAGGATAAAATACTATGAAATTGAATATCTTCGTAAATAAAACAATAGTTTTTGTGATAGTGATGTTTATAACTATTAACAACTTAATGAGTTATGACAATGTAAATACTCACCCAAGATTGACAAAAAATGCTTGTAATCTTTTAAGTGATACTTATTCGGAATTTAATACTGAAAATTTAATTAGTGGTTTTTTTGAAGGTCACGAAGGCAAAAATATTAAACAAGGTACAATTGATGAAGATGAAATGGCATTATTTTCTTTTCATACAAGATTTCATTTTTATCATGCAGTTACAGGTAAAGGTTGGATTAACGATACATTTGACAATGCAATAGTACACGGTGAAGGTTATTGGAAGACAGCATTATGGTATTAAATACACTTTAGAAGCAAACACAGTAGCCAGCGGTGTCTACATTTATTATATTCTTGCAGAAAAATCCGGAGAGAGTCCAATAAAAGTTATAAAGAAGTGTGCAGTAATCAAATAAGACTGTAAAAAGTAAAAAGTGAATGTTAAAAAATAAAAACTGAAATTTGAAATTTGAAAAAGGTTGTCATTCTTTTGGTTTGCCCTGAGCGTAGTTGAACGGGTCATTCTCGGGTGTTCCTTTCAAACAGTTAACGGCGCACCCGAATATGACAGAAACTTATGGATGCCATGGTAAAATCCAAAGCATATCCATCAGCCCCGCCAAACCAATCAAAAGCAACCACCAATCAACAAACCCCAATCCCACCCTTGCTTTCCCTTTCATCAGTTGTTGCAAGGACGCTGCTTGCAGCATTTTTTCTCCCTTTTATCAGCGGATAAAAATACGCCACCCGCAGCCCCAACTTATCCTTTTAGAAGTTGACGTTGGGACGCTATCCGCAGCCCAGGCAAATCAAAATATTTGACAAAGTATTCAGGTTTTTGTATATATTATTCTCGTTAATTTTTCTGCTTAAAATAGAAATCCCCAAAATGCCCGGGAGCCGCACCTTTAGATTACAGTGCAGTTTCTAAAGTAAATTCCACAAAATTAAACTATGTCAATTTCAAAAATAACCCTTTTAACTATTTTTATTCCTATTATAGGTTCGCTATTTATCCCTTTAGCGGGCCTCATTTCTAAAAGAACCAGGTCAGTCTGGGCTGTTTTACTTGCCGGTACTACCGCCTTACTGCCAATTCTGCTAATTCCGCAGGCCTTTTCCGGTACAGAGCTTATTATAAGGAAGGCGCTTTTCCCGGGGTTTGATTTTATACTGGTAATTGATGCTCTTTCCATATTTATGTCTGTTGTTTCTTCATTTATCGGCCTTTTAATTGTTATTTATTCGCTGGGTTATATAAAAGACGATGCAAACCAGAACGAATATTACCTGATGGTGGTTATGTTTATCGGTTCCATGATGGGTATTGTATATTCAGCCAATCTGGTGTTTTTATATCTGTTTTGGGAAATTTCAGCCATCTGTTGCTGGCGCCTAATCGGTTTTTACAGGGGCAAACAGCAGGTTATTAAAGCGGATAAAGCATTTTTAGTTACTTTTTTCGGTGCGGCTTTAATGCTTTTAGGTTTTATTGCCATTTATAATCAGACCGGCACGTTTGACCTTACGCAGATGAGAGGCCTGGCGGTATCAAGTACAGCAGTGTTATTAATTTTGTTGGGTATGCTTTCAAAATCAGCCACTGTTCCTTTACATACCTGGCTGCCGGATGCCGGCGTAGCGCCCACACCCGTTACTGCCATACTGCACGCCGCTGTTTTAGTAAAAATTGGCGTGTACGCTTTTGCCAGAATATTCTGTTATACTTTTCAGTTGCCGGATTTCTGGCTGCAGACTTTACCCATTTTGGCGGTAGTATCCAGCCTGGTAGCAGCAGCCGCGGCTACGGTAGAGCATGATATGAAGCGCATACTTGCCTATTCTACCGTAAGCCAGATAGGCTACATATTTCTTGGCTTTTCCATGCTTAACCCGCTGGGTGTAACAGGCGGGTTGCTTTTTATATTAATGCACGGCCTGTCAAAAGCGGGCCTTTTTTTATGCGCCGGCGTGGTAGAGCACAATACGCATAAACGGGATATTAGGGAATTAGGCGGGCTTATTATCACCATGCCTATTACCGCTATTACGTTTTTAGTCTGCGCGCTTTCAGTAATCGGCATACCGCCGCTGGGCGGTTTCTTTTCAAAGTTTATGGTAATTGCGGGCACGGTACATGGCGGGCATTATGTGGCAGCCTCCCTGGCGCTTTTTACTGCGCTGCTAACGGCATTTTATCTTTTCAGATTATTCAATGCGGTATTTCTTGGCGAGCTTAAAGTAAGCATAGTAGAAAAAACACCAGCTATGCTTTTTGTTATTATAACGCTGGCGGTGCTGTCTTTACTGGCAGGCATTTTTGTCAGTTACCCGGCAAGGTTTGCTGATGTGGCCGCGCTGGAAATTTTAAGGTACGTAAAATGAACATAGATATACTTTTATTTCCTATTCTGCTTCCTTTAATATTCGCGGTAATGGGTTTATTTTTAAAATCCAAAAAGCTTATTAATTATTGGGCGGTTTTAGGTTCTGCTGCGGTGCTTTACTGCGCGTACGTGCTGTTTGGCATAAAGCAGGCATCGCTGGTTCTGCCGTGGCTGGGCCATGGCATAGATTTTGATTTGAAATTATACGGGTTTAATGCCGCCATTTTATTATGGGTAAACATTTTTACGTTCCTGGTGGTGCTTTACTCTACCATTAAAATGGAAACCAGTACCAGAATAAAAGAATATTATCTTTACGTTTTCCTTACGGTAATGTTTGCCAACGGTTCAGTGCTGGCGGATAATTTTGTACTGTTTTTATTTTTCTGGGGCGGTTTGCTGATTACGCTATACATGCTTATTATGCTGGGCAATTTAAATTCTTATAAAACTGCCCTGAAAAGTTTAATACTGCTTGGTTTATGCGATTTTTGTTTACTGCTTGGCGTGGTACTGTTGTGGAAAATCAGCGGGTCATTGAAAATATCTGCTATTTCGCTGGAAGCGCAGGGCCTTGCCATGATAAGCTTCCTTTTAATAATGATTGGCGCCATAGGCAAAGCGGGCGCTATGCCTTTTCATAACTGGATACCGGATGCCGCTATAGATGCGCCGGTCACCGTAATGGCTTTTTTGCCGGCATCGCTGGAAAAACTGCTGGGCATTTATCTTTTAACCAGAATATCGCTGGATGTATTTCATTTTCAGATGAACAGCCCCGTATCAATAGTGCTTATGACCGTGGGTGCCATAACAATAGTGTTTGCTGTTATGATGGCTTTAATACAGAAAGATTTTAAACGTCTTTTATCTTACCACGCTGTCAGTCAGGTAGGTTACATGATTCTTGGTATCGGCACGGGTACCCCGCTGGGTATTGTTGGCGGAATATTCCATATGTTAAACCACGCAATTTATAAAACAGGCCTTTTCCTTTCCTCCGGCTCGGTAGAGCTGGCGGCAGGCACCACAGAAATGAAAAAACTTGGCGGACTTATGAAAAGTATGCCGGTAACGGGCCTGTGTTTTTCAGTTTGCGCCTTATCTATTTCCGGTGTATGGCCGTTTAACGGGTTTGTATCAAAAGAAATGATTTTCCACGGTTCTTATGAAACGGGTTACCTTATATTTACCATTGCCGCCTGGGTGGGCGCTATATTTACTTTTGCGTCTTTCCTGAAAGCAGGCCACAGCATTTTCTTTGGAGCAAAAAGCACAGAAATTCCTGAAGTAAAAGAAAACAGCTGGCCGGTTTTAGTGCCCATGATTATATTATCCGCATTCTGCATTCTTTTCGGCGTGTACAGCATACTGCCGTTAAAACTTTTTATATTGCCGGCGCTTTCCGGCCATCCGGAAGTATTAGCTGAACTGACCTTTACGCATAATCTGTCTTTATTAAATCCTATAGCGTTAATATCTATGGGCTGTTTGGTAATAGCTTTCGGCCTGCATTACCTTGGCGTGAAAAAAGGCCAGGGAAAAGCGTACCTTGCCAGTGAGCCGGTACACAACCTTCCTATTATAAAGACAATTTACAATTTGGCTGAAAACCGCGTGTTTGATTTTTATGAACAGGGTGTAAAATTAATTAAACTGCTTTCAAAAGTAATTTATTATACCGTTGACAGGCCTATTGATTTCGTTTATGAAAGAGTAGTCACTGTTACCGGCAGAATAGTAATATTTATTTTAAGGGTGCTTCATAACGGCAGGTTTGCAAATTACCTTAGCTGGTCCCTGGCAGGCCTTATGGCGCTGGGTTATGTGATGGGTACTCTTATTAAAAAAGCCGGTTGATGTAAAGTCAATTTGCATGGTAGCCGCTGATGTAAAGTCAATTTACATGGTAGCCGCAACCTTTAGGTTGCGTAAAAGCAATAGATTAGCACCGCAGGCTAAAGCCTGCGACTACCGGTTTGACTAATTGCAGCACAGGAAAACAAATGGTAATACTTTTTATAATTCTTCCTTTAATAATAGCGGGCCTTCTGCCTTTACTGGGCAAAGTGTCAAAAAAGGTTTTGCCGGATTTTCTGGCAAACGCTGTATTTGCTTTATTATTAGGATATTCTTTTAATTTTGCATGGAACGCATCCGCCGGAAAAACTATCCTGAGCCAGGTTAATCTGGCAGGTATTCCGCTGGGTATTACATTAAGGCTTGACGCCTTAAGCCTGCTGATGCTTTTTACAATAGCGCTGGTAAGTTTAGGCGTAGGTATATTTTCTGTAAATTATATAAATCAGGAAAAATATAGTTCAAAACCAATTTACTATTCATTGCTTCTTTTAACAGTTGCCGGGATGAACGGCATTGTTCTTTCAAATGATTTGTTTGGCATATATGTTTTTTTAGAAATAGCGGCCATTGCTTCCTACGCTTTAGCTGCTTACGGCCTTGGCAAAGAAGAACTGGAAGGTTCTTTCAAATATTTAATGCTTTCAGTTGTTGCCACCAGTTTCATACTGTTGGGTATTTCAATGATTTTTGCGTTAACGGGTACTGTTGAACTAAACGGTATTGCTTCAGTGCTTGCTTACAGCAAAGCTATAAAAATAAAATATTTAATAGGTATTTGCAGCGCGCTTTTCATTATGGGTTTCGGTTTAAAGTCAGCAATTGTACCATTTCATTCCTGGATGCCGGATGCGTATTCCAAGGCTCCTGCTACTTTACCGGCCATGAGTTCCGGTATTATGGTAAAAGCAGCTGGCCTTTATGTTTTAATAAGACTTTTTTATAATGTTTTTGGCATCACGCCGGCAGTACAAACCGTGCTGATGTATCTGGGTGTTATTTCAATAGTTGTCGGCGCGCTTCTTGCTTTAGGACAGAATAATTTGCAGAGATTGCTGGCTTATTCATCAATAAGTCAGATTGGTTATATGGTTGTGGGTTTTGCTATCGGCACACCACTGGGTTTTATAGGCGCGCTGTTTCATATGTTTAATCATGGTATATTTAAATCACTTTTATTTTTAAATTCAGGGTCTATTGAAAATGCTACCGGTACCAGAGAATTAGATGAATTGGGCGGCCTGGCAAAAAAAATGCCGGTAACCGCAGGTACTAACATAGTGGCGTCTCTTGCCACCGCGGGCGTGCCGCCCTTAAACGGGTTTTGGAGCAAACTGATAATTATTATTGCATTAGTGCAGGCAAAGTTTTATATTTTTGCTTTAATAGGAATACTGGCCAGCGTGGTTACTTTGTGGTACTTCCTTATAATACAGCGCAGGGCGTTTTTTGGTAAATTAAACGAAACCTGGAAAGATGTGAAAGAAGCGCCGTTTTGGATGTCATTATCAAGCATTATGCTGGCGCTTATCTGTATTATTTTAGGTATAGCTTTTCCGTGGTTTATCAGATTATGGATTGAGCCGGCAGCAAACGTGCTGGTAGCGGGAATTATTAGATAGTAGAAACCAGCGATGAAGCGATGAAGTTTACTGCAGTAAAAGAAAATCAAAAACTAACGATGAAGTAAAAAAGCAGTAAAAACAGAATAAAAATATGAATATTTATATTTTAGTTGCATTGATATTATTCAGCGTAATGGCGGTTTTTTTAAGAGACCTCTTAAAATCTGCTATCTGTCTGGCTGTTGCAAGTATTTTTCTTGCTGTTATGTTTTTCAGAATGGGCGCTACTTATGCCGGCGTGTTTGAAGTGTCTGTGGTAGCGGGGTTGATTACTGTTTTATTCATAACAGTTATTGCGCTTACTAATGATGACGCCAAAGTGCCTGAAAACAAATGGCCCATAATTATTTTCCCGGTTGCGCTGGCAATATTTATTATTTTTGATATCTGGTTTATGAATAAATTCATAATTTTGCCGTCAAAGGCATTGCCGTTATTAGCTCAGGGAGAAAAATTTGGAGATGTGTTGTGGGGTCAAAGGACTTTTGACCTTTTAGGTCAAATAGGTGTAATTTTTGCCGGCGTGTTCGGCGTGTTTGCGTTTTTTCGGAGAAAAACAGATGAGTGAACTGGCATATATATGTTTTGTAGCCGTGGCGGTTTTAGTTTTTATAGGGCTTTACTGCCTTATGACAATGAAAAACCTTATTAAGCTTTTAATAGGCGCAGAAATTGTGGCAAAAGGCGTTTCATTGGCGCTTATAACCGCCGGCGTAGAAAAAAACAATATTATGCTTGCGCAGTCTCTGGCTATAACTTTCATAGTAGTGGAAGTAGCGCTGGTAGCCGTGGCGCTGGCCATTGTGATAGGAATTTACAAACGTAAAAAATCGCTGGATATAAGAAACTTGAATAACCTAAGAGGTTGACCTAAGCAGTAAGTATTTACTTTTCACGGACTCTATATGAACACAATTTTAAAATATTTACTTTCACCAATTGCCGGATTTATAATTTTTCTAACATTTTTTTATGGTATTTATCTGCTTGCCGGTTTAGTAAAAGCCAAAGGCAGGGACTTTAAGGGAAAACTGAAGGCTTATGCCTGCGGTGAAGACATAAACAGCATTAAAATTCAGGTTGGCTACGAATTCTTTTTCTTATTTGCAATATTTTTTACCATAATGCACGTTACGGTTCTTGTTATAGCTACACTGCCTTCCGGCCCGATAATATATTTTGGCATCTTCTATCTTGTAATGATATTTGTTTCTGTGCTTGCTTTGTTATTAAGAGAAAGGGAAAGTAAATGATAAAAAAAATAGCTAAATGGGCCCGGCTGAAATCACCCTGGATACTGCACTTAAACAGCGGTGCCTGCAATGCCTGTGATATTGAAATAGTAGCTGCCCTTACGCCGCGCTATGATGTAGAACGTTTCGGTGTACAGCTGAAAGCCACCCCTCGCCATGCCGATATAATTATCTGCACCGGCCCGGTAACCAGGCAATTAAAAAGCAGAATTATAAGAATATATGAACAGACCCCTGACCCAAAATTTGTGGTAGCGGTTGGTTCCTGTGCTATGTCCGGCTGTGTATACCGCGGATGTTATAACGTATTAGGCGGACTGGACCAGGTAATACCGGTTGATGCTTACATTCCCGGCTGCCCGCCGCGCCCGGACGCCATACTTGACGGCGTAGTAAAACTGCTGGGCAAACTGGAGAAAAAACTATGAAAGAAGATTTAATTATAAAACAACTTACAGAAAAATTTGGTTCTGGTATTTCAGAAACCTCAAATCCAAGCCCGCGCCGTATGTTTGCAACCGTAAATAAAGAAATTTTAAATGAAGTCATAAAATATTTAAGAGACACTTTTAATTTTTACCACCTTTCCACCATAACCGGTGTAGATAAAGGCGATTTTGAACTTAATTATCATTTTGCAAATGAATTAACCTGCGTGACATTAAGAGTTACTGTGCCTCGCGCAGAACCGAACATAAACAGCATCTGCGAAGTTATACCCGGCGCAGTACTTTACGAAAGGGAAATCCAGGATATGTACGGCATAAAAGTAGCCAACATTCCTGACGGCAGGCCTCTGGTAACATCAGATGACTGGCCGGAAGATAATTATCCGCTTCGTAAAGACTGGACTTTTGAGCGCCCGAAAGAAGTAATACCCGGAGAACAAAATGGAGATTAAAATACCAATAGGGCCGCAGCATCCCGCGCTGAAGGAACCTATCAGTCTGCGCGTAACAGTTGACGGCGAACACATAAAAGACGTAGACATCCGTCTGGGGTACAACCACCGCGGACTGGAAAAACTGGCAGAACAAAAAAATTGGGTACAAAATATATATGTAATGGAAAGAATATGCGGTATTTGTTCTCATTCGCATACTACCTGTTATGTGCAGGCAGTTGAACAGATACAAGGCCTTGAAGTTCCTAAAAGAGGCCTTTACATAAGAACACTTGTAGCGGAACTTGAAAGAGTGCACAGCCACCTGTTATGGCTTGGAGTAGCCGGCCATGAAACCGGGTTTGATACTTTTTTCATGTACACCTGGCGTGACAGAGAAATTGTAATGGATATTCTGGAAATTATTTCCGGAAACCGCGTGCATTATGCCATTAACTCTATAGGCGGCGTAAGAAGAGACATATCCGAAGAACAAAAAAAACTTATACTTGGTTCCCTTGATACCTTAATAAAACGTACAGAATATTACGCAAATATAGGAACTATTGAACCTACCTTTGTGGCGCGTCTTGACGGTGTGGGCCCGTTATCAAAAGAACAGGCAACCAGTTTGTGCGCGGTAGGCCCTGTGTTAAGAGCATCCGGCGTAGCTAACGATGTGCGTAAAGATGATCCGTATGCCGTTTATGATGAACTGCCGTTTGAAGTAGCTACGGCAACTTCCGGTGACGTGCTGGGCAGGGTGATTGTGCGCGTAAAAGAACTTTTAGAATCTTATAAAATGATTGAATATTTATTAAAAAATATTCCCGAAGGGCCTATCAGCGTAAGAGCGCCTAGAAAAATAAAACCCGGTGAAGCTATCAGCCGTTACGAGGCGCCCCGCGGTGAAGATTTGCATTACGTTAAAAGTAACGGCGGGGATAAACCCGAGCGCTTAAAAGTCCGCGCGCCAACCTTGGCTAACTATCCTGCCACGGTAGTTATGTTAAAAAATATGTTTATAGCGGATATTCCCATAATTTTTGCCGCCATAGACCCCTGCGTGTGCTGTGCTGAAAGAACGGTGCAGTTAATTGATACAAAACGCGGTGATAAAGTAATGCGTTTCAGTGAATTAAGAAAAATGTCTATAGATTTTTATAAAAAAATGGATTTAAGCAAAAAAGGTAATTTATGGAAACTTTAAAAGACATTATTTTTATTTTAATATATCCGGGTTTATTTTTTCTTTTATCTTACTCTCTTTTTGTAGAGTGGGTAGACAGAAAGGTTTATGCCCGACTGCAGAACCGTTACGGCCCATTGCATACCGGGTTTGCCGGCATGCTCCAGCCAACGGCAGATTTTATTAAGCTGATGTTTAAGGAAGATATAGTTCCTGAAAAAGCAGATAAGTTTATGTTTAGCGCCCTGCCGATATTCGGTTTGGCAATAGTAGCTACTTCCTCTTTGTTTCTGCCTGTGTGGCATTATACCGCGCAGACAAGTTTTGTATCTTTTTCCGGCGACTTGATAGTAGCGGTATATTTATTAAGTCTGGCAACACTGGTGCTTTTTCTGGCCGGCTGGCATTCTACAAGTCCTTTTGCCACTATCGGCGGAGTGCGCGTAATTACCATGTTGTTTGGTTACGAAATTCCTTTTTTACTGGCGCTTTTAGGGCCTGCTATTCTGGCAGATTCCTGGAGAATGATGAATATTGCGGCCTTTTACCAGCAAACACCCGTACTTCTTTTAGTAAATATAATTGGTTTTTTTGTAGCTTTAATTTCTTTGCAGGCAAAGCTGGAGCGCTGCCCGTTTGACATACCGCATGCTGAAACAGAAATAGTAGGTGGTACTTTTACGGAATATTCCGGAAGAAAACTGGCATTTTTCAAGCTTATGACTTCCATAGAAATGGTAGTAGGTAGCGGATTGATAGCCGTGGTATTTATGGGCGGTTTTCCCGGCGGGTTCTGGATAGGTATGGCGCATTTTGTAGTAAAAACAACATTTATTGTAATTTTACTGGCATTTATAAGAGCACTTTGCTCAAGAATAAGAGTGGAACAGGTAGTAACATTTTCCTGGCGTTACCTGACACCTATTGCTATACTGCAGATACTGATAGTTATACTTGTAAAAGCATATATTAATTAACAGTAAATAGTGAAGAGCTGCGGGTAGCGCATTTGCAACCTATGATAAAAAGGAAAGCAAATGTAAATAGTAAACAGAAAGATTTTATTTGCATAATTAGATAACATTCGCAATATTAGAGGATTCTATGAAACTTGGCGCATTTTTACCGGAAATATTCAAACATCTTTTTAAAAAACCTAATACGGTCTGCTACCCGTTTGAAAAAATAGGCGTTCCCAAAGATTTCAGGGGTATGCCCGTATTTACCTCATCAAAATGCATTGGCTGTAAACTTTGCGTAATGGACTGCCCTGCAGAAGCGCTGGAAATTATCCGCGTATCAGAAACAGAAAAAAAGTTTAAGATGATACTGCACAATGACCGCTGTATCCACTGCGCCCAGTGCGTAGATTCCTGCAACAAAGATGCCATTGCCATGAATGCCGATTATGAACTTGCCGCTTTTGACCGCAACAAACTAAAAATAGAATATTTGTGATTTTTTTATTATCCTGAAACAGTTTTTTCACTTTTTTCAATATTTTTCCTGCGGACCATAAAAATAAAACGTGATTTTCAAAACTCCTCTCCCGCCATGGCGGGATCGTCAATCAATTGAAAATCTTTTACGTTTTATTTTTATTAAATTATCAATGTCGCTTGAAACTGTTTCAGTTAGAATTAAAACTACAAAACATAACACATATTAAAATTTGCAGCCGCATGCTTTAGCTTGCGTGAATTAAAATTGGAATTTATGAAACCAGCATGGCTTAAAACACTTCAGGATGAACTAACCGGCGCAAAACGTGTTGTGCTGGTAGGCGTGGGAAACCCTGCCCGGGGCGATGATGCCGCGGGCGTGCTGATAGCGCAGAAAATTGAAGCAGCTCTTTTGGAAAACAAAAAACAAACCCTGCGTTTTGAGAAAATAGACGTTGTCATAGCAGAAGATGTAATAGAAAACTATACCGGCAAAATAAGAAAACTTAGACCTACTCATATAATTATTGTAGATGCCTGTATGTCAGGCAATTTACCCGGGGCTGTATCAATAGTTGACCAGTCAAAAATTGATGACGGGGAAGTTTCCACGCACCGCCTGCCCTTAACCATGGCTATTGAATATTTTAAGCAGGAACTTCACGCTAAAACCGTACTTTTAGGCATAGAACCGCAGGAAATAACCTGTGAAGAAACAATTTCTGCAGTCATTAAAGATGCCATAGAAACCACCTCTTCGGTTTTATGCAAGTATTTTTCAGAATAATAATTGTTAAAAATTCTTGAAATTATACAGGAAACGTGTTATAATTCAATTTAGATAAGATAACTTACAATATTAGTACTTATCAGGGGTGTTTTATGATAGAAAAGACAAGTCCGGAAAAAACGCTGGCGTTATTAAGAAAAATTTATTTTGGTTCTATTTGCTCCGGAGTGCTTCAGAAAATAGATGATCAAGAGCTTACCTTTATACAGAGAAACATATTGCACTATCTGCGCAGAAATCCGAACAAAACCCCAAGCGATGTTGCGGAGAACTTTTGCATAAAAAAATCTTCTATAACACGCATTATTGACCTGCTGGAGAAGAATGGTTATGTTGTATCCATTAATGACAAAGTGGATAAACGCAGGACCTTTTTAAATCTTACCAAAAAAGCGCAGGATAAAGTGAAAAATATTGACAATGTACCTCTTCAGAAGCTTGGCAAAATGTTTTCCGTGCTTAGCTCAAAAGAACAAAAAGTGCTTTTGAAGGGCTGTGCAACCCTGGTAAAAGGTTTTAATTTAATTACCGAAAAAAGCCGTACCGGAAATTAGAAACTTTCACAAATAAAACCACGGAAATAGCAATTAAAGCCTCTGTTTTTCCCTTGAAGATTACGCAACTTTTTTATATAATACGACTATTGGTACCTGCCAACAAAAATCGCAAAAATCCAATCCAAATTTATCAGGAGGATGTGTCATGAAAGCAGCAGATTTTTTTGCAAAAAGGCTTGTTAGTTTTAAAAGCGCATTTTTTTCACTTGTGTTAACATTGCTGGGAAGCTCAGCGGTATTTGCCGGAGAAGCAGATTTAATTCTGCCGGATTTAAGCACCGTATATTTTCTTGGCATGAACGGCAGATTGATTTTAATGTACGGCCTGCTTATTTGTGTTTTCGGTTTTGTGTTTGGTTACCTGCAGTATACAAAAATCAAAAACCTGCCGGTTCACAAATCCATGAGCGACATTTCAGAGCTAATTTACGAAACCTGTAAAACGTACCTTATTACGCAGGGGAAGTTCATACTTATGCTTGAAGCATTGCTGGCGATAATAATTATTGTATATTTCGGCATGCTGAGGCACTTGGAAACCTTTAAAGTAGTAATGATTATCCTTTGCAGCCTTGTAGGTATTATAGGAAGCTATAGCGTAGCGTGGTTCGGCATGAGAATAAACACTTTTGCCAACTCCCGCAGCGCGTTTGCCAGTCTTACAGGCAAGCCGTACCCGGTGTATGAAATACCCGCAAAATCCGGTATCAGCATAGGCATGTTATTAATCAGCATTGAGCTTTTTGTGATGCTTTGCATTCTACTTTTCATAGACCCGTTATACGCAGGGCCGTGCTTTATCGGTTTTGCTATCGGTGAATCTTTAGGCGCGTCAGTGCTAAGAATTGCAGGCGGTATCTTTACTAAAATTGCGGATATCGGCTCTGACCTGATGAAAATAGTATTTAATATTAAGGAAGACGATGCCCGCAACCCCGGTGTTATTGCAGACTGCGTGGGTGACAATGCAGGAGATTCGGTAGGCCCTACCGCGGACGGTTTTGAAACTTACGGTGTTACCGGCGTGGCCTTAATTTCTTTTATAATTCTTGCCATTAAAGACCCTACCTTACAAGCCCAGCTTCTTGTGTGGATATTTGTAATGCGTCTTGCAATGTTGATTTCAAG
This sequence comes from Elusimicrobia bacterium RIFOXYA2_FULL_39_19, assembly GCA_001800285.1. Taxonomy (GTDB): domain Bacteria; phylum Elusimicrobiota; class Endomicrobiia; order CG1-02-37-114; family XYA2-FULL-39-19; genus XYA2-FULL-39-19. The sequence continues at coordinate 6,871 of MGVC01000079.1, read as the reverse complement.
CTCGCTGTCTTTTGAAATTAACCAGCTGATTTCCAAAGCAAAATATGGAGATTCAGAAACAATGAATTTTGAGCAGCCGCTTACTAACCTTGTGTGGATAACCTCTTTTGTTTGTGTAGCTGTAACCTACGGTTTATCTTACCTTTTAATTTCAAGCATAGGCAACGGTATTTGGTGGAAACTTTCTACCATTATTACCTGCGGTACCATGGCAGGAGCCATAATACCGGAAATAGTAAAAATATTTACTTCAACAGAAAGCCCGTTTGTTAAAAACGTGGTAAACTCTTCCAAGCATGGCGGAGCATCTCTGAACATTCTGGCCGGTTTAACTGCCGGGAATTTCAGCGCATACTGGATGGGCCTGGCAATTATGTTTCTTATGGGTATTGCCTACTTCTTCAGCAGAATGGGGTTAAGCGAGCTCATGATAGCCGCGCCGGTTTTTGCATTCGGCCTGGTGGCATTTGGTTTTCTGGGCATGGGCCCTGTAACCATAGCCGTAGATTCCTACGGTCCTGTTTCAGATAATGCGCAGTCAATTTATGAACTGTCACTTATTGAGCAGATTCCTAACATAAAGGAAGAAATTAAAAAAGATTTCGGTTTTGAGCCGAATTTTGAAAAAGCAAAACATAATTTGGAATCCAATGACGGCGCTGGAAATACCTTTAAAGCAACCGCAAAGCCGGTACTTATCGGCACGGCGGTAGTAGGCGCAACAACCATGATATTTTCAATCATCGTTATGCTTACCAAGGGGTTACAGCCGGAACTGGTAACCAATCTTTCCATTTTAAATCCATTATTTCTGTTGGGTTTAATGGCAGGCGGCGCGGTGATTTACTGGTTTACCGGCGCTTCTACCCACGCGGTAACAAGCGGTGCGTATAAAGCGGTAGAATTTATTAAAGCCAACATGAAACTGGATTCTGTGCAGAGAGCTTCCACTGAAGATTCAAAAAAGGTTGTGGAAATCTGTACCAGATATGCCCAGAAGGGTATGTTAAACCTGTTTCTTGTAATATTTTTCAGCACACTGGCGTTTGCATGTTTTAACCCGTATTTCTTTATCGGCTACCTTATATCTATTGCGCTGTTTGGTTTATTTCAGGCAATATTTATGGCCAATGCCGGCGGAGCCTGGGATAATGCAAAAAAGATTGTGGAAGTTGATATGAAAGAAAAAGGGTCTGAGCTGCACAAAGCTACCGTAGTAGGTGACACTGTAGGCGACCCGTTTAAAGATACGTCATCAGTTTCTATGAACCCTACAATTAAGTTTACTACGCTTTTTGGTTTGCTGGCAGTTGAGCTGGCCATTGAGATGACCCGCGGCGTAAGCCTGGGATTAGCTGTGGTATTTTTTGCAATTTCGGTTGTGTTTGTAGTAAGGTCCTTCACTGAAATGAGAATTAGATAAGAGTACGCTCAGGGATATTTCCTCCAAAAAGCGCTCGCCGGCAGCTCGCTCTTTTAGCAACTCCAAGATTGCCGAAGTCGTTGCTAAGAGGTTTTTTCCGGAAACATCCCTTCGCGGGTGTATAAAAGGAAATGTTTCTTCGCAGTAGAGCGGTGGAATGAGAAAAGTAAAAGTTTCGGAATAATTCCATCCGAAAAACGCGGACCCGCAGTCCGCTCTACCGGCTACCTCGTATCTGCAAAGCCGTAGCCGGAAGGTTTTCTACAGGAATTATTCCTCGCTTGTGTAATATAAGGAAATATAATTCAAAGGGCTGCCGAAGGCAGCCCTTTGTTTTTATCAGACACCATAATGCCATTACAAAAAAGTACATTAGGCTACATTTTGGTTTTACTTTCAGCCCTGCTGTGGGGGTCTACTGCTGCGGTAGTAAAAATACTGCTGGTAAACCTGGATACCTTCCAGCTATTGCTGATGGTTTCACTATTCTGTTCAACAAGTCTTTTTATAGTTGTGCTTTTACAGAAAAAACTTCCAATCATAAAGGCCTATAAAGCAAAAGATTATCATACGTTTGCTTTGATGGGGTTAATAGGCATATTTCTTTACACATTGCTTTTATACCGTGGTTTGTCACTAATGAGCGCGCAGGAAGCATTTATCATAAATTATCTCTGGCCTGTAATGGTAATGGTATTTTCAGCCCTCATACTTAAGGAAAAACTAACCTTTAAAAAAATTGCCGGAATAACAATATCTTTTTTTGGCATCTTTGTAGTAATTTCAAAAGGAAATCTTCTAAGCCTGCGGTTTGACAGCCCGCTGGGCATTACGTGTATAATAACCGGCGCAGTGCTGTACGGTTTGTTTTCTGTGCTTGATAAAAAGCATGATTATGAAAAAGTAACCAGTATAATGTTTTACTATGCGTTTTGTTTTATCTATACGCTGGCGGCGGTATTGCTGTTTTCCAAAATCCCTGCCATTACCTTTCAGCAGTTTTTGGGCCTGCTCTGGCTGGGGGGCATAGTAAACGGTATTTCAACTATATTTTTTCTTTTATCCCTGAAACTTGGCGATACAGTAAAAATGTCAAACGTGGTGCTGGTAACGCCTTTTATATCGCTGGTTTACATAAGGGTTATGACCGGTGAACAAATCCTATTGCCTTCTGTGATAGGTTTAATTATAATAGTAAGCGGAATCCTGGTACAAACACTGCGGAGAAAAGGCAAGAACTTATGACAAAGAAAAAAATAGCCATACTGGAAGATGACAGGAACCTGCTGGAGCTTTTAACTAAGGTGCTGATAAATGAAGGGTATGAAGTGATAGGCGCTTCTACTGGCAGTGACCTGGCAAATAAAATATTAGACAACAAACCCAACCTGATAATAACAGATATTCATCTGCCCCAGTTATCCGGCCATAAAGTAGTAGAGCTTTTTCAGAAGAAAGATATTGATTATTACGTTCCCGTAATAGTAATGTCCTCAAAAGAGGAAGAAGAAATAAAAAAAGCCGCAGAACATGTGGGCGCAGTAACCTACTTTAAAAAGCCCGTTGACTTGCCGAAAATGCTGGAACTGGTAAAACAACACATAAAATAACCATCCTTCAAAAATCTCTTGAATTACCTTGATTATTATTATATAACTAATACAGACATATTGGATGTTACTCCAAAGTGTGGTAGTACAAATTGGAGTGTTATCCATAAAAGAGGATGCTAATAATGATAGAAAGATACTTGTCCAAAATAATCTATGAGGACTTGCAGGACAAAATGATATTTATTGCAGGCCCGCGCCAGATAGGCAAAACAACGCTGGCAAAACACCTGGGCAGCGTACACTATAAGGATAAATTCATTTATCTTAACTGGGATAACCGTCAAGATAGAAGGGTTATACTAAAAGAAGAGTTTCCTGGAAAAAATGAACTGATTATCTTTGATGAGATACACAAATACAAAAAATGGAAAAACTATGTTAAGGGAGAGTATGATAAAAATAAGGATAATTTTAAAATAATTGTCACCGGAAGCTCCAGGCTAGATTTGTACAGAAAACACGGAGATTCCATGCTTGGACGTTATTATTATTTCAGGATACATCCGCTGACTGTGGCAGAATTGTTAAATATGAAAAACAATTATGAACCATTTTCAAAATTGAATGTACAGGATGGTTCAAATAATTCATCAAAGATATTTAATGACTTGTATAAGTTCGGCGGCTTCCCGGAAATGTATTTAAAAAAAGATTTAAATAAACTTGGAAGATGGCATAACAGCAGGATAGAAGGCATTGTCCGCCAGGACATCAGGGACATTGCCTCTATACGTGATTTAAGTACTATGGAGCTTCTCGCAGAAACTATTCCGGAAAAGATAGGTTCTTTGTTGTCTATTAATTCATTAACAGAAGATTTACAGGTATCTTTTAAAACCGTAAGGTCCTGGATAGACTGCCTGGAACAGGTTTATTACATTTTCCGTATATACCCTTACCAGTCAAAAAGCATTAATTCGCTTAAAAAGGAACCAAAAATATATCTTTGGGATTGGTCAGCATTGAAAGAAGAAGGGCCAAAACTTGAAAACATAGTTGCCTCGCATCTGCTTAAATTCTGTCATTATTTGTATGACGTGAAAGGCCATAAAGCGGAATTAAAGTTTTTAAGAGATAAACAACAGAGAGAAGTAGATTTTCTTATTACTGTAGATAATAAGCCGTGGTTTTGTGTTGAAGTAAAAAATAGCAAACAGGAAATATCAAAATCTCTGTATTATTATAAAAAATCTCTTAAAATACCTCATAGTTATCAAATAGTCAATGAAAACGGTGTTAACTACATAAAAGACGGAATTCAGGTTGTCAGTGCGCCGGTTTTTCTAGCATCACTTTGTTAGTTGCATAAAGACATGAGTAATTATTGTTTTTGATGTAAACAGAATTATTTAGTATAATTCATACACGAGTTTAAGTTCTTTGGGAAAGATTTCAATATGCATTATGTATACATACTATTAAGTAAAAGTACTAATAAGACATATGTGGGTTGTTCAAATAATGTTGAGAAGAGATTAAAGCAACATAATACGGGATTAGTGAAGTCAACAAAGTTTGGAAGCCCTTGGAATATTATATATGTTGAAGATTGTAAAGAGTATATTTTTGCAAGAAAAAGAGAGAAGTACTTCAAAAGTAGAATAGGAAGAATAAAAATTAGAAATATTTTGAATAATTGTGTTAAGAAGTTCTATGAGGGCCCGTCTTGCATAACCAGCCGGGGCCCCGTCGAGCTTCGCACGACGGGGAGAGGTGGCCGAGTGGCTTAAGGCGGCGGTTTGCTAAACCGCTGTATCGGTTAATTCCGGTACCTGGGGTTCAAATCCCCACCTCTCCGTTTCGTTATCATATTTTTAATAGTCACGGCTATCCGCCGTATTAAAACTATAACTAAACGGAAAGCATCCGAATAAAAAAAGCGGCTTTTTAATGCCGCTTTTTTTATTTGATAAGTAGAAGGGATTTGAAGGCGACCCGCGCGCATCGAAGCGGATGAATCTTGACTGCTACCTTTCGTATTCAAAGACAGCTTAAAGGCTGTTTTTTTGTTTTTTAATAGGTGAACTCCCCTGGCCCCTCTTTACTAAAGAGGGGAAAGAATGGAATTTATTTAAAGAACTTATGGATATCCGGGTCTTTATAAGAAATATTCTGAATGTCCGAATAGGTTAGGGCTGCCATGTTACCAGGAAAGAAGAGGTGTTATCCTTATAATAAGGTGAATCTGTAATGGAATGGCTGATTTTAAGGTTTAGGTTTTGTGCCAGGTCTGCATAAAGCCCCAGTGACGGGTTTACGGCACTCTGATTATTGTTGTCAGCAGTAATTTTATAGGTAAGCTCATAATAAATATCTTTTGCGCCGTAATATAAACCATCTTTGCCCAGGTTATGCTTAAAGCCGGCAAGTGCGGAAATGGTATTATAATTACTCGGTGCAAAGTAAACGGAGGAAACACTGCTGTATTTCTGGTTTTCTGCGCGTGCGGTAAAATATAAGCAGGCAGGCGCGGGAAAAAGCGTGTACTTTGCTTCAAGGGCGGCCGTGGTAAAAGAATTTTTATCTTTATCTATCTCACCATTTTTATATTCGGCATTAAAAAGAAAGTGTTTATCCATATCATAGGTAAGTTTTAACAGTGCTGATACGGCGTTATAATCGGAAAGTATGGCTGTAGAATTATTAAGCAGGTTTTCTTTTTTATAAAGTATCAGCGTATCCAGGTTTTGCAGGGTTTTAAACCAGAAAAAAGCCTCATAGGAATTTCTGGGATTAATTTTTGTGTCGTAGTTTAATTGCCCGGCGCGCAACCCCATGCCGTACATATAGCCGGGCTTAAAAGCAAAAGAAAAGCTTATGGAATTATCAGCCGGGCCTGTAGAATCAAAAAAAACATAGTTATTCCTTGAGTGCGTAAACCCCAGCGTATAAATGTTGTGCACTTTTTTCTCTACGGAAAGGAAGACTGTGCTAATAGCGGCATCCGTAAGCCTTTCGGCGCTGTCTGCGTTCCGGGTGTTATAACCGGCAGAAAGCTTTATTTTTTCCAATGCGGCGGTATTTCTATTGCGGGATTTAATGCCAGCGCTGTGATAAGGGTTTACAGCTAATAGTTTTTCATAATAGGGCACGGCTTCGGCATGCATGCCCAGATAGGAGTAAAGCTGTGCCAGGTCAAACAGCGTTTCCGTATTGGCCCCGTTGGAAGCAATGGATTTTTTATAATAAAAAATAGCGTTTTTAATGTCCCGGTTCCAAAGAAACTCCTTTGCCTTCATTTCATCATAAATCCATTCAAAGCGAAAACGCTTAAAAGTTTCGAAATACAAATCCAGTGATGTTTTTTGCGCTCCAGACCAGGCCAGTACGCGGCATTTTTCCAGCCGGTAATCCAGATTTTCAGGGTCTAAAGCAATAATTTTATCATAATATTCCAGGGAATTTTTAAATCTGCCGGTCCAGCTGTAAATATGCGCCAGATTTATAGTGGCATAAACATTTGCAGGCTCATAATCCAGCATTTTGTAACAGGTAAGCACGGCATCATCAAATTTGTTTTGTAAAATATAAATGTCCGAAAGAATCTGGTAGTAATAGGCATTGGCGGGTTGTTTTTCAATCAGGGCGGTTACGCTTTCTTTTGCTTGCGTGTACTTTTTATCTTTAAGCAGGTTATAAATAACTACAGGGTCTGTTTCCAGCGCGAAACAACTGACAGGAAACATTAAGAGGATTAAAATTAGGCAAAAAGGTTTTTTCATAATGAAATAATGGTTAGTGGAAATCATGTGTGTCCAAATTAGGAATTGAAAAAGCCTAATCCTTTTCTTATAATGGTTGATGATAAAGTCATTAACCTTACCGATTGTCGTCG
>MGVC01000078.1 GCA_001800285.1 Elusimicrobia bacterium RIFOXYA2_FULL_39_19 | reverse complement strand
ATATAGATCTCCGGGTCTTTGTAAACATTTAGGGGAATGCCCGAAGATGACAGGATATTGATAGATTGCTTCGTTATATTCGCAAAGGCAGGATATTGATTGCTTCGTTATACTCGCAAAGACAGGATAATGATAGATTGCTTTGCCCTGAATATGACAGACAAGCTTGCAGGAAAGCAAAGAAATTATCTTGTTTGTGCTTAAGAAAGCAGCTTAATTTGGTATAATAAAATATACGTAAATCACAGGAAATTTCAATAAATAATTCCTAAAATATAATACACAGATCAATTAAACCCTATGAATTTTAAGTTAACAGGATTGTTATTAGTAATATTCGGTATCTATTTATATACCTTATTTCCTGCCATGGCGCCTTACCGTGATTCTGGTGAAATGGTGTCGGTTATTCAAACGCTTGGTGTAGCACACCCGCCGGGTTATCCGCTCTACATTATAACAGGAAAAACATTCAACCTTTTAATGCCTTTCGGCAATTCTGCTTATAAAGCAAATGTTTTATCTGCTTTTGCCTCCATATTAACGCTGTTGTTTATTTACCTGTCTTTTAGAAAGCAATTTTCAGGAAATTATGTGCTTGGACCGGTTTTACTGCTGGCATTTTCATACCTGCAATGGTACCTGTCTGTGGTTTCAGAGATGTATACACTCAATACCTTTTTTGCCGCGCTGATATGCTATATATACTTTAAGTGGCTGGAAAACAAAAACGCCAGGCTGATGTACCTGTTTTCTTTTATTGCAGGACTTGCCCTGGGCAACAGAATGGATTTACTGCTTATACTGCCGGGTTTCTTTTTAACTTTTCTGTTTTTTGGCAAAAATGTAAGGTTTCATAATATTATTACTGCCGTATTACTGTTTTTTGCCGGTTTTTCTGTGTTTTTTTACCTGCCGGTCCGTTCAGCGCAGTTTCCTGTAATAGACTGGAACCATCCCGCTACACTGCAGAAACTTTATGATACAATTTCCAGAAAATCACACGGCAGCACACTGGATTTGCTTTCTACCCAGTACGCCAAAGGTGAAAACTTCCCGGCAGGCATGCTGTTTTACTTTAAACATTTGTTTTACGGGTTTGGTTTTATAGGTTTGCCTTTAGGAATGCTGGGTATGTATAAAACTTATAAAGCATACCGGCCGGTATTTATTGCTTTAATAACCGCATTTATTATTTCCTGCCCGGTATTTATTTACCTGGGTAATATGCCGCCAAACACGCACGCACTGGCTATTCTGGAAGCGCACTTTCTATTGCCCAACCTGATTTATGTTTATTTTATGATTTACGGCACAGTATATTTGTTTGAGCTGGTACAGCTGAAATTGCCGGTTTTTAAAAACGCAATAATAGCGCTGATGTACATGTTTGTAATTATAAACTTTGCACAGAATTTCAAAGATTTAAACAAAAGAAATAACTACTTTACATATGATTTTGCCAGAAACACGTTTTTATCCGCCGGTCCGGGAAGCATAAGCGTATTAAAGGAAGATGTGCAGTTGTTTTCTCTGTGGTTTAGGCAGCTTGTGCTTAAGCATAACCGTGATTCCATAGTGCTGGGGCAGGGTTTGTCAGGCTCCCTGTGGTATGAGGAAATGATGCGCAAAGGTTATCCTGATGCCTATGTAGGGCCGCTGCGCAATGAAGATGACTGGCTGAATTTGGTGAGATTAAACCCGAAAAGAAATGTTCTGGTATCTACGGATGCAGAGCTGGCAGGTTTTAGTAGATTATCAGTTACGCCAAACGGTTTGCTGGCTTTTGTATCTGAACAGAAAAAAGAAATGTCTGCTTATAACATAATGGATGAGCTTTACTGCTACCGCGGGAAATACAGTTATTTTGAGTATAAGGAATTCTTTACTCCTGATTTGATAGAAGATTACTCAAAATCCAGGCACAGAGCCGGATATTTCTACATGATAAAAAAGAAATATCTGCAAGCGCAGAAAGAATTTTTAACAGCGCTGGCTTACAATAATAAATTTCCTGTCAGCGCATTTCATCTGGGATACATTTATTTTGATAAAGGCGATTATGCAAACGCCATGAAGTATTATTCGGTCGCGGAAGGCATTTATAAGTATCAGGTAGAGCTGGCTAAACAATACAATACCCTTGAGGAGGTAAGAAATTCTATAAAGCGTGACCTTGGGGAATTATATATCAATATGGGTATTACACAGGAACGGCTCAACAATGATAATAAATCCCTGCAGTATTATTCCAATGCCATAGATATTTATCCGTCAATGACAAAAGCGTATTTTAATAAATCAGTTGTTTACTGGAAACGTAAAGACTGGCTTAATGTAATCCGTGAGCTGGAAACAGCTGTTGCCATAGAGCCCGGGTATGAAGAAGCCAGAAAATATCTTGCCATAGCCCGCTACCAGCAAAGCCAGGCACAAAAATAAAAAATGAAAAAAACTACAATTATAGCCTTTATACTTTTAGTTATTCAGTTCCTGCTGGGGCTGGATTCAATCCGGAAAAATTCACCTACTTATGATGAGCCTTTGCATCAGGCAGCAGGTTACTCCTACTGGAAAACGGGTAAATACTACTTGAATATTTATGATCATCCACCTGTTGGTGAAATGGCCGGCGCCGTACCGCTTTTATTTATGAACCCGTCTCTTCCAGTCCAGCATCCTTCCTGGCAGAATTATGACCAGTATTCCTTTGCAGATATTTTTCTTTATAAAAACACAGTAGATCCGGAGAAAATGCTGAATTCCGGGCGTGTAGTTATTCTGTTTGTCACCTGCCTGCTGGGTTTTGTGGTTTTTTTATGGGCGCGGACTCTTTACGGAGAGCTAAGCGCGCTTGGCGTGCTGTTGTTATATGTTTTTTCCTCAAACATTCTTGCGCACGGCACGCTGGTTACTACAGACATGGTGTTTATTTTCTTTCTTTTTCTGGGTACTTATTTGTTCTGGAAATGGCTGAATAAACCTACCGCTTTAAATGCAGTTTATTGCGCTCTTGCAACGGGACTGGCCTTCTGCTCAAAATATTCTGCCGGTATAATTCTGCTGAATTATCTGTTAATCCTTATAATTTACCCGGGTAAAAAAGATTACGGCAGAATATTCAAACATCTGCTGATTTTTGCTTCTGTAACATTTGCTGTAATGCTGGTTGTTTACAGATTTGATCAGATAAATCTGTTTTTTGAAGGGATAAAATATCTGTCTAAGCAGATGGCGCGCGGCAGGTCCAGCTTTCTTTTTGGTATGTATGAAACCAACGGGTGGAAATACTACTTTTTAGCAACCTTTCTGATAAAAACGCCAGTACCGCTTATTATTCTGCTTATACTCTCCGCATTTTTTTATAAAAAATATTCTAAAGAACAGTTTGCCGTCCTTCTGGTGCCGGTAATAGTGTATTTCACGGTTGCGTCTTTTTCAAAAGTGCAGATAGGTTTAAGGCACATATTACCGATATTTCCTTTTCTTTTTGTTTGGTCCGGGAATGTGATTAAGCAGCTGCTACCAGTCAGCAGACTTAAGATAACTGGCCAGAAATTCAGTAAAATAAAATTACTGTTTTTGCTTCATCTGCTGGGTTGGTATGTTTATTCATTTTTTACGGCACAGCCATTTCCTATATCATACTTCAATGAATTTGCCGGCGGGCCTAAAAACGGGTATCAGTGCCTTACTGATTCAAATGTAGACTGGGGTAACGGCCTTAAAGCTATGGGGAAATGGTGTAAAGCAAATAAAGTAGAAGCTTTGTATTTTTGTTATTTTGGCGTGGGTGACCCGCAATATTATGGAATAAATTATGTGCCTGTAGGGTTTATAAATAACCTTAAGCCTGAAGCCCGCCCCGGTGTAAATTCAGCATTTATGACAAGTCCAAAAACATATTTTGCTATTTCTGCTACAAATCTAAAAGCTACATATTATGCAGACAAAAAAACATTTTCTTTTTTAGAAAGCTATAAGCCTGAAGCAGTGTTTGCTAACTCTATCCTGCTTTACGATTTAACAGATAGACCTGAAGCACTGATAAAACTGGGTGATATTTACGGCTCTATAGGCAATAAAACTGCCCAGGATATGCTGTATAAAAAGGCCGGATACAGGAATTACAGCGCTAATACACCGGTTGGACTTTTGAGCATATACGTAGTATAATTAAAGTCAGTGATTGAGTGATTATGTTGTTGGTGGTTAGTTAAAAAATAAATACAATAAACAAAAAACATTGTAATTGTCATAAAATATAGTATTATAAATAAAATTTATTCTATCTGCATAATCACTATCTATTGGAGAAAAGATGGAAAAAACATTAAGTATAATCATTCCGGTTTATAACGAAGAAGAAAACGTAAAGCGTCTCTATCTTGAGCTCAAGGAAGTAATAAATAAAATTGACTACAAGTCGGAAATAGTTTATGTTGACGATTGTTCCAGTGACGGTACTCTGGAAGCGTTAAAAAGCATAGCTCAGGATGATAAAAAAGTAAAATTCATAAGATTCAGCAAAAATTATGGCCAGACAGCTGCAATTTCTACCGGCATTAAAAATTCTACAGGTGACGTAATAGTCCTGCTTGACGGTGACCTGCAAAATGATCCTGCGGATATTCCCATGCTTCTAAAAAATATAGAAGACGGCAATGATGTAGTTAGCGGGTGGAGAAAAAACAGAAAAGATACTTTCATTACCAGAAAACTGCCAAGCTATATAGCCAATTACATAATTTCTTTATTTACCGGCTTAAAAATTCATGATTTTGGTTGTACTTTAAAAGCCTATAAAAGGGAAGTTCTTGAAAACTTTGCTATATACGGGGAAATGCACAGGCTGCTTTCCGCTTACTGTTTCTGGCAAGGTGCTAAAGTTACGGAAGTCGTGGTAAATCACAGGCCCAGGCTTTACGGTAAATCAAAATACGGTATAAACAGAACACTGAAAGTTATATTGGACCTGATGGTAATAAAATTTATTTTGTCCTACCTGACTCGTCCTATTTATATTTTCGGAGGCATAGCCATTACTGCTTTTCTGGCAGGCACAGCCGTAAATTTGTTTGTTATTGGAAGAAAAATCTTTTTTTCGGGCCAGTGGCTGAGCCCAATGTTTTTCATAGGTTTTTTACTCTGGTCCATGAGCGTTATTTGTCTGTTGCTGGGTATTATTATGGAAGTTGTGGTACGCCTTTATCTGGAAACAAAAGATGAACTCCCGTTTAAGATAGCTAAAAAAGAGAATTTCTAAGCAAAAGGAAAAAACATGAAAAAGAAAGTGCTGTTGCTTACTGCCAGTTATGGAACCGGCCATGTTACTGCTAGTAAATTTATTCAAAAATCCTTAAATGAACTGTTTCCAAATGAAATTGAATCAAAAATAATAGATTTCCTTAAAGTCCAAACAGCAGAGCCTTCAGAACATATTTTTGAAAAAATATATAACTGGACTATGGAGAAACCCCGGGTATGGGACAAAATATTTGATTTTTCAAATACCGGGTTTGCTTACTTTTATTTTAAACATATCTTTTCGCGTTTTTATCAAAACATGTTCCGCATATTTGAAAATGAAAAACCGGATTTCTGCGTAACTACACACCCTTACTGGAATTTCATAATAGACCTTTACAATAAAAAAATGAATAAAAACCTCAGATATTCATGTGTGATAACAGATTCCACTGAAATCCATGCCACCTGGATTAATAAACACGTCCAGGACTATATGATTTGCGACAATGAAACCAAAGAAGCTATTATCAAAAAATATCATGTACTGGAATCAAAATTAAAAGTTACCGGCTTTCCAGTAAATCCGGAACTTGGAAAACCCATAGACAGGGAAAAAGTTATTAAAGAAAACGGCCTGGACCCGGCAGTTCTGACTATACTATTTGTTGTAGGCCTGGGTGATTATAAAAAATTCCTGAAAATCATAGATTATCTTGCAGGTATAGAAACTGAAAAATTTCAGATGATAATAATAACAGGAAAATATAAAAATATTTATGATGGACTAATGCAGAAAACTTTTAAGCCAAAAACCAAAGTGGTTGGCTGGACTGATAAGATGCCCGACTATTTACGTTCCTGTGACCTGGTAGTAGCCAAATGCGGGGGGGCAATAGTAATGGAAACGCTTTCCTGCGGAAAACCTTTACTTATACCGGTGTTTACACCGGGACAGGAAAGGGGTAATGCAGCCCTTTTAAGAAAATATGGTTATGGTTTCGTAGAGCAGGATTTTAATAAGATTATCGCTGTATTAAAGGAAGTAATAGCTAACCCGGACATGATAAAAGATATGCAGTCAAAAGTAAAACAATACAGCAAACCGCTGGCAGCAGAAGCAGTAGCAAAAATTATCGCCAAAACAGCTTGAAGTATCCCTTCATGGATGACATAAAATCCTACATAGGCAGGATAAAAAAAAGAAGAAACACCTACTATTTTTTAGAAAACGTCCTGCTTTTTATAATTTATTCCTACACAGTACTAATCTATCTTTCATTTCTTGATTATTATTACCCAATAGCCGGTATTGCAAGAGTGTTATTTTGGGTTGCCTGTCTTGTAAGCCTCCTTCTGTTTTGTACGCGTTACTACCTAATAAGCATAAAATCACTGGAGTACATAACAAATCATATCCAGCAGAATCATCCGGAACTAAAAGACAACCTGCTCAATGCCCTGCAGATACAAGAAAACAGCAGTAAATACATTTCCTATGGCATGTCCGGAGACCTTGCAGACAGGTTTTTAGTAAATACACTTGAGCAGTTTAAAAATATTCCCTTTAACCGGCTGATAAATTTTAAAGAACTTTGGAAATTCCGTTGTCCGTTAATCGCTCTGGTTTTATTGTCAGCGTCATTTCTTTACAGGATTCCAGATATTTATACAGACAGCATGCCGAAATTCATATTCCCGTTTAGTACTCTTGAATTTGATAAATATGTTAAGGTTTTTCCAGGTGATGCCAGTATTCCGCTGGGAACCGATGTGTCAATAACTGTTTCTTTGATAGAGAATAAGGATTATGCACTTAATAAACCTGTATTATTTATAAAAACACAGAATTTAAACTGGCAGGAAAAAAGCCTTCAATATGAAAACAATATGTTTGTTTCAGAAAAAATACATCTTATCTCGGAATTGCAGTATTATATTACCTGGAAAGGCCTGCGCAGTAAAAAGTATACACTAATACCCGTGCCATTGCCTAAACTGGGAGATATCAGAATAAAGTATTATCCGCCCTCTTATACGGGTATGGGAGTAAAGGAAGGCAAAGCTATAGGAGATACGGCTCTTCTTTCAGGTACGCGCCTGGAATTTACAGCAGTATCAAACAAACTGCTTAAGAGCGCAATGCTGGCGATATCTTACGGCAAAAAAATACCGTTAATCATTGTTTCCGGTACTAGGATAAAGGGAGAATTCATAGTAGAAAAAGAGGGGGAATGCTGGTTTGAATTGAATGCCCTGGATAATATAATTGACCAGTCTCCGGCTCATTACCCGCTTATTGTTACAAAAGACAAATCACCGCAGATTACTTTGCTTTCCCCAGCCCAGGATTTAATAGCAGCACAGGATGCAGAAATAAATCTAATTTATCGGGCAGAAGATGATTATGGTTTGTCTGCAGTTAAACTCTGCTACTATATAAAAAACCCTGAAAAACAGCAGGAAAAAAATATTGATATAAGGATGTTTACGGAAATTAAGCAGGAGTATACCGGGGAATTCGGTTGGAAGCTTTCTACTCTTTCTCTTAAACCGGAAAACATAGTGGTTTATTATATTTCAGTAACGGACAATGACACCATTTCGGGGCCTAAAACTACTTACTCTGAAATGTATAACATAGAAATTTTCAACTACGAAGTGGAACACCAGAAAGTGGAAGAAGAACTTAAAAAATTCCGCGAAGACTTGCTGGAAGTATTAGGGGATGAAATAGCTCTGAAAGATACTTTAAGCAAGTTAATGGCCGAAAAAACACTGCCGACAGCAGAACAACTGAAAAATATGAGCGAGAAACAGAAAGAGATAACAAAAAAAACCAATACAACGAATGAAAAACTGCAGAAAACGCTGGATAAAATGAGCAATGACCCGCTTACCAATTACCAGATTTATCAGGAACACAAATATATCAGTGAATCATTGGATAGTTTATCAAAAAACCAGATGCCTGCCGCTTCGGAATCTCTGGAAAAAAATGAAATGCCCAACGCGCAGACGCAGATGGATGATGCCATAAAAAATCTTGAAAAAATGAGCCTGCTGGCGGAAGATGTGCTCCAGTACCAGAAAATGAATGACCTTATGAACTCTGGAAATAAGCTTAATGACCTGGTAGAAGACCTGGAGAAAAAGCTGCAGTCGCCGGAAGATGCCAAAAACGACGCCCTGCTTAATGAAGCCCTGGATAAAATAGGTGAATTGATGCAGGAAATAAACGATGCCTTAAAAAAACTTCCACAGGAATTGCCCGAAGAATTTATAAACCAGCCCGGCGTTAAAGATTTAGATACACAGCAGATGAAAAATACAGCTGATAATATAAGGGATGCATTGAGTAAGAAAGATACTCAGAAAGCATTGAAAGAAGCTCAGAATCTGTTGAAACAATTGCAGTCAATGTTGAAGGATATGCAGAAAGCAAGCAATGAAGTGGGTTTTGGTTCAGCGGATAAATCCATGGACGAAAAAGTACGCAAACATGCAATGGAACTTGGTTTTATAATCAATGAACAGAGCGAACTGTTAAGCCAGACTCAGGATATGGAAAAAATCAAGCAGGAGAAAATATCCAAAGAACAGGAAAAAATGCTGGAAAAACTTGCCAAGAAACAAAGAGAAGCAATTAATAAACTTTTACAGACAAGAGATATAAGCTTAAAAGCAGAAAATCAGGTAATTTATAACACCTACAGGTCCTACATAAATGACTGCCCATTTTTAATGGAAAAAGTTTATATGGAACTTTCAACAAAAAGAGTAGTAAAATCCAAAGAGTATCTGGCAGAGCTGTTAATAAAGTTAAAAATGTCTGCCGGATATCTCGATAATTATTCCTTAAAAATGTCTACCGAATCTCCTTTATATAAAACTCACAGTGAAATAAGCCAGAAAACGCAGGATGTAAAAAACATTGAACAGGAAATCCTGGATACGTTAAATTCAGAAACACCCGTAGAGTTTAATGATACGGAAAAAAAGAAAATGAATGATCTGGCGCAAAAACAGTCTAAATTAAAGGAGCGTTCCGTTGAATTAGACCGCAATCTCCAGGAGTTGTCCAGGCAGACAGCAGCCGTAACTTCGGATATTTCATATAACCTGCGCATGGCGGCCCATGAAATGACAAACGCGCAATCAAATTTGAATGCAGCAAAAACAAAGGATGCAGTTTCAAACGAACAGAAAGCTCTGGATTTTTTAACCGGAAGCCAGGATTCGATGAGCAGCGCTCAAAACGGCATGGGGAAAATGCAGTCACAATTCAACAAACCTATGGCTATACCCATACAGATGAAATCCGGTGCCGGGAAAGACGGTATGATGGGTGTCAAGCCAGCTCCAGTGAAACTGCCGGACGTAAATGAATATATGCCTGCCAAAGAGTTTCGCGAAGAATTGATAAAGGCACTAAAAGAAAAATATCCACAGGAATATGAACAGATAATCAAACAGTATTACAAGAATATTGCGGAATAATTACACAGTAAAGAGTAAACAGTAAATAGTAAATAACCCCAACAGGACAGCAAAAGATGAAAAAAAAGAATATTCAGAAATATATCTTAATTCTTGACTTCATTATTATATATTTATGTGCAATAAAACTGTTTGCACAGGCCAATCCGGTAAGCGAAATGGAACATTATCTGGAAAACGGACAAACAGCAAAAGCTCAGGAATTGCTTGATAGTTCAAAAGATAAAGATTATTACAATAAGCTTCAAAACCTTAACTATTTTTACACCGGAAGATACAGTGAGGCGTTAGCTGCACTTAAAGACGAAAAATATGTTTTTCAGCGCATGGTTATGAAAAACCATTTGGAGAAACTGGTAGAAATTACAAAAGACTTTAAGGAATATGATTTAGGTCATTTTGTACTGCGTTTAAAACAGCAGGATTTAGTTTTAAAGGATATTTTAGCAACCTCCTTAGAAAAGATTTATTCTGTTATTGGCTCAGAATTTAACTTTTATCCGCAGGATAAAGTAATTATAGAGTTTTATCCTACAAAGGAAGAGTTTGCTTTTGCTTCTACTTTAGGAGATGAAACTCTAGAGCGTTCCGGCGCAATAGGCATCTGCAAATTTAACAGAATTATGCTGGTTTCACCTGTGGCCCTGCCGCAGGGTTACCGCTGGATTGACAGCGTTTGCCACGAATATGTGCACTTTGCTGTAAATAGAAAAACTGTAGGCAAATGCCCGCTATGGCTTCACGAAGGCACAGCACGCTACCATGACACGCTTTGGCGCAGTAATCCGCCGGTTTATATAACTCCGGGTAATGTGAATGTGCTGGTAGATGCGTTAAATAACGATAAAATGATTTCATTTAAACGCATGTCTCCGTCACTGGTTTATCTGAAAGACCAGGATGAAGTAAATCTGGCTTTTGTGGAAGTTTCAAATTCAGTAGAATTTATGAATAAAAAATACAAAGGAAAGTTACAAAAGATATTAGAAAACCTGAAACAGCAGGAAGAAAACCAGTCGTTTAAAAGCGCTATAGGAATGGATATAAACAAGTTTGAGAGTAAATGGAAGGAATACCTGAAAAAATCAGGGCTTAAAAAAACAGACGGTGCGCTTGCAGATAAAATTAACTGGCACAAAGTAAATGAAATAGATGAATTTGTTGGAGTTAACGTGCGTGATTATCTGCGTTTGGGAGACAGGTTTAAAAAAGGCGGCAACATTATGGTGGCGTTAATTCAATATGAAAAAGCGCTCTCCATGGAACCTTATAATCCTGTAGTGCTTTATAGAAAAAGCCGGGTGCTAATTTCACAGAATAAAATAGAAGAAGCAATGAAAGCCGCAGTTTTGTGCGTTGAAAATAATCCGAATTATGTTTCCGGTTTTGAACTTGCAGGAGAATTATGCCTGGTAAAAGGTGAAAATGAAAAAGCGGCGAAATATTTGCGTGAAGCGCTTGAAATGAATCCTTATAATCAGTTCACCGTAGAAAATTATCAGAAAGCAAAAGCGGCCATTGCAAATAAACCTTGATTTTACACAATAAAGTATCCTTTTGATTTGGAAAAATTCTTTCCGAAAAACGCTCGCATTGCGGCTCGCTCTACCGGTATCTCCGGGATTGCGTACGGTTGATACCGGGAGGGTTTCTCCAGGAATATTCCAAACTCAAGGATTTCTATTAAGCAGAAAGATGGAAATATGTTAAGTGTATAAATAAACCTTGATTTTGTGCTAAAATGAGTTATAATTAAACGTCAGCAGGAATTGCATTAATAAATAAATTTATAAGTACCTTAACACCCAAACGCACAAACATACGAATGTTCACCTCTAGGAGAAGTAATGGAAAAAGTTACCGCCCCGGAAGAAAAAGTACTGATAATTGATAATGATAAAGAAACTTTCACTTTATGTAAAAAAGTTCTGTCAAAAGAAGGCTATAAAGTTGAGCATGCATTGAATGGCGCCTCGGCTTTAAAAATGCTCTCTAAAGAAAGTTATGGATTAGTTTTAATGGAAATAGTTATGCCGGATATAGACGGCGTTGAAATCCTTGATAATATTAAAAAAAATCATGAAGATATGGCAGTTGTTATAATTAGTGGCCAGAAAACTATAGAAAAGGCTGTTGAAGCTATGCGTAAGGGTGCCCACGACTATATTACAAAACCGTTCAACTGCGAAGAGTTAAAAATTCTGGTTAAAAGATGTTTTGAGTATAAACGTTTATCTTCCGAAATCCACGGCCTTCATATAATCAAAAAGCTTTACCGGGCCATTATTGCTATAAGTTCTCTGATGAACGTAGACCGCGTATATCATCTTATTTTAGAGTTTGCCTGCGGTATAGTAAGAGGAGATTCCGGAACCATAATGATTCTTAATGAAAAAACCCAGCAGCTCGAAGTTAAGGTAGAGTTTGCTCTTAAAAGTGATATTGTGCGTGCCAGAACAGTAAGAGTAGGAGAAAGTGTGTCAGGCTGGGTAGTAAAAAATGACAAGCCGCTTTTATTAATTGGAGAAGTTAGAGATGATAAAAGATTTACTGATGTAGTTTTAAGGCCGGAAATAAAATCATCCCTGTGCGTTCCTTTGAAAATTAAAGATAAAGTAGTAGGCGCTATAAACGTAAATACTACAACTTCACCTCACGTATTTAATAAATCAGACCTGGAACTGTTGAAACTGTTTGCAGAAGATGCCGGCGTAGCTATAGAAAATGCCAGGCAGGTTTACGGCAGGTTGGAAGAATTGGATAAAATTAAAACAGAATTCATAGCTACGGTGTCCCATGAATTACGCACTCCGCTTACGGTAATAAACTGGACCGTAAAAAACCTGGTAGACGGCGTGTTCGGCGACCTGGATGACAAATATGCCAAATGGGTTAAGGAAATAGGTAAAAATTCAGACCAGCTGATAACCCTTATAAACAACCTGCTGGACCTTTCAAAGCTGGAAAACGGCAAAGCAGAAATACTGAAATCCAATATAAATGTAAACGACATTATTGAAACAACAGTGCAGAAACTTTCTGTGCTGGCAGTTGAAAAAAATATTGAAATGGACTACACGGTCAAAAAAAACCCGTTGATAGCCTACGCAAACACGGAGCGTATTGAACAGGTTATAAACAATCTCATAATGAACGCTATAAAATTCACGGAAAATGAAGGGAAAGTTAATATTACAAGCACGCTGGAAGATAATTTGGTAAAGATAACGGTTACGGATACAGGCGTAGGCCTGGCGAAAGAAAATCTGGAAGTAGTATTTGATAAGTTCAGACAGGTAAAAAAAGACGAATTTGAAATTAATAGAGGCCTTGGCATAGGTTTATCCATAGCTAAAGAAATAATACTACAGCATCAGGGCAGTATCTGGGCAGAGCAGAATAAACCAAAAGGAAGCCGTTTTCTGTTTACTCTGCCTGCAGTGCTGGTAGAAACGAGGAAAAACTAAAATGCAGAAAAAAATTCTAATCGCAGACGATGAACCTATTTTGGTAGAAATTCTTAAAGCAAGATTTGAAAGAAATTATTATGTTATTACAGCTAACGACGGAGAAGAAGCCTTAACAAAGATTTCAGCTGAAAAACCGGATTTACTTATTCTTGATCTTCTGATGCCTAAAAAAACAGGGTATAATGTACTTTCAGAAATTATGACCGACGGCATATATGTAGAAAAAATGCCCAAAGTTATTATTTTAAGTGCCCGCGGAAAAGAACTGGATGGCGGCATGGGCCAGAGGCTTGGCGCGGACTGTTATTTTGTAAAACCTTTCCAGCTTAATGAGCTTGAAGCAAAAGTAGCGGAATTGTTGAAAGACTTGCCCTGAAAACTGCTTTTTCTAACTTAATAATGCCGTGTTTACTGCACCAAACACATCCTTCTTTTTAAATTGACTTCCGTCTAAAAATATAGTATAAAATTGTAAATAAATCTCTAATAAAAGAAAGAAGTTTTACAATGTCTTTAACTACATTTGAAAATGTACAATGCCCCTGCGGTGAAGTGTTTCAGGCAGAAATAATAAGCTCGATAAATGCTCAACTGGACCCGGAACTCAAGGAACTTCTCATTGGCGGAGAGCTTAATATTCTGAAATGCCCTTCCTGTTCAGAGTTTTTTTATGTTGAACATTTTCTGCTGTATTTTGACCCGCCCGTGCAATTACTGGCTTTTATTTATCCAAAATCATTTGAACTGGAAAAACGCAGATGGGAAAATAAAATGAAAGAAGATTTTGCTGCTTCCCAGGAAAAGTTTGAGCCGGAAGAAAAAGTTAAATACCAGCCCATAATTATGTTCGGGTTGGATTCCCTGGTAGAACTGCTTAATCATGAAAATGATTTAGCTGATGAAACAGAAATAGTCCGCTATCTTTCAAAAGATGCAGGACTGAAAATTATAAGAATTGAAATGTTCCACGCCAGGGAAAAGAAAATTCCTGAAAATCTGCCCTGCGCGGAAGATATAGCAAAAACAAATCTTTCTTTAAGAGAGAATGTTCTTTCAGGGCTGAAAAAAATAATTGAACTATCTCCGGAACTTGTAATATACCGTAATCTCCTGAATACTATATCAAACGATCCAGTCTGGTCAGTGTCAGCTATTGTAACTGAAAGCAAAACTGAGAAAAAAAGCAAATAACCTGCCTCAATTTATGAATAAAACCATACGAAAGAAAAAGCTTGAAAAATGCTTTCCTATTATTACCCTTAAACCAGTTATCGCTAAAGCAGAGTCTTTAAATATGAGGCTTTTTGTTGTTGGCGGGCCGGTGAGGGATTTCTATCTGGGCAGAAAATCAAAAGATATTGATTTATCTGTTGAATGCTTGAATGGCAAACGGCAGTTTAATGCTTTTATAAATAAATTCAAAATTTTGGAATTTCATAATTCTTTCGGCACTGCAAAACTAAAAATAGGGCCACTGATTGTAGATATTGCTATGGCGCGGAAAGAAAAATACAGTAATTCCGGTGCTCTTCCTGAGGTTTCTTCGGGAACTATTGAAGAAGACCTGAAAAGAAGAGATTTTACAGTAAATGCCATGGCTGTATCGCTAAATTCTGTTAATTTTGGCGAATTATTAGACCCGTTTGATGGTTTGCACAGCCTGAAAATGAAAGAGCTGGCTGTTCTGCACCCTGAAAGTTTCCATGATGACCCTACAAGAATACTGAGGGCCTTAAGGTTTTTATCACGTTTTAACTTCAATCCAGAAAATAATACCCATAGACTTATGGTTTCAGCTATAACCGGAGGTTACTTACAGAAGATATCCCAGGAACGCATAACAAATGAATTTCTTTTGGCATTAAATGAGAAAAATTCAAAGCAATGCCTGGGCCTTTTTGAAAAATACCGTATTGATTTTCCTAAAGGGGCAAATTTTGCTATAATTAATGCTAATATTTTTAATAATTATAATGATAGGCAGAAATTAGCCTGCCTGCTAAGCGGTAAAAGCATAGAAGAAGTTAAACAAGTTCTTTTAAAATGGAAAATGCCCCGTTTAATGAAACAGGAAATAACAGATGTTTACAGATGCATAAACGGAAAACCTGTGCAAAAACTGCCCCGTTGGGCGGAAAGCTATTTTAAATCAATAAAATTCAGCAGAAATGCTTTTATTGTTAAGGGTTCGGACCTGATTAAAATGGGTTTTAAACCGGGCCCGGTTTTTTCAAAAATCCTTGCAGATGCAAATAAAAGAAGATTTAAAAAATATACTGAAGCCGAAAGCCACATAATAAAGTTTTACAAGAATAGGTAAAATGGATATTTTATTCAGGTTATTTGTAATTTTTCCGCTTTTAATGTTTTCCATAATTATTCATGAAATTTCTCATGGTTACATATCAAAGCGACTGGGTGACAGTACTGCTTATAATTTGGGCAGGCTGACACTGAACCCTTTGCCGCATATTGATTTAATCGGTACGATAGTACTGCCTGTCATGTCTCTTATGTCGGGTCAATTTTTTATCGGCTGGGCCAAACCGGTACCAATTAATTCCTGGCATTTGGAAAATCCTAAAAGGGACATGATGCTTATCGGTTTAGCCGGACCGGTTTCAAATATCACACTGGCAATAATTTGCGGTATATTGTTAAGGCTTGTATCTTCTATAGATTTTTCCTTTGATTCTTACGTCATCGGAATGTTTCAAATATTAATACAGCTAAATGTGGTGCTTGCAGTTTTTAATATGCTGCCCGTGCCTCCGTTAGACGGAAGTCATATACTTACAGGGCTGCTCCCGCCGCGTTTGGCTTACGAATATGAAAAAATAGCGCCTTACGGTTTCTATATTGTCATCATTCTTATGATGAGCGGCATACTTTGGAATGTTATCAGCCCTATTGCGGTTTTGTTGATAAGAATTATTTCAGGCGGCGGTTTGTAATGGAAAAAAAAGGAAGAATATTATCCGGTATGCGCCCTTCGGGCAAACTGCATATCGGCCATTTTATAGGCACTCTTAATAACTGGGTAAAACTACAGGATGAATACAGCTGTTATTACATGGTAGCAGACCTGCATGCTTTAACTACCGAATACGCAAATACCGGAAACCTGAAAGATAATACGCAGGAAATGGTTTTAGACTGGCTTGCCTGCGGTTTAGATCCGCAGAAAAGCGTAATTTTCCGCCAGTCAGACATTAAAGAGCATTCAGAACTGCACATGGTCCTGTCCATGATTACTCCTTTAGGCTGGTTGTTCCGTTGTCCGACTTATAAAGAGCAATTAAAAGAAATTAAAGATAAAGATATACATACTTACGGTTTTTTAGGCTATCCTGTTTTGCAGGCGGCTGATATTTTAATGTACAAAGCCACTCATGTGCCGGTAGGGGAAGACCAGCTTCCTCATTTAGAGCTTACCCGCGAAATTGCCCGGCGTTTTAATTTTCTTTACGGTGAAATATTTCCTGAGCCAAAAGCTATTCTTTCCAATGCACCCCGTGTACCGGGTACTGACGGAAGAAAAATGTCTAAATCCTACAATAATGCTATCTGCCTGGCAGATACTCCCGCAGAAATAACCCAGAAAGTAAACCAGATGTTTACTGATCCGCAGAAAATCCGTCTTACAGACCTGGGTCACCCGGAAGGCTGTATTGTCTATGCTTTTCATAAATTCTTTTCAGAAAATGCACAGGAAACAGAAGCTCTCTGCAAAGAAGGCAAAATCGGCTGCGTAGCTGATAAAAAAGAACTTACGAAAAACATTCTAAAAATACTTGAACCCGTAAGAGAAAAAAGAGAACAGTTTGCAAAACAGAAAGGATTGGTTGACGATATTCTTGCACAGGGCAGGAAGCAGGCCTTTGATTATGCTTCCCAAGTCATGGCTGAAGTATTGAAAACAATAAAACTCTAATGGACTATAACGTACACCTGGAAATATTTGAAGGCCCGCTGGATTTACTGCTTTACCTGATTAAGAAAAATGACCTGGATATTTATGATATCCCAATATCCAACATTACAGCTCAATATCTGGAATATATTGAAATCATGAAAGAGTTAAACCTGGATGTGGCAAGTGAGTTTCTTATTATGGCCGCTACGCTGATGCAGATAAAAGCAAAAACCCTGCTTCCTACCAATGCGGTCGAAGAAGACGAAGGCCCGGACCCCAGAGAAGAACTTACAAAAAAACTGCTTGAATACCAGAAATTCAAACAGGCAGCCCAGTTCCTGGAATTAAAAGAATTTGCCGAAAAAGGCGCATACTATAAAAATGCTCCCGTGTTTTCAGAAGAAGATTATGTGATGGAAGCCAATCTTTTTGATTTACTTGAATCATTCAAGGAAGTCATAAAAGAACTGCCTGAAAAAATAAAAGAAATCATATTTGAAGAAATACCCATAGAAAGAAAAATACGCGAAATTATGGGCTCCTTTGATACCGCACCCCAGGATAATCACGGCAGAAAGTATCTGATATTCAGGGATTTGCTCAAACAGCAGAAAACCCGGCTGAATATGATAGTTCTGTTTCTTGCTATCCTTGAACTTATAAGATTAAAACAGACCGTAGCCAGGCAGACTATGGTATTTGGGGAAATAAGGCTTTATTTGAATGAAAGTTCTTTAAAAGAAGCCCAGGAGTTATCTGCAAATTATAAAGAAGAAACTAAAAATGATATCGGTGCCACTGAAACCGCTGAATTAAACAAGCCGGATATTCAGGAACCGGATAAACAAGCACAGGAAACTGTTGTCCTGGAAATACAGCCTGAAATTCAGGAAGAACCCGCACCCCCTGAAGAAATGCCGGAAGAAGCTGTTGAACCGGAAGAACCTCCGGTACAGGAAAACCCGGCAGAAGAAATAATTGAAAACAAAACAGAAAATAATGAAATTATTAATAAGGAAAACTTAGAAAGTAACGGCCAAAACAATGAAAAAGAATGAACTAAAAGACATTTTAGAAACCCTGTTTTTTATCACAGATGTACCCGTATCCCTGGAACGGCTGAAATCAGTATTTTCAGACAAGCCGGATATCAAGGAAGAATTGCTTAAGGAAGCAATAGAAGAAATCACTCAGGATTATGCCCAAAGGCCTATAGAACTGCGTTTTGTCGCAGACGGGTACCAGTTTGCCACGCGCCCGCACAACAGCCATTACGTAAGAAGGTTGTTTAGAGAAAAAACAACAATACGAATTTCAAATTCCGCGCTTGAAACACTTTCTATTATTGCTTATAAACAGCCGGTTACCAGAGCGGAAATTGAAGATGTAAGAGGCGTAGAAGTTACCAATGTCATAGATACCCTGCTTGAAAGAAAACTTATCCGTATAGTAGGAAGAAAAGAAACCGTAGGCCGTCCTCTGCTTTATGGCACAACCCTTGAATTTATGAGATACTTCGGTTTGAAAACACTTAATGACCTGCCTATAATAGAAGACATGTCTACAGAAAAACCATTAGAGCCGTCAGGAAATCCTGAAGCGCAGCAAGCCGAAGCACAGGCTGAAAATGAACTAAATAGTGAAGAATTGTTTAAAGAACCCGGCGCCCGGGATGAACAGGAAAATAAACAGGAAGAAAATTAATATAAACACTTATTCGGAGGAATTGTGCCAGATTTAAGAAGAGATCCGGTTATAGGCAGATGGGTAATCATATCAACAGAAAGAAAGAAAATTTCAGTAGAGAAAAACCCGGTAGAAAATGAAGAAGAACTAAAAACCTGCGTGTTCTGCGAAGGCAATGAGCATCTCACTCCTTCTGAAATTATTGCCTACAGAAAATACGGCTCTCTTAAAGATAAACCCGGTTGGTGGGTTCGCGTGGTTCCGAATAAATACCCCGCACTGGGTATCGAAGGGGAAATTCACCGCAGTGCCGAAGGTATGTTTGATATGATGAGCGGGATAGGCGCGCATGAAGTAATTATTGAAACCACCGAACATAACAAAGAGCTTCCGGACATTGAAGATAGAAAAGCAGAAGATGTTATCTGGGCGTATAAAGACAGAATAGGAGATTTAAGAAGGGATACACGTTTTGAATACATTCTAATTTTCAAAAATCGCGGTAGAGCTGCCGGTGCAAGCGTACTGCACCCGCATTCACAGCTTATAGCACTGCCCATGGTGCCTGTAAAAGTAAAACAGGAACAGTCAGGTTCAAAAGCCTATTATGATTTCAAAGAAAGATGCGTGTTCTGCGATATAATAGCTATGGAGCTTTCCGACGAATCAAGAGTAGTGACTGAAAACGATAACTTTATTGCCATCTGCCCTTATGCTTCACGTTTCCCTTTTGAAACCTGGATACTGCCGAAAAGACATTACTCGCATTTCAGTGACATAGAAAAATATGATGTCACATTGCTGACACAAATTATGAAAACGGTTCTTGATAAAATTAATAAGGCGTTGGATAACCCGCCTTATAATTACCTCATTCATACAAATCCGTTAAAAGAACCCAATTCTCCTTTTTATCACTGGCATATAGAAATCATGCCAAAATTAACGCGTGTTGCAGGATTTGAATGGGGTACAGGTTTTTATATTAACCCGGTGGCTCCGGAAGAAGCTGCAAAGTTTCTGCGCGAGGAAGTGTAAAGTACGCATTTCACTAAAAGATGAAAATACTGTTCGCTGGTTTTGAATGCCTTCCTTATATAAAAGTCGGGGGGGTGTCGGATGTTCTTGGAACCCTGCCCCAATTCATTGCTAAACACAAACACGATGTTAGAATAATCCTGCCTCTGCATAAAAAAATTGACAGAAAAGCATTTAAACTAAAAAATCTTAAAAACCAGTTCTTTATTCCCATAGCAAATGAAGTTGAACCAGCACAGTTATGGGAAAGCAAAATACAGGAAGGTGTTACCGCTTATTTTATTGAAAGCACAAGATTCTTCGCCCGAGACGAGGTTTACGGAACCGCTGACGGTGATTATTCCGATAATCCGCTGAGATATATTTTCTTTTCACGCGCTGTTCTGGAGGTCTGCAAAATTGTTGATTTCAAACCCGATGTAATACACTGCAACGATATGCAGACAGGCCTGGTAAGCGCATATCTGCGTACGGTTTATAAAACAGACGCTTATTTCTGCCAGGAAAAAGTAAAAACTATATTTACTATACACAATATTGCTTATCAGGGTATCTATCCGGAAAGTATTTTTTATGCCACAGGCATAAGCCGGGATAATTTTTGTTCTGAGAAACTTGAGTTTTATGGTAATATAAACTTCATGAAAGCCGGTATTGTATATTCCGACTTAATAACTACAGTAAGCCCTTCTTATGCACGGGAAATACAACAGCAGGACCAGGGAAAAGGGCTCGAAGGTGTGTTGAAATCAAGAGAAAAAAGCCTTTCCGGCATTATAAACGGGATTGATGTAAATTCCTGGAATTCGCAAACAGACAGCACTATCAAAGCAAATTACAGCTCAAAAGCTATTTCAAATAAACAAATATGTAAAGCAGATTTGCAGAAAGAAACAAGCCTGCCTGTAAACGATAATCCTGTTTTCGGCATGGTAAGCAGACTTGACGCCCAGAAAGGTTTTGATCTAATTCTTGAAACAATAGAAAAACTGGAAAATGCGCAGGTAATTATTTTGGGTTTAGGCCAGAGATATTTTCAGGACAAGCTTTCTGAGTTAGCGGCAAAGTATCCGCTTAGAATAAAGCTGATGCTGGATTTTGATAACAATATGGCGCACAAAATATATGCCGGTAGTGACTTTTTTCTTATGCCGTCGCACTTTGAACCCTGCGGGCTGGGCCAAATGATAGCCATGCGCTATGGCACTATACCAGTAGCAAGGAAAGTAGGCGGGCTATTCGATACTATAAAAGAATTTAATTCGGTTAATAAAACAGGTACTGGTTTTCTGTTTGATGAACCGAAACCGGAAAGTTTTTTAAATGCTTTAACCAGAGCGGAAGACAATTTCAGAAATAAAACTAACCATGAGGCCTTGATAAAAAACGCATTAAACGAAGATTTTTCCTGGAACTTACCCGTTAAAGAATACTTAAAACTATATAAAAACTCAGCAAGGAAAAGAAAATGAAGAAAACAATAAAAATAGTTCTGTTAGCACTTATACTAATTGCTGCAATAAGACAGTTTGTTTTACGGCTAGCCTATGAAGCCGGAAATACAAACGTTGAGGTTTGTGTTGAATTAAAACAAATAAATGAAATTTGTGCCCGGGAAAACTACAAAAAAGAAAATTTGCTGGACCGTTTAAAAACAATGGGTGTTACTTCAGTAGTGCTGGATGAAGAAACCGTTGAAAGCCTTAACGAAAGCGGAAATGTAGTTTATTTTACAAAAGCTGATATTGAAAAATATAAACTACTCGGGCTGGTGTCTCCGGAAGCGCCCATAATGCCTGAAACCTTTGTAGTAAAAAGCAAAGAACTGGCAAAGTATTTTAAAAATATAATAAAAGAAAAATATAACGAAGACCCTGAAACAGTAAATACCGGAAATTACACCATATTCAAACTTAAAGGAAAGGCTCGTGAAGCCGGCTGGGGTTATTTAAAGCAAAATATTGACTTGTTAAAAAAATACGGACTTGACTGTATCTTAAGACCCGGGAAAGATTTTGCCATCCTCCAAATATTGCCGGAAAACTTTTCATCGGTTATTGTAACGGAAGATTTTAAACCGGCACTGATAAACGAGGCTGCGCAAAGGAACATGAGGCTGGTGCTTACAGAAAGCAGCAAGGAAGAACAGCTTTTCCGTAGCGCTTTAGCGGTAATACCTTGCAATGTTATAAGAGCCCATAGAATTAACCAACCGGGATTAAATACCACAGAAGTGATTTCCAGATTTTTAAGAGCTGTGAAAGAAAGAAACTGCCGGGTGATATATTATGATTTCAATAAAAACCTTACATTAGAACAAAATCTGGATATTTTGCGGGAAACCTGTGTAAAATTTGATAATTCAGGGTTCACTCTCAATCAGGCAAAGATGAACAAATACCTTTATTTTCTGCCCGCATTTGCGGGGAAACTGCTGGCCCTGTTGCTGGCATTGTTTTTGCCGGTATATATTATGTGTTTTATAATCAAAAGACAGATAAACGAAGGAAGTAAAGATTTAAAAGAAGCTTCAATGGTGTTTTTTAAGGTTTCCGGATTTACCCTTCTAGGTACTTTGTTGATGTCTGTCCTGATTTCAAATACAGAATTTCTAATAAGATTAAATATGTTCAAAGGCGTGAAATTAGCCATGGCTGTACCTATTATTGTAACAGTGTTCTGCTTGTTTGATTATGAAGAAATCAAAGCTTTTATGCACAAACATCTGAATTTGGGGAATCTTATTGTGATTGTATCCATAGTACTTTTTTTCGTTTACATGCTTATAAGAAGCGGGAATACTCCAGAAATATCCGTAGCAGAATCAAAAACAAGATATTTTCTTGAAGATGTGTTCGGTGTAAGACCCAGATTTAAGGAAATTATCGGGCACCCGCTGTTTTTGCTGGGAGTAGTATTAAATTCACGCGTATTGCTGGTATTAGGACTGATTGGCCAGATATCAATAATCAATACTTTTATGCATTCACATACTCCGCTTTATTTGTCGTTATTAAGAGTGATTTATGGTTTGATAATAGGTTACTCAGCAGGAGTAATTGCAGTATATTTTACAAATAAATATATTCATGCCGTTGAAAACAAATAAAATGGTAAAAGTTTTAATCTGTGGATACTTCGGGTTTAACAATGCAGGAGATGAACTGATTCTCTCCAGTGTGATAAACAACCTTAAACGTAAGGCTGATAAGATAGAGTTTGAGGTTATGTACAGGAAAGGTGTTAATTCACCATTTTTAAACGCTATTAAAACAGTAAACCGCTGGAGAATTGATGATGTAATTAATGCAATATTTAAAAACGACATTGTAATATTCTGCGGAGGCCTTTTTCAGGACGTTACCGGCAGCTTAAGTCTGTATTACTATCTGGCCCTGATAACGCTGGCAAAACTGACGGGTAAAAAGGTAATGCTGTGCGGTGTTGATTTTGTGCCAATTAAAAAATCAAAAAACAAAATTCTTATCTGGGCTGTGCTGAGGTTTGTTAATGTACTGACAGTAAGGTCCGAGGGTTCAAAAAAGTTTCTTGAAGAAAATTACATAACAAATACGGTTTTAACAGCAGATGTAGTGTTTTCATTAAGAGAAAGCAATCAGGTTCTTTACAGCAAAAACAAAATTAACAGGATTGCTGTTGCTTTAAAGGCCCCGGAAAATAAAACAAACTATGAAGAAGAAGTTAAAAAGATTGTGTCTCTGTGTAAAGTCGTTCACCAAAAGGTAAAAGCAGAGTTTGTTTTTGTGCCGTTTCATTTAGAACGTGATTATAATATGTCGGTAGAAGTTTTAAAACAACTGGATTTCAAATGTATGATAACAAGATGGATTAATCCTGAAAGCTTGTTCGGGATAATTGAAAATACAGACCTGTTAATATCTCAGCGGTTTCACGCACTTGTAATAGGCATTATGTCAGGAATTCCAGTTGTAGGAATATCAAAAGATAGCAAACTTGAGTACTTTCTAACCGAATTCGGCTATAAAAACTACTTTCTTAAAACCCTTGACCCGGAGAAAACACTTCATGTGGTTGAATCAGCATGGGAAAACAAGGATAATGCACTAAAAATGCGTATCCAAGCTTTAAAGGAATATAATAAAAGGTCAGAATTAAACTTTTTTCTTGCTTCAGACCTAATTAAAGAGGTTAAACAATGAATAAGAAAATCATCAAAAGCATGGCTCATTACTTTGTTTTGAGTTTCATAATAACAATGCTGGTAAGTTTTATAGTTTTTGTAAAAATAAACACTCTTTTCTATGAAAATGAATTAATACAAAGATTTGAAATGATTGTTTTTCTTGATAAGGATGTTCCTGCCCCGGAAGTAGCAGGGGAGAAGATTCGCTCAATTAAATCCATAAAAACAGTTGCCTATTATTCCCGAGAGCAGGTAAAAGAAAAATTTGCTGAAGTAAAAAACGAGGTGCTTATAGCAGGCGAAAATCCATTTCCTGATACATTTAATGTTCAATTATACGTGATTGATACTTTTTATGTTGAAGATACCATAAATCAAATAAATGCTATAAATGGTATAAGTGAAATTAAATACGACGCGGGGTTGTTAAGCCTTGTAGAAAAAGTACGAGCATTTTCATTTTACGCAGATGTGATGATAAAAATTGTGCTAATAGCATATTTTGTAATACTGCTTTTCTTTTTCTTGTCAGAATTTATGCATAATAAAAAAGAATTGTTAAAAAGAGTTGTTGGTGCGCATTTCAGTATTTATGCCGGACTGTCAGGTATTGCAATAGCTGTTTTTGTAATAATACTTTTGAAAAAACTAATATTACCCGGTAATGTGTTTATTGGGTTGCCGTTAAAATGGTATTTTCTGATAGTTTTAACTGGTTTATCATCCGTACTGATGGAATTACTCCATGGAAAAGAAAAATAAGCAAATTTGCAGGATTGTTTTAGGAATACTTATTACCTTTGTAGTAACTGCTATGCCCGCAGTTGCCAGTGAGTATGATAAACTTTTAAAAAAATACAAAAAAGAAATAACTACTAAAAAATCAAGTCTTGAAGAGATTGAAAAGCAGCTGGGTCAGAAGAAGTCTGAAAAACTTAAATATGAGAGAGAAGAACAGTTAATTCGTAAGGAGCTTGCCCGCATAGAACGCGAAACCAGTAAAATCAACAATGAAATAACAAAAATACAAAAAGAAATTCGTAGCACCAAAAAGAAGCTAGCAAATACTGAAAAAGAAATGAACTTGGCAAAGATGGAAGCAGGCCAATGGAAAAACGTGCTGAAAAAAGAGTTGGACAGAATCTATAAAGATTATTACTCAGTTGATTTTTACATGCAAGATGTCTGGGTAAAATCCATGTCTTTGTACGCATTGAAAGTCAAAACCCGCCAAATAGGACTGGCCAGTGACCGAGAAAATTATGCAAAAGGCGTTTTTCAGAAATATACTAAAATCCAGGAAGACCTAGATGAATTAAATAAAGACCTTATCCAAAAGCAGTCCCAACAGGAAGCCATGAAAAAGGATAAAGCAGAATTATATAAAACCGCCCGCGGTATTAGAATTTCGGTAGAAGAGGAAATAAAAAAATTAAATGAAACATCCCTGGAATTAAAACAATTCATAGAATCGCTGGAAAAAAGAAAAGATGAAACTGCTCAGCAGAAACAGCAGGAAGAATATGCAAAAAAATCCTTCATTGAAAAAAAGAAATCTTTCAAATGGCCGGTAAGCGGAAAGGTTATAACAAAGTATGGAAAAAATAAACATGCAGAATTTGATACTTATGTCATATCAAATGGAATTAAAATTCAGGCACAGACAGGCGCTCAGATTACTGCCATTGATAAGGGTGAAGTGGTATACGCAAAAACTTTCAGATCTTACGGCAATACCGTTATTGTAGATCATGGCGGCGGGATTTATTCAATTTATGGTCAATTAAATGAAATTCTTGTTGATAACGACGCACAAATAAAATCGGGTGATGTTGTGGGAAAATTGGGGAAATCCGGCAATAATACGCTTTATTTTGAAATTTCGGTCAACGGCCAGCCCCAGGATCCTCTGGAATGGCTGCAAAAATAACAGGAGGCAATAATGTTAAGATTTTTAGTTACCGCAGCAATGTTGTTAAACATATGTGTGTTTTCTTTCGCAAAAGAAGACAAAACCTATGACCAGCTCAAGCTTCTGCTTGATGTGCTTACGCATACGCAGGAAAAGTATGTTACAGAAGTAGATACGCAGAAACTAATTTATTCGGCTGCCAGCGGCATGTTAAAACCCCTGGATCCTTTCACCGCGTTTCTTGAACCCAGAATTTATAAAGAAATGAAAATAGAAACAGAGGGAAAGTACGGCGGACTGGGTATAAGAATTTCAATAAAAGATAACTGGCTTACCATTATTTCACCTATGCCGGGCACGCCCGCTTACAGGTTGGGGCTGCTGCCGGACGATAAAATTGTCAAAATTGAAGGTGAAAGCACAATGGATATAACCATGGAAGATGCAGTGAAAAAACTCCGCGGGGACCCGGGCACAAAAGTAAAAATCACCGTAGCCCGTGAAGGGTCAAAAGAACCAATTGATTATGAAATAATCCGTGAAATAATTAAACTTGAAAATGTGCGTTCAAAAATGCTTACAGATAACGTAGGCTATCTACATTTGCTGGAATTTAACCAGACCAGTGCGGGTGACCTTAAAAAAGCTTATAACGAACTGAAAGAAAAAGGTATGGACAGCGTTGTTTTCGATTTAAGAAACAATCCCGGAGGACTGCTGGATGTGGCTGTGGAAGTGTCAAGCCTTTTTCTGGGTGAAAACAAAATGGTAGTCTATACCAAAGGAAGAATACCTGAAAGTTACCGTGAATACAGGGCCAATAAAGAAGCTTTATGGAAAGATGTTCCGGTGGTTGTGCTTATAAACAGGGGTTCTGCTTCTGCTTCAGAAATTGTTTCAGGCGCCCTGCAGGATCATAAGAGAGCGCTTATTGTAGGTTCCAGAAGTTTCGGGAAAGCCAGTGTGCAGAGCGTAATACCGCTCCAGGACGGCTGTGCGTTAAAACTTACTACGGCAAAGTATTATACGCCGTCAGGCAGATTAATACAGGTAGATACGGAAACAAAAAAAGGCGGCATTGAGCCGGATGTAAATATTGAAGTTACTCCTGAAGTGGAATCAAAGCTGATGATGCAGGAAGAGACGGTTTATCCAAAAGGCAAAGAACCTAAGGATAAAAAAGAAACAAAAATAGAAGATGAAGTATTAAAACGCGCCATCGAGCTTTTAAAAGCAAGAAAAGTGTTTATGCAGCAGAAAGAAGGGTGAGTGAAACAATGAAACAGTTTTTACATGATTTTTAATGATTTTTGACAGAAACATTCGGTCATCGGTTCATTAACCCTAAATTTTCAAAACTTGCATCCAGAAACTGGCTGCTTCGGACAGTTGAAAATTTTAAGGTTTAATTTCACCTAAAATCATTTATATCACTTAAAACTATTTCATTGTTTTTGGGAGTGAAATGAAGAAGGAAATGAAATATCTAAGGCCGGTACTGATTATTGTTTTGTTGCTTGTTCTTTCAGCCGGTGTTTACTATTTCGTAATTGAAAAAGACTATTCCGGTTATACGCTTAAATTGGATGAAAAAGTAAATGAAACACTTTTAAAAAACGGTATTACAGATGCAGATGTACTCAGTCACACTTGGCAGGAAAAAAGAAGCGGTTTTTTCAGCTGGATTGTAATTACCAAGGAAATCCGCCAGCCGAAAAAAATAAGAATAGACCAGTTACAGGAAGAAATTACAAAAGCTACAGATGCATTGCAGCCGGAGATAAGTTTAAAACGGGATAAAGAAACAAGAACTGTTCATTTATATTTAGGCAAAGACAAAAAGATGTTGGTTCATCTGGTTTTCCGTATGGATATCAAAGCCCGCCTGGCGCTTGTAATAGATGACCTGGGTTATGATGAGAAAAAAGTTGAAGAATTCTTAAGTTCCGGGATTCCTTTTAGCTATTCTTTGTTTCCAAAAGAAAGATATTCAAAAAAAATAGCAGCCCTGCTTCAGGAAAGAAAAATTCCTTACCTGCTTCATCTTTCCATGGAGCCAAAAGGCTATCCGAAAATTAATCCCGGCAAACAGGCGCTTCTTCTTTCTATGAAGAAAAAAGAAATACTGGCTATTGTGCGCGACAGCTTAAAAGCCATTGGTGCTCCTGCCGGTGTAAATAACCACATGGGTTCCGCTTTTACAAGAGAACGCTATGGCATGCACGTGCTTTTATCGGAACTTAAAAAACAAAATGTTTTTTTTCTTGATTCAGTAACAGCCATAGATTCCAGCGGTGAATTTTTAGCAAAAAAAATAAATGAACCGTTTGTAAAAAATGATTTGTTTCTTGATGTGGAAGACAGTACGCAGGCAACAAAAGCAAAGTGTATGCAAATAGTAAGAATAGCCAAAATGAATGGTAGTGCAGTAGCCATAGGCCATATTCATAAGAAATACCTGCTTTCCGTGCTTATAGAAATGCAGCCGGTGTTTGAGCAGGAAGGCATAGAGCTGGTTTATCTTGATAAACTGCTTGAAACAAAAAATACAGTCAAACGGTTAAAGAAATGATAACATTAGGTATTGAAACATCTTGTGACGAAACTGCAGTAGCATTAATAGAAAACGGTAGGAAAATACTATCAAATGTAGTTTCATCACAGCAGAAAATGCACGCGCAGTATTTTGGTGTTGTGCCGGAACTTGCCAGCAGGGCGCACCTGGAAAATATAAATTATGTATTTGAAAAAGCGGTAACTGATGCAGGGTTCACTCTTGTTGATTTGCATAAAAAAGATGTAGTGTCAGCCATTTCTGTTACCGCGGGCCCGGGATTAATGGGTTCTCTTCTTCTGGGCTGGACCTTTGCAAACACAATTTCTTACCTTTACAAAAAACCTCTGGTGCCTGTAAATCATCTTGAAGGCCATATCTTCGGTATTCTTCTTGAACACCCGCAGTTAAAACCGCCTTTTTTAAGTTTAATAGTTTCCGGCGGACATACAGAACTGGTCCTGGTAAAAAATTTTGGCAGTTATAAAGTATTAGGTAAAACCCGTGATGATGCCGCAGGTGAAGCTTTTGACAAAGTGGCAAAACTGCTTAATCTTACCTATCCCGGCGGGCCTGTAATAGAGAAATCGGCCAGAGGGGGCAATGCTTCTGCGGTAAAATTTACCAGGCCGTATTTATGGGAAAACTGGGATTTTAGTTTCAGCGGGTTAAAAACAGCAGTGGTGTATTATGTCCGCGATAATGCCGCTAAAATTGCTAAAGATAAAACCCATGTAAACGATATCTGCGCTTCTTTTCAATCTGCGGTAGTAGACACACTGGTAGATAAAACTATAGAAGCAGCCAAAAAATTTAAAATGAAAAATGTGGTTATAGGCGGGGGAGTAACCGCCAACGGATTTTTAAAAGATACCTTTATTTCAAGGGGAAAAGCGAATAAAATACATGTGTACGTGCCTTCCAGAGGGTTATGTACAGACAATGCCGCCATGATAGCTTCCGTAGGATATTATAAATATAAATCCGCAAAAGCCTATAAGATAAGTAAATTTAAGAAATACCCTGACCCAAACATGGAATTGGAGGATTGGAATGTCTAAACATAACGTACATCATTACGCTCATCCTGACCCGGGCCGGCTGCAACGGCAGGGTTTTCCTGAAATTATTTACTGCCCGGGAAAAACTATAGAGCAGATAGTTAATATTTCAAAACGATTGTACGATGAATGCGGTATAGTTATTTGTTCCCGCGCTGAAGAAGCAGTTTACAAAGCAGTTAAAAAACCATTTAAAAAAGCAGTATATCATAAAGCCGCTAAAATGGTAGTAGTAAAAAACACGGATATTATACTGCAAAAAAACAAATCAATGGACTATGTTTGCGTAGTTACCGCAGGCACAACAGATATCCCCGTAGCGGAAGAAGCCTCTGTAATGGCAGAAACGTTGGGCAGCCGCGTAGAGCGCGTGTTTGATGTAGGTGTGGCGGGTGTACACCGCTTGTTTGAACATCAGAAAAAATTGGATAATGCTTCCTGTGTAGTTGTGTGTGCCGGGATGGAAGGTGCTTTGCCTTCAATACTTGGCGGCATAGTAAGCTGCCCGGTAATAGGTGTGCCTACTTCGGTGGGTTACGGTTCAAACCTGAAAGGTTTTTCAGCTCTTTTAGCAATGCTTAATTCCTGTGCGGTAAATGTGTGTGTAGTAAATATTGATGACGGCATAGGTGCCGGTGTAATAGCGCACTTAATAAATAAAAAGAAGTGAGGTTCTAATTCATGAAAATTGCATATTTTAATTGTTCATCAGGCATAGCTGGTGACATGATTCTTTCTTCCATTTTTGACTGCGGACTGAAAAGCGCCCAGCTTGAAAACTATCTAAAAAAACATCTAAAACTAAAAAACTGGAAATTTAAAATAAAAAGAGTGCAAAAAGGCCATACGGACGCAATAAATACGGTAGTAGACAGTGATTTTCATTTTCATTCGCCATTTGATATGCTGAAAGTCCTGAAAAAAAGCACCCTTCCGGAAAAAATAAAAGCAGATGCAATTAGAACTCTGGATTTGCTGATAACAGCTGAATCAAAAATTCACGGCATACCCAGAGGCCAGACTCATTTTCATGAGTTAAGTTCTATTGATACCATTATAGATATTTCGGGTGCTATATCAGGGTTTTTCATGCTGGGTATAGAAAAAATATTTGTTTCAGATATAAACGTGGGCAGGCCGGAACCGGCTACCATTGAAATGCTCAGTAAAAATAATATATCTATTTATAGCACAACCGTTGAATACGAGTTAGCAACGCCAACGGGCATAGCGCTGGTTTCTACTATCATGCAGCCTCAGAGTTTACGGCCGGTATTTGAAATCAAACAATACGGTTTCGGTGCCGGTACTTTTGACGTGCCAAAACTATCCAACAAACTCACCCTGCAAATTGGTGAAATGAAAGATAATTATCAGCAGGACAGTGTAATGCTGATAGAAACCAATATTGATGATTTAGACCCGCGCGTTTATCCGTACGTTTCAGAAAAATTGTTTGAAGCAGGCGCTTTGGATGTATGGCTGACAAATATCATTATGAAAAAAGGCCGTCCCGCTGTAAAACTTTCTGTTCTATGTGAAATAGCTGATGAATCAAAAGTGCTTGATCTGCTTTTTAAAGAAACTACAACAATTGGCGTAAGAAAACAAATAGTAGACCGCACCAAACTTGCCCGGTCTGCCAAAGGGAAAAACAAAACCTCCATTTTACCTGACGGCAGCACCAAAACGTCTGTAGAATACAGGGAGGCTTTGAAATTTAAAGCGTCCACACCTGCCACCGCCCTTTATAAACTTCTGAAATAGTATGTTTCAATCAGCTGTTTATTAAGTATTAATTTATCACCAAGTCATTATAATTTCCCTTGACTTAAAATATAAAATAGACTAAAATTATATTAATAAATACAAGTAAGATGTTTAATTACTAATAATTGTAATAAAAAGCAGCCAAACGGAAGGATTAAACCATGGGTGAGCATCTAAGGATTTCAGAAATAGCAAAAAAAGCGGGGGTACTACCCTCAAAAATCAGATATTACACAGATATGGGGTTGCTGCAGGTAGCTACCCAGACTACCGGCGGCCACCGGTTATATGATGAAGACATAACCCTTAAGAAGTTAAACCATATAGGATTTTTAAGCAAAAAAGGTCTTTCCATTGATGCCATAAAGCAGGAACTGGTAAAAACCCTGCAAAGAAAAAAAGTAATTGTTATAGATGATGAGCCCGAAGTAGCCCAGCTGGTAGAGCAGGTCATTAAAGAAAAAGTAGATGCAGAGGTTTGGACCGCTTATGACGGGTTTAGCGCCGGCAGGCTTATTACGGAACATCTGCCTGACTTGATAGTTCTTGACATCATGCTTCCCGGGGTTAATGGGTTTGAAATCTGCAAACAAATTCATAACCTGCCCTATATGAAAAACACCAAAATTCTTGCTATGACGGGTTATGATTCTATAGAAAACAAGCAGAAAATCATGGAAGCAGGCGCAAATGACTATTTGGCAAAACCTATGGATATCCATGTTCTGGTAGAAAAAGTAAACGGCCTGCTGGGGATTGAAAAGAAATGATAAAAAAACTCATTATTTCGGTACTACTTACCTCCGGGTTGTATAACCCTGCATTTTCAGCCGGATTATCTACCCCGTGTGGAGCTATGTATCTGGGAAATCTTAAAATAGGCCAGACCTACAGCCTTCAGCAGTGTTTAGGCTTTCCGTTTAATGTTACTTACAACGGCCAGTCTATGGCAGATATTAAGCTGGAATTACAGGCACCTACTACCACTTCTGCTGACGGGTTTGAACCTATCCCTGACCTGAAGTGGGTTAGTATTCAAAAAGATAATTTCTCTCTGGATCCAGGGCAAACTGCAGAGACGGACGCACTTATCACTATCCCAAATGATGAAAAACTGATGGGAAAGAAATACAGGATTCTTATATACCCATACTCAGGTGTGCCTAAAGAAAGCGGCCCGGGCATAGCGTTCGGGGTGGGATTAAAATGTAAACTTGACCTTGAAATAGCTGCGAAACCACCAAGTGCGCAGGAGATAATGAATATCAGAAAACAGCAGCTTGGCGGTGTTGTGTCTGTGCTGGTAACACCGGAAAGAATGTTTTTAATGGACTTTCCTCTTGGCAAAAAAGTTAATATTAAATCAAAATATAATGAAACTATTAAAATAGTAAATTCATCAGATAGAAAATTAAAAATAACATTAAAATCATTAAATGTTGTGAAAGACGGATTTTTTGCCCCGGCGGGTTATAAAGAAGCTGAAAACCCGGAATGGCTCACTTTTTCAAAGAGTGATATAATAATTAATAAGAACTCAATCAAGGAAATACCCGTATTTATTAACATACCGGAAGACAAGAAAGGGGAAAAATGGTATTTTATAGTATCTGTAGATGTAAATTCAGAAATCAGAAACGTAAGGTACTATACCAGGATATATGTTGAACCTGTAAAGTAGTATTTGCCTGTTTGAATAACCAGCCATAACCAACTACCAAAACCCGTGACTTTTCTCACATTTCAAACAAATTAAAAAAAACCCTTGACTTTTCTAAACAAACGTACTATAATCATATTGGAAAGCAAGAAGCACACTTTAACTTCAGGATTGTTAGGAGGATTAAGATGGACGGATTAAAAGGAAATTTAAGTAAAAAATTTAATAAAGAGGGGGTGAATCGTATGAGAAAACTGTTAGGTTTAGTTTTGGTTCTTGGTTTAGTAGCTGGAGTAATGGCGCCAATATTTGCCGCAAGTAATGATACCGGTTACGTAGTTGTTAAATGTTCAGGTACCATGTCAGTTAAGGTTGGTGATATTGATGGCATAGTAAACGATACCAGTGATGAAATTACCATTGAAGCCGGTGTTGCAACAGTGGTTATATCTTCTGCCATTGCAGTAACAAACAATGGAACGGGTATAATTACAAACTGGACGCTTCAGGTTACAGGTCAGGAACAGTCTGCTACAGTAGGTGACTGGGCCGCAACCGACGGTGTGTATCCTGCATGGACCTATGGTGCTACAAAAGATGACTGGGGTGACAATAAAGTTGCACTTACAGCAGTGTTTGCAAGTGCTCAAGCAGCAGAAGCAGATTTTGCTGATGGTGACATTTTAGATGGTACTGGCAGATACTTTGAAACCGCAGCTCTAACATACGGCCCAGTAACAGGCGGTAGCCAGTATGCAACAGCAATAGTAAGCGGTAACAATTACAACATGGTATCGCCAACGTCGGTAAGAAATCTGTATTTCAGAGTAGGTACACCATCAGCCGTAACTGATCAGAGATACCGCAGAATTGCAGTAAGAGTAACAGCAGCAGAAGGTCTGTAAAAATTGAGTGGGCCCGGAGAATGGTATCGGGCTTCACTTGATAGCCGTAAATGATCTTTCATTTTTGCAGTCTGTCAAAATCTGGGTTCCACAGTCCTCTGAAGTGTAAGAGCGGCTGCTTGTGAACCAGGAAGAATGTCTCTCCCGGGAATTGCATGCAGGGGCCTTGTTCCAGGTTCACAAGTCTGAGTAAGCAAGAGTAATGCATTGGCCAATAGCAAAACTGCTGGTCGATGGTACCCCACAGAAAGTGTGGGGCTCCATAGATTAGTAAAAAAGTTACCAAAATCCCCCGTAGAGGTAGACTTCTGTGCCAGCTTATATTATATGTAAGCAGCAACAGGTTGGTTTGTTATTTTATATTAGCCCTATTATTATAATAATTAGGGATAATAACAGCATATTTAGCACCCTGGAAACACCGTTTTCAGGGTTTTTTTATTATATAGCAATAAATAAGGCTAATTACAGAAGTTCTACCTTTACGGGGGTAAAGTCAGACACTTCAGCTAATTGGCCTTTTTCTTTTGTAATCATAAACAAGGGGCGCAGAAGTTCTACCTTTACGGGGGTAAAGTTCTTAGGATTTGCTGCGCCCCTGTTTTTATCTCTAAACGGAATCATTTTGGCAGGTACAGAGTTTACCTCTACGGGGGTAGCTGGTATCTCTTACCTGCCTGCAATTATAAATACGGCGGATACAGAGTCTATCTCTACGGGGGTAGCAGATGGTTCTTATCCGCCTGCAATCATAAACAAGGGGCGCAGAAGTTCTACCTTTACGGGGGTAAAGTTCTTAGGATTTGCTGCGCCCCTGTCTTTATCTCTAAACGGAATTATTTTGGCAGGTACAGAGTTTACCTCTACGGGGGTAGCTGGTATCTCTTACCTGCCTATTGAAACAATAAGCGCCGGTGTGCTGTCTGAAACGGGCGCCTTGAGGAATATATGAATAAAAGGTCGATTCTAAACCAACTCTGCCGTCTTGTCTTAATAGTAGCCCTATTGGGACAGGGGTGTTATGTGCCTGCATTGTATGCAAGCGATACGGCATTTCTTGTGTTGAGAGTCGGCGGAGCCATTATTGATACTACTCCTCCTACACCGGTAACTGACCTTAATTCAACTCCTGAATTTGTAACCGGATTAAATGATGAAGGCGGCGGAAAGATTAGGTTAGAATGGACTGCTCCTGTAGATATGCCTGATGAAAGGCCGGTTTATTCATATATCATCAGATATGCAACATTCAGCATTTATGATGTAAGCAGTGATACTACAGCCTGGTGGAATCATGCTTCTGTGAAAACTATTACGTCTCCCATAAAAGACCCCATCTGGGGTATTCCGGCAACAGGACTGCCGCATTCTTATCAGTCTTACACTTTAACAGGTCTTAATCCTTCCCAGCTTTACTGGTTTGGTATCCAGTCTCTGGATAATGTGTTTAATCACAGCGCTTTGGATGATAAAGCCAGATACATAACCTATCAATCAAGCACTTATGCTTCTACATCTTCGCAGCCGCCGGCTCCTTTGTCTGACCTGCTGGCCCAGCCGACAGACGGTGTGCCGGGTTCAATAAAACTTACCTGGACTGCCATGGGTAATGACTATACATCAAACAGAATAATTGACGGAAAATACAGAATAGTTTATTCAACAGTTGTTCCGCCTTTAATTGATGCCGAACAGCTTAAACAGGATCCTCTTGCTTACTGGAATTATGCTCAGCAGATAATCATTTCTACATCCAATGTATATCCGGGAGAAAACCAGACTGTATATATTAATAATCTGAACACGGGTGTTACTTACTATTTCCTGAGCTGGACCAGTGACGAATGGTTTGGCAGAAATAACTGGTCTTATCAGTCAAATACAGGCGCTTCAAGAGCGTTCAATTATTATCCTCCGGATGAAATAAATAACCTGCTGATTGATACTTATGCTTCAACGGATATAAGCTCTGCTACTTATGTAGCTCTTACCTGGAGAAACCCGCAGGTTAGCGATGTGAGGGGATTTGACGGTGTGAAAATACTCTATAGCACGGAAACTTATCCGTCTGATTTGTCACATTCTCAGAGTATTACTCTTTCAGGACTTACACCGCATTATTGGACAACTTATTTGCATCTGAAACTGGAACCAAGAACAACTTATTACTATAAAATGTATACTTTTGATACTTCTGACCCGGTACTCTATTCCGGAACCGGAACCGTTGCTTCAGTATACACGGCTTATGACGTTACTGCGCCAGATGCGGTAACAAACCTTACGGCTCTTGCGGAAGCCAATGATGCCATTGGTTCTTACGTAAACCTGAATTGGACTCATCCTGATTTTGATAAAACACAGTACCAGAACAGAGGCTGGGTGAAAACAGTAGTAACCGTCAGTACGGATAACTATCTTGCTAACGGCGGGTATCCTTACCAATCGCCGGTAGAACTGCTTACCTCTGCAACCTGTTACCAGATTAACCAGCTCCAGCCCCAAAATACATATTATTTTGAAATTATGACCGTTGATGAAGTGAATAATTTCTCAATAGCCACAACTTCCATATATGTCTGGAAAGATGTATTGCCGCCAGCTGGAATATCCAGCACTTCAGTAACTTCTACCTGGTCTGAAGACATAAATGAAGGTTGTATAATTAACCTGTCTTGGAACTATCCGGACAGCTCAGACCTTGATAAAATGTATGTCACCTACAGAACAGACAGGCTTCCTGAAAATGCTTTTGACGGGGCCTATTTCTTTAAAACCCCAATGAAATTAACCGCAGATTCTTTAACTATTAAGGAACTTGTGGGCAATACTTCATACTACTTTGGTTTCTTCTTAAGTGACTGGTCAAACAATTTCTCTTCTATGACAAAAGTTGGTTTTGTTAACATACCTAAAGATGATACTGTGCCGCTCCCTCCGCTTAACATAACCAACACAAGAGACGGAAATGCCTTTACCGTTAGCTGGCTGCCGGTACAGTATCAGCAGTACACCACCAGCCAGACAACACTTGTGACGCTTAACCAAACATCGTTTAGGTCATCTGAAATATACAGATACCAGGTGCTTACTTCAGCCGATATGGCAAACTGGACACTTGCCGTATCTACAAAACCGAATGTGCCCCAGCCCTATGTAAGCCTTACTGTTACCGATGAAGTAAAATATTATAAGATAAGAGCCGTAGATATTTGCGGCAACTATAATGACTCTATGGTGGTTGATGATTCCCAGGACTTAAATCTGTATTCAGTAATATCTGACA
This sequence comes from Elusimicrobia bacterium RIFOXYA2_FULL_39_19, assembly GCA_001800285.1. Classification (GTDB taxonomy): domain Bacteria; phylum Elusimicrobiota; class Endomicrobiia; order CG1-02-37-114; family XYA2-FULL-39-19; genus XYA2-FULL-39-19. The sequence goes on along the minus strand of MGVC01000078.1, from coordinate 52,462 downwards.
ATTCTTATGTTAAAATGGGTAAAGATGTTAAAGATACCGTAAAAGACACATTTATAAAATGGACAAGAGATGCGGTAAGCGAAAAAGGCCCGATTTTCAGATCTTTTGTAATTGAACCTTACAAAATAGTTGATGGCCAGCTGAAATTATCAGCAGGGTTCAGCTTTGAAAAACCCAAAGCTCAGGTTTCCATAAAATATGACAATCAGACTATTGCTTCCAGAGGCGCGCAGATGAACAAAGTCCTTCAGGAACCGGAAAAATGGTTGTCTCTGTTCTATTTCAACGGCAAAGAATGGAGCAAGCTGTCTTCTGCGGTAGATGCCGTAAACCAGGGCGTAAAATCCGATGTTAAATATCTTGGTATGTACCAGATAAGATATGCGTTAAAAGCCACAGAATTTACTTACTATGAAGTAAAGCCGAAAATAATTACGCCTAACAATGACGGCCAGAATGACCGCGCGCTGTTTAGATTTGATAACCCAAAAACCACTGAAATCAGAATAAAAATATTTGATATGAACGGCCAGCTGGTAAAGGAAATTGACAGAACAAGCGATAACTCAAATACTCCCGGCGGTTATATGTACTGGGATGGCACAGATACAATCGGCAGTGTAGTGATACCGGGAACTTATATTTATCAGTTGGAAGGCGAAGGAAAAGTATTTAACGGCACTATAGTGGTGGCCAGATAAGGGTAAAAATATGAAAAGAATAAAATTGTTTTTTAATTGTTTAATAGAAAAAATATCCTGCGGGAGCACGGAAGTCTGCCTTTACGGGGGTAAAGTTATGCTTTACGTGCTTCCCGCACGCAATTATAAATTATTATCAGCCTTTACGGAGGGCACTTCAATGAATGCAAAACACTTAAGAATCTGCATCAACGTAATTTTAATGTTAACGGTCAGTTTTATAATGACCGCTGTAAGCTATGCGGCCTTTGAGCCCATAGCCATCGGCGCCAGGCCGGCAGGCCTGGGCGGGGCTTATACGGCCCTGGCTGATGATATCTATGCGGTGTACTATAACCCCGCAGGATTGTCTCTTATTCCAAGAGGTGAATTCACCGCTCAGTATTCCCAGATGTATATGGGTTTGTGGGATAAATCAAATTTAAGCTATTCCTTTGTGGGCATAGCCCAGCCGCTTAGGATAAAACGTGACTTTGGCACCATCGGTGTTTCCGTGCTGAACTTTAATGCTGATAATCTCTATAAGGAAAGCACATTTATTCTTTCCTACGGCAAGAACTTTACTATAGGCGGCGTGAGAAAACTCGATGTTGGTTTTAATCTGAAAACATTGTCTATTGGTTACGGTGAAGATACGTACACTTACGATACGCTAAACAATGACGGTATCGCCTCTTCCCTTGAAACAGGTACTGCCAGAGCAGACGCTTTGTTTGATAAATATGGTTTTACTAAAACAGCGTCAACAGTGGATTTTGGAATGAAGTATTCAATTTTTTCAAACTATAAAGTAGCGTTTATGATTCAGAATATTACCCAGCCGAATATTGCCCTGGACGATACAGTGGAATCAAAATTGCCGGCAGTTTACAATATTGGTTTTGCCCATACCGGTAAAAGCTATGCCCTAGGCCTGGATTATATGACTAAACAGACTAATAAAATCAGTGATTATAAAATTGCTGTTTCCGGAGAAAAATACTTGCCTTTCGGCATGGGCCTCAGGTCCGGAATTGTATTTGGAAGCAGAGAACTTATGAATCTGGCGGTAGGTGTAGGTTTTAAAACCGAAGGAATACAGTTTGATTATGCCATAGAATATCCGTTTAGCGGAATAAAAAACACCATGGGCAACCATAAAGTATCCATGGTTCTGAAATTCGGGCCGGTGCTCCACGACAGCCTTGATGCGGAACTGCAAATGGCTTATGCAAAAGAACAGAAAGTCAGAATTGAAACAGAACAGAAATTGGACGAAAAGAGCAAACAGCTTGATAAGGCCAGTAAAGAACTTGATACTACTAACAAAGTACTTGAAACCACAAACAGAGAACTTGAAATTGCAAAAGTTGAAATTGAAAAGCTTAAAGACCAGCTGGAAGAACTGCTTAAGAGGCCGATACCAGTTATACCCGTTCCGGCGGAACAGAAGCCGTCAAAAGAGACAAAAGAAACCGGCAAACCGTCTGCATCCAAAGAACTTGCACCGGTATCTTCCGACAATCCGGAAAGACAGTATCTGGGTGAATATAATACTTACAGAAAAACAGCAGATAAGCTTATATTTAATGACCGTGTTGAAAAGATAAAACAGATTGTTGTCAGATTTAAAGACAAAAAGATTGATACTTCTTCTGCTCAGGGCGAATACAAGATCCTGCTTGAAGAACAGAAAAACCAGGGCAGAATGTATACTGACAGCTTAACATACTACAGAAAGATGGTTGCAAAAGGGATAGACCAGAAAACGCAGTCAGACCTGTTAAAGAAAATTATAAGCAGATATGAACAGTTCGGTATTGATGTGTCTGAAGCGCAGAAAGAACTGGATGCGATAGGCAAATAAGAAGTCGGTGGATAAGTGATTAAGTTGTTAAGTGGTTAGAAAAATAAACTGTTAATTACTTAACGATTAATCACGTTAACACTGATATCAGTGTTTATCAATAAAGGAAGTTAATAGGCAGTAAAAAAACAAAAATAAAATAATGGGGGGAGTAAAATGAAAAGAGTTTTATGGTTTTTTGCGGTACTGACAGTTATGTTGGTTTATGTGCACAATAGTACTAACTGCTTCTCGGATGAGTTTGACTTGCAGCTTAAAAAGGTGTATCCTAAAATAGTAACACCTTACTACGGAACGAATGATAATAATTGCGTGATATTTGAATTTTCTGACCCGCAATATGAAAATGTACGGGTAAAAATTTACACTATAGACGGGCGTAATATAAGGGAAATTGATTCTTATGAAAGAACGCCTAAAGCAAACAGTTTTGACTGGTGTTTCAAATGGAATTGCTTGGATTCTGCAGGATCCCGCGTAAACCCTGGTGTTTATCTTTACGTAATGGAAGCAAAAAACAAAGTTTATAACGGAACCATAATAGTAGCACAATAGAAAGACGGATATTTTAAATTTGGCATGTCAATAAAAATACGGCTATTCATCGCGTTTGGTGTACTTGTGTCGCTGGTTTTGTCAATCAGTGTTATGTTCGTTTCCTATACGCAGCAGTCTAAAACCCTTCTTGATAAAAGCCTTGCTATTTCTGAAACACTTACTCTCTGGCGGGAAATAAACCTTTCCTTTGAACGACAGACAAAAAGCATCAGTTACTTCATCATTCTAAACGATTCAACAGAAAAAGATAAATTCATAGAACAAACCGAAACCATTCAGTCAAAAATAAAAAAAATACCGGAAGGCCCTGATAAAACAGACATAAACAGCCGCTACCTCTTATACCTCAAAGCCTGTAATGAAATATTTTCAGCGCAAAGAGAAAAAAGATTCGGTGTTTATGAAAACTCAATTCTTTCCGACGAAAAAAACCTGCAGGAAAAACTTGTAATTGTTATTGATAACCATTACACGTTATTAAGTAACTATGAAGAAACAGTAAAAACAATAAGCAAGAGAAACCTTATCATATCTGCTTCTTTTGGCGCCGTAGCTATATTCGTCGGCATATTACTTGGTGTGATTACGTTTACTTCTATATGGAACCCTTTAAAAGCATTGATTGAAGGCACAAAAGTAATAGGTGAAGGAAATCTTGACTACAGAATAACGGTAACCCCTACAAACGAAATGGGAAAATTGGCTGAAAGTTTTAATAAGATGGTTGACAATTTAAGAAAACTGCAGTTACAGATTGTTCAAATGGACCGCATGTCAAGCATAGGACAGCTGGCAGGAGGAGTGGCACACGAAATCAATAATCCGCTGACAGGGGTATTGGGGCAGGCACAGTTATTGCTGGAAAAGCTTCCCAAGGATGACCCCAGTGTGTCGCACCTTCAAAGAATAGAGCAGGCAGCCCAGCGCTGCAGAAAAATTGTAAGAGCCCTGCTTGATTTTGCCCGTGAAAAAAATTATGTTTTCCAGCCGGCAAATATTGAAATGTTGATTATTGAAACTTTGAATTTTTGTGAAACTGAAATGAGGTCCTCGAATATTGAAGTTATAAAAAATGTTCCCAAAAACCTGCCAAATATAAAAATATCTGCAAGCCATGTTCAGCAGGTATTCTTGAACATCGTCAGTAATTCAATACACGCCATGGCTCCGCGCGGCGGCGGCAGGCTGATAATCACCGCAGCTCTGGATAAAAATAATTTAATGGTATCTTTCAAAGACAGCGGTATTGGTATAAAAAAAGAAAATGTTGGGCATGTATTTGACCCGTTTTTTACTACGAAAGACATTGGTAAGGGCACCGGCCTGGGTTTAACGGTAAGTTACGGAATTATTCAGAAACACAATGGTTCAATTGTAGCAAGGAGCGAAGGTGAAGGAAAAGGCGCAGAGTTTATAGTAATTCTTCCAGCAGTCTAACCGTAAAAAATGAACAAGAAAATATTTGTAATAGAAGATGATCCGGACGTGGCATTGCTTATAAAAGATGTTTTTATGATGAAGAATATTGAAGCAAGGTTTTTTTCATCTTCATCAATTGCCGTGCTGGAAATACCAAAAGAATCACCGGATATTATAATCATGGATTTGATGATGCCCAATATATCCGGTTTTGATATCTGCAAATATGTCCGTTCAAATCCGCGGTTAAAAAACACTATAGTTATGGTTATTACCGGTTATGACTCACCAAAAATGAGAAAAGAAATATTTTCACTTGGTATAGATGATTACCTGCCAAAACCCTTTGATGTAAAAACCTTTCTTGAGAAAATAAGCAGATTTATCTAAATTAACCCAGAAACCATAAAAAACAACAAAATTATGTTAGCGAAAATTGAAAAGTGGACACTTTAAAGATGAAAAGTGGACACCAAATCTAAATCAATATTTTTGATTTTAAGGACATCAATAAGCTTATTTTGGAACCAACACCTGACTTCTGAAACGGTGTTATTTACGGGTGAAATACGTAATTCAATATCTTTGTGAGGGTCAGCATTAATTCTTAAAGACAAGTCATTAAAACATATTTTTCTATAGGCATCAGTAGTTCTTTGAAATCTTAAGCAGAAGATATCCTTAGATGAAACAAACGGCTGTTTCAGGCTGAAGTCCCTGAACAATGTTTTATTTTCACTTAAAGCTTTTTTAAATCTGAAATACGGCACTTCTAGGGTAGTGCTGTGTACCTGCCGGTAATTATACCGGTGAATTTCATGATTCAAGATGTTTTGGGCTTGTTTAATATCTGAAACATTTTCCCTGGCGCAGGTTCTGACAATTCTATCCTGCAGCCATCCATAAGGACGCTCAATCTTTCCTTTAGCTTGAGGGGACAAAGCATAAATAATTTTCACATTGCAATCAGTTAAAACCTGCTTCCATTGAGGATTGGCCTGGTCAGTGAGCTTGATATGTTCCCGCCATACGGAATCCCTGCCTTGAACGAATCTGAAAATTGAATGGGAATCTACATAAAAAGAATAAGGTAATCCATATTTCAGGAATATGGATTCCATGGCAAGGATGTGGTTCCAGGAAGTTTCATGTTTAACAAGGCTGGCATGCAGCATGAACCTGCTGTAATCGTCTAAGGAAGTTATCAAATACCATTTTTCTGAGGCGTAAGGACTCCATTGATGATGTGACGAATCATGCTGGATAAGTTCACCGGCATAATTGGTTAATACTTCTCTGTCATGAGCCTTTCTTTTAGGTCTGTTAAGATAAAAGTCGTTCTTTTTAGCCCGGTCAATGATTGTAGGCAAAGATATCTCCTGGTGATAATCATTTTTCAGACGGTCCTTGATGTAGCTATAGTTGTATGATTTTAATGGGACATTTTTGTCTTCAATAAGCTTTTTTTCGATATTGAGTTCCTTAATGATATTATGTTCTATGTCTTGAGGTATTTTCGTACTTGTAGCTCTTTCATATTTTATCGAGAATTTGTCCGGACATTTTTTGTATTCGGCCACTAATTTAAAGAATCTTGATTTGCCTATTCCAAGAATTTCCTGGATATACTTTCTTTCAATTTCCTTTTTTAAATACCGTTCTACGAGATTCTTGATCTGCTCATCTGTAAATCTTTTGTGTATTTGTGTCATAATCTAAATCCTCCTTTTTCTTTAGATTATAACAACCCCTTTCCGCATTCCGAAACAACATCGGAACGTCCCCTTGAAAGGGGACTATGCGTGCCTAAACGATAAAAGAATCGTTTAGGTTTAAGCAAAGGTAATTTGCCTAAAAAGGGGTGTCCACTTTTCAACTTTAAATCATTGAAAAAGTGTCCACTTTTCAATTTTAAATGACAAAAACAACAAAATTATTGACTTTAAGCCAAAAAAAGGGTATTATTATAGTATATATTAATTCTTTTAATAATTTAAAATATTTAAAAGAATGAAAAACATAAAAAAATATCTAATACCCTTACTAATTTTCACTGCACTTCTTTCTATTTCTAAACCACTACATGCAATTTGGTGGGTAGAGACATCTTCCAGTGACTGGAACAATGGCTACTTTTACCGTTCAACAGCTACCACTTATGACTTAAGAATTTCTTCCTGGCTTAACTGGTACCATCCCAGCTGGAAATACCGCGTAACAATTACCATAGATAACCTGTCAAATGCAAGCAACCTCGTAGATTACCAGATTACTTTCACTACCAATACTAAAAGAATGTTTGATGAAATTAAACTTGATGCATTAGGGACAACCGTGCGTTTTACAGATTCTGATGGTATAACGTTAATTCCTCACTGGAATGAAAATTGGAACATCTGGTCTTCAACAGGAACTAAATTCTGGGTAAAAATCCCGAATATTCCCGCTAACTCCAGAAAAGACATATTCATGTATTACGATGATGCTGTTTCAACAACCAGTTTATCAATCAGGAGCCAGGTATTTGACTTGTATGAAGACTGGGAATCCGGCGCAATCAACGCACCCTGGGCAGTAGGCGGGGATGCCCCGTTTAGAATTGCCAGCTCTACCAGTATAGCTGAAGACAGGGTTTATGACGGCAATTTTTCCGTATGTAATTCTACGATAAATATTAATCAGAATTCATACTTAAGAAGAGATTTTAGTTTTGGCCAGAATGTTCAGATAAGAATTAAATTCCAGTGGAGTACCTATTCATACGGCAGCGCCGTGGTTCCGCCTTATACCAACGCAAGCAATCTTAACTTTCAGTTTCCTGAAGGTTCAATACAAAATTATCTCTATGGCAACAGGGCGTGGGAAGAAAGGGAATATTTTTCTTCACTGGGAACATCTTTTGCTTTTAGGTGGAATTTTTTCAGAACTGATAAAGGTATATCCGGCCCGGAAAGAGGCTGGGTAGATAAAATAATAGTCAGAAAATACACTACTCCCGAACCATCCGTAGCACCAAGCGTAACTGAGGAATCAAAAACCGACTACTACACATTTGCAGAATACTATTCAGATGTAGTTACTACATTGGGCGAAAATACTGATGTGATAATAACTTCCTGGACTTATTCGGGCAGTGTAGATGTTTATGTGAGAGCCAGAAACGAAATATTTGGAATAATTGAATCCACCCCGGCCTGGGTACAGCTTTCTTTCAGCGGAGACAATCCTGCTGCATTAGGTAAATACCTGCAGTACAAGATAGTATTTACCGGTCCCGGAAATAATACGCCTGTTTTAAACGATATATCAATTCAATATAATTCTCCTCCAGCCAGGCCTACGGAATTTTTTGGTACCGCTATCTCAACATTTGCCATTATGTGGCAGTGGAAAGATAATGCCAGCGCGTTTATATCAACCAATAGCTATGTGTATAGAATTTATTCAAGTTCCAGGGAATATCCATCCGGCGGGTATCTTACGAATGCCACTACTTCAGTAGGGCTTATTACTGAATTAACCGGTGAAGTAACTTACTGGATTGAAACCGGGTTGATTGCCAACAGGGCTTATTCAAGGTTTGTTGTTGCTGCAAACGAAGTGGGAGGTAACGCGGGGACAAGAATGGACAGTTTGCTTCTGGCAACTACAAAATATACCCAGGCAGTTCCTCCGGCAGTAAATGCGGAATATTTTATTGATGAAATTACGGACCCTGCAAAATCCGCAGAGTCTGTGCCCTGGTATGTGAAGGCAACTACGGGTATTTATTATCAGGATAAGTATTTAAGGAGTTATTCCTCTCATACAGTTATTCCAACCGGCAATTTTACAAGCAATGTAAGTTCAGGCCCCGGTAAAGTGGAATATTACCACATCTGGTGGGGTACCTCTTCAACACACATCTGGGCCAGCTCATCTGCTGCAAGCCCGGATGAAATAGTCTGGGGCAGCGGCGGTAGTTATCAGTTAAATACAAGCACCTATGCTGATTTGGGTGTAGGCGGGTCTATTCCTTCAGGAACCGTACTTATAAAAAAACCGGACATTTTACTTCCCGCAACCCTTAACCGGGATGACTGGTACTTTCACTGTGCAAGTTTTAACGGTGACAATGAAATAAGTACTTCAGTAGTATTAGGTCCGTTTCTTTTCAATGGTTCTCCCGCACCCATCACAGATATTGATGCCGCTCCTTCAATAACAAGAGAAGGTGAAGTGAAACTAACCTGGACGGCGCCTACGGCAGATGCTACACTTAACAACGTAACAAGCGGAAGAATAAAAATTAAGTACAGCAATACACTCATACTTAATGATACGGTCTATGAGGCGTCACCGGGAGTTACTATAACCACCGGCAGTATTCCTGCAGGGACAAGGCTAACTTGGAATCTTACAGGATTAAACCCAGGCCAGCCTTATTGTTTTGCCATAAAAACAGAAGATAGTTCACAAAATACTTCAGAATTTACTGTGTATGCTGTTACCGCTGCTGCCAAGGTTTCAAAGCTTGTTGTTACTTCAGTAGCACCTCAAACCTTTTACGCCAGCAGGGACCATTCAAGTTATGCCGCTATTACTCTTCAGGCACAAGATATAAATAACAATCCGTTAATGCTGGATCAGGACTCAGTTGTTTATTTATATACAGATTCAATCAAGGGATATTTTTCAAAAGATTTAATAGATTGGACGCCATCACCCGGTTCTATTCAGATATTCCGAGGAGAAAACCAGAAGCAGTTCTATTATTCGGACGAATCTGCCGGCACGCCTTCAATTACCTGCGATGAAACACCCAGTTTCAACTGGTCTGTGGGTTTAGCATCCGTCACGGTAATTCCAGGCCTGGCTACAGGTTTCAGAATAACACATTCAGGAAGCGCCAGAATACAATTAGACAGCGTTTTAGGTACAGTAGAAGCCATAGATGAATTCGGTAACAGGGCTAATTCATACCTGGGTAATATTATTTCCACAGCTACTCCGGGCGAACAGAGAATGAACCCGAGTACCAATACATTTACTTCAGAAGATTTAGGTCTAAAGAATATTGTCCTCTCTAATAACTATATCGCTGGCCCCGCTTATGCAAGGGTTGAAGAAGTAACAGATGAAAACTTAAAAGATGTTTGTTTCTTTAACGCAAACACCGGCTGGGCAGTGGGAGACAAAGGTACCATAAAGAAAACCGGTAACGGCGGTACCAGCTGGATTTCACAGGTTTACGGTACCACTACAGCCAGAGGATTTTCAGGTGTATACATTTCTCCGGTAACTCAAAGTATTGCCCTGGCGGTAGGAAAAGGCGGGCTGATATCCAGAACCACGGACGCCGGTATGAGCTGGCAGGAACAGGCATCAGGTACAACAGAAGATCTCAACGCTATATTTATGATAGATTCTAATATTGGTTTTATAGCCGGTAAAAATGGCACGCTGAAGAAAACAATTAATGGCGGTACCTCCTGGATAAATAGTAACACCGGCATAAGCGGTACCCCTGAATTAACATCCCTTTACATAATCGGGTCCAGCAGTGTAGGCTGGGTGACCGGTAAAGGCGGAGTAATCTATAAAACTACTGATAACGGAGCAAACTGGGTAGATTCATCTGCCTTACTACCATCATTAGGTGTTAAAGATTTAAACGCCATAAGGTTTATGGATTCAGATACAAATATTGGTTTTACCGTAGGTTCAAGCGGATCAATCTATAAAACCGTAGATGCCGGTGCAAACTGGTCAGCCCAGGCAAGCTCAACCACTGTTACTTTATATGACATAGATTTTAATGATCTTAATACGGGCCTTGCCGCAGGCGCAAATGGTGTTATATTAAAAACGGCAAATGCTGGAGCCAACTGGAGTGTTTACTCTTCAAGCAAGACATTTTATGCGGCAGATTTTACTAATGCCGGGTTTGCGCTGGGTGCGGAAGGTTATATTTTAAAAACTGAAGACCAGGGTGGAAGCTGGACAAAATTTGCCATGAGCGGTGTGTCAGACCCGTTATACTGGAACGGCACTGTGTTAACACCCGTATCAGCTACTACCAGGCCAATTATACAGGGCAAGCAAAATCAGGATATCTGTTTGTTCGCCGTAAGGACTATGTACGGCGGGCAGGCCAGCTGGACCAATATGACCATACAAAAAACAGGTACAGCTACGGATGATGCGGTAGCGGCGGTTAAACTATATCGTGATAACGGCGACCGAGTATTTAACAAAAATTCAGATACATTTAAAGGACAGGGAAGTTTTACTTCAGGAGCGGTAAATTTAACTTTCAGCGCTGAAACCGTTACTGAAACTACAGGTTATTATTATATTGTTTACGATGTATCATATACCGCCAAAGTAGGAGACAGCCTGGGTTTAACCATTCCGCAAGATGCTTTTACAATTATTCCCGGAGGCATACCTTTTGCAAGAAATAATCTGCCGAATGTGTTTGCCCCCGCAACTATAGTACAGAGCTCAACTACCGTATTGCTGACTTATAATGACCTTTCTTCGGATTATGCTTTAGGCGGGGTCAGTTCTGAATCAGTAAAACAGGGCGCCAAAGATGTTCCCATGCTTTCCTTTACAATGAGGACCGACGCTTTTGGCACGCAGACAAACTGGCGAAGTATAAAAATAATCCGCACCGGATTAAATACAGTTGACGATGATATTTCCCGTATTAATATTTATCATGATGATATCAGGTCTGATTATCTTATCGGCACGGGTACTTTTGCCGCATCCAATGCCTTAATCTCAATAGATACCCAGACAATAACCAATACCAGCAAGCTTTTTTATGTAACGGTAGACGTGTCGCCGAATTCCAAATATTCGTCTCTCACCCAGAATGCTACGCTGGGATTGAGTTTATTGTCAACTACAGATTATATTAAACTGATAAACCTTCTCGGAGAGGAAGGTTCTGACGGTATAAGTCCGTCCGGAGATACTGTTGCTTCTTCGCAGATAAAAATTAACCAGGCAAGAAATACTGTTACCTGTGAGCAGGTATCGTTGGCGGTTCCGGAAATATACCAAAGCGAAACAAAACCGTTTTTGGAGTTTAAGGTATCCATTGATTCAAACACAACACCCTGGCAGCAGTTGAAAGTTGACAGAACAGGGGATAGTGAAGATAGTGATGTGGCGGCAATTTCTGTTTACCGGGATGCGGACAATAATGCTTCGTTTGATATTCGAATAGATACTTTTATGGGAACCGGTGTATTTATAAATGGCTCTGCTGTTATAAACTTCTCAAACACGGAAGTAATATCCAAATCATTGCCGGAATATCAGCTTTACTATGTTACTCTTACTATGTCAAAAAGGGCAGCTATAAACAAAGAATTAAGCATAAGAGTTGCAGATAATACCTCTGTAAAACTTGGCAATGATGTAGATAAAGTAGCTACAGGCAATTTCCCGATTGTTTCATCAACCGCTACCATAAAAGATTTCCCTGACACTATTAACCCCGTAATGAATGAAATTCCCATGCTTGATGCCAGGATAGATGAAATAAATGTTGGCGTGCTTAAAATGCAGTTAACCGCCTATTGCGATGCTTTTTGGCAAAGCATAAGAATGTCTCACCTGGGGACGTCTGATTATAATGCGGTAAAACAGATAAAAATATGTAAGGATACTAACGGCAACGGCAAGTTTGATTCTGCTACGGATCTGGTAATTTCCACCGGGGTTTACGATTCTCTGGGGAATGCGCTTATCCAGTTTCCTGATTCCTCAAATTTTGATACGACTGACAGAAATCTTTTGAGATATACCAGTTCAACACTGATCGTTGACGCAACCCAGGCTTTTTTCATTGTCTATGATTTAAATGCTGACGCAAATCCAGACAGAACATTGGGCCTGGGTGTTGCCTATACAGGATTTTCCTATAACCTGCCCAACAGTGGTTATAATTTCGGTTTTAAAACAACCAAAACATTTCCGTTGCTTGATAAACGTACTCCTCTGGTTCCTGTTATAACCCTGTTTATAGACAATCCTATGCCGCAGGAAATTGAAGGCAATACCAGATATTATATGAATACTCAATACGGGTTCAGTTTTAACTGGTACTCTTTGGTAAATACTGGAGTGGCTGATATTGGTGAGTTCAGATACGGTATATCCAGTTATAACTTAACCAGTTCTACAGATACTCCGGATGTAATTGACTGGCGGAGTATAACAACGCAGAATGTAGATTTTTCAAACATTAACCTTGAACATAATAAAGTATACTATTTGTGGGTAGAGGCAATTAACGCTTCAAACACAACGTTTAAAAGAAGAAAAAGCATAGAGTTTAAAATTGATGTTACTGTCCCGCCTTCACCAGAAGCCCCTACAAGCAATATCAGGCATGCGGCTCTTGAAGTATCGGATGCATCAATGTACACCTCTTACTTGGTAGCCTGGTCTTCGGTTACGGATTTGGAATCAGGCCTGCTATATTTTGAACTTCAAAAACGGCTTGATACTTCTCCTATATGGGTTACAATTAGCAGTTCCATAGCTCCGGCTCAAAACATTTATCAGATTACAGACAGTGAAGACGGCCGGTTTTATTATTACCGGGTAAGAGCACAAAATTTTACCGGTTCCTGGGGTTCTTATTCAGATGCATCACAATCTATTTATCTATCTTTGCCGGAAGATAACATATCCCAGATAGCTAATTATCCAAACCCGTTTGATTCAAGATATAAAAATACCACAATCACTTATGTACTTAAAAATGATTATGAAGTAACCATAAGAATATTTGATTTGTTTGGAAATATAATTAAAACCGCTAAATACCCCAGGTTCGCTAATCCCGGAGGTATTCAGGGAGTAAACAATATTTTCTGGGATGGAACAAACGATAACGGCGAGAAAGTAGCACAGGGTATGTACATAATGATGGTTGAAGTAAAAACTGAAAATAAGTCTATAAGGAAAAACTGGAAAATAGGCGTTATTCATTAATTTATGCCAAATAACACACTGAGAAATACTTCTGTGCATGCAAATTCAAAAACATGCAGCATCTGTTTTGTTGTATTAATGATTCTTTGCCTGTATGTTAAATCATCAATTATTTATGGAGCTGGTACTGACCCGTCTTCATTTTTATCATTTGGATCTAATGCGCGCGCTTTTGCACTTGGCGGAGCTTATACAGGCATAGCAGAAGATGTATCTGCCCCTTACTACAATAGTGGTGCCCTTGGCGCCCTTCAATACAAGGAAATGCTGGCTTCTTATTCTATTCTGTGGGAAGAAACAAATTACAGTTTTCTGGGATATGTTCATCCGGCTTATAATAAAGGTGTTTTTGGTTTTAATTTTGTGCGCCTTTATTCCGGCGGGGCCCAGGGCAGGGATGATAATAATCTGCCTACGGGAAGTTTTGACCATTCAAAAATGGCATTGTGTTTTGCTTATGGCAAAGAACTAATTCCGAAGGTATATTTTGGGATAAATGGCAAGATATTGAATTCAACTTTAAGCACAAGCAATATAAATTATTTTTCCTTTGATATCGGCGGATATTACAAAATGAACCAGAAATTGTCACTGGGCACAAATATTTCAAATCTGATTTCTCTGCAATTGGGTGACACGGATGACAAATTACCTGTATCCATAAAACTCGGTTTGGGTTATAGAATTTTCGGGGACAAATTGCTACTGGCTTTCGATATGAATAAAAATTCAATGAATTCCGGAAGTTTAATAGATTATTATTCCGTAGGTTTAGAGTCATTGGTTTATAAATTTATAAAATTGAGGCTTGGTAAAAATAATCAAGAGCTGACAACAGGTTTTGGCATTACTTATAAAACCATGGGTTTTGATTACGCAATAGCCATGAATGATTACCTCGGGCCGTCACATAGATTATCTTATGCATATAAATTCGGAGAAAGCCTGGAAACAATAAAACTTAAGAAAGAAGAAGAAGCAAAGGAAAAAGTAGTTGAAGCAGAAAATGACATGGATGCTGAAGCAAGGCAGCTTAAAGAAGATAAATTCAAAATGCTTTACCAGGAAGCCATACAGGATTATAACCGCGGCATGTTCTCTACGGCGTATGAGAAATTTACTAAAGCCAGCGAGCTGTTCCCGGATGATTCATTAATTCCGCTGTACATAGAAAGGTTAAAAACTGTAACGGAAGTAATATCCCAGTATATGTCACCAGGTAAAGAAGGTGACCTGGTGAGAAGAGGTGTAAGTTATTATGTTGACGGCGATGGTAAAAACGCCGTGAAAACTATTGCCTATGCATTGTCTATAGTCCCTGAAAACTTTACAATAGAACGCCTTTTAAACAGACTTGAAGAAAAAACCAGCATCAAAGCTGAAAAGGTTTCACCCATGGCAGGGTTGACTGTAGTAGACCAGAAACTTTACGAATGCCTTATAAGTTTCCGTAAACGTGATTTCTGGACTGCTATAAGCATTTGCGAACAGATTCTGGTGCTTGAACCTGAAAACGTAGCGGCGTTAAAGAGAATGGGTTCAGCTTTTTATGCGTTAGGTGAAAAAGAAAAAGCTAAAGAAATATGGCGGAAATCATTGAACATACAGCCGGACCCGAAACTTGAAGAGTTTATAAGAAAAATGAAATAAATGAAGGGTATAAAAAACAAATGAAAAAGACAATACTTTATCTTGCATTAAGTTTGCTTATGGTTTTTACGCAAACACAGACACTATTGCCGCAAGCTTTGATGGAACAGAAGCTTAGCCTTGAAAGGTCTTTGCAGGAACGGACAGAAAGACTGGTTGAAAAAATAACCGGTACCAAAGATATGGTGGTGTTGGTAAATGCCGAGCTGGCTTATGATGAACCTGCAAAAACGACCCAGACCCAGGCGTATCCGGGAATGACAACCCAGGAAGAGGAATACTTGCCCGGCATCACCTATTCCTACATGCCCAACGAAGGAAGCGCCTCCAAAAACGTAATCATAAAAAAAATCACTATTTCTGTGACGGTAGACCAGAAAGTTTCACAGATAGTTGTTGACCGTATAAAAAAGGAAGTCAATACACTGCTTTCCCTGGACAATATACGGGGAGACGTGGTGGATGTCCAGAAAATAGCTTTCTATGAAAAAAAGATGATGTGGAAGGATTACCTGACGCTTTATAGCTCACAGATTTACTGGATATTTACCATTCTTCTTTTGGCGTTGTTTTTATTCGGGCCGCTCAGGCATTTTTTCAGTACTATAGTGAAAGCCATGGAAATACGTATTCAGGCAGATACAAGAATAAGGGGCGGTTTTGAAAATACTGCCATGGCGGGGCCCGGGTTGCCGGCAGGCTTGCCCGGAGGTGGTTCTCTGGAGCTTACATTAGACAGGCGCAGGCCGCAGTTAGATAAAGGAAAGGGAGATGAAAGCATGAAAAAATTTGGATTTATAAACAAAGAGAATTTTAAAAATCTGATATTCTTACTAAAAAATGAAGATCCAGAGAAAATATCCATTATTGCAAGTTATCTGCCTCCAGATTTTACATCTCTCATAATTAATTCACTTGCTCCTGTAGTGCAGTCAAAGGTTGCTCTTGCATTAACGACACCCAAAATCATTGATCCTGACGAAGTAAATAAGATTGAGAAGGAAATTAAACAAAAAATAGATTATTTAGTCGGTGGCGAGGAATACTTCCTGAATTTATTAGATCAGGTAGACAGAGAAGGCCAGGAAAATATTTTAAAAAGCCTGGAACAGACCAATCCGGCACTGGCAGCAAAACTCAAACAGTCTCTCTTCTTCTTTGAAGATATTGTTATTCTTGACAAGCAGGTTATGCAGAAAGTAATCAGAGAAGTGCAGAAACTCGGTATTTCACTGGCGCTGTCGCTTAAAAATACTACGGAAGATATTAAACAGAAAATTATGGACGTTTTAACAGAAGGCGCTAGAGCTATGCTGGCAGAACAGATTGACCTGTTGGGAGAAGTATCTTTAAAAAGAGTTCAGGAAGAGCAGAAGGCCATAGCAAATGTAGTGAGGGAGCTGGAGAAAAACGGCGATATAATTATTGATCGCTCAAAGAAACAGACTATCCTTGAAGCAAAAATAGATGTAATCAGTGCCGAGGAAGTACCTGTAACTACAGAAGATTTTACTTCATAAGAGCATTACAGCAATAAAAGAAACCGAGTAGGGTATAAAAGAATCGATTACAGCGATAGAAAAGGATGATTTTATAGATAGATTTAAATTAATGTGTAGTTACTGGGGCGGGTTGTTTTTCTGACGGTGTTGGTGTTTCTTCCTGAGTAGTGTTTACATCTTCTTCCATTTCACTCTCTTCGGTTTTGGCTTTTCTTATAATATTTACTTCAATTCTTCTATTTTGTGCCCTGTTTTCTTCTGTAGTATTCGGAAACATAGGTCTGTATTCTCCATAACCTGCAGCTGCAAATCTGTTGTACGCCAGCCCTTCAGTATCAGCGAAATATCTTATTACACTCATAGCTCTGGCAACAGATAAATCCCAGTTTGATTTATATTTGATACCTGATACAGGCACGTTGTCCGTGTGCCCTTCAACTATTACTTCATTGTCCATGAATTTTATAACCTGGGCCACGCCCTTTAATATTTCAAGAGCTGTGGGTTTAAGCTCTGCTGCTCCGGATTCGAACAATATTGGATTAGCAAAGACAATTTTAATCTGCTCTGAGTCTGTGGTGACGTTTACAAAGTTTTTTAAGTTCTGTTTTGTAATAATTTCGTCAATTTTATCCGCAGTTTCCTGGTCTTTCTGTTCATTAATCATGTTTTCAATAATTTCTTTTTTTACTTCTCCGCCCATTTCTTCCTGAATTTGCGTGACAATTTTTTTATATTTAGAACCTTTCATGGAATAGGCGAAAGCAAACATCAGCAGAAAAAATATCATCAATACAGTCATAAAGTCAGCATAGGGGATAATCCAGAGTCCGGAAATGTCCATTGGTTTGGGTTCTTTTAAGACCATCTTTTTTTTCTTTGGTTGTATTTTCTGTTGTATAGGTAAGCGCATATTTATTTTACTCTTAAGATATTAAGTTCTATTCTGCGATTTTCAGCGCAGTGCTCAGGTGTATCATTATCAGTCTTGGGGCGGTATTCGCCGTAACCAAGAGCTATCAGCCTTTTCGGGTCTATGTTTTCTTTGTCAATAAAATATCTGATAACACTGAAAGCCCTGGCGCTGGAAAGCTCCCAATTGGATTTAAATTCTTTCATTTTTATAGGTTTGTTGTCGGTATGGCCTTCTACAATGATGCGGTTGGGCATGCTTTTTATAACTTTAGCTATTTCATGAAGACTGGTAATTACCTGGGGTTTAAGTTCCGCTTTTCCGGAATCAAAAAGCACCGGGCTGGGCAGTGTGATTTTTATTTTTTCTTCGTTTATTTCTACGTTATCAAACTCTTCTTTTATTTTCTCTTCAGCAACTTTTTCTTCCTGTTTCTGCACCATCTGTTCCACTACAGTATCTTTTCCGGAAAAGGTTTTATCAAACGAGGCGGCGGCTATTTCTCTTTCTTCTTTGCTTAACCAGGTAAGGCAGTAACATAAAAGGAAAAATATCATCAGGTTGGTTATCATGTCCGTATAGATAATCATCCATAACGGGCTGCTATGACCGCCTGATTCTTCCTGTTCGTTAGAGTCCTCGTCTTCGTAAATGTTCAATTTTTTACCTGAAATTAACTGCTTTTGCGTTTTTCACGCAGTTGGTAAGCAAGGAAGGCCTGTAATTTTCTGCTGACAATCAAAGGAATATCGCCTTGTTGGATTGACAATATACCTTCAATAATAACTTCTTTTAAAAGAAGTTCAGATTCCGTGTGCGCTTCAAGTTTGTTGGCAACTGGCAGAAATAAAAAGTTCGCACTGCAGATACCATAAAATGTACCGGTAACGGCAATAGCCATGGATGCCCCAAGGCTTTTCGGATCGCTAATACCTCTAAGTACCTGTACAACGCCCAAAAGAGTGGCTAATAGTCCGAAAATGGGGGCAAAGGTACCCATGGTACGCACTACATTGCTTACCTGATAATGCCTTTTGCGGATAAATATAATTTCTTTCATCAAATTTTCTCTTATTAATTCCGTATCAAGCCCGTCAATAGCCATCATAATACCGTCACTTAAAAACCTGTCCTTTAACTGACCCACATCTTCCTGTAAACTTCCAATGCCTGACCTTTTTGATTTTTCTGCATAACCTACAAGCAGAGTAATAACCTGCCTGGGGGTAAGTGTAGCACGCAGAAAAAACACATTCATCAGAGCTCTGGGAACATTTTTAAAAATTGACCACGGTGTGGCAATCATTATAGAAGCAAACGTACCGCCGAATACCAGTACAAATGCGTCTTTATGCCAGAGTAGGTGTACGGTTCCGCCCCAGTACATAACTATGTAAATTGCTCCGACTCCAAGGGTTAATCCCAATAATGACATTAAATCAATCATGTTTTTCATCTCCGTTAGTAAATATTAGTTAAAAAATTATATAAAGTTGGCCTATATTTGTCAACTTGTGCAATTCAATGCTTTTTTTAAAAAAACCCTTGAAATTCCGCCAAAATAGGCTATATTTATAGTACAACACTAATTATTATAATTATGGAGCTTATAAAAATGAATGAAAGCTTAAAGCGAGAAACAGACTTTTTAAAAGAATTAATAGAAACCGAAAACCAGTTATCCCAGCAGACTTTGCAGGTATTGCGAAACAGGTACCGCAATGAAAAAGACCAGTGGTCAAAAATTTACGAAAATAAGGAAGAGGAAATAAATAATCTGCGTGGTAAATTAAACGAAACAGAAGTAAGAATTAAAAGACTTAAGGATAACTTTACCCAGGATCGCCTGGAAGAAGTAGAAAAACTTAAAAATACCATTACTGAAAACAAAGTCCGTAAACTTAATGAAACGGAAAAATGGAACTCCATAGAAGACAGGGTAAAAACGTTCCGCAGTATTGCCGAAGAATTGCAGTTTAAGCTTATCCAGGAACAGGCTTCTCTTACAAAATTCCGCGAACGCCATATTGCAGAAGAAAAAACTTTAAGGGACCTGATTGCAAAAAACGAAGAAAAAATCCTTTCTTTGCAGGAAACTCTGCTAAAAAAAGAGGATGACTGGAGCAAGCAACGGCAGATTTTTGACAAGGAATTAGTAAACCTGCAGGATAAAATAAAAAATTATGAACAGGTAATCCAGAACCAGAAACAAAACCACTTGAAAATCGTGGCTGATAAAGACGAGGGCACTACCAGAATTTCCAGGGCTTTGCAGGAAGTATCAGTAAAATTAACAGAGGAAATACAAAAAAATGAAGAGCTAAAACATGAAACTCAGCAGAAAGCCAATGCCATAACGGAGCTGGAACAGCTTAACAAGAAAAATCATGATGAAATATCAGCTGAAAGAAAAAAATGGCATGAAAAATGGGAAATAGAACAAAGAGAATGGGAAAACTACAAAAGAGATCTTATAGAAAAAGAACAAACACTAAAGTTTTCAACCGAAGAACAAATATCCAGGGTTTCGGCTATGCTTCAGATACTTGAGCTGCAGCTAACCCAGGAAAAGAAAACCAATGAAGAGCTAACACAGCGCAATAGTGACAAAGAAGGCCAGATTAAACTGCTCATGGAAGAACTGGACATGCTGCAGAAAATAACCGAGGAACAACGCCAGAAGCTGGATTTACAGATTGCCGGTCAGAAAGATTATTACGAAAACCAGAAAAATGAAATTCTGGCTCAGTATGAAAATTACAAAAAATCAAAAGAAAATGACACTCAAAGAATTAATGCCGAAATATTGGAATTAAGAGCAAGCCTAAACGAAGAAGAAAGGCTTTTCCAGCTTGAGAAAACACAGAATCAGACTTTGAAATATCATAACGAGATGCTCAAAGAGGACAAACATAAATTAGTTGTTCAGATTGACC
Source organism: Elusimicrobia bacterium RIFOXYA2_FULL_39_19 (assembly GCA_001800285.1). Lineage (GTDB taxonomy): Bacteria > Elusimicrobiota > Endomicrobiia > CG1-02-37-114 > XYA2-FULL-39-19 > XYA2-FULL-39-19. Next base: position 31,937 of record MGVC01000078.1, on the reverse strand, counting down.
AGGACAGAATTGACTGGCGCAGGACTTTCATAGAAGAGCAATCCAGGTCAGAATCAAGAATACAAGAAATTACCGGGATGCTTGAAAAGTTGAGGGTGGCCCGTGATGAGGAAATAAAAGGCCTTAACAGTGAAATAGAAACCATTCACGGTCAGTTTAATGAACTGAGGATTATTTATCAGGAAACTAAAGTAGAAAACTATACGCAGAAATCAAGAATATATGAACTGGAAGCTGAAGTGCAGAAATTGCTGGAACAGTCTGATTCTGAAAGAAAAGAATGGCAGTCTCTGCTAAATAGCGAACAGAAAAACTGGGAAAGCCATAAAAACGAACTGCTTACACGCCAGAATGCCCTTATGACAGAACGTGACAGAGAGATGAAACAGATAGAAAGGTCTATTCAAGACCTCACCATGAAACTGATTCATGCAGAGCGCGACATACAGACAAAAGACAAAGAAATAGCAGAGCTTCTTAAACGCATAAACTTTCTTGAAAATAGAAGATAAAAGCCTAAAGTCCGGTGATTAAGTGATTAGGTGGATAGGTGGTTTGATACTTTGCAAAATCTTTAACTAATCACATAAACACTTAATCACTTTTCTAGTTTAACTTTCAGTGTTTAACATTCGTAATTTAGCGTTTGTTTTCAAATTCTTTACAATCTTTCCTTATTTATATAAAATAACTTACCTAAAAAAACACAAATCAATTAATCCATGAATACCAATTACGACATCATTATTATAGGTGCTGGTCCGGCAGGTTTAACAGCCGCTATCTATGCCTGCAGGGCGCGGTTAAATACGCTTCTTATTGAAAAAGCTTCCGTAGGCGGGCAGGTAATTATAACAGAGAAAATAGAAAATTACCCCGGCTTTCCTGAAGGCATAAACGGCTTTGAGCTTATAGAAAATATGCGTAAACAGGCAGAAAGTTTCGGTATGGTTACCGTTGCAGATGAAATTTCAGCCATAACCGTAAACGGCAGTACAAAAACTATTACCGCTTCATCAGGAAATACTTATAATACAAAAGCAATTGTCATTACTACCGGCGCAAACTTCCGCAAATTAAATATTCCCGGCGAAATAGAACTGACTGGCAAAGGTGTATCCTACTGCGCTACCTGCGACGGCCCTTTTTTCAGAAATAAAGACGTTGTAGTAATAGGCGGAGGGGATTCCGCCATAGAAGAAGCCATTTTTTTAACCCGTTTTGCCAAAAAAGTAACAGTTATACACCGCAGAGCAGAGCTAAGAGCGGCAAAAATACTGCAGGAAAGAATGTTTTCCAACCCAAAAATTGTTTTTATTGGTGATACTGTACCGCTGTCAATTACCGGCACCCAGAAAGTAGAATCCATAAAAGTAAAAAACGTAAAAACAAACACAGAACAAACCCTGGAAACAAGCGGTGTATTTATTTTTGTCGGCACAGACCCGAATACCGCTTTTTTGAAAAACACACTGACACTTGATGAGCAGGGCTACATAATTACAGATGAAAACCTGCAAACTTCCGCAGAAGGCATTTTTGCCGCCGGGGACTGCAGAAAAAAACCGTTCAGACAGGTCATTACTGCCTGCGGTGAAGGCGCAACAGCAGTATTTTCCGCAGAAAAGTACGTAGAAAACCATTCCGCATAAGGCTTTACCCTTAATGAAAAAACTTTTCATAATTGACGGCAATTCCTATCTCCACAGGGCCTATCATGCCATACCCCCGCTTACTACTTCCAAAGGTGAACAGGTAAATGCAGTTTACGGCCTTATAAAAATGCTTTTAAAAATCAAAAAAGATTACACTCCTGATTATTTGCTGGTTTGTTTTGACCACAAAGCCCCAACGTTTCGGCACATAGAATTCAAGGAATATAAAGCCCAGCGTAAAGAAACTGATGATTCGCTTAAAAGCCAGTTTCCTATAGCAAAAGAGTCCGTGAAAGCCCTGAATATCCAGTCCATTGAACTGGAAGGATTTGAAGCAGATGACCTTATAGCCACATACTCAAAAATTGCTACGGATAACGGCATAGAAACCGTAATAGTTACGGGTGACAAAGACTGCCTTCAGCTGGTAAATGAAAAAGTCAGTGTATTAAACGAACCGAAAAATATTATTTTCAAGCGGGAAGAAGTAAAAGAAAAGTACGGCGTCTATCCGGAAAACATTATTGACTTACTAGCTCTCTGCGGTGATGCTTCAGATAATGTGCCCGGTGTTTACGGCATAGGTGAGAAAACTGCAGAGAAACTTATAAATGAATACGGTTCCGTAGATAATATTTTAGAAAAATTGGATACCCTGCCGGAAAAAATAAAGGAAAAAATAATTAAAAGCAGAGAAAACCTGATACAAAGCAGGTATCTGGTAACGCTCAGGTATGACGTGCCGGTAAGTATAGCCATAGAAGACCTGTTAGTAAAAAACCCGGACCAGTCTGTGCTTATTGAGTTTCTAAAACGCATAGAAGCGCTGGGGCTGGCAAAAGAATTTATAAAAGTTGAAAATACAGCCCGCGATTATAAAACAATTTTCACTAAATCTGATTTTGAAAAATTGCTTAAAGACCTGGCTTTGCAGAAAGAAATATCCGTTGACCTGGAAACCACCAGTGTTAATACAGCCGTAGCCAAAATAGTGGGCATCAGCCTTTCTTATAAAGAAAATACCGCTTTTTATATACCCGTTTCACATAATTATCTGGGCTGTCCGCAGCAATTAACCCTGGATTATGTATTAGAAAAAATAAAACCTCTGCTTGAAAACCCGCAGATTGCAAAACTGGGGCAAAATATTAAGTATGATTTCCTTGTGTTTAAACACGCAGGTGTAGTGCTTGAAGGTATAGAATTTGACACTATGATTGGCTCCTACTGCATAAACCCGTCCCGCGCCAGCCACGGCCTTAAAGACCTGGCTCTGGAATTTTTAGGCAGAAAGATGACAGAAATTAATGAATTGATAGGCAAAGGCGCAAAGCAGCAGACCATAGACCTTGTTGAAATAGAAAAAGTCAGCCCTTACGCCTGTGCAGACAGCGATGTGGTATACCAGCTGACAAAAATTATGCGCAGCCTGCTTAAAGAAAAACAGCTGGATAATCTTTTTCATAACATTGAAATGCCCTTAGTTTCCGTACTGGCAGAAATGGAGGAAAAGGGAATCTATATTGATGTGGAATACTTAAAAACGCTGGATAAAAGCATAATAGAAAAAATGTCTTCCCTGGAAAAAGAAATATTTGAACTTAGCGGGGAACAGTTTAACATAAATTCGCCAAAGCAGCTGCAGTACATTCTTTTTGAAAAACTCAAACTCCCGCCTGCCAGAAAAACAAAAACAGGTTTCTCTACAGATGAAGAGGTGCTTTTTACCCTGGGTAAAAACTACCCGCTGCCTAAAAAAATACTTGATTACCGCGAAGTAGTGAAACTTAAAACCACTTATATAGACTCTCTGCTTGAACTGCGTGACTTTAATACTAATAGGGTGCATACATCATTCAATCAGGCGGTTACTGCTACTGGCAGGCTGTCTTCCAGCAACCCGAATATACAGAATATCCCTATCAGAACAGAGCTGGGCCAGAAAATAAGAAACGCTTTTTCCTGTGAAAAGGGAAATGTACTGCTTTCTGCGGATTATTCCCAGATTGAGTTAAGGGTAATGGCGCATTTTTCAAAAGATGAGCTTTTTACCAAAGCATTTAACGAAAATTTGGATATACACAAGGCAACTGCCGGTGAAATATTCGGCGTGCCCCTGGAAAAAGTAGATGTGAATATGCGCCGTATAGCCAAAACCATTAATTTCGGCATTATTTACGGCATGTCAGCTTACGGCCTGGCGCAGCAACTGGAAATAAACAATGATGACGCGCAGAAATACATAGACAGTTACTTCAAAAAATATTCCGGTGTAAAACAGTGGACCGCAGATATTATAAAATTTGCCTCGGCAAACGGCTATGTGACCACTTTACTAAACCGCATAAGGTACCTGCCCGAAATAAACTCAAATAACGGCCAGATGCGTTCTTTTGCTGAAAGAATGGCGCTTAACACGCCTATCCAGGGAACCGCGGCAGATATTATAAAACTGGCTATGATAAACATTCACAAAATCCTAAAATTAAAAGAAAATACGCTTAAAGCCGGCATGCTCCTGCAGGTGCATGACGAGCTGGTGTTTGAAGTAGCTGAAAAAAGCCTGGATATATTTATACCGCTGGTAAAAAAAGAGATGGAAGGCGCCCTAAAACTTAGCGTGCCTTTAGTTGTGGATATGAAATTTGGCAAAAACTGGCAGGAAATGCAAAAACTCCGATAAATACCTCAAAAATACCTAAAAGCTGTCAAAGCGTAATTTGACCCATAAATAATTTAACCTAAAAAACATTGTAGGAAAATAAATAATGACTTAAAATTCATTTTATATTTACATTGAATAAACAAATATTTTAAAATTCTGTGCTATAATAAAGGCTTAATAAAAATTTTTAAAAAAGGGAATAAAATGAAACCCGCGTTAATAGCACTTACCCTGATTATTGGTATTTCAAACTGTTTTGCAGAAGTAGGGCAAGCTGGCTGGCAAATACTGCGTAAACCCCAGTCTGCAAGGCCCCAGGCAATAAATAACAGCGTTTATATGAAAAGTGATTTATCAGGCGTGTTTTACAATTCAGCTGTTTTAGGAACACTTAAAAGCAAAGAAGCATTTTTTATCAGTGAAACAGGTGCATCAAATGATATGTTTGGCGGTGTATTATATGGTACACCGGTAGGGGAAAAATCCGGACTGTGCGCAGGAGCCCTTTATTATGATGCCGGTAAAATGGACCTGTTTTGGATGGAAGGCACTACAGAGCATACCCGCACAGTAACATCTCAAAGAGACGTACTGGCAATAATAGCCTACGGCAAACATTTTTCAGATAGATTATATACAGGTATAACAGTTAAATACGCAAACAGTAATATAGCAGAAACGCAGGAAGCCGTTGCCTATGCTGGTGATATAGGTTTGATATATGTGGTAAACAGTAAAATAAACGTATCAGTATCAGGCCAAAACATAGGTTCTTCAAGTAAGTTTATAACCAAAGCAGAAGAACTGCCCACCACAGCATCTGCCGGCATATCATATTTTTCAATTAATAATGAAAACAGTTACCTGGCGTTTGGCGTAGAAGTGCCCTATATAATAAAGGAAGGGCGTGTTACCCCAAATTTAGCGGTAGAGTACTGCCTGGGCAAAATAGCGTTTGATATAGGTTATAAACTAAACGTAGAAGAATCACAGTTACAGGCCGGCCTTTCCTTTGGAATAAACCGGAACATGAACTTTAGTTACGCCTTTCTGCCTGCAAGATACCTGGCGCATACGCACAGGCTGAACCTGGGAGTGAAATTCTGATGAAAAAGATAATAAATATATTACTATTCATTACATCAATTACAACTATTTTTTGTTCTTTAGGTCATGCTACTCAAACAAGACTAACAAACCATAATTTATATTTTATAGAAAATTCTGGTGGTTCAGGTAAAATATATTTCAGAAAACATCAAACAGCCGGTTACGTGGATTTATTTAGAATGAATGAAGATGGCACCGGTGTAACACAATTAACTTTTGACGAATTGTATGAATCAAATGCACAATTTAATTCAGATAAAACAAAAATAGCGCTGATTAAAAAATCAAATGATATAGATTACATTTATACCATGAATTCTGATGGAACCAATAAACAAAGTATATACAACACAACAAACAGAATTTATAGTTTAAGAATTTCTCCGGATGGAAATAAAATATCTTTTGTAGTAATAGAATCAGGAAATACAAACGGTACACTTTATACCATGAATTTTGATGGAACTGGTGTAAGAACACTAAATTATAATAGTTCATCAGAAAATCCAGCCAAAATTGCTTCAGATATAGCGGTAGAACCTGTAGATATATCAGTTTATAAACATAATGGTTCTACAATGACGAAAAATATTGTTGACTATCAATACGGATTTTCATATTCCCCAGACTCCTCAAAATTGTATTTTATAAATTATTCAAGTAAGCAACTGCTAAGAATAGATGCAGATGGGACAAATTTAATTTATATTACTACTTATTCTGTAAGCGGAACATCGATATATGCTTTAAGTAATGGTAAAATATTATTTAGGAGATTAAATGGTTCAAAATATGAAATAGTCACATTAAACTCTGATGGTACTAATTATACGGTTTTATTTAGCACCTCAAGATATATTTCTTCTTTTTATATATCCCCAGATGAAACAAAGATAATTTATTTAGATACTTATTATTATGCTTCAACAACAGAGTACTACTTTGTGATAGTCAATTTATCAAATGGTTCATTTAATATGATAGAGCTTGATAATTACACATCACTATCTTGGATTTCAAATACAAAAATTGCTTATTTACAAAATGACGATATTGGAACATATGATTTAAATAGTTTTACAAAACAAAAAGCAACAACTGATACTTCGCCATATTATGAATTATTTGATGCTAAAAATAACAAAATACTATATGGATACCAAACAAATAATACATTCAAATACTACATCATGGATGAAACAGGGGCAAATAATCATCAAGTTATAGATCAATCAATATATGGAAATATGGGAACAATAAAACTATCACCTGATGGATCAAAAATTGCTTATTCTTTTAAGGGGAATACTACATATTATCAACTTGTAGTGACAAACACAGATGGAACAGGAGTAACGGTAATATTAGCTCAGGGTTATAATTATGATTACTATGATTTTCAATATATTGGGGACGTAGTTAGATAATACGATATTGACAAAATGGATTGCAAATAGTAACATTGAAATATGCCAAGACAAGGAAGAATAAATATAGAAGGCGGCCTTTATCACGTAATACAGCGCGGCCTTGAGCGCCGTAAAATATATAAAGATGACGAAGACAGAGAGGAATTTCTTCGCAGATTATCAGAAGGATTGGAAGTTACCGGACACAAATGCTACGGTTGGGTGCTGATGCCCAACCATTTTCATTTATTGATAAGAACCACTACAAAACCATTAAGTGATTTAATGAGAAAACTCTTAACAGGATACGCCCTGTATTTTAATAAAACATACAAACGCAGCGGTTATTTATATCAGGGCAGGTACAAATCAATATTATGCCAGGAAGAGGAATATTTATTGGAATTATTAAGATATATACATTTAAATCCATTAAGAGCCAAACTGGTACAGGATATGAAGGGTTTAAGTAAATATAAATGGAGCGGGCACTGCGTATTAATGGGTAACAGCGAAATTAAATGGCAGAGTACCGGCGAGATATTAGAACGGTTTGGTAAAACAAAACCTGATGCAGTAAATAAATATGAGAAATTTGTATCAGAAGCAAAGGATATGGCAAAACGCGAGGATTTAACAGGCGGCGGTTTAATAAGGAGCGCTGGCGGCTGGAAAGAAGTGTTGAGTTTGAGGCAGTCAAAAGAAAAGTGGCTGGCTGATGAACGGATATTAGGTGACGGTGATTTTGTAAGTTCAACTCTCAAACAATCCGATGAAGAAATGCACAGAAAAGAAAAATTAAAGAAAGAAGGCTGGAACATAGATAAACTAGTAAAAAAAGCCTGCGAACTGCTGAATGTAGATGAACGGGAAATAAAGCATGAAAGCAGGAATAGTAACTTAGCGCAGGCAAGAAGTTTGGTGGCGTATTGGGGCAACAAGGAACTGGGAATTACGGGTGTTGAACTTGCAAAATATTTCGGAATAACAAAATCTTCAATAAGCACAGCAGTAAAACGAGGGTGCATAATTGCCCGGGAAAATGAATATCGTATTACCTAACTACGTCCCCGATAACTATAATGGAAAAACTATGAAAAAGGGAAAAACGGTAATTTTAGGATTGACGGGTGGTATAGCCACAGGAAAGTCTCTGGTGGCATTAGAGTTATCAGCGCTTGGCGCAAAAATAATTGATGCAGATAAAATAGCCCATGAAGTATACCAGAAAAACAAACCGGCCTATAAAAAGATATTAAAAGCCTTCGGCCCTGCCATATTAGCTAATAATAAGGAAGTAGACCGCAAAAAGCTGGGTGAGCTTATCTTTGCAGATGCAAAAAAACGCGTAATCCTTGAAAAAATAACGCATCCTGAAATAATAAAAGAGATAAAACATGAAATTAAAACACTTTCAAAGGATAATTCCATAGTAGTAGTTGATGCCCCGCTTCTTTTTGAAGCAAAAATACAAAGCTTGTTTGATAAGATTATTGTTGTTTATACCCCGGTAAGCCAGCAGGCCCATAGGCTGATGGAAAGGGATAAAATATCAAAACAGGAAGCGCTTAAAAAAATTGCCGCTCAAATAGACATAGAAAAAAAGAAAAAACTTGCAGATTATGTGATAGATAACACAGGGGATATTGAAAACACACTGAATCTTGCCAAAACATTCTGGATGAACCTGCTTTTTAAACAACTGTTAGGGCCCTATTGACAAAAACAATTGATTTTGTATAATAATGGCGTCAAACAGAATTAACCAGCCAGGCTGACTTGCAGTAAAATCAAAAAAATCTTATTAAAAATCAACAAAATACAGCAGCAAAGAAACAAAAACATCTTCTCTTTTTAGTACATTCGCATAATAGCTTACCCGAGATGAAAAATAACTAAAAACTCTCTAATGAACAAATGAACCCTTAAACGGGATATCTTTTGATAAATACCAAAAATTTCAGGAGGATTTAAACAGTGGATCAGCAATTAATTGACAAAATGATGGACATTACAGCGCTTAACAAAATGACGTTAAGCGAGCTCTCAAAAACAGCAAAGGATATGAAGATAGAGTCCTTTGCCGGTTTGCGCAAACAGGAAATTATAGCAAAAATCCTTGAAGCGCAGGCAAAGGAAAACGGGCTTATATATAATGAAGGAGTTCTTGAAGTTCTGCCGGACGGGTTTGGTTTTTTAAGGTCAACCAACTATAACTACCTGCCCAGCCAGGAAGATATTTATATATCTCCTTCACAGATTAAAAAGTTCGGGCTCCGCAAGGGAGATACCGTTTCCGGATATGTCAGGCCGCCCAAAGAAGGGGAAAGATTTTATGCCCTATTGCAGATAAAAGCAGTAAACAAAACAGATCCGGAAAAAGTGCGTGAAAGAATGTACTTTGATGACTTAACTCCGCTTTATCCCTGCGAAAGGCTGCGCCTTGAAACTTCCAAAGATGACAACCTTACAAGAATAATTGACCTTGTTTCACCTATTGGCAAAGGCCAGAGAGCGTTAATTAACGCCGCGCCTAGAACCGGTAAAACTGTTATGCTTCAAAAAATAGCCAATTCTATTACAAAAAATTCTCCGGAAGTTGACCTGCTGGTACTGTTGATTGATGAAAGGCCTGAAGAAGTTACCGATATGCAGCGTTCAGTAAAGGGGGAAGTTGTAGCATCCACTTTTGATGAACCGGCAGACAGGCACGTACAGGTAGCGGAAATGGTAATAGAAAAAGCCAAAAGGCTTGTAGAACACGGCAGAGATGTGGTAATTCTGTTGGATTCAATAACACGCCTTGCCAGAGCTTATAATACAATTACACCGGCTAGCGGAAGAGTGCTGTCCGGCGGTATTGATGCCACGGCATTACAGAGGCCCAAAAGATTTTTCGGTGCCGCAAGAAAAATTGAACAGGGTGGCAGTTTAACTATCATAGGAACAGCGCTTGTAGAAACCGGTTCCAGGATGGATGAAGTGATTTTCGAAGAGTTCAAAGGTACAGGTAATATGGAAATTTATCTTGACAGAAAACTTGCTGACAGAAGAATATTCCCTTCCATTGATATTACCCGCTCCGGCACCAGAAAAGAAGAATTATTGCTTGATCAGGACGAATTAAATAAAATCTGGATATTAAGGAAAGTGTTAACTTCTCTTAATTCCATAGAAGCCATGGAACTGCTTCTTGAAAAGATTACTGCTACCAAATCAAACAAGGATTTCCTGAAATCCATGGAAATTCCGAATTAATTGAAATTCACCGAAGTATTTTATATAATAAACTAGCAAAAATAATTAAAACAGGAGATTAAAATGAAAGAAGGAATCCACCCGAATTACGTTCAGTGTACAGTTTCCTGCGCTTGCGGAAACAATTTTATCACCAGATCCACAAAGCCGGTTATAAAACTTGATATTTGTTCCGCCTGCCACCCGTTTTTCACAGGCAAACAGAGGCTTGTTGATACCGCAGGAAGAATAGAAAAATTCAAGAAGAAATTTAAAGAAATTAATGTTGATACAAAGAGAGTAAAAAAAGTTAAAATAGTAAAGGTAGCAAAGAAAAAAGGCCTGAAAATATTAACTTCCACACCGGCAAAGAAAAAAGAGGCACCGGCAAAGGCAGCAAAGACAGAAAAAAAGTAGCTTTAACATAATATTATAGAAAGACAGAGTAACAATATATTTACTCTGTCTTTTTGTTTTTCTAGCAAGGCCGAAAAAGATTGCACCCATGGATATAAACTTTTTAGAACAAACCGAAAAACGTTTTACTGAACTGGAATCTCTCATAACAAACGCTTCCGTTATAGCCACTGACCCCAACTATTCAAGTTATCTCAAAGAACACGGTACAATAATGCCGCTTGCCGGCAAATACAGGGAATATAAACGCATCAAACAGCAGTTGTCTGACCTGTTGCTTATTGAAGATGTAGAGCTGGCACAGCTAACCGAAGAAGAAAACAAAGAATTAAATCTACAGTTAAAAACCATTGAGGCAGAAATTGAAAATGTTTTAAGTCAAAAAGATAAACAGGAAGCCGTAAACAGCATTGTTATGGAGATTCGGGCAGGTACCGGCGGAGATGAGGCCGCGCTTTTTGCCGCAGATTTATTTAGAATGTATACAAGGTACTGCGAAAGAAAAGGTTTTAAAATGGAGTTGTTAAGCAGTCATGCAACGGGACTGAAAGGATTAAAAGAAATAATCTTCAGCCTTGAAGGTGATGATATATACAGTTACTTCAAAAATGAAAGCGGCGCACACCGGGTACAGAGAATACCGTTAACCGAAGCTTCCGGCAGAATTCATACCAGTACAGCCACAGTGGCTGTCTTACCGGAACCCAAAGAAGTAGACCTGGAAATTAAAACAGAAGATTTAAGAATAGACACCTATCGTGCTTCCGGCCACGGCGGGCAACATCTGCAGAAAACAGATTCTGCTGTTAGAATTACGCATATTCCATCAGGACTGGTGGTTCAGTGCCAGGATGAACGTTCCCAGGGAAGAAACAGACAGAAAGCTTTCCGTTTGCTTTTAGTCAGGTTAACGGACTTAAGAGAAAAAACGCAGGCATCAGAACTGTCGCAGGAGCGCAGGACTCAGATAGGTTCCGCAAAAAGGTCTGAAAAAATCCGTACTTATAATTATCCGCAGAACCGCATTACGGATCACAGAGCGGGCGTTTCCTTTCATAACCTGGAAACTGTAATGGAAGGCGAACTAAACGATTTGATTATGACAGTCAAAAAAGAAATAGAATTAAAGAAAAATGACACACCCGTAGATGATGAAACAGACGAATAATGGAAAAAAGGCCGAATAAATTGAGAACAATAAGCGAATTGCTGAATGAGGGCAAAACCCTCCTGGAACAAAAAGGCATTCCAAATGCTGAGCTGGATGTCCAGCTTATCATGGCCGATGCCTTAAACTGCAACCGTCTTAAACTGATAATGAGGTTTCACGAAACCATAGACCTGCATATTGAAAAAGAATATTCACGAAAGCTTGTCCAACGGCTGGCCAGAATACCAGTAGATTATATTTTAGGCAAAAAAGAATTTATGGGTTTTGATTTTATGCTTGAAGATACCGTGCTTATTCCCAGACCGGAAACAGAAATACTTGTAGAAGAAGCGGTAAAACTTATTCATAACCAGAATATCTCTACAGTTATGGAAATAGGCGTTGGCAGCGGAAACATAGCCGTTTCAATAGCAAAATTGTCCAATTGTAAACATGTTACGGGTATAGATGTTTCAAAGGAAGCCGTGCGGATAGCAAAAGAAAATGCACGAATAAATAAAGTCCGTGAGAAAGTTACCTTTGATTGTATTGACCTTTTCAGTCCTGAGTTTTCCAATCTGCCAAAATATGACCTGATAGTATCAAATCCGCCGTACATCGCAGAACGTGAGTTTAATGATTTACAGCCGGAAATCTTTTATGAACCGCGCCAGGCGCTTGATGGCGGGGTTGATGGGCTGATATTTTATGAATATATTGCCGCCACCGCAAAAGAACATCTTAATAAAAACGGTTACATTGTTCTGGAAATTGGCTACAACCAGTTAAAAAGCGTAAAAAGAATATTTGAAAACAATAAATATTGCATTTATAAAGTTATAGAAGATTACAGCGGTTACCACCGGGTGCTGGTAGTACGCTGGGTAAAATAAAGGAATAGCAAATGGATAAAATTATCATTGAAGGCGCTTATAAACTTTCGGGTGAGGTAAATGTTTCCGGTTCAAAAAATGCCGCCCTACCCATTTTAATAGCAACACTGCTTACTGATGAAAAATGCGTGCTTGATAATGTGCCTGAATTAAAAGACATTGAAACCACAACCGCATTGCTTGAATATTTCGGTAAAATCATAACTAAAAACGGCAACAAGATAGAAATTACTCATAACAGGCAGGTTAAAACACCGCTTGAAGCGCCTTACGAACTGGTAAAAAAAATGCGTGCCAGTTTTATTGTAGCGGGCCCTCTATTGGCGCGTTACGGTAGAATAAAAGTAGCCCTGCCCGGAGGTTGTGCTATAGGTGTGCGGCCGGTAGATATACATTTAAAGGGGTTTGAAAAACTTGGTGCAAAAGTAACCTTTAAATCCGGATATATGAATATAACCTGTTCAAAATTGAAAGGGACAAAAATAAAACTCAGGTTTCCCAGCGTAGGTGCTACAGAAAATTTAATGATTACGTCTGCTCTTGCGAAGGGAAAAACCATTATAGAAAATGCCGCCAGAGAACCGGAAATAGTGGACTTAGCGGATTTTTTAAACGCCTTAGGCGCCAGGGTGATTGATGCCGGCAAAGCAAAAATAGAAATACATGGTGTTGAAAAACTTCACGGCACTCCTTATTACTCAATTATCCCGGACAGAATTGAAGCCGGCACTTATCTGGTAGCAGGCGCTATTACCAAGGGTTGCGTGACGGTAAATAAATGTTTAAGCAGCCACCTGAAAGCGCTGTTGGTTAACTTCAGAAAGGCAGGCCTGGAAGTTGCGGAAAATAAAGATTCCATAACGGTAAAATATATCGGTAAAATAAAACCCGTAAGCATTAAAACCCAGCCCTATCCCGGATTTCCTACAGATTTGCAGGCTCAGTGGATGGCTTTAATGTGCAATGCTGACGGCAAAAGCGAAATAGCAGAAAAAGTATTTGAAAACAGGTTCATACACGTATCCGAGTTACAGCGTTTGGGCGCTGACCTTACCGTAAACGCAGATGTTGTAACAGTAACCGGTGAAAGCCGGTTAACAGGAGCCCAGGTAATGGTGTCTGATTTACGCGCCGGCGCGGCTCTTGTACTGGCAGGTTTGGCGGCAGAAGGAAAAACCACAATATCTCACATATACCATTTAGACCGCGGTTATGAACACCTGGAAAATAAGCTTAGGACTCTGGGTGCCAAAATTTTCAGGGAAATTGGTTAAAATAACACGTATTTTGTATAATAAAAAGGCTTGATAAACGAACATATTATGTACAATAAAAATATTTCAAAAATTTTAGAAAAAGTAAAAAATAAAGGTGACAAAGCAGTCACTGATTATACTTATAAATTTGATAAAATCCGTCTTTCCTCTGCTTCTTTCAGGTTAACCCCGAAACAGGTAAATGAACTGGCGGAAAAAACGCCTCAGAAATTAAAGACTGCCATAAAAAATGCTGCCAGAAACATAGAGTATTTCCATAAACAGGAATATCAGAGAATTAAGAAAACCTGGCAGATTAAAACCAATGGGAAAATACTGGGCCAGATAATAAACCCGGTTGATAACTTGTGTGTTTATATAGCCGGCGGAAAATATGCCTTCTACCCGTCAATAGTACTTATGAGCGTGATCCCTGCAAAAATAGCGGGTGTTAAAAATATTACCATAACCACACCACCGAATAATATTACTCCTTCAGTAATGTATGCGGCAAAAATAACGGGAGTAAATACTGTATACCGCATCGGCGGCCCTCAGGCAGTAGCGGCTTTTGCTTTCGGCACCAAAACCATACCCAAAGCGGATATGATAGTAGGGCCGGGAAGCAGTTACGTAACTGAATCAAAAAGACAGCTTTACGGAATTACCGGCATTGATTTAATTGCCGGGCCCAGTGAAGTAGGCATAATCTGCGATGAAACAGCACAGCCAAAACAGCTTGCCTATGATTTATTATCCCAAATAGAACATTCACCGGATGCCAGGGGTTACTTGTTTTGCTCTTCCGTCGGTTTAATAAATAAAGTAAAAAAACTTATTGAAATAGAAATAAAAGAAAACAGAAGTTCTTTGCCTTACCTGTCTTTGAAAAAACAGTTATCTTTTTACAATTGCAGTACGGAAAAGGCTGTTGAAGAAGTTAATAAAATTGCCCCGGAACACCTGCAGATAATCCACAAAAAAGAAAGTTATATTTTAAGCAGGATAAAAAATGCCGGCGCCGTATTCCTAGGCAAATATACGCCTGTAGTAACGGGTGATTATTATGCGGGCCCGTCACACACCTTGCCCACAAACGGTACTGCCCGGTTTTCGTCGGGCTTGTCAGTACAGACATTTTTAAAGAAAATAAGCGTGATCAGGTATTCACAATCAGCCTTAATAAAAGATGCTTCCAATATTCAGGAACTGGCGCTCTCTGAAGGGCTGAAAATGCATGCCAAATCTATAAAAGTCAGGGTTGAATAACTTCTGGAGAAACCAATGATAGTTAAACTTAAAAGAGAAACCAAAGAAACACAGATAAGTATTTCGCTTAACTTAAACGGACAGGGAAAATACAAAATAAAAACCACAATTCCATTTATGGACCACATGCTTACGCTTTTTACCGCGCACAGCGGATTTAATATAGAACTTTCCGCCAAAGGCGATACAGAAATTGACGAACATCACCTTGTGGAAGATATAGGCATTACTTTAGGCCAGGCCGTAAAAAAAGCACTGGGAGATAAAAAAGGCATAAACAGGTACGGAAATTTTCTTTTGCCTATGGATGAAGCACTTTCATACGTTGCCTTAGATATTTCATCCCGGCCATGCCTTGTTTATAAAGTAAAATACAGCAAAGCGTACAAAGAAAAATTTAATTTTGATTTGTTGGAAGATTTTTTTCAGGCTTTTTCTGCTAATGCCGGCATCACTCTGCATATTGAAATCAAACACGGCAGAAATAATCATCATATGGCTGAATCAATTTTTAAAGGTTTTGCCAGAGCGTTAAAACAGGCAGTAAAAAAAGAAAGTAAATCCAATAAAGTCCCTTCTACAAAAGGGAAACTCTAAACGGAAAGGTACAAAAAAATGATTTTTATACCGGCTATTGATATCCGCGCAGGAAAATGTGTAATGCTTACCCAGGGAAAAATTGAAAAAGAAACCATTTACTCCAACGATCCTGTTTTCATGGCAAAACTCTGGCAGGCTAAAGGCGCAAAACGTTTGCATGTCGTTGATCTTGACGGTGCTTTCAGAGGCACTCCTCAGCACTCAGATTGTGTAGCGCAAATCAGGGCTGCTTACAACGGTGTTATCCAGCTTGGCGGCGGGATAAGAGATCTAAAAGTTGTTGAACAGCTTATTGAAAAAGGTATTGATAAACTTATTTTAGGCACTTTAATGGTTTATGACCCGGAACTTACAAGAAAGATATTAAAGAAACACGGAAAAAACATAATAGGTGCCATTGATATAGTAAAAGGCAAAATTGCCATTGGCGGCTGGAAAGAAGTAACTGATAGAGATGCTGTTGAGTTTGTAAAAGAACTAAAAGGTGAAGGTGTGCAGGAAATAATAGTAACCGATGTAACCAGGGATGGTACTCTTGAAGGCCCGAATCTGGAAGACATAAAACAGATTATCAAAGAAAGCGGCCTTGTGGTTTATACTTCCGGTGGAATAGGTTCAATGGAAGACATTAAAAAAATTAAAGCTCTTGAAAACGAAGGGCTGGCAGGGGCAATTATAGGAAAAGCCCTGTATAATGATGCAATAAAATATGAAGACCTGGTTGCACTTAATAAGTAATGTAAAAAATAACATGAAAAACAATTTTCTCGTTCGCTTAACGCTCAATCACAAATTGCTTATTCATAAACGAGGCCTGCTAGATTATCCTGTAATCTCCCAGCAGACACTAAAGAGGATATGCCTCGCCGTGTTCTCCTGATTCCCGCTTACAGCGGAGGAGCCCCGGCCTCTCATTTGCGAAAATCAAGCAATTTGTATCGCTTAGGCTCACATAGAAAATGTTTTTCAATTATTTTTAATTATAAATTCTACAGAAATACTTAATAAGTAAGGAGATAAAATGGCAAAAAAACTATCCGAAACATTAAAATTTGATGATAAAGGGCTTATCCCGGCCGTAATCCAGGATGCAGATGACGGCACCATACTTATGGTGGCTTATATGAACAAAGAATCCTTTGAGCTTACCTTAAAAAACAAAAAAGCCTGTTTTTACAGCAGGTCCAGACAGAAATTATGGTTAAAAGGCGAATCATCCGGCAATGTACAGAAGGTAAAAGAAATTTACGTTGATTGTGACGCGGACTGCGTTTTAGTGAAAGTTAAACAAATAGGAGATGCCGCCTGCCATACCGGCTTCAGGACCTGTTTCTACAGAAAGGTTGAAAGCAATTCGCTTAAAACAAAGGGAAAACCGGTTTTTGACCCTGAAAAAGTATATAAAAAAAGCAAATAACGGCAAAAATTAAATTATGTTTTATCCTGATATAAAAGAATTTAAAAACCTGTCAAAAAAATACAATATCATTCCAGTCTACAAGGAAATCCTGGCAGACTGTGAAACACCTGTCTCCGCCTACTCAAAACTTGCGCTCAATAAAGAATATTCCTATCTGCTTGAAAGTGTAGAAGGCAGTGAAAGATGGGGTAGATATTCTTTTCTTTCCTGGGCTCCCAAACTGATCTTTAAATCCAAAGGCAAAACGTTTACTATCACAAAAAACAGTAAAACACAGCACGGTACGGCAGATAATCCTTTAAATGAATTAAAGAAAATCATGTCTGTTTATAAACCCGTGCATATAAAAGGCCTGCCCAGGTTCTGGGGCGGTGCGGTAGGATACATTGGTTATGAAATGATTCATAACTTTGAAGAAATTCCGCCTATTGCAGGCAAAACATCCGATCAGGATGATGCGGCTCTTCTGCTGACTGACACCATAGTAATTTTTGACCATTTTACGCACAAAACAAAAATAGTTGCCTGCGCGGATATGTCTTTGGGCAAACAGAATATTGAAAAACATTATAAGGATGCCTGTAAAAAAATAAATTCAATAATTGAAGAATTAAGGCAGAAAAAGAACCTTGAAATATCAAACTTTCTGGATTTAAACAAACCTAAAGCAGGGTTTTCCGGCATGAAATCCAATTTAACAAAACACCAATACATGGATAGCGTGTGCAAAGCAAAAGAGTATATTAAGGCAGGAGACATTATTCAGACCGTATTGTCACAGAGATTTGAAAAGAAAATGAAAGCTCACCCGTTTTCAATTTACAGAGTGCTCAGAACGCTTAATCCTTCACCATATATGCTTTATTTAAACTTCAATGATTTTCAGCTGGTAGGTTCATCTCCGGAAATACTGGTGCGCAAAGAAGAAAACCGCGCAATTCTCCGGCCTATTGCAGGCACAAAACCAAGAGGTAAAACATCGGAAGAAGATATAAAAAATGAAAAAGAGCTTATTTCTTCGGATAAAGAACGCGCCGAACATATAATGCTGGTAGATTTAGGCAGAAACGATATAGGCCGGGTCTGTGAATACAATAGCGTAAAGATACCGGAATTAATGGTAATGGAAAAATATTCGCATGTTATACACCTGGTATCTTCTGTTACCGGCACGCTGAAGAAAGGGAAAGACGCTTTTGACCTTTTTGCGGCCTGTTTTCCGGCAGGCACGGTATCCGGTGCGCCTAAAATACGTGCTATGGAAATTATTGCAGAACTGGAAAAACTACCCCGCGGCAGTTATGCCGGCGCAGTTGGTTACTTCTCATACTCAGGAAATATGGATATGGCCATAACCATAAGAACCATACTTTTTAAAAATCATACAGCTTATGTGCAGGCAGGTGCCGGCATAGTGGCAGACTCTGACCCGGAACAGGAATATATTGAAACTACAAACAAAGCCGGTGCATTGTTTAATGCTATTGCTTTGGCTGAAAACATAGAAAATAACCGTTAAGGAAAAGAAAATGATTCTGGTAATAGACAATTACGATTCGTTTACCTACAACCTGGTCCAATACTTGGGTGAAATAGTTCAGGGTACCAAACACGAAATTAAAGTCTATAGAAACAATAAAATATCGCTGGATAAAATTGAAAAGATGAAACCGGATTACATTATTATTTCACCGGGGCCCTGTACACCAAAGGAAGCTGGGATTTCCGTTGAAGTTATAAAAAAGTTTGCCGGCAGGGTGCCCATTTTGGGCGTTTGCCTGGGCCATCAGTGCCTGGCTTATGCCTTTGGCGGGAATATTATCCGTGCAAAAAACTTAATGCACGGCAAAACTTCGGAAATTTACCACGATAAAAAAACCATATTTTCAGGCTTATCAAACCCGTTTGTTGCCACCAGATACCATTCTTTAATAGCAGAAAAAAAATCTTTGCCGAAAAATCTGGAAATATCTGCCTGGACAAAAGACGGTGAAATAATGGGTATAAGAAGCAAAACCCATAAAATACCGGTTGAAGGCGTGCAGTTTCATCCGGAATCCATATTAACTACCGAAGGAAAACAGCTTTTAAGAAATTTTATAAAATTTCAGGGAAAGAAAAAATGATAAAAGAAGCTATTGGGAAAGCAGTAACGGTAAAAAATCTTACAGAAAAAGAAGCTATGGACACTATGACGGAAATAATGTCCGGGCAGGCCACGGAGTCACAGATAGCGGCATTTATAACTGCCATGAGAATGAAGGGTGAAACTATTGAAGAAATAACGGGTTGTGCCAAAATAATGAGACAGTTTGCGACGCCATTTGAATCCAAGGCACCCAAAGGTGAAAAAATAATAGATACCTGCGGAACCGGCGGAGATTCAAGTAAAACATTTAATGTTTCCACTCTTTCTGCTTTTGTCTGTGCCGGAGCGGGCGCTTATGTAGTAAAACACGGCAACAGGGCTGTCACCTCTTCCTGCGGGAGCGCTGACTTATTTGAAGCCTTAGGAGTAAAACTGGAACTTAACAAAGAACAGGCAGAGAAGTGTCTTGCAGATGTGGGAATAGTGTTTTTGTTTGCACCTGCCTGGCATAGCGCAATGAAATATGCCATGCCTGTGAGAAAACAGATAGCCATAAGAACAATATTTAATATATTGGGCCCTCTTTCAAACCCGGCAAATCCCGCAGGCCAGGTTTTAGGTGTTTATTCCCTGGATTTAATTGAACCACTGGCGTATGTGCTTAAAAACATAGGGCTCAAACAGGCTTTTGTAGTGCATTCAAGAGACGGACTGGATGAAATATCCGTATCAGATGAAACAAAAATCTGCGAACTGACAAATAACAAAATAAAACAATACACAATCCGCCCTGAAGATTTCGGCATGGAGCGTTCAAAGCTGGAAGATTTAACGGGAGGGGATACTGCCTGCAATAAACAGATATTGCTTGATATTCTATCAGGACAAGTTGGCCCAAAAAGAGATTTTGTGCTGATAAATGCGGCGGCTGCTTTAGTGTGCGCGGGTAAGGCAAAAAATATTAACGATGGAATAAAACTGGCGGAAAAATCCATTGATTCGGGAAATGCCCTGAAAAAAGTTGAACTCCTGAAAGATTTTACCTCAAAATTACAATAAAAAAATCACACCCGGCTATATAATGAATAATTTTATTGAAAAAATAGTAAGTGAAAAAAAAGAATCTTTAAGAAGCAAAAAAGTAAAACAACCCGTCTCTCAGCTTGAACATATGCTGACGCGTATTCCCAAAGTGCGCGGTTTCAAAAATGCCATAACTAACCCCAATAAATTTAATATTATCGGTGAAGTAAAAAAAGCCTCTCCTTCAGCAGGCATTATACGCCATGCTTATGAAGTAGGCAAGCTTTCAAAAGAGCTGGAAGAGGCGGGTGTGTCAGCTATCTCTGTGCTTACGGAAGAAAAATATTTTCACGGAGACCTGTTTCATCTGATAAGAGTGTATGACTCAGTCATCGTACCTATATTAAGGAAAGATTTTATAATTGACGAATATCAGATTATTGAAGCCAGGGTATATTTTGCAGATGCAGTATTGCTTATTGCCGAACTGCTTTCACAACAGCAGTTAACGGATTATCTGGCTTTAAGCCGTAAGCTGGGGTTAGAT
Source organism: Elusimicrobia bacterium RIFOXYA2_FULL_39_19 (assembly GCA_001800285.1). Lineage (GTDB taxonomy): Bacteria > Elusimicrobiota > Endomicrobiia > CG1-02-37-114 > XYA2-FULL-39-19 > XYA2-FULL-39-19. The sequence goes on along the minus strand of MGVC01000078.1, from coordinate 11,197 downwards.
GCCATAGTAGAACTGCACAATGAAGCCCAGGTAGAAAAAGTATTAAACGCCAACCCGGATATTATAGGAATTAATAACCGTGACCTGGATACATTTCAGGTAGACTTAAAAACAACTCTGAAAATCAAAAAACTCCTTCCTGCTGATAAGATTATTGTTTCAGAAAGCGGCATGAAAACCAGAGCGGATATTTACAAATTAAAAGAAGCTGGCATAAACGCCGCGTTAATAGGCGAAGCTTTAATGAGAAGTGGCAATATTAAAAGTAAAGTAATGGAATTTACTTCCTGAGGGGAAACTATGGCAAAAGTAAAAATATGCGGTATTACAAATTTTCAGGACGCCTCAGATGCTGTTATGCTGGGTGCGGATTTTTTAGGTTTTAACTTCTATAAAAAAAGCAAAAGAAAACTTTCACTTGATAACGCTTTAGAAATTATTACAAAACTTCCGCCGGTATTTTCTCCGGTAGGCATTTTTGTAGATGATGAAATGAACACTATTATGCAGATTGTACAGAAATGCAAACTTAACGCAGTACAGCTCCATGGCAATGAAACCCCGGAATACTGCACAGAACTTTCTGCACAGCTTAAACCTCAGAACGTAAAAATAATAAAAGCGTTTAATATGAAAGGCGCAGAAACACTGGCACAAATGGAAAAATACATTGATTCGGCAGATTATTTCCTGATTGACTCTTATGTAGAAGGGGAAGCAGGAGGCACGGGTGTATCTATGCAGGACCAGCTGATTCCTGCCGCAAATCCTGATGAACAACCGGCGCAAAATGAGCAGACAACCCCGGAAAAACCGGAACTCTCCGGCTGGGATTTGGCAATAGAAGCAAAAAAGTTTAACAAACCAATATTTTTAGCAGGCGGTTTAACACCGGACAATGTAGAAGAAGCCATAGAAAAAGTGCTTCCTTTTGCAGTAGATGTAGCTACCGGCGTAGAGCGTTTGCCCCGCAGAAAAGACTATGATAAGCTGAAAAAGTTTATCACCTCCTCCAAAGGCTACTAATTAATAAAATCTTTACAAAAACATCATTATTTTGTATCATAATCAGACGAAAAAATATTTAGTTTTACTGAATATAAAAGGCTATTATGAATCCTACAAAAAACGGTTATTTCGGGCAGTTTGGCGGAAGGTTTGTTCCGGAAACGCTGGTTAAGGCTCTTGATGAGCTGACCGCAGTATATACCAGAGAGTTAAAAAACAAAGCTTTTAACAGCAAGTTAGCCTACTATCACAAACATTTCATTGGCAGGACTACCCCGTTATACTACGCAGAAAACCTTACCAAACATTTGAAAGGCCCCAAAATATACCTTAAAAGAGAAGATGTGTGCCATACCGGCTCGCATAAAATAAACAATACCATAGGCCAGGTTTTGCTGGCAAAAGAAATAGGCAAAACAAGAATAATTGCTGAAACAGGCGCCGGCCAGCACGGGGTAGCCACCGCTACAGCCGCGGCCTTGTTTTCTATGAAGTGCGAAGTGTATATGGGCGAGGAAGATGTGGCCCGCCAGGCTATGAATGTAGAGAGAATGAAACTGCTTGGTGCAACTGTAGTGCCTGTAAAATCCGGCACAAAAACACTAAAAGATGCTATAAATGAGGCCATGAGAGACTGGGTAACCAACGTAGAAAATACATTTTACGTTATCGGTTCTGTAATCGGCCCGCATCCATACCCGCTGATGGTAAGAACTTTTCAAAGCATAATAGGCAAAGAAGCAAAAAAACAAATAATGCAAGCGGAAGGAAAACTGCCTGATTATCTTGTTGCGTGTGTTGGCGGAGGCTCAAACTCTATGGGTTTGTTTGCCCCGTTTTATAATGATAAAAAAGTAAAAATGGTAGGTGTTGAAGCCGGCGGACTGGGTGTAAATACAAACAAACATTCTGCTTCCATAACCGGGGGCTCGGTTGGCATATTACACGGTACAAAAACCTATTTGCTGCAGGATAAATACGGCCAGGTTCTGCCGACTCATTCTATTTCAGCAGGGCTGGATTATCCGGGAGTAGGGCCGGAACATTCATTTTATAATGATTCTAAAAGAGCCGAATATAAGGCTGTAAATGATAAAGAAGCTTTAAATGCGTTTCACCTGCTTTCAGAAATTGAAGGTATTATCCCTGCCCTTGAACCTGCGCATGCAATTGCGTATCTGATAAAAAATGCCCGTGCATTTAAGAAAAATGACGTGATAGTGGTATGTTTATCAGGCAGGGGAGATAAAGACCTGGATATAGTGAATAATCAACTCTAAACGCTTAAACAACATGAAGGCAGTGGATAAGTGATTAAGTGATTGGTAAAGTCTTTACTAACCACCTAACAACATAACCACTAACCACCATCTATGATGAAAAACAATTTAGAAATAAAATTAGATTCCTTAAAAAAAGCAAACCGCAAAGCGCTTATCTGCTATATTACAGCAGGGCACCCGGATTTAAATACCTCAGAAAAAATAATTGAATACCTCTATGAGTCAGGCACAGACATTGTAGAAATAGGCCTTCCTTTCAGCGACCCTATTGCAGACGGCCCTGTTATCCAGGCTTCATCGCATAAAGCTCTTTTAAAAGGTGTGAATACAGACAAAATATTTACGCTGGTTTCAAAAGTAACTAAAAAAACTGCTATGCCTGTAATCATCATGACCTATCTTAACCCTGTTTTTAAATACGGCATAGAAAGGTTTTTCAAAGCGGCACAAACGGCGGGTGTTTCAGGGCTTATAGTGCCGGACGCTACACCGGAATCTGCCGGAATATTTGAAAAAACTGCCAGAAAGTATAATATATCCGTCATTTATCTTTTAGCGCCTACTACTGTAAAAAACAGGCAGAAACTTATCATAAACCGCAGTACCGGGTTTGTATACATTGTTTCTCTTACAGGGGTTACCGGGCCCAGAAGCAAATTTGACGGCTCCATAGAAAACTTTGTTAAGGGCCTGAAAAAACAGACAAAAAAACCGCTTATGCTTGGTTTCGGTATTTCAAACCCCCAGCAGATAAAATCAATTAAAAAATCTATTGACGGTATTATTATAGGCTCAGCGCTGATAAAAGCAATAGAAAATTCAAACAAAAATACTTTGAAATCAAATATTGATAAATTTATAAAGCCATTCCGCAGGGAACTGGATAGATAATTTACGGAGGAAATATGCCTAAAAAAGACAGCTCATTAAAAAAAGTAAAGGAAACAACTCCGGAAAGTGCGCCGGCTGTAAAGCCGGCAGAAAAACCGGCAGCAGCTCCGCATGGTTTATGGGTAAAATGCAAGCCTTGTGAACATATAATTTACACCAAAGAACTCATTGCCAATGCAAAAATCTGCCCTAAGTGCGGCTATTACTTCAGAATGACAGCCAGAGAAAGAATAAGCCTGCTGACAGAGCCGGAAAGTTTCAAAGAATACGATGTAGAAATGAAGTCCGTAAACAGGCTTAATTTCCCTGATTACACCAAAAGATATGAGGGCGCCAGAAAAAAAATGAGTATGAACGAATGCCTGGTTTCCGGTGAAGCAATGCTGGGAGAACATAAAATAGTTATCTGCGTGCTGGATTTTGATTTTATGGGCGGCAGTATGGGTTCTGTATGCGGGGAAAAAATAACCCGCGCGGTAGAAAAAGCCATAAAGAAAGAATGCCCGGTAATTATTGTTTCAGCCAGCGGCGGAGCCAGAATGCAGGAAGGCATATTCTCTCTTATGCAGATGGCCAAAACATCAGCGGCTCTTGCAGAACTCTCAAAAGCAGGATTGCCGTTTATTTCCATAATGGTAGACCCTACAACTGGCGGCGTAACAGCGTCTTTTGCTATGCTGGGAGATATAAATATGGCAGAGCCCAAAGCCCTTATCGGGTTTGCGGGTCCCAGAGTTATTGAGCAGACTATCAGGGAAAAACTGCCGGCAGGTTTCCAGCTTTCTGAATTCGTACAGAACCACGGAATGATAGATATTATTGTGACGCGCAAAGAAATGAAAAGTACACTAAACAAACTGCTTACGTTTCTTGATTATACAAAAGCTGCCAATAAATGAATTATATAAAGTGGCTTAATAAATTAGCCTCAAAAGAGTACTCAAGCCTAAACCCCAGCCTCACAAATATTGCCGCGGCTTTAAAAAACTTCGGTAATCCCCAGAACCAATACCCGGTAATACACATTGCGGGAACAAACGGCAAAGGCTCCACTGCCCGTCTGCTTTTTGAAGTTTTAAAGCAATCCGGCTACAAAACCGCACTTTACACGTCACCTCACCTGCTTAAATACAATGAACGCATCAGAGTAAACAATAATTTCATAAAAGATGCTGAAACCTGTACAGTAATTAAATCTTTTCTTAAAGAAAACCCGGCTTACAAAAATATCAATGTCTGCCCTCTGACCTATTTTGAACTTATTACCCTTATTGCTTTCAAATACTTTGAATTACAGAAAGTCGATATAGCCGTTATTGAAGTCGGCCTTGGCGGGAGATTTGATGCCACAAACACAGTTGAAAAACCTCTTGTCAGCGTAATAACTACCATAGATTATGACCATATGGAATTATTGGGCAACAATATAAAAGCAATTGCAAAGGAAAAGGCGGGAATAATAAAACCTTCTATTTGCGTTGTATCGTCAATGCAAATACAGGAAGTACAAAACGTTCTTAAACAGGAAGCTGGAAAACAAAAAGCAAAAATATATGTTTCGGGCCATGAATTCGGATGTCTTTTATTAAAAGAAGACTGGGAAAAAAACACTCAGCAATTTAATTATATTGATATAAAGAATAAAACACTTATTAAAAACATTGAAATATCTATTATGGGTGCGCATCAACTGATAAATGCCGGATTAGCGTTAAAAACATTAGATGTATTGAAGAATCAGTTTAAAAGAGTAAACGAGGCGTATATCAGAAAAGCATTCAGTAAAGTTTTCTGGCCCGCAAGGCTGCAGGTAATTAAACGCAAAAGCACTTCAGGTAAAAACCAAACTATTATAATTGACGGCGCACATAACCCTAATGGGCTTAGAGCGCTAATCCTTGCACTAAAAACCTCTCCATATCTTTACCAAAAGCCTGCAGTAGTAACAGCGGTGATGAAAGAAAAGAAGTATTTTGATATGATGGCATTGCTTTCAATAATTACAAAACGTATAATCCTTTATAAAACTTCAAATAAAAGGGCTGTAGATACAAATATTTTGTATAATATATTGAAAAAAAATGCGCCGGAGATTAAGGTTTCTACGGTAGAGGGCTTAAAAAAGGTTTTTGAGGCAGTAGAAAATCACAAAATTGTAATTTTTACGGGCTCCTTGTACTTCTGCGCAGAAGTACTGGAATATTTGGGAAAAACTGATGTCAAATAAGCTAAAAATAATTATTGCAAAAATCAGCTTCTTTATACCAGCAGCCAGCCTGCTGGCTGCCCTTTATGCGGCAGAACCCATAGAAATAAAAGCCCAGAAACTTACCTATGAAGAAGACAACAATAAAATATTTGCAGAAGTTGATGTAGAAATAACTTCCGGAAATTTTAAAATGAAAGGCCAGAAAATAAATATTGACCTGAAAAAGGGGTACGCAATAGCCCAGGGGTCGGTAACTTTACAGGATAAGGATTCTCTGTTAATGGGTGATAGAAGCGTATATGATTTTAATTCCAGCACCGGTTATGTTGAAAATGCTTACGGGTATTTTTATCCATGGGGATTTAATAGTGAAAAAACCTACAGAACCAAAGAAATGCTTAACCTGGAAAAATCAAGGCTGACAACCTGTATATTACAAAATCCTCATTATTACGTTTCTGTAAAAAATGCTGAAATAAAACCCGGAGAATACATTAAAGGCAAAAAAGCAGTTTTGAAGATACATGATATACCTGTTTTTTATTATCCTTCATTTTATTATGCATTGAAGAATACAGGGAATTCAATGGAAATATACCCCGGTTATAACACACGGGACGGCATACAAATTAAAACAGTATTCGGCAGAGCAACATCAAAGTATACCTACACAAAATTATACCTGGACGTGCTTTGGGAACAGGGCATAGGTAAAGGCGTTGAATTTAATTACAATGTGCCGTCAAAACATAAAGGCACAATTTACCTTTATCATATAAAAGAAGAAAAGGCACAGAAAGAAAGATATACTGCCAAGGCATCGCACTGGCAGAAACTGTCTAAAACCTGGTCTTTGCAGGGCAATATGAACTACTTAAGCGATGAGGATTTTAACAGATATTACTTTACAGAAAGTTGGAACAGGTTAAACAGGCAGTCAAAATCAGATATTTCATTTACCAAACAAACAAGTAAAACAAATCTTCAGATATCTTTTGACAAAACAGATGTTTTTGACCTGGCAAGCAACGGTTTTGTTACAGATAATTACACCTTACCCAGAGTTAACTTTACAATATTTACTATAAGGCCGAAGTATCTGCCTTTTTATTATGGGTTTAACACTACCCTTTACAGGACCTATACCCGTGTTTTAGCTACTACTACCTGGAATTCTTCAAGTGACCTGTTTATTATGAGGCAGTTTCCAGTATCTATCAGAACTACAATAACACCCAAAGCGGGTATTATTGAAAACTGGTATGAATTAAACGGCCAGAATGATTTTTGGACTAATAAGTACACTGAATTATCAGTACGCCAGCGTATAAACTGGTTTACGCACATAGATTTGATACATTATTATAAAAACAGAACAAAAATAAACAGTTCAGATATTGATGAGCCTGCTATTGATTATGGAATAGAAAATAACAGCCTGCGGGGCATATTCTATATTTCACAAAAAAGCAATCAGTATTTCCGCATGAGCACAAACTATGATTTAAGAGAATACAGAAACTACACTTTCAGGAATAATATATCACGGGTTTCAGCCCTGGTTTCAGAAGTGGGAACTCCTATAAACAGGTACCTTAATGTGTATGTTAACCATCAGTACAATATAGAATATTCAACAACAGTTTCTTTTCAGACTGAACTTAAGTTTACGCCAAACGGCAAAACAAATCTAAGTTTTGGGTATTATTACATTGAAACAAGCACTACAGGCGTCCAGTTAAGAAGTTCGGTCAGTTTTTGGCCTACAAACAAGTGGCAGTTAATTTTAAGCGTTATGGGAATGTTTGGCCGGGAAACCAAAATAATGGAACAAAGCGTAAAAGTATACAGAGATTTACATTGCTGGGAAACCAGCGCTACTTATAACAAAATTGGAGAAGTAGAAGAATACTTTTTTAATATCGGCATGAAGATAAGCGCGCCAAAGCCTGAAAAACAGGTTTATAATCCGGAACATGAAAAAGAATTTTATCCGTGGCGGTAGTATAATTCTAAACTATAAACGCTAAAGGTTGAAATTTAAACTAAAAAAGTGATTAAGTCTTTATGTGATTAGTTAAAGATTTAGCAAAACACCTAACCACTTATCCACCTAATCACTGATTATTTTAGTTTAGCATTTAAGAGTTTTATTATAGGGGGAAAAATGTCAAAAATTACAAGAAGAGAATTTTTATCAAAAGGCGTAAAGCTTGGCCTGGCACTTGCGTCGGGTTCCTTATTAACAGCATTCTTAAAAACCAGTTTGTTTTCCCAAAACAAAAAACCAGTAAAAGCAAAAACAATAAAAAAAATACCTGATATTGCCGTCATCCATTCAAAAGACCCGGAAAAAAATACCCGGGCTGCGGTAGAAATGCTTGGCGGAATGGATAAATTTGTAAAAAATGGCGACAAAGTAGTAGTGAAACCAAATATCGGCTGGGACAGAAATCCGGAGCAGGCAGCAACTACAAATCCTATCGTAGTAGCCACTCTTGTAAAAATGGCTTTAGAAGCAGGCGCAAAAGAAGTAAAAGTGTTTGACAGAACCTGCCACAATGCTAAAAGATGTTATGCAAATTCAGGTATTGAAAAAGCAGCAAAAGATGCAGGCGCCATAGTGCAATATGCTGAAAATGAATCTGATTATATAAACACAAAAATAAACGGTATGGACCTTGAAGACTGGCCTATTCATAAAGATGTACTTGCCTGTGATTGTTTTATAAACGTACCTATTGCAAAACAGCACGGTTCAACAGAACTTACGCTTTCTATGAAAAACTTGATGGGTGTAGTCGGCGGTAACAGGGGCAAATTTCATGCGGCAGATATTGACCAGTGGATAGCGGATATAGCTAAAGTAGTAGTACCTAAACTTATAGTTATGGATGCTACAAGAATACTGCTTAGACACGGTCCTACAGGCGGAAATCTGGCGGATGTACAGGAAAAAAACACTATAATTGCTTCAGTAGACCCTGTTGCCTGTGATGCTTATACTACCAGATTATTTAACAAAACACCGGATGATGTAACTTATATACGCTATGCTTTTGAACAAAAATTGGGGGAAATAAACCTTAAGAAACTTAATGTTCAGGAAACAAATATTTAAATTACTAAGCCAGTTTATTTTTCTTTTCCTTTTTATATTCTTGTTTATTCAAACAGGATATAATGGTGAAGATCTTTTGAAATATCCGGTAAACCTTTTCTTCAGATTTGACCCGCTGGTATTTTTAAACGCCTCTATTGCATCCCGTACAATTGCACATATTTGCCTGCTGTCGCTTATTATTATCATTCTATCACTTTTTCTTGGCAGGTTTTACTGCTGGTGGGTCTGTCCGCTGGGAACTCTGTTTGATTACACGTCATTAAGAAAAAAAAGGCTTATTCCGCCTAACTTGAAATATTATGTTTTAATATTTGTTACCGCCTCATCATTGCTTACCCTGCAGTTTACATGGCTGTTTGACCCAAATTCCATATTAATTAGAACCTTATCAGTATTTTTTGTTGAAAAAAACCAATACTCTGAAATATATAGGGCAACAGCAATAATATTTTTTGTATTGTTGATGCTATTAAATCTGTTTGGCAAACGTGCCTGGTGCAACGGCATATGCCCGCTGGGCGCCATATACTCATTGACTGCAAAGCTGAAAGTAAAAGAAAAAAAACTTCATTATGAGAATTTATCATTATCAAAAAGGTCTGTGCTTTTGAGCCTGGCAGGGGCTGTATTTGTTTTACCTGTAATAAAAAGCATAAAAAATAGAAATCCTTTTATTCCGGCATTAAGGCCGCCGGGCGCTGACAAGAAAGACTTTCTAAGAAAATGCATAAGATGCGGAGAATGCTGGAAAGTATGCCCGAACAAAGCACTATACCCGGCAATATTTGAAACAGGTGCTGAGGGCATATATTCTCCGGTATTTAAAATGCGCCTTGGCTGGTGTGAATATAACTGCAACCTTTGCGGGCAGGTATGCCCTACCGGTGCTATACCAAATTATCCGATAGATGAAAGAAAGAAATGTAAAATAGGGTTAGCAGAAATAAATAAAAGGGTATGTTTACCGTGGGCAGAAAAGACAAATTGTTTTGTCTGTGAAGAACATTGCCCTATTCCGGATAAAGCCATAAAACTGGAAATTGATATAGATAACATAAAAAAACCGTATGTAGACAAAACATTATGCGTAGGCTGCGGTATTTGTGAAACCAAATGCCCCGTAACCGGCGATTCAGCAATTGTAGTAAAAGAACTGTAGAAATAGTTAACGTTTTTTAAAAAAATAGTTGATAAATTCATTATGAATAAAACTATTTTAGTAGTAGATGATGAAGCAAGTATTCAGTTAGCAATAAAAACTGTATTTGAAGATACTTACAATGTAATTATGGTATCAAATACAGTTAATGCAAACAGAGAGTTAAAAAACAATGTAATTGATTTATTGATGCTTGATTATTCATTGCCTGGTAAAAACGGACTGGACTATTTAAAGGAATTAAAACAAAAACAACAAAATCTCCCTGTTGTTTTTATGACGGCATACGGTACTGAAAAGATTGTCAGTGATATAAGCAAATTAAAGAATGTTTATTATTTAAGTAAGTTGTTTGATGTAGATGAATTAGTAAAATTAGTTAACGAGATATTAGGTGAGCATCAAGTGGAATTAAAGAAAATAAATCCCAGTGCCGTTACTTTAAGCGAAAGAGAAAGAAAAGTATTAAATGACATTATAGGGTACATAAAGGAAAGGTTTACACAGAAAATAACCTGCAGGGACATAGCAGTCCATTTTCAAATGAAAGAAGCTGAAATAAAAAGCATATTTATATTGCAAACAGGGAAAACAATACAGGAGTACATTAACACTTACCGCATGTTAATAGGAAAGCATTTGCTAAAATCAACCAATCAAAGCATAGAGCAGATATCAAAAAGAATTGGTTTTAAAAGCAAAGACACCTTCCATAGGCTATTTATAAAACATTTTAATCAAACACCTGGTAAATTAAGGATTAAAAAATAACCCAATGAAATCGGACTATAGTATACGCCGGAGCGAATGCTGGAATCGGACGAGTTGAATAAAGTGAATAATTATATTCATAAAAAAATAATCATAAATAGTTGACAAAGTGTAGGATATGTATTATAAAATCAGCAGACAAGATATTTTATAACAAAATTTATGACCCGCGAAAATATTCGAAAAAGTATTAAAATGATTTTTAAACTGATGAAGCAATTAGTTATTTAACATATTACCATTAAACGACAAAAGAAGGGTGTCGTTTTTTATTTATGCCGTTGCGCAAGCGTTTGCGCAGAATTGTAGGATTTTGTCTAAAAGTAAAAAAAAGAGAAAAACGGAGTATGACTCTGTAGGGAACAGAACTAATGTGGTTGATAGTTACGGGGAAACAGGGTATACTTATGATAAGCTCTATCAGCTTACAGGGGTGACATTCCCTGATAATACAACACAAAGCTACACTTATGATAACGTGGGTAACCGGCTTACTATGGTTGATACTTATGGAAGCATAAACTATCAGTATAATAATGCAAATGAGTTAATCCAGAATGTGGTTACCCAGTCTATGGCGCAGGGTGGTAATAAAATTTCTGATCCGGGTTTTAATGTTTCCGGTTCAACAGGAACGGTGAGTTTAAGAAGCGGTATTGGCGCGGTAAACCCTGAAAATATAACTACGGATTACCTGTATGATGGAAGTGGGAACCAGTTACGCAAGGAAATGGGCAGTGGGCAGTCAATAG
>MGVC01000077.1 GCA_001800285.1 Elusimicrobia bacterium RIFOXYA2_FULL_39_19 | reverse complement strand
TATTTGCCGCATTGCATAAGCAGCTTTAGGGGATACCCTACAACGCATTCACGCCTAAGTTTACACTCGGGGCATTCTGCGAAAGCGGGTAAAATTTTATAAATCAAAACCTACCTTTGGACAATATCATTCCCTTTCCAATATAAAATTGTATTATCCCTCATTATATGTTAAAGTAGAGTTAATAGGATTACTTGCCTTTTTAGCCCTATTCTGGAAGTAAAAATCATTCTTAACATCCCCGAAATAAAAAAGATTGCCTTTGTAGGTAACTATCTACCCCGTAAATGCGGCATCGCTACATTCACAGCCACTCTTCTTGAATCCATTGCTGATCAATTCCATAACATTCATTGTTTTGCAATTCCTGTAAATGACCAGAAAGACTCCTACAACTACCCGGACTGTGTAAGATTTGTAATTAAAGAACAGGATATAGACTCTTATAAACGCGCAGCAGATTATATTAACATCAACGCGGTAAATATTGTTTCTTTACAGCACGAATACGGTATTTTCGGCGGCCCCGCAGGCGTTTACATACTGACCCTTCTTAAAAAACTGCAGATGCCCGTAGTAACCACCCTGCATACAGTTTTAAAAAACCCGAATATTGACCAGCGCCACGTAATGGAAGGCCTTACAGAACTGTCTGACATTTTTGTGGTCATGACCAAACGCTCGGCAGATTTTTTAACAGATATTTATAAAGTGCCGGAAAACAAAGTCCGCTTAATTCAACATGGTATTCCAGACATTCCTTTTATTGATTCTAATTTCTATAAAGACCAGTTCGGGCTCAGCGGCAAATTTGTACTGCTGACGTTCGGCCTGCTGTCACCTAATAAAGGCATAGAAAATGTACTTTATGCCCTGCCGTCTATTGTAAAAGAATACCCGAACGTGGTTTATGTGGTTTTAGGCGCCACCCACCCTAACCTGGTGCGCGAAGAAGGCGAAGCCTACCGCTTAAAACTTCAGAATATTGCAGAAGAACTGGGCATAGTAAAAAATGTAATTTTTTATAACAGTTTTGTTACCATGGAAGAATTAAAAGAATTTATTGTTACTGCAGATATTTACATAACACCGTATCTTGACGAAAAACAGGCAGTATCAGGAACTCTTTCCTACTCTTTTGGTGCAGGCAACGCTGTTATTTCCACGCCCTACTGGCATGCAGCGGAATTGCTTGATGAAGGAAGAGGAATTATTGTACCGTTTAATGACCCCGAAGCCATCACCCGCGAAGTGCTGGACCTTTTGCGCAACGATAATAAGCGCAACACTTTAAGAAAAAATGCTTTTATACTCGGCAGGGAAATGACCTGGAGCCATATAGGCAAAATCTACATGGACACTTTTAAAGACGCCCGGCTGAAACACCCTACTCTTATACACAAAAAACTTGTTTTATCTTCGTTAAGCCAGGAACTGCCTGAACTGCCCGCATTTAAGCTGGACCATTTATACCGCATGACTGATTCTACCGGAATTATACAGCACGCCACCTATAATATTCCCAACCTGGCTGAAGGCTACTGCACGGATGATAATGCCCGGGCCCTGGTACTGACAATTCTGCTGGATGAACTAAAAGAAGGAAACAAAACCAAACTTGCCGATATGGCAACTATCTACCTGGCATTTTTAAACAGCGCCTTTAACGCAAAAACATTTCGTTATAGAAATTTTATGAATTACAGCCGTACCTGGGTAGATGAAACAGACGGTATAGGCTCGGAAGATTCCCACGGCAGGACTATCTGGGCGCTGGGCGCGTGTATTGGCAGGACCTCAAACTCAGGGTTTAGAAATTTTGCAAATATGCTTTTTGAAAAATCGTTACAGCCCGTGTGTGATTTTTCCTCACCCAGGGCCTGGGCATTTTGTATTATCGGCCTGCATGAATATTTAAGGCGTTTTGACGGGGACCGCCGCGTACACCAGATACGCCAGACCCTGGCCAATAAACTATTTGAACTTTATAAAGTGCACAGCGACAAGGACTGGCCGTGGTTTGAACCTGTGGTTACGTATTGTAACGCCCGGCTTTCCCACGCGCTTATTTTAAGCGGCAGGTGGCTGGAAAATAAAGAAATGTTAGACTGCGGCATTAAATCCCTGCAATGGTTAATCAAAATCCAGACCTCGCCAAAAAACCGGTTCCGCCCCGTAGGTTCCAGCGGGTTTTATAAACGCGGAGAAGAAATTTCCATAGCTGACCAGCAGCCGGTAGAAGCCCTTACTATGATTTCAGCATGCATAGAAGCTTTTCATACAACAGGTGACCTCTTATGGTATACCGAAGCACGCAAAGCCTTTCAGTGGTTTTTAGGGCGCAATGATTTGGACATACCTTTATATGATGCGCTTACCGGCGGCTGCCGCGATGCCTTGCACGTAGACCGCGTAAACCAGAATGAAGGTGCAGAATCCAGCCTTTCTTTTTACATCTCATTAGCTGAACTAACCGCCGTAAAAAATATTCTTGACAGCCAAAAAACACCGCCGTCTAAATAAGGAATTTATGGTAACTATTGCATCTTTTATAGAAAATTCTAAGGTAATGCTTAAGCCTGACAACAAGAGAATAATATTAAGGCCTTTTATACCAAGAAGTGAACTGCAAATTACTAATATTATTTCACGGGTTATGTCTTTAACGGAAGATGCTGTTAAAAACCTTTTAAAAACTGTAATGAATGATTTTTCAGGGCGCCATTCAAACATAGAACCAACTTTTTTTGAACATTATAAAATGGTTCACCCGCATTTATTTACTGATTTACAACCATCTAAAGAAAGAAAATTATTAATCGGATCTTACTTTACTTGTGAGTATTCTTTTGAATCCGCCGCTCTCTTTAATCCTTCTATAGTCCCCCACCCTGACCAGTCAAATCTTCCGGAAGGAACCCTGCGCTTTGTTATGAGCCTGCGCGCTGTTGGTGAAGGGCATATTTCTTCGTTGACCTTCAGAACCGGTACTATTGATAAAAACTGCTCCGTAATTCTTGATGCCCCCGGAAAACACACTATATCCGCAAAACATGTAGAAAACTCATTTTATGATAAATTGTGTTTTCGCAAGAAACTTACTGAAATGGGAATTGAAAATGATTTTTCTGTTTGTGTATTAGATTCATTAAAAGATGAATTTACATTTTTAGAATTGTTATACAATTTAAAGGAAGTTACATGCAACAATAGCAGGGTAAAATCATCAACAGATAAATTTACAAACGATAAAATCCTATGGCTTGCTTTATCAAACTATGAAACACAGCTTCCCGCTTCCAATGTTTTATCTGACCTTGTTATATTTCCTACTTCGCCGGCAGAACAAAACGGAATAGAAGATACCCGATTAGTTCTTTTTACAGATGATGAAGGCAGAAAAACCTACTACGGAACCTATACTGCTTATGACGGTAAAGTTGTTTTACCGCAGCTTTTAGAAACAAAAGATTTCAACCACTTTAAAATGATTACCCTTAACGGCAAAGCGGTAGAAAATAAGGGGATGGCCTTATTTCCAAGAAAAATTAATGGAAAGTATGCTATGATTTCACGCCAGGATAATGAAAACCTGTTTTTAATGTATTCAGATAATATCCATTTCTGGCATGAAACACACCTTATAATGAAACCAACTTATGAATGGGAATTTGTTCAAATTGGTAACTGCGGTTCACCTATTGAAACAGATGCCGGCTGGATAGTGCTGACTCACGGAATCGGCCCGGTAAGAAGATACTGTATTAGTGCAGTTTTGTTAGACAAGCAGGACCCGTCACGGGTAATAGGGCGGCTTAAAGAACCTTTAATTATGCCTGATGAAACTGAAATGGCGGGGTACGTGCCTAATGTGGTTTACACCTGCGGGGCGCTGATACACAACGAAAAACTTATACTGCCTTATGCCATGTCTGACAACATCACAACAGTTGCTGTTATTGACCTTAAAAAACTACTCATTGAATTAAAAACAACCAAATAACATTTCGAAAATAAATACATTCCTTTTATTATTAACATTTATAAACCGCAGTCTTTCCAGATATACGCAGGTTCGCTGGAAAGAAACACTTTTGTATTTGGGAGGTGTTTATTAAGCAAACTAATAAGGTTCAAATATATCCGTGTTCTAATAGGCCTGAAATACCTGAACTTGCCGTCAGTACAAAGCACAAACTCATCCGCCAGCAGTTCCGGTGCAGAGCCCTGCATTTTTTCCATTAAACCGCCCGTAAGCCGCAGACAGGATAAACCAACTGAACTTATATTTTTAAAATCTGTTTTTTCTATTATTGTTTCAATAAGCTCTGCATAATCACTACTTACTGCCCGGGTGTTTATTATCGGTTCAAACCTTAACCCTGTTTCAAAACCCCAGCCCAGGCATTTGTTTACCGCTTCAAGCCGGCTTAAAAGCGGTGCTGTGCCTTTTTCATACTTCTGTATTATGTTTTCCGGGCTTATAGTAAATACAAGGCTGAATTTGTTTTTGTTTTTTAAAGTTTTCAAGCATTCTACATTATCCGTTTTTGTGCGCAGTTCTATTTTAATATTTTGTATGCCTGATACCGCTTCATCCAGGCAATTTACCAGTCCGGCTTCCGGCTCAAACACCAGGCTGTCAGCATTTTCCCCGGCATTAAGTTTTATAAGTTCTGTTTTTGTAGATTCTGCTAACGCGTAGATTTCATTTTTGAGTTCTTCGTAATTTGTATATACTTTCGGCGCTTCTTTTTCATTTACACCGCGCAAATAGCAGTACGCACACCCCAGCGGGCAGGAAGTTACCATACGCAAAACATATTCGTTAAACCCTGTTATGCCGGAACCGTAAGTATACTTTTCTATAAATTTATTTTTCCGGTTCGCTGATTCGTATTTCATAATCCCCGTCTTCTTTGAAAAAAAACATAACCCTGCCGGTTTCAAAATTCCAGCTATATTTGTCTTCCTGTGTGCCGGTGCATATTTGCGCCAGTATTTTATTGTATTTTTTCCTGCAGGCGGATAGCTGCGGGTAGCGCAGGCATTCAAGTACTGCCATAAAGGCACGGCTTTTTTGCGGCGCATCCGCAGTATCAGCGGAAAGCGCGCCGCTTACTTGCGGCAAATTCATTAATTCTTTAAGTGAAATGTTTTTGCGCAGGCAAATTTCAGAAATGTATTTTTGTGCTTTGATGGTATTGGAAAAGGTAAGGCGGATACCGGCGTTTTTGAGCAATTCATTGTTTTCATTTTGCATTTCGTTATTTTTCATAATTACTAACTGTAACGCAGTGCCTTTTGAATAACAATGATATATTCTTTTTATTCCGCAGCGGTTTGATTTATCAAACAAAAAATGAAATTGATTATAAACAGCATCATAAACATCGTCCGATTAATCGGACCGCTACAACAATCATAATATTCAAATAAATTGTGCAAAAACACCACACATCACAAATTTTTGCTGATATAATCCAATACGCCGGGCATGTTTTTTATAATATCATTATCCCAGAAACGCATAACTTTATAACCCTGCAGTTTCAGGTACTTATCCTTTGCTGCTTTTGCTTCTTTATCTTTCAGCGGCTGCTGCCCATTTAATTCAATAATTATTCTTTTCTGAAAATTTGCAAAGGTTACCTGGTACTCGCCCACCTGCTGATGAATTAAAAACTTTGATCCTTCATAATGATACCTTTCTAAAAAGGACCATAATATTTCCTCTGCCTGGCTTAATGGTTTAAGCGGCCTTCTGTCACTGGGTCTGTAAGTTTTTTTAATCATATTCTCCTTCCTTTATGTATCTACTCACGGGCAACGCCCGTGATACATTTAACTACCCCGTGCAGTTTTCAATCCTGATTTATCCTTCTATAATAGGATATCTGGATATTGCTCATAAATAAAACAATTTGAAAACTATCGCAGGGGTAAAGTGAAAACGATATCCTGTGAACAAAAATGTTTGGAACACAGGGTAAACGGCAGCTACCTTACTCGTGTCTGCTGGTATCTGCCAAGAAAGATAGCAGACCACACACGCATTCATCCATCCCTCTAAGCGGGATAGAATTCTGCTGCCGTTTATAGTACTGTCAATATTCCACTTGTGTAAAACACGCCTGCTACGGCACCTGTCATTAAACATGCCAATATAGCCGCTGCCAGCGCCCTGAAACCTATTTTTGCCAGGTCCCCGGATCTTGACGGTGCAATAGCAGCAAACCCACCCACAAAAATTGCCATAGAAGCAATATGTGCAAACCCGCAAAGAATATAGCTGGCTATCACTGCAGACCGCGCTGAAATAGCGCCCTGCTGTATATATGCTGATAAGTGCTGGTAGGCAACAAGTTCTGTAACAATAGTACGCTCACCCGCCAGATATGCTACTTTTGAAATATCTGCCATAGGCACGCCGGTTAAAAATACCAGAGGCCTGAATATATAGCTTAAAATTTCCTGAAGTGATGTACCTATTTTTCCAAAACCGTAATTTACAATAGCCAGCAATCCAAGCACTGCAATAAGCAGTGCAATAATGCCTGCGCAAAGCTTCAACCCTTCATTTGCACCTTTTATTATTGCATCCATCCAGTTTTGGGCAGGAATATACTCTGCCTTTACATTTTCACCCAGGGTTTCAGGCACTTCATCTTCCGGGTAAAGAAGTTTAGCCATTACTATGGCTGCGGGAGCACTTAAAATGGAGGCAGATACCAGGTGCCCTGCAATGGCAGGAAATGAACCATAAAGAAAACTTGCATAAAGCCCCAGCATAGTGGAAGCAATGGTGGCCATGCCGGCAGTAAGCACGGTGCAAAGTTCAGATTTTGTCATTTTTTCAAGGTAGGGGCGTATGGTAAATGCTGATTCCACACCTACAAATATATTGCTTGATGAACACAGTGCTTCTGCACCGCTTATTTTCATAAGTTTTGTGAATATTCTGGCAAAAATATTTATAAGCAGAGGCATGAATTTCACAAAATACAACAATGACATAATAGCAGAGAAAAATATTACCGTAGGAAGAGACTGAATGGCAAGAATAAATCCTATAGATTGTTCCCCATAAGGGCCCATGGCTCCGGGGCCTATGGAAAGCGGGCCAAAACAAAAATTTATGCCTTCCTTTGCAAATGAAAACATTTTTAGTACTGCTTTGTTTATTAGGTTAAATACGGCAATGCCTGCCGGAACTTTGAAAATAAAAAAAGCAAAAATAATTTGCAGCCCAGCACCCCAGCCTACAACACGCCAATTAATGTTTTTCCTATTTTTAGAAAATATCCACGCTACCGCCATTAAACCAAACATCCCGAAAAAACTAATTAGATTGTACATCCTCTCCCCCGTAATATAATAATCTCAAATTTGAAATTTCAAATCATTTTTTCGTCTAATTCCACAGGACGAATTATCTCATCCGATATGTCATTCTTACTACTTCGCCGTTTTTAAAAAAGAATGTCTTATTCCAGTTTGAGCGTGACCCGTCTACGCTTACGGTACAGTCTACATTCATTTCACCGGTACCGCTTTTTACTGTATTGGTTTTTACATCCATAGATACGGTATCTTCCCCATAAGTGGATTTTAGATACCTTTTTGCTGTTTCAATTAATTTTGTTTCTGTTGTTTCCATGTACTACCGCCTCCTTTTTTAAGTAAATTGAGTATTTGTAAAACTACACTCTACTTTCTTGTCCAGTTTTTATGTGTATCATTGTCAATGAATTCCATAATCTTTTTCTCATCAATAATCTCAATATTTTTGTCGTAATAGTTTATATGGTTTAATTTCCTTAGTTTTGAACACACCCTGACAACAGTTTCCCTTGTAGTGCCGGCAAGCTCTGCAATATCATTATGATTTAGTTTAAGCGCCAGCTTTCTTCCGTATTTTGTCTTCTTGCCATAGGCAGTGCACAAATTTAATAATAGCAGGGCTATTCTTCTGGGCAGGTTCAGAAATGCAATTTGCACTATTTCTTTGTAAGCATTTTGCATTTTTGCTGAAACTAAGCACGCAATATTTAAACCGACCGCCGGATATTCTTTTATAATACCGAAAAAAACATTTTTTGATATTACTATTACAGTAATGTCAGTTACTGCTTCGGCTGAAACCACGCGCACCCCGTCGCCAAGCAGGGCAAACTCTCCAAAAATCTTTGCCGGTCCTACGTAAGAATATGCCCTTTTCTTATTTTTTATGGGCTCATATATTTTAACAAACCCGTCAAGCACAATGTATAGCTCACTGCTTAGATTATTTTTAGCAAATATTACTTCTTTTTGTTTGTACTGTTTTATTTTAAAACTGCCGGCTAATTTAAACAAAACCTTGTTGCTTATACCTTCAAATAATTCCGTTTTTCTTAAAATATTCAAAACATCGTTTGTTGCTTTCATTTTTATACCTACCCCTGTCTTAAATATTTCCTTTGCCTTTACAAGCTTTTACACACAAACCGCAAATCATGGTGCCTATAAACTGTATTTTCTCAAATTTTCTAAGCTGTATACGGCATTTACCGGAATCAAATTTTTCAGGGCTGTCACTTATCGCCTCTGCGGGGCACACCCTGGCACACAAACGGCAGGCACCGCAATTTTCTGCCAAAGGCTTATCAGCTTCCAGGGGCATATTGGTAAGAAGTGTAATGTACCTGACCTGTGAACCGTACAAAGGAGATACTGTCAGATTGTTTTTTCCACGCCAGCCCAAACCAGCCAGTTCTGCAATTTCTCTGTGGGACACGGTGCCTCTCATATTTTCCCAGTCTATCATTTGCGATGCGGGTATAGGCAATGCCTGATAACCATCTCTTTGAATTAATTCTGCGACTTTCAGTATTGAACTGTCTAAAAATACATTGGCTCTCTGGTAATGAAAATAATACATCGGGCTGGGTTTATCTACAAGTGAGTCCAGAACTTTCTGGCTTAACCTGTACCCCAGCACAACCGCCCTGTTTAAATCTTTTGTTATTTCTTCTGTAAGAACGAAATGGCCCTTAATACCTGACACATCTGCCACACCGAATAACGATATGCCGTCTTTTAGCATTTGTTCTTTCAATTCCTGTTTTGTAATCATTTTTCCCTTTGTTAATACAGTTGATACGTTGTTTGCACTGAGCGTAAGTCGAAGTTGCTTGCGCTGAGTAAAGTCCTGAGTGAAATCGAAGGATAAAGTAGAAGTGATAAGTTAATATGTTGATAAGAAATTAATTCACTTATCTGCTTATCAATTAGACTTAAACTCAACTTTCAGCCTTCAGCGTTTTATTAAAGTTTTAGCTTAGCGTTTAGCCCGAATCTGTCGTCTTATAACTAGCGTGACGCTCATCCTGCAAAATCGCCGATAAATCAACTACATTCAGTTTTACCATTCTGTTTCTGCCGTAAACTTCATCGCTCCATCGCTATTCTTCTATCCTACGCTTTTACTCTTTAAACTTACCAGCAATATGGCAATATCCGAAGAGGTTACACCGGATATTCGCGCTGCCTGGCCTATAGAGCGCGGCTTTATTTTATTTAGTTTCAGCTGAGATTCTGTAAGCAGGCCGCTGATATTTTCGTATTTAAAATCCTGCGGTATTTTCTTATTTTCCAGTTTTTTGAACTTGTCTATTTCCTGCAGTTGTTTCTGAATATAACCTTCATACTTTATTTCTATCTCTACCTGGTTTCTTATTTTCGCTTCAGTCCAGGGGGCTAAATCCGTTTCTTCTTTTACGGCATAATTTTCCGGGCTTGCTTCAGAAACCATTTCTTCATAGGTATGGCCCTGGCGTATATACTGCGCCAGCGAAAGCTCGCCTTTGCCGGTAAGCTTTATTTTTTCAAATTCTTTTATACGTTTTCCAATGGCGCTGCGGTATTTCTGCAATTTTTTAATATTTTCCTGAGCTATTAACCCAAGTTTATGGCCGTAATCCATTAAACGTAAATCCGCATTATCACTGCGTAAAATCAGGCGGAACTCTGCCCGGGATGTAAACATCCGGTACGGGTCCATTACACCTTTGGTAACCAGGTCATCAATTAACACACCCAAATACGCTTCATCTCTGTTTAAAACAAACGGCTGTTCATTTCTAATTTTCAGCACCGCATTTACACCAGCCATTAAGCCCTGGCCGGCCGCTTCTTCATAGCCGGTAGTACCGTTTATCTGGCCGGCAAAGTAAAGGCCGGGAATAAGTTTTGTCTCAAGTGAAGCCGTCAGCCCGGTGGGCTGGCAGAAATCATATTCAATTGCATAAGCGTAACGGATTATCTGTGCTTTTTCACAGCCTTCAATAGAATGCACTATCTGTTCCTGCACGTCTTCCGGTAAACTGCTGGAAATACCGTTGCAGTAAATTTCCTGCGTATTAAAACCTTCGGGCTCCAGAAATATCTGGTGACGCTCCCTGTCTGCAAACCGCACAACTTTGTCTTCAATAGACGGGCAGTAGCGGGGGCCGGTACTTTTAATAATACCGGAATAAAGCGGTGACCGGTCTAAATTATCTTTAATTATTTTATGGGTGGTTGTATTTGTATAGGTTATCCAGCAGGGTAACTGCTGTTGTGTGATTTCTGAAGTGAAATGCGAAAATGGTTCCGGCGGATTATCGCCATACTGGGGTTTTAACTTTTCAAAATCTAATGTTCTGGAATTCAGGCGCGGCGGAGTGCCTGTTTTAAGCCTGCCTAATTCAAAACCCAGCTCTTTTAACGAGCCGGATAAATATTCTGCTGAAAATTCTCCCATTCTTCCGGAAGAGAAATTTTTAAGACCTATATGCACCAGCCCTTTTAGAAAAGTACCTGTGGTTAAAATTAAAGCATCGCAGTTATAAATAGTTCCTGTTTTGGTTTCTATGCCGGATATTTTATTGTCACCGGTTAAAATTCTTACTGCTTCACCCTGTAAAAGTTTCAGGTTGGGCTGGTTTTCTACAACGCGTTTCATTTCACCGCGGTACAACGCTCTGTCACACTGGGCGCGCGGTGACCACACGGCCGGCCCGCGGGACCTGTTTAGCATACGAAACTGCAGGGCAGTTTTATCAGTGGCTTTTGCCATTTCTCCGCCAAGAGCATCTATTTCACGGACAATCTGCCCTTTGGCTAGCCCGCCTATTGCCGGGTTGCAGGACATTTGTGCAATAGAGTCAAGGTTCATTGTCAGCAGCATCGTTGAAGCGCCCATACGGGCACTGGCAAGAGCTGCTTCCACGCCGGCATGGCCGGCACCCACGACAATTACATTAAATTTTTCTGGATATGTGTACATGGAAAGAAAGGAAGTTACTCTCTGAAGGATTTGCCGCTTTTTTAATTTTCTGGGTCGCACAGGACTTGAACCTGTAACCGACGGATTAAGAGTCCGTTGCTCTACCATTGAGCCAGCGACCCAGAAAATTAAAACTATATGTGTTATTTCAATATTTTCCGTCATTCATTCTACTTTTTTAGGACTTTATTGTCAAGATTTTTACAGTAGTTTTGCAGGAAATATTTTACATTATCTGCTATTGGAATATGTTTGATAAATTATCACAATAATGTTATAATTCAATAGTTTAAATAAAGGGATGTTTTATGTCAATAAAACCATATTATTTATCATTATTTATTTGCGGTAATTTATTTGTTATGACAACATTGTTTGCTTCAAACAATATATCGACAAATTCTGATAAATATAAAACAATTGCTACAAGAAATGTATTTCGGCCTTTATGGGCTACCGAATTTAATAATTCTGATGATAAATCTCGCAAAGAAGAACTTGAAGCTTTGAAAAAATCAGAAAAAGAAAGGATAGAATCTCAAAAACTTGCTGAAGAACAAGCCAAAATAGACAATAAAAAGAAAGAAATTGAACAAAATTATTCATTAACAGGAATTATATTTGATAAAGGTAAAAAACAAGCTGTTATTCAAGATAGAAAAGGATTAAGCAGTTTTATGTATGAAAACGATTTTTTGGATGAAGCAAAAATCATTTCAATAAATGAAACAAAAAGTGAAGTCATCTTAGATTATAAAGGCAAATTTACAGTTGTCTTCCGTATGGAATAAATTAATATACCTATTCTCTTAATGGAGTGTTTATGAAAACAAAATTAATTTCCCTTATGCTTCTTTTTTATTTAACTGGTTTTTCTTATTCGGCAATTAAAGACATGAAACAAGCAGACTGGTCAAAAACTTTAAATGAAATTGGAATTCAGGCAGATAATACCGTTATTGAAAAACTGGCAAATTCAAGCAAAACAATAGACAAGGTTAATATGCAAACAAAAGGAAGGCTGTCTAGTCAAGAATGGGTCAAATTATTTGAAAAACTTAAACTTACACCAAAGCCAAACATGCAGATACAAGAATGGGAACAACTTTTTAACAAAATTGGAATATTAGCCAAATATTCATCAACCATAACACAAACAAAAGAAACAGCCAATACAACCATTAACAATACCGTATCAATTTCAACACCCCAAATATCACCGGAAACCCAACAAACAAATACCCCAAAAACCCAAATATCAACCAATGAAACACCGACCATACAAACAGTGACACCTCAACCCATACAAGCAGAAAACATACAAAACAACGACAATTATAGTCAGTCTATAAAAAACCAGGCAACACTTTCTTTATCAACACCACCATTAGAAGAAACTCAAAAAAACAAAGATAATATTAAATCTTCTAACATATCCCTGGACTTAAAAGGAATGGACATTCTTTCAGTTTTAAAAATGATATCTCAAAAAAGTGACTTAAATATTATTGCCGGTAACAATGTAAGGGGTAATGTAACTATCTATTTAAAAGATATTGACGCTATTGATGCTCTGAAAATGATTCTTGAAATGAATGACCTGGCCTATGTTTATGAGGATAAGGTTATAAAGGTAATGACCGCACAAGACTACGAGAAAATATACGGCAAGGCTTTTTATGCAAGAACCACCGTGGAAATAGTAAATTTAAAATATAATAAAACAGAAAATATTTTAAAAACCGTAGTTTCGCTTAAAAGCAAAATAGCACAAATTATTCCAGATAATGCATCTAATTCACTAATAATCATTGATACTCCTGAAAACATAAATGATCTAAAGAAAATAATTGATTCCATAGATGTAAAAATAGAAACCAGGGCCTTTCCGCTGAATTACACACAATCAAAAGACATTTCCGACAAAATTAAAACTTCCTTAACCCCCACCATAGGCGAACTCCAGATAGATGAAAGAAGCAACCAACTTATTATCAAAGATACTCCTAAAAAACTTGACGAACTATCACAACTGATCTCATCTTTTGATAAACGCCACAGAGAGGTATTAATTGAAGCAAGAATTTTACAGGTATTGTACAGCGATGAAATAAAAACCGGCATTAACTGGGAAAATGTTTTCAGCAATGTAGAAAATCAAACCATTCCTGGCAAAGTGGTAGGAAATTACAGTAATTTATCCACACTCCCCCCGGTTGTTATGGGCAATACCGGGCTGCAGCTTAATATGGGAACCATTGAAATTAATAACTTCAATGCTGTAGTAGATATGCTGCAAACCATAGGTAATACAGACCTTGTTTCTTCACCAAGAATTGCCACTTTAGAAAACAAGGAAGCAAAAATACTTGTTGGTACAAAAGAAGCTTATGTTACCACGCAAATTACAAATTCCGGCACCAGTACTACTAATCCGATAGTTGCAGAAACTGTTTCTTTTGTAGATGTAGGTATGAAACTCTTCGTTACACCTTCTATTGGAGATAATGGGTTTATAACCATGAAAATACGCCCTGAGGTAAGCTCAGTAGACAGAACCCTGACAACATCCCAAAAAAATGTAATACCTATTGTCCGTACATCAGAATCTGAAACAACGGTTATGGTGAAAGACGGAATAAGTATAATAATTGCCGGATTGATAGAAAACAGGGTCCAGAAAAAAACAGAAGGTATTCCTTTTTTATGTAAACTTCCGTTTATTGGGCCCTTATTCGGCAGAACATCAAACCAGAACGTAAAATCAGAATTAGTTGTATTTTTAACCCCTCATCTAATGACCGGGGATATATCAAATACTGAAGATATCAGCAAAGACGCAAAAAAGAAATTAAAGAAATCAAACGTAAAGAAGTAATTAAATCTCATGCCTATTTTCACTTATAAAGCAAAAAATATTTCTGGGCAACAAATATCCGGAACTATTGAAGCTGAAAACGTCCAGTCCGTAACAAAACAATTAAGAGAAAAGGGCTATTTCCCCTCCTCTATCACTTCTGACGAAAAGAAAGACACTCTTTTAAACAAATTAAATCTTTTTAGAAATAAAACGGTAAAACACAAAGGCCTGGTAATATTTACCCGCAGGCTCGCAGATTCGTTAAAAGGCGGACTGCAATTAACCAGAGCATTAAACGTCATAAGCAATCAAACAGAAAACCCGGAACTATCAAAAATTTCAAAAGAAATAGCTATCGCTATACAGGAAGGCAAATCATTATCCGAAGCACTTAAAACATATCCTGCGGTATTTTCAACAATGTATGTATCAATGATTCACGCAGGCGAGACTGCCGGCGTTTTAGATATTGTTTTATCCCGCCTCGCAGATTTCAATGAAAGAGAAGAAGAACTGCGCTTTAGAATTAACTCTGCTCTTGCCTATCCGGTCATAATGCTGTTTGTGGGTTTAGCAAGCGTTATATTCCTTTTAAGCTTTGTTATCCCCAGATTTGAGGTTATGTTTCAGGATTTAGGCCAATCATTACCCCTGCCAACAAAAATATTGCTATTCCTCAGCCACATATTAAGATATTACTGGTGGTTGTATATACCGGTAATTATTGCTTCAATAGTTTTTATAAAAAAATGGTCTGCTACTGAAAAAGGAAAAAACTTTATATCAAACCTGACATTAAAGACACCATTAACAGGCATTTTTATAAAAAAAGATATTATTTCCAGGTTTATAAGAATGTTAAGCTTACTTCTTGTTAATGGGGTCCCTATATTAAAAGCATTAGACATTGCCAAAAATTCAATTGACAATAAAATATTTTCTGCTGACATTGAAAGAGTGTATAAAGACGTAAAAGAAGGGCTGGGCCTTTCCAAATCATTACAAAAATCCAGCCTTTTCCCGCCATTAATTGCAGAAATGATATCCATTGGCGAAGAAACAGGCAATATGGAAACATCATTAACCAGAATAGCAGAAAGCTATGAACGTGAAGTTGAATATGCAATAAAAACCATGACGTCTCTTTTAGAACCAGTTATCATTCTTTTTGCCGGCTTGGTAGTTTGTTTTATAGCATTATCAATGTTGCTGCCTGTGTTTCAGGTTAGCTCTGGCCTTAGATAAATCAACTTTCATGGAGGATAAAATATGCAGAAGAAAAACAGCCGGGGATTTACGCTTATTGAAATTATGTTAGTAATAACCATTATCGGAATACTGGCAGCTGTAGTCCTGCCTCGCCTTACAGGAAGAACCGAAGAAGCAAGAATAAATTCAACAAAACTCCAAATTGAAAACCTTTGCCTGGCTTTTGATACCTATGAATTAGATAACGGCCGCTATCCATCAACAGACGAAGGAATAAATTCTCTCCGGACAGCGCCGTCAAATACCCGTAACTGGAAAGGCCCCTATTTAAAAAAAGATATTAAAAACGATCCCTGGGGTAATCCTTACATTTACAGATATCCGGGCACTCACAGCAAAGATTTTGATTTGTTTTCCTATGGCACAAACGGTGTAGAAGGCGGAAATGATGATATCTCTAATTGGGAAAACAAACAATAAAGGATTTACCCTTATTGAAGCATGCCTGGTTGGCGTAGTTCTATCACTGATACTTGCCCTCAGCTGGCCCATCTTAAACCGTACAGCGCGCACAACCCAGCTGGAAACAACCTGCAAAGAAATATCTTACACTTTAAGATATGCCAGAGATTATGCGCTAAATGAAAGCAAGTATTATTGCGTACAGTTCAATTTACAGGAACATCAATATTGGATTGCTGTAAAAAACAGCAAACCAGATAACACCGGTATATTCATCCCTTTAAACGATTCTTTAAATAAAACACGCTACTGGCCCGAAGATATTGAAATAACTGTTTCCCATCAAATTCTTGTATTTTCACCTGATGGTACTTCTCAGGATTTTAACCTGTCCTGTAAAAACCCACAGGGTAATATTTGTTCGCTAAAACTGCAGGGAAATACCGGAAAAACAACAATTCAAACCAGTAGAAATTAATTGATAAAATGAAAAAAAACGGGTTTATTCTATTAGAAGTTTTATTATCTTTAGTTATTCTTGGAACTGTATTAATAGTTTCAATCCAGGCCCTTGCCAGCTATACAAGAGCAACCTCTTCTGCAAAATATTTAGACTGCGCTTCAGCACAATCCCAGAAATTGCTGGCGCAGGTATATTTAGATAAAGAAGCTTTTTCTACGGGCCTGCCGGATATGGAACTTACAAATTACACATCTGAAATCAACGAAACAAAGATTTCTGAAAATGAATCTCAATATGAAATAATAGTAAAATGGGCTGAAAGAGGCATAGAAAAAGATTTAAAACTTATTACCTGCAAAACAAAAGAAAAATTATGAAAAATAAACAAACCGGATTTACCTTAATTGAACTACTGGTTGGGATGACAATTCTGGTAATAGTAATCACTACCGTATATGCTTCTTATAGCATTGGTTTAAAGGCATATCAAAAAATTGAAAAAGAAAGCTATTTCAACCAAAACCTGCGCCAATCCTGGCAGGTTATTTCGCGTGATTTACGCTGTGCCTTTGCCTCGCCAGCAAATAAGAAAATAAAGTTTTTAGGTACTATTGTAAATAACAGCGGAAATTCTACCAGTAAAATAACATTTACAACTTTCATGCCTGATACAGGAACAAATTTAAGCGGCCTTAAAGAAGTTTCTTATTATGTTGATAATGACCCATTAACACCTCAGGAAGGCCTTGTTAAAGAAGTAAACAACAATAAACAGGAAATAGCACCGTTTGTAAAAACATTTAACCTGCGCTATTTTGACGGTTTTAACTGGAAAGATACCTGGGGTATAAATGAAACCAAACAAAATACATATCAAGCTAATATTTTACCTTTAGCAGTAGAAATAAAAGTCACAGTGAGTGATACAGAAATACTTGAAAATTCAGCCAAATCATTAACCACTGTTGTACCCATAATAAGCAATTAATAAAAGGATTTTTTAAGATGCATAATCAAAAAGGCATGGCATTAGTAATAGTCTTATGGATAACTGTAGTTTTAACCAGCATTACAGCAGCAGCCGCCTATTTGACCCGGCTTGAAACAAAACAATCCCATTACCCTGCAAGAGACATGCAATTAATAGGCGCTTCAATTGCCGGACTGGAAAGGGTAAAATCAGAGTTAAAAGAAGATAATAAATACACATACAACTCATTAAAAGGAAAATGGAAAAACGGTTATGACAGCTATACTAAGATAGGCGATATAGAGATTTCACTGCTTGTTGAAGATGAAGAAAGTAAACTTAATCTTAATACCGCCAACAAGGAGGACTTGCATAAATATCCTCCTTTTATAAATTATGCAAATTCTGATAGGTTAATAAAATCATTAACAGTGCCTATAGATTGCCTTGATGACCTTGTCATAATAAACAATATTGCAGACAATAAGCAGATACAAACAATAAAAAATACTGCTACTGTAAATTCTACCGGTAAAATCAATATAAATACTGCTCCCGTAGAAGTACTAATGGCCCTTCCGGGCATTGATTACACGCTGGCGCAAGCAATCATTGCCCGTAGAAACGGTAAAGACTTATTACAAGCAACAGAAGATGATTTGCCGTACGACAATATCATGAAAGTGGAATTAGTTACCGGCCGGGAAATTTATAAAAAAATAGTAAACTTAATTACAGTTAAATCATCTTTTTTTAAGGTTACCATAAAGACAAGTTATGGTAAATATAGTAAAATAATTGAAAGCGTACTCTCCCGGCAGGGCAATAATATTCATATTAGCTATTGGAGAGAACTTTAAATTAAGATGAACAAACTAATAAGTGTAATAGAAATTACTGCAAGCAGTATTAGGTTTGCGCAGGCTGAAATAACTGCGGAAAAACCCGTAATAACCAACCCTGAAGAACTTCCTTTTAACAGCAGGGAAACTCTAATTATAGAGCTAAAAAAACTGACAGTAAAACATAAAATTAGCAGTTCTTATTTGATTACCGCACTTCCAAGAGCCCAGGTATTTTTAAAAAAAATCACCATACCTCCGGCAAACGTACAGGAAGCAAAAAACATCATCCAATACGAAGCAGAAAGATACCTTCCTTTTTCTGTTGACACTGCCGTAATAGACTTTTACCCGCTTAACCCCCTGTCTGAAACTTCTCCAAACGAAATTCTGCTTATTGCTGTTAAAAAAGAAACCCTGGATAAATATCTTGAAAATTTTAGTACCGCAGGCCTGTGCCCGGACAATATCACTGTATCCAGCTTTGCCGCAATCAACCTTCTGGCAACAGTATCAAAAGAAACGCAATCATTTGCATTCCTGGATTTCAATGACAGTTTCTGGGAAATAGGCATCTTTTCAGATAACGTGCTTGCTATAAGCAGAGGTTTTTCACTTCCTCCGGCTGAAAGTATGCCTGATTTAATTATTAATGAAATTACTAATACTTTAAATATGCTTGCCAAACCCGCAAACGAGAAAATAGAGAAGATTTATTACTTCCATTCTAAAGACAATGACAAAATAATAGAAAAAATAAAAAACAACCTGCCAATATCCGTAACAGGTTTGAACTCTGCTATGCTTACTGGTTTTTTGCTTCCTTCTGCCTGCAGTATAAACCTGCTGCCTGACAGCATAAAAGAAAATATTCTTAGAAAAAGAAACAAAACATTATATTCAAAAATAATAAAAACAACCCTTATTGCTTTTGCGGCATTTCTGGCAGCATTTTTTATATTTACTTATTTCAAATCTTCATCAAACAGAGAAATTATTAAAAACATTGAATCAAATAAAAAAGAAATCATAGAACTTGCCAGAATTGACAGCAAGCTTGAAACAATTAACAATTATAAGAATAATAATAACTTGCCTCTTGAAATTTTAAATGAAATAAGCAAAACCCTGCCCGGCAATGTTTATATCAGGCAGTTTAACTATGATTACACGCAAAATACTGTTACCATACGAGGCAGGGCAAGTTCTTATGATACAGCTTCTAAAACTGCCGGCGCTTTTGGAAAATCCAGGTATTTTGCTCAGGTTACAAATAAAGGGTCTTATACAGCAAGGGTTGGCGATAAGGATTTGGTAGATTTTGAACTTCAACTGCAACTAAAACTAAAATAATATGAACTCAAACGAAAAAAAACTATTAGTAATTACTATAAGCATCGGAATTTTATCTTTGCTTTATGTTTATATTTTAGAACCTGGCATAAAGTCAGTTTTTATATCCAATTCGGTTAATCTTAGAAACAGAAAATATATAGACATCTATAACAGGAAAGACGAAATTAAACAGCAGTCAAAACAGATACTATTTACAAACTACTGGAAAAACACACCCCAGGAACAACAATTAGCCTTTCAAATGCATATAGAAAAATTATCAGCAGCATCAGGAGTGAACAAAATTAAAAGTATTTTCCCCCTGCAAGAAAATGCAAATAGTAATAATGAAATGGCGCTGCAAATTAATGCTGAGTGTTCAATTAATAGTTTAACAAAATGGTTGTACAATATTGGTATGTCTGACGTGCCTTTGCATGTGAGAAAACTTCAAATAAGCGGAGAAACCGGAGATTCAAATATTTTAAGAGTACAAATTGAAATTGCTACCCTATCACTTCTTCCTGAGTAACCCTATAAACCTCTTCTATTGTGGTAAGCCCTGCTTTAACTTTTCTAAAACCGTCCTGCCGTAATGTAGTCATTCCTTTGGCAAGCGCTTCCTTCCTGATATTTCCTGTAGACATCTTTTCTAAAACCAGCCTGCGCAAATCATCATCTAATATTAAAAGCTCGTATATTCCGGTACGGCCTTTATAGCCTGTATGCCGGCATTCTTCACAACCCGGTCCGGCCTTATAAATTACAAAATCATTATCTGCGGTATCGTTATATAAATGGGCAAGAATCTCTTGTGATGGTTTATAAGAAACTTTACATTTAGGGCATACCAATCTTACAAGGCGCTGCGCTAAAATAGCTTCAACTGATGAAGACACCAGATAAGGCTCTATACCCATATCAATCAAACGGGTAACAGCGCCTGGCGCATCATTGGTATGGAGCGTACTAAAAACCAGATGTCCTGTTAAAGAAGACCTAATAGCTATTTCCGCCGTTTCCTGGTCACGAATTTCCCCTACCATTATAATGTCCGGGTCCTGCCTTAAAATAGAACGAAGGCCATTTGCAAAAGTTAATCCTATTTTTGGATGCACCGGCACCTGATTGATTCGTTTCAACTGATATTCCACAGGGTCTTCAACTGTTATTATCTTTTTATCGGGCGTGTTGATTTTACTTAAACAGGCATAAAGTGTTGTGGTTTTTCCATGTCCGGTTGGGCCTGTTACCAGCATTATCCCATGCGGTTTTTTTATTAATGATTCTATAGAACCCAAATATATTTCAGGTAACCCTAATTGTTCCAGGCTTAAATACATTTGGCTTCTGGGCAAAATTCTTAAATCTATGCTTTCACCATGAATTATAGGTAAACTGGAAACACGCAAATCTATTGTTTCCTTGTCTATATTGAATTGTATCCTGCCATCCTGCGGTAAACGTTTTTCGGCTATATTCATATCCGACATAATTTTAATACGCGATATTATTGCTGACTGAAAATTCTTTATAGCTGAAGGGGTGGGGATATCATGCAATATACCGTCAACCCTGTACCTTACCACCAAATCATCTTCGTAGGGCTCTATATGAATGTCCGTAGCTCTTTCAAAAAAAGCTTCCCTTATTACCTGGTTAACAAACTTTATTATAGAAGCATCTTCACTGCCGTCAGTTGGTGCCTGGGGCACGGCTGCTTTTACTATTTTCCCTGATTTTTTGTCTTCATCTGAAAGCGCTTGCATAGTTTCAGCACCTACACCATAAAGGTTTTTGAGAGCTTTCAACAATTCTTTTTCAGGGCAAAGAACAGGTTTTATTTCGCATTCTAAAAGAAGGCGTAAATCATCCAGGGCGTGCAGGTCAAACCCATTGGTAACAGCAACAAATAAATGGTGGTTTTCCTGGCGGATAGGTACTATTTTGTATTGATAGGCAAACTTTGCAGGAATTTTTAAGGCAAGTTTATCATCCAGTTTCTTATCTACCAAACTTTCAATAGGAATATTAAACTTCTTTGAAAGTACTGATAGGTCTTCAATGTGTTGGTGTTTCATATAACTAATACTCCTGTCCGAATAATGTCCGATATGTCCGAATAATGTCCGATATATCAGGCTATTTGAGCAAGTATTTCCTTCCTTTTGTCGTACCTGATTCTTTTGTTAATCCCTTCTCAACAAGCCCAATCAAATCTCTATAAAGGGTTTTTTCTGACACTTCCTTATGTAATTCTTTGAAAATTGACAAATTTATTTCCTTATTTTCTTTGATATATTTGATTGCACTTTTCTGCCTGTCGTTCAGCCCAAGTTTTTGCAAGTATTCTTCTGTGTAAATATCCTGTGAGAATGTAATATGAAAGCCCTGCTGACGTTCTTTGATTGCTGGAACTGGAACTCCCGCTCCTTCACATAGATTAATCATCTTACCAATCCCACTACCCCAGCGTTCAACAAATTCAATATCAAAAAATACTTTGGCAATGCCTTTGTTTCTTATATGTGAATCGTGTGGCTTATACAAATCTTCAACTTTTACTCCAGGGAACAGACTGCCAGGATTCCAGATTTCAAGCCTGTCATCAAATATCCGCACGCTTATGGTCGATGATACAAGATAATCCCGATGGCAAACAGCATTGACAAGCGCTTCTCGTATTGCGTCCAGCGGATAATCCCAAATACTCTTGCGACGTGGTTCCCCCGTCATAACAAACTTAAGCCTTATATTTTTCTTAATAAAATCCATCGCCTGTTCAATCTGGTCAGTTAAAGAGCCTTCAATCATATCATCGTCTATCACAAGTGTTTCATTCTTAAACCTTCCGCAGTGAATAACAGCCTGCTGCATATACCTCATGGGACGTTTACCGAACAGAAGCAAGGAAGCCCACGTTGGTGTATCATTATATACGAGTTCAAGTTTATTCAGAATTTGATGAACTGTTTCGGTCTTTGGTATTTTTCTTCTGCCTGTTGTATTGGCAGTATTCCTATACACATGAACCAGTTTTTCATCTATATCTTTTAAAGAATATCCTTTTGCTGGTGTCATGTCCCAGCTCATTTCCAATGAATTATAGTGCATATGGGCGATTTCCTGCGGAGTCATCAAACGGTTACTGTTATTTACTCTCCTGAAACATTTGCCTTTTACAGCCACTGGTTTTATCGGGCATTCCTTGATTACGATATCAATTATTTTCTTGCCGTCAATCGTCACTACATCTATGTCAGGGATTATTCGGGGATTGCTTGCCTGAGCGATTTGGTTCACCCAATCGTTAGTGGTCTCTTTACCTATCTGAATACCCTTGATTATTCCTTTGTCAGTCACACCGATAAGAATCGTTCCCCCTTTTGAATTGGAGAAAGCGCCAGCAGTTTCTATTGCTTCCTTGTCAAAACATTCTTTGAAATCAAGAGTCTCGCATTCGCCGTTTTTGATAAGTTGTTTCAGTTCATCTATTGTCATTTACTTCCTCTTTTAGTCTGTTAACAAAATTATATAATATTTGAGCTGTATATTCTACTGAAATTCCACCATGCTTTAGAAAGGATTTTTATGTTCAATAATGTTGAAAGAAGAGGCAAATACAACCAGTATCACTCTTCAATCAAACTATTCATAGCTTCCGGAGGAAATATAGCCCTGGCTTATGATTTGGGAGTCCCTTCTTCAACCCTATCTTCATGGAAATCAGCTGACTTCTCAAGACTTATCACACACCCTGTTGCAGGCTCAGCAAAAAATGACCTGCTATTGTTTCAAAAGTTCATTAAAAACAAGTCAGCGATGCGTTTATTCAATGCTTATGTCTC
Organism: Elusimicrobia bacterium RIFOXYA2_FULL_39_19; assembly: GCA_001800285.1. Classification (GTDB taxonomy): domain Bacteria; phylum Elusimicrobiota; class Endomicrobiia; order CG1-02-37-114; family XYA2-FULL-39-19; genus XYA2-FULL-39-19. The sequence goes on along the minus strand of MGVC01000077.1, from coordinate 143 downwards.
TGTTTCTGAAACATTCCATTTTATTTTGCGTTCAGTAACTGATGATTCAAGCAAACTCATGTGTGTCCAAATTAGGAATTGAAAAAGCCTAATCCTTTTCTTATAATGGTTGATGATAAAGTCATTAACCTTACCGATTGTCG
>MGVC01000076.1 GCA_001800285.1 Elusimicrobia bacterium RIFOXYA2_FULL_39_19 | reverse complement strand
TACTTTTTTAGTTAAAGAGCAAAAGCCATAAAGGATTTTGCCTGATTTCACTTGACATTAACATAACAGTTGCCGATTTATTGGTGTTTTATAAAAGTTGTCATCCCCGAAAAGGTTTTGATCGGGGAACCATAGGGACTTAAGACAAAGAACCTGGATCTCCGGGTCAAGCCCGAAGATGACAAAAAAAGATGTCATTCCGCAATGACAATTTACGAAGACATTTTAACCGGACACTAGTGATAATAACTATATTTGTATGACCGAAGTTAACAAAGAAATCGTAAACATTTTAACGGTGAACGCCCCTAGCCCCTCTTTATCAAAGAGGGGGACAATGCTGAACAAAACCAAAAAAAGCCCACTGAATTTTGTAAACACACCAAAACATCATTTGAAAACTATTATTTTCATTTGACAGCTATTTGACAGCCTTTTTAACGGTGTTTGACAGGTTTGTATTAGAATAATAGTGTAAGGCTGATGATAAGTTCATAAGTTGTTTACACTGAGCAAAGTCGAAGTGATAGGTTGACAAGTAAAAAACTAAGAAAATGGCAGTAAAAGTTATATACTGCCATTATTGTCATTACCCGCGAAAGCGGGTAGCAACAACGGTTTATTAATTTTGACTGGATTCCCGGTCAAGCCGGGAATGACACCATTGGATTTTTCAAATAAAAACAATTAAATAGATTTTAAGCGGGGGAGAAAATGAAAAGATTATTAGTAATTTTGGGTTTTGTAATTATTTTCACAGGAAACGTTTTTGCGGCGTTAGTAAATGGTAATCCATATATTTCCTGCGTTACATCAACATCGGTTACCATTACCTGGCAGTCAGACGCTGCTACAACAGTTAATAGCGTAAATTATGGCCTTACTACGGGTTATGGTGCTGACTCAACTGGTAGTGCCGGTGTTAATAACATAGATACTACTAAGTGGGTGCAGAGTGTAAAAATAAACGGATTAGCACCCGACACACTATATCATTACCGCGCTAATTCAGACGCTTTTCAAAGCGGAGATTATACTTTTACCACCTATCCTACACCAAGCGAAACACAAATACGCTTTATTGCCTACGGAGATTCCAGGACAGGCATAGCCACCCATAGAAGCTTAGTAAATCGTATGCAGTTAGAAAGCCCGGCACCAAGAACAGTAATTAATTCAGGTGACCAAACCGGTACTTCGAACCCCACTGATTGGACTAATTACTATTTTAACATTACCAGCGGTATGGCGCCAGGTATCTGGTTTGCAAATGCTCTTGGAAACCACGAAGTAAACAATGTCCCTTTGTATTACCAGTATTTTACCAATCCGCCAAACGGTGACACGGGAAGCACTGCTACTCATTATGACCCGGAAGGTTATTACAGTTACGACATTGGTAACGTAAGGTTTATATCCATCATGGCTTCTGATTCTACAGGGGATGCTTATGATGACGGTGAAGGCGGCTGGTATTGCGGACCTGATTCCTGGATAGACTGGGGTGTTGGTTCCTACCAATATAACTGGATTGAAAACAAGCTTGCTACGGCAAGGACGCGGGGTATGTGGATAGTTTGTTTCCATCATGGCCCTGTTTTTAGCAGCGGTAACAGCGAGTCTTACAGCGGCACCAGAGCTGACCCTACTTTTGATGTTGGTGATTCAGGTGTTCCCGGTGTTTTAAACTGGGGCGGGATGAGAGAATTATATGAATCTTATGATGTAGACCTGGTTTTCAGCGGGCATGACCATTTTTATGAAAGATTTAATAAAATTAACGGAGTTACATATTTTGTTACCGGCGGCGGCGGCGCTGATATACGTACTACGGCAGCCTATACTTCAGACTGGATAAGCGGTACCAATTCAGCCACTCTCAGTGCTTATAAAGCATCTTCAAGCGAAAATTCTACAAATGCGAATCATTACATAGTTATTGATATAAACGGTGATAGCTGTACAACTTATGGAAGAAATGCCAGCGGTACAGTTTTTGATACTTTTTCCTGGGCCAGAAATTCAGAACGTATTTTATCCGGAACAATAACCAGCGGTGGAAGCGGTGTAGGCAGTGTAAATGTAGCCTTAACCGGCAGTGCATCAACGACTACTGTAACCAACGGCAGCGGAGCATATTCCTTTATAGTTTCTACTGCCACTACCGCAACTTATACCATTACCCCCTCAAGGGCCAGTTATGAGTTTGCGCCTATCAGCAGAAGAGTGTTAAACCCAACCAGCAACCAGATAGACCTGGATTTTGTAGCTACAGCAACAGCTCCTATAAGCAATGTGGTGTTTGGTTTTAATTCATTAACAAGTATCATTGAATCAGGCGATGATGATGCGGCTCCTGAATGGGAAGCTCTGACTCTTATTTCCAGTGCCGCATATTTAACGGAAGGCACAAGAGCTTTACAGGTAAATTTTACTACAGGCAGTTATCCCGGCATGGTTATTCCAACTGCCGTGTTAACAAATACAAATCTTACTACTGCCGGCAGTCTGACTATGGATGTATTTAATTTGGATGCATCATCAACAGAATTAGTAATGGTATTAAGAAATGCCAGCAATCAGAGATATTCACGGTATTTACCTATAGCAGGCAGTACTTATACACAGGTAAGTATTAATTTAAATACCGTAAGGTCAAGTACCTGGACGTTAAGCTCTGTTTTAACCCGTGTAGATATTTATATCGATGGTGACGAAGCCTGGACCTTGCCCAGAACCCTTGTGATGGATAATATCTGCGCAATAGTTTCTTCCGGCTCTGCGGGGTCTTATTCTATCAGCGGTACTGTTACCTCTACTTCCAGCGCGGTCATGGCAGGTGTCAGCCTGGTATTAAGCGGCGCCGGCAGCGGGTCAACTATTACAGATGCCAGCGGTATTTTTACCTTTAATTATCTTGCAGACGGCGCTTATATTATTACTCCTTCCATGGCAGGTTATTCTTTCAACCCTGCCAGCAGAAACGTAACCGTAGCCGGTGCCAACCAAACAGCGCAGGATTTTACGGGTTCACTGAGCACTTCTACCATTGATATTGCTAACGGTTTTGAAGCTACTACAGGCATAACGGATAATACAGGGACCACTTCCAGCTTAAATACCAATGCAAGTTATATTTCTCAGGGTTCAAATTCTCTGGGAATAATCTTTACTGCCGCGGGCAGTTACCCGGGTGTAAATATTGATGGTTCAGGGTTACTTACTACAAACTGGAGCTCTTATGATTCTTTTGCAATTGATGTTTTTAACCCCAGCACCATGACAGTTTCTTTTTACATTAAAATTTCTACCAAAGATTCTACTGTGGAAGTTGCCCCGGGAAGTACTACTTTAACAATAGATTTAGCGGCTCTTAAAATTCCGCTGGATAATGTGAATCAGGTAGAAATCTTTTTAGATGCCGGTGAATTTACCGCGCTTCCTTTAACAATGTATTTTGATAATATGAGGCTGGTTACAGGTTCTTTACCGGGTTATTATTCAATTTCAGGTACTATAAATGATGGAGGTTCAGCTTTAAGCGGTGTAACCGTTCAGCTTTCCGGTCCGCAGTCAAAAACCACCCAGTCAAACGTTGCAGGTATTTATTCATTTAACAATTTATCGCCCGGAACCTATGACCTGGTTCCTTCTTTAAACGGTTATACGCTAAGCCCGTCAACAAGAGCTGTAACCATAAGCAATGCAAATCAGACAGCTATGAATTTTACGGCATCAGTTGTACAGGTAAGTTCTAGCGTGCCGGTTATTTGCAGTTTCAGTAATATGACAGGCATCACGCCAAATGAAGGCACAGAAACTTTGAGCATTGTTACCAGTTTAGGTGTCACAGAAGGCGCCAGCAGTTTAAAAGCTGTTTTAAATAATGACCTGACGTATCCCGGGTTACAGGTAGATGATTCTGCTTTAAGTATTACGGATTGGTCTAACACTTATTCAACGTTGTTTATAGATGTGTATAATGGTAATTCCACTGACATTCTTTTAGATATATTGTTAGATAACACCACCGGTACCAGATATACTCTTACTGAACAAACGTTGTCGCCGGGTGCAAACCCGTTGTCAGTAAATTTAGATACCGTAAGAACCAGATGGGGTTCAAATACAAATATTGGCAATATGGTGATATACATTACTACAGAAACTAACAGCACGGCTACATATCCTGTCAGTCTTTATTTTGACAATATGCGTTTGTTGTCTTCCAGCGTTGTGCTGAATTATAGTATTTCCGGTAATGTTACAGAAAGCAGTGGGACCGCAGTAAACGGAATTACTGTTACTCTTTCCGGAAGTTCAAGTAATAGTGCTGCGGTAAATACACCCGGTACCTATACTTTTTCAAATTTAGCCAGCAATGGAACCTATAGAGTTACTCCGTCAAAATCCGGCTATGCATTTTCACCGCCTTACAGGGATTTTGCCGGTTTAGCAGGCAACACTACACAAGACTTTGTAGCAACATTTATGCCAGGTAAAACTATAAGCGGGTATGTAAAGGATTTAGCTGTGCCGCCTGTTGCCATAAGCGCAGTTACCGTAACATTAAAAAACTCTTCAGGCACAACCATAGACACCTATTCAACCGGAGCCACCGGATTTTATGAGTTTGAAAATGTTACTACTTCCATAACGTATATCTTAACTCCTTCAAAAGCAGGGTATTCTTTTGATCCTAAAACTTTTACTTTGTATAGTTTCATCAGTGATACTACAGTAGATTTCAGCGGGTTGTTAAACACTTTTACCGGAAGTAATTCAATGAAACTGCTTAACAATGAGTTTAACCCGGTGAAAAATCCCGGACAGAATGTATCAGTAGTTACCAATCAAACGCAGTCAGGGCATGTTAAAATTGAGGTTTATGACCTTAAGGGAACGTTACTTCATACATTAGTTGATGAAGACCGCGCCCCGCAGGTTTATATTGACGGCTGGGATGGCCGGGACAAAGTAAGCAACGTTGTAGCAAGCGGTATTTACCTTATACATATTGAAGGGCCTGGTATAAGCCAGACCAAAAAAGTATGTATTATAAAATAAAGCGATGAAGCATAAGGCAGCGATGGAGTTTACGGCAGTAAAGACTTTACTTCATCGCTTAATCGCTGTCGTATGCTGCATTTTACTGTTTTTTTTACTTGATAATCCTTGCTGTCTTTTCAATGAGAACACTTGAAAAGCCAAAGCGCAGGATAAAGCGAAAGCTTTACCCAGAAAAACAAAGATGTTTGAAAATGAAGGATAATCCGCATACACGCAACCTGAATTTCAGATTGCTGCGGGTTAAAAAATAACATAAAATTGACATTGGTATGTTAGAATTTTGACACTTTCATGCTATAATAATAATGAAAGTTAGCCCGAAACGACAGTCTTTTTCGGGTAATAAAAAAGCGGAGGAATGTTATGTTTAGACAAATTTTATCAAAGTTAATCCTGGTTATGTTTGTTTTTTTTGTTTCACAAAGTGCAATATTTAGCGCAGGTAAAGATGCTCCTAAAACAAAGCCTGCATTAGTTGAAGAGCTTATCCTTGGTTTTGATAAAATAGAAGGAATTGTTGAAAAAACAGATGAACCATCACCTACAGATTTTGAAACAGTAAAGTTTGACAAAGCCACAGAAGGTAAAACAGCACTTAAAATAGACTTTCAGTCCGGGGATTATCCAGGCATAAGAATAAATATGGCCGCGCTTAAGAAGACCGATGTCAGCAGTTATAAAAGCATTTATTTTGATGTAATCAATGACGGCCCTGCATTGGAATGTTTTGCAACTTTTCTTGAAGATAAAAAAGGGGACAGAGTAACCGTTGTTGATGATTTTGCAATTAAAAAAGGCGTAATAACCATAAAGATTAATCTGCTTAGAGCAAAAAGAAAGGTTGATTTGAAAAATCTTAAAGTTATTGCCCCTTTTGTTCCATTAAACGGGGGAAACCCGGTAACGCTTTACATTGATAATTTAAGATTGGTAAAGTAACACTAAACCAAAACAGTGATTATGTGGTTAGTGGTTGGAAGTTAGTTAAAGTCTTTACTAAACACATAACGACTAAACACTTAACCACTTTTTATTCCAAGACCCGAAAGAAAAAGATGTAAATTTAAAATATTAAACAATAAATCGGGAGAATAAAAATGAAGAAAAAGATGCTGTTTATTTTACTGATGCTTTGCTCTGCACAGCTGTTTGCCAGCACGGTGCTTGAGCAGACTATCGGTGCAAGGCCACTGGGCTTAGGCGAATGTTTTACGGGCCTGGCGGATGATATCAATTCCATATTTTCAAATCCTGCTGGTACTTATAATATTAAAGGAAAAGAAGTAAGCCTGCTTTATTATGACACTTTGTCAGACACTACACTGACCACTCTTGCTACGGGAGTAAAAATGCAGGGCCGCGGCGGAGCCATAAGCGTGGGTTATTCAACTTTTGACGGCGGCAAGTTTGAAGAAATTGACGGCAGTGGAAACCTGGTAAGGACAGTAAAAGCTTTAACAGAAACACTGGCAATTGTAAATTACAGCAACTGCCTGAAACAGATTGACGATGAAAAACAGATTCTTGTAGGTTTGAGCGCAAAATCTTTAAGCTCAAAACTTGTTGAAACTTATCCAGCCAGCACCATGGCACTGGATGCGGGTATTCTTTATCAGAGCAACGCGGAAAGAAGTTTTTCTTTCGGGGTAGCGGTACAAAATGCCGGTGCAGGCTTGAAGTATGACCAAGTAGCAGACCCGCTTCCTATGAAAGTAAAAGCAGGGTTTGCCATTGGTTTAATGGACACTTATAAATATACTTTCCGTGTCCTTGGCGAAGCAGTTAGTTCCAGCAGAACCAAACAAACCACCATTGGCGCAGGCGTAGAATACGGTTTTGCAAAACTGCTTTATTTACGCGCAGGTTACAGAGCCGGAGATGTAAGAAAAATGACGTTCGGTTTCGGCGTTAATGTAAGAAATGCATATGTGTTGAATTATGGTACAGAAATGCTTGGTGATGTAGAAAATTTGAGCCAGTTTTCTTTCGGCTTTGGATTCTAACCGCCAATCCGCTTAAGTTTAGCGGATGTGTGTGGCGGTTATCCCGTGACATGATTTTTTGAGTGTGTGTTCAAAAAATCAGCAGTGGATAAAAGATGATCCGCTTAAGTTTAGCGGATGTGTGTGGCGGTTATCCTTCACTTCCAAACAATTTTGTTTTTCTGGATAAAGCTTTCGCATTATCCCGCGGTAAGGTTTCAAATTGTGTTATTTGAAACCTGCAGTGGATAAACAGAAGTGATTAAGTGAATAGGTGTTTATGTGGTTAGTAAAGGATTAAACTAATCACTTATACACTTAATAACTAACCACTGTTTTTGAGTTTTTAGAAGGGGTTGGGTTTTGCGTAACCAAAGAAGCGCAAAACCCAACCCCTTTTCTTTTTCATTTGACAAGGATTTGATAACCTCTTGACCCTTCTTTGAGTAAAATACTGTATTATATATAATAAAGATATAAATAGAGAGTTTTTTGCGGTACACGCCCATGAAATTTATATTTACCCCATGCACTTTTCAAATAGAACAATTTGAAAACTACCGCAGGGGTAAACGCCACGCATGCATTCGTCTCCGCCTGTGGCGGAGAATTCTGCTGTCGTTTAAAATATTTAAACCCTAAGGGGGAAAGATGATAAAGAAAAGCCTGAAACTCGCACTAATTGTAATTTGTGGTTTGATTCTTGTAAAACCGGCATCTTCAGTAACTTTTGTTTCAAGAAACGATACCTGGAGATATCTTGCACCATCTACCGATGTATCCGGATGGAATACCACAAGTTTTGATGATTCTGCCTGGTCTTCCGGCGCGGGAATATTTGGTTACGGAGAATCCTATATTACCACAACAATAAATATACAGAACGTAAGTCCCACAATATATATAAGAAAAACATTTAACGTTGTCGGGTTAATAAGCAGTGCTACTTTATCAATTACGTATGATGACGGATATGTAGCTTATATTAACGGTACTATGGTTTCAAATGCAGGGGTTGATTCCGGTGCTGCTTTTAGCACTCTTGCAAGTCCGGCTCATGAAAGTAGTCAAATATATACAAGCGTAGATGTCCCTACAAATTTAATAAATATCGGTTCTAACATATTGGCCTTAGAAGTACATAATGATGGTACTGATTCAAGCGACCTCGTTATTAACGCGGATTTAACCGGTGCTATAAACGGAGCGTTAACCCCGTGTTCTTTAAGCGGGCAGATTGCTACCGGAGGCGGTTCAGGAATTGGCAGTGTTACGGTAGGTTATACCGGCGGAGTAGGCGGTTTATTTACCGGCAGTGTTACCGGCAGTTCAACAGGTTATTACATAATAAACGGTATTTCATCTGGAACTTATGTAATTACGCCAACAAAAACAGATTATACTTTTTCACCTGTATCAAGAAGCATGAATTTAACAGGTGACGCTACAGGTTATAACTTTACAGGCACTTTTACCGGTTCAGTGCAGATTCTTGAAAACGGGCCTTATATTTCATATATGTCTTCAACCATAGCCATAATAAGCTGGATAACCCAGACCCAGACAACCACAAATACACTTGACTTCGGCCCCACAAATGCTTATGGTACATCAGTTAACTCATACAGCGACGCCAGCGCTACAGAAAATGACGGCACATTTTATACTCATCATGCAAAAATAGCAAACCTGTCACCCAGCACACAATATTATTACAGAGTTACATCAGACGGCACCTCCAGCAACAATGCCGGTGCAGGCTGGGCTTTTACCACATTTCCGGCAGAAGGTTCCCAGTCAAGTTTAAGATTTGCTGTTATGGGTGATACCCAGCATCAGACCGAAGTTTCGGGATATGTAGTGTACGGTGAAAGAGCCATGAGAGGAATTTATGCTGAGAATCCGCCACTTGTTCTTCATACAGGTGACCAGGTAGGTTCGCCAACCAATTCTGCGCAGATGCTTTACTGGAACTACAGTGGCAGTACAGCGGGAGAATTTTTTAAAATTGCCGGCAGTACCGCTATGCCTTTAATGCAGAAAACCTGGATAGCGCCGTGTATCGGCAATCACGATGATACAGGTTTTGCTCCGTATTATCCCGTGAGAAATACTATTTATGAATTTCCCAACAGTTCAAATGGTTTTGGAACAAATGGATCAGAAGATTATTATGCGTTTACTTACGGCAATGCCAGAATAATTTCCATAAGGCATAACGGAGGCGCAGGTATCACTGCGGCCAGCGGTACCCAGTATGACTGGCTTCACGCCGAACTGGATGCGGCCCAGTCTCAAGGCAAATGGATTATTGTGTTGCTTCACGCACCAATTTTTACGCAAGATAATAGTAAATACAATGATAGTACATATTCAGCCGGACAGACAGTACTGGCGCCGTTATTTCAAACCCACAGTGTTAATTTAGTAATTAACGGGCATAACGGTGTTTCCAATATTTTCAGAAGAGCTCTTTCTGTTAGCGGTGGAGTTGTTACAGAAAGCGATTACGGTGTTCATTACATTGGCGCGCATACCAACAGTGACCCCAATGCAGCCGGTTCGCTTGTAGGCGGTGTAGCGCAGGCGCGGGTAGGTTCAACGTGGCAGACACTGCAGAGTTATACGGTTACAGCAGATCTAAACCAGACGCGTATGCCAAATTATTTTTCAATTGAAATCAACGATGCGCAATGCACGGTAGTGCTTAAAAGCATGGAAAATTATGAAGATGATAATGGAAATACTGTTCCAGTTATCTTAAGTTCCATGACCTTTATGAAATCTGCGGCGTATAGAAACATTACCGGCTATGTAAGAACTGGTGCAGGTACAGGAATCGGCAACACGGTACTGGCTCTAAGCGGCACCGGCGGGCTGATAAGCACATATACAACCACAAGCAACGGTTATTATTCTTTCAGCGTTACCACGGGAAGTACTTACGGCATTACTCCAGTAAAAACCAACTGGGCCTTCGTTCTTTCAAGTCAGACTTTTACAAACGTGTCTGCTGATGCATCACAAAATTTTACCGGTACTTTTGCAGGTACCTCTTATAATATTTCAGGTACCGTGCTGGACAATTTAGGCGCCGCCATGAGTTCAGCTACTGTTACTTTATCGGGTGACCTGGGCATGACTGTCTATACTAACACAAGCGGCAACTATACCCTTTCTTCCGTTCCAGGCGGCGGGACCTACGGTATCACGCCTACAAAAACAGATTATATCTTTAATCCTTCAAGTTTAACTTTGGCAAATCTTAGTGCAGACCAAACCGGCCAGAATTTTACCGGTATATCTGAATACATTTTAGTCTGCGGATTTGAAAATATGACAGGTATAAGTCCAAACGAAAGCAATGTTGATGCTACCTTAAGCCTTACCCAAACTGGTACTTACGTAAGCCAGGGAAGCAATGCTTTAAGCGTGGTGCACAATTCCGGTGGCGGCAACTATCCGGGTATTGCCATGGATACTTCTGCCATGTTGTTAACAAACTGGGCTGGTTATACAGGTTTGTATGTAGATATTTATAATCCCGGGGTTGCAATAACAATAGATTACAGAATTGATAATACTACCGGAGCAATTTTAACTGGTTCAGATATTGATATAGTTCCCGGTAGAAGTACTCTTTCTATCAGTCTTACGGGTGAAACAGACGAAGACTTAGCAAATATGACAGATGTTTTATTTTTCATATTAGGCCCCGGTGACGGCGGACTCGTAGCTTTGCCGCACACCCTGTACTACGATAACCTCCGGTTAAGAGGCACAGGTACCGGTTACTCTATAGGCGGAACTGTGGCCACAAGTACAAGCGCACCAGTAGGCGGCGTAACAGTAACTTTAAGCGGAGGCGCAAGCGCAACAACAACTACCGGTGCAAACGGCGCTTATGCTTTCTATGGCTTGCAGGCAGGTAATTACACTGTTACAGCGCAAAGGTTGGGATATTCATTTACCCCTGCCCCGGCTTCAGTTACAGTTACAAATGCAAACGTAGTTCAGAATATTACTGCCGCAGGTATTCCAATGATAACCAAAGTTATTCAAAGCATGGAAGATACTGTTGGCATAACCGGCGGTGAAGGTGAACAGACCCTTACACTTGAGTCTAATCCAGCCTATGTAACTCAGGGTACTAATGCTCTTAAAGTTGTTCATAGTACCGGCGCTTATCCGGGTATATTGCTTGAAGCTGAGGCTTTCGGTATTACAGACTGGGCAAATTTTACTACCCTTGCGTTTAACGTTTATAATCCGGGTGCGGGTTTAGTGAACATGAACTTTGTTTTAAGAAATACCGATATGCAAAGGTATGAACAGACAAATATATCTTTAAGCCCGGGCGCAAACACTGTTACTATAGATTTAGCAGCTATAAGAACTTCTACTATGACTTTAGGTATAGATATCAATGAAATGATATTTTATCTTGATGCGGCTGAAGTTACTCTTCCTCAGACTTTGTATTATGATAATATCGTGTTGCTAAGCACGGATACTGTGTCTGTAACTTACTATAGTATAAGCGGTTATGTGAGAACCGGGGCAAGTGTAGGTATAACCAGTGCTACGGTAAAATTAAGCGGTACTGAAACTGCGGTAGCTACTACCGGCTCTGACGGAGTTTATACATTTACATATTTAACTTCGGGAGGCACTTATACCATAATACCGTCAAAAATCAGTTATGTGTTTACTCCTGTCAGTATAGATGTAACCAGTTTAGGCTCAAACTTAACCGGCCAGAATTTCCAGGGAGATAATACCACCATATATAATAATGTAGTCTGCACCTTTGAAACTTTAACAGCTTTAGAACCAAATGAAGATAGTACCCAGGCTGCTTTAACTGTAGTGTCAAATAGTCCTTATGTAACCCAGGGTTCTAATGCATTAAAGGTAGATCATACATCAGGTGACTATCCCGGGTTTGGAATGGATGCCGGGGCTTTTGCATATACAAACTGGGCCAGCGGAACTCAGTTTAAAATGGATGTATATAACCCAAATGCATTTGATGTTGCAATCTGCATGAATTTCAGAAATACTGCTATGCAGACATATCAGAAAACTGACTTTCTGGCTTTAGCAAGTACCAAAACTATATTATCAATGGATTTAAGTTTAGTAAAAACATCTACCTGGACCAGTAGTATGGAAATATATTCTATGACTGTTTACGTAGATACAGCTGAAGCTAACGTTGCGTTACCCATATCTCTTTACTACGACAATATGGTTGTAGTTTCTACTTATGCATTTTCCGGAAGCGGTGGCGGCGAAGTTGGCGGCGGTGGAACGGAACTTAGTTCAGGAGTTTATGCTATGTCCGGTTGCGTAGCAAACGTAGCTGATGTTGGCATGGTTGGCGTCACTTTAACTTTGTCAGGTGCTGCCGGTGCAACCGTTACAACAGACGCTGACGGCGATTACTCTTTCACGGGCCTTTCTTCTGGTACGTACACAGTAACTCCTGTTAAGACCGGTTATTCGTTTTCACCGTCAAAGATTGTATATACCATAACAACAAGCAGTAATACAACTGCAAACTTCCGGGTGCTTCCTGCGGGAGCTGTGACTACGTTTAAACTTTATAACAATGAAATGAATCCCAGAAAGGACCAGTCAGTAACCATAATGTTTAAAACAACCTCTCCGGGTAATGTTAAAGTGGAGGTTTATGATACCAGAGGCACGCACGTAAAAACAATTATTGATGAAGAAAAAAATGCGGACCTGTATAATGAACAATGGGACGGTAAAACAAGTGACGGTACGGTACTGCCCAGCGGTATATACCTTATACATATTGAAGCACCGGGTATAAGTGAAACGAAGAAAGTTTGTATCATTAAATAAAAGAATAGTGAAGAGTAAAGAGTCTTTTGTAGGGCGGGGTTTCCAAACCCGCCGGAATAGCTGTCATCCCCGAAAAGGTTTTGTCCCGATGTTTCCTTTTACCAGTTGTTGTCGGGACACTGGTCTGCCACCCTTCCAAACGGGTTACGGCAGACACGAATATTGTAACTGCCCGTAGTCGGGGATCCATATGGGTTTAAGGCATAGAACCCTGGATATCCGGGTCAAGCCCGAATATGACAAGAACACATAGATATTCCGTGCAGGCCCGAAGAAGACACACTTTTTGTCATTCCCTGACGGTTCTGAAAGGGAATCTATATGGCACTTAAGACTATTGGATATCCGGGTCAAGCCCGAATATGACAAATTCAAAATACACAAAGATAATACGGCATATAAAACATCACACATAACACGGTTTCAGTTTTGCATTACACATTTTACATGATACATGACACATAACACATAAATATTTATAATTCCGGAGATTCTAAGTGCAAAAAATTAACCAGCAAACTAACCTTCCCGCCGTATTTCAAAAGAAAAGATATTTTATTTTTTTACTCTTCACTGTTTACTGTTTACCCGTCATGCGGGTACTGACGGGGTCCCGTCTGCTTTCGCAAGACGGACTTCTTCGCTTTTTTTTAGCGTTTAGCGTTTATAGTTTAGCGTTTATATGTTCTCCGGCATACGCTCAGTGGACCTCCATCGGCCCTGGCGGCGGCGGCGCCATGTATAATCCCATGGTTAGCCCGGTAAACTCAAATGTTATGGCAGTAAACTGCGATATGGGCGGTTATTATGTAACCACAGATAACGGACAGAGCTGGCGTATGGTTGATTTGCGTTCAACAGTTCCCTATACAGTATTTCATCCTACCAGCGCGGTAACTTTATTTTCGTCGGGTGACCACTTGTACCGATCCAATGATGCTGGTGTTAATTGGACTGTATTAACAGATGATTCTGACGAAGGTTCTTCTTCAGGATACAGGCCGATTAATTTTGCTATTGACCCGGATTATCCGGAATATATGTGGTTAGCAAACGGTACAAAACCAAATATGGATACAAATAGTTTTAATAATTTTAAAATTACATCAAATGCAAATACCAATAATCCTACCTGGACCGCTGCAGGAACCGGATTACCTTCCGGTTATGATATAAGGGAAATTTATATTGATAGAAGTTCACCCAGAGGCAGCAGAACTATATATGTTGCCACAACTAACGGAATGTATAAATCTACAAACGGCGGGAGCAATTTTTCTTCTGCCAGTACCGGATTGCCTTCTACGGATATTTTTGATATGGGCGGTTCAACCGGGACTGTAACTACGCTCTATGTTACTATAAACGGCGAAGGTGTTTATAAAAGCATAAATGGCGGCACCAGCTGGACTAATTTAGCTTCTTTTCCTGATTCTGATGTTTACGATCTGGGAATTTCTACCAGCCCGAATATTGTTTATGTGCTTACAGGTGCTGAAATATACCGTACCACAAACGGCGGCACCACCTGGACCGCGGTAATGGACGGATCTGATTGGAACGTAACTGACGGCTGGATAGGTGATGAAGGTTCGTTCGGTTTTGCCTGGGGAAATCCGTATAATCAGCACAGAACATTTGGTGTGTCACCCGCAAACCCCAACATTGCCTTTTGGACCGATGATGGTTCTCTAACCCGCACGGATAACGGCGGTACCACCTGGTCCCAGAGATATACAAAAGATATGGGAGGAAGCGCCGGAAATAAATACTGGAAAAGTGTGGGGTTGGAAGTTACCACCACTTATGATGTAGAAATAGATACAAATAATACAAATAACATGTTTATTCCTTATACAGATATCGGGTTATGGCGCTCTGCAGATGCAGGCCAGTCCTGGCAATATTGTGAAACGGGCCACCATAATGTTTATGATGTTGTAGTGGACCCTTCAAATTCCTCCAAAGTTTATTGCGTTTGGGCCCAGCCCCACGATATTCCTGAAATGACAGTTCTTGGAAGCGCTGAGTCAGGTACCGGTGGATTTATGATAAGCAACAACGGCGGAGCTACCTGGGCAGCATCAAGTACCGGTTTATTAAACAGACCGGTTACTTCTATTGCAGTAGACCCTGCCAGCCCTTCGGCTGCGCGGGTTATTTATGTGACTGTATTAGGCGGTGCAAATACCAGCGCCGGAGTTTATAAAAGCATAGACGGCGGAGCTACCTGGACTGCAAAAAATACAGGGCTGGGTGCCAACAGGAATGCCTGGAAAATTACCAGGTCCTATGACGGCACATTATACTTAGTCATCACCAGGCGCGCATCAGGTACTGCGGGAGCGCTTTATAAGTCAACGGACGGAGGGGACAACTGGACGCAGGTGAATACTTCGCAATCATTTACTTATCTGCTTGACGTTGCAGTACACCCCACTAACCCCAGTATAATTTATATGGCAGGTTATTATTACAACGCTTCAAACCCGGGCGGTGTTTACCGCAGCGTAAATGGCGGTACCAGCTGGACTAAACTTGACGTAAATGGTGAAACCTATCAATACGTACACTCTATAACGGTGGATAGCCGTGACCCTGATTATATTTATGCCGGGTTCTGCCAGGATGATGATTTAGTAGGTGAAAACTATGGATTGTTTAGGAGTATTAACCAGGGAACTGCCTGGACCAGGCTGACGGGTATGCCTTTCAAACAGGCGCGTAAAGTTATTGTTAATCCCGGCAATAAAAACCAGCTGTATGCCACCACCTTCGGCGGAGGTGTGCTGACCAATGGTACCGTAAGCGTAAATATAAACGGTTACATAAGAAATGCCAGCAGTGTTACCATGAGCGGTGTTGCGGTAGCGCTGACAGGAGATGTGAGTTTATCCACTACTACCGATGCCAGCGGTTATTTTGAGTTTCTGAATTTAAGTACCGGCACTTATACTGTTACTCCCACAAAAACCAACTGGGGTTTTAACCCGGTAAATTATGTTTATGACCCTATATCTTCAGATAAATATAACCAGGATTTTTGGGGCAATTATACGGGCACAGTGTACCAGCTTTCAGGTACTATCATAGACGGCGTAGGAGTGGGTATAAGCAGTGTAACTGTTACGCTCTCAAGCGCTTCCGCTGCAACTATGCTTACTTCATCAACAGGTTATTACGAATTCGCAGGCTTGGCAGGAAGCGAAAGTTATATAATTACACCCAGCAAAAGCGGGTTAAGCTTTACGCCTGCCAGCAGGGCCTATTCAAATTTAAGTGCCAATACTACCAGTCAGGATTTTACCGGTACAAGCAGTGAAGCGCTGGTTTGTAGTTTTGAAAGCACAGCAGGTATTACGCCTTCCGTAGGCACAGAAACTATTGCTGTTACAAATAATTCTACTTATGTCAGCAACGGAACAAATGCCATAAGTGTATTGCATCCCAGTGCGGCAAGCACATATCCGGGCATAGAAATAGATGCAACCGCTGCAAATTTCAATATAAAGAATTGGGCGGGGTATAATTATCTTTACGTTGACGTATATAATGCCGGCGCTACAACTGTAGAAATGGATATGATGTTTGATAATAACTGGACGCCGTATCAAAGATATACCAAGCCGGGAAACAGCATACCTCCCGGCAGAACATCAATTCAGATAAGTCTATCTGATGTAATGGCAGTCTGGACTTCAACTACCGTTATAAGAACAATTTATATGTATATGGACAATGATTCAGGTTTTACACCTTACACTTTATACTATGATAATTTGCGCCTTACCAGTAATGCAGTATTTTCCATCAGCGGTTATGTAAGAACTTCCAGCGGCACAGCAGTGGCAAATGCAGTAGTAAATATTACAGGCTCTGCAATCGGAAGTTATACCACGGGCGACAGCGGTTTCTATGTTTTTAGTGACCTAACTTCAGCAGGAGTTTATACGGTATCCACCTCCAGATCCGGCTGGCTGACAAGCCCGACAAATATGGTGTTTTCATTTTGTATGGTTGATCAGTCCAATCAGGACTTTACAATGACTTATGTGCCCAAGTTTACTATAAGCGGAGTAGTTACTGATACAAATACAGTAGCTATGGAAAATGTTGCTTTGAATTTAATCGGAAGCGGAAATGTGAATGAAATGGCATTTACAAATTCATCCGGCATTTATTTATTTTCAAATGTAAGCACGGGAACTTATACTGTTACACCCAGCATACAAAATTATATTTTTTCTGCCGTTAAAACAACTTACACTCTCACTATGGTAAGTTCAAGCCAGGGAGACCAGAATTATACAGGTACCTACTACCCTACTTTTGAAGCGGGAGGTTATATACTTGATGAAAGCAGTAATCCTGTTGCAAATGTGGTGGTGGTATCTTCCGGCATAGCAACTTCTTCAGGAACCACTAATGCCAGCGGATATTATGTTTTACCGGCTGTTCCCATGGGTGAAAATATTTTTACTCCTTCGAAGGTCGGCTATATTTTTATTCCTGTAAGTACAAATAATTATATTTCAGAAGACAGGTATGATTATAACTTTTTTGCGGTGCGAGTGCCTACATACACTATTACGGGTTACCTGCGCAATGCAGCCAGTGTAGGTATAAGCGGAGCTACGGTAACAATATCAGGGTTGGCAAATTCCAATGTGCTTACGGGCACCAGCGGATATTATCAGTTTGTAGATTTGACTTCGGGCACATATCACATAACGCCGATGAAAGAAAATTATTTGTTTGATCCGTCAAGCAGAACTTATCTGTCTTTAAACAGTACTTTTACTGCGCAGAATTTTATCGGAACTTATATGTTTGTGTTTTCTTCAACATTTTCTATAAGCGGCTATATAAAAGAAGAAAGCAGTGCTGCGGTAAGCGGAGTTACGGTAGCGTTGTCAGGTTTTGCCAGCAGTACCACTGTTACGGATGCAAATGGGTTCTATCAGTTTACGCAGCTAAGCACAGGCACTTACGGTGTTACACCTTCAAAAACAAACTGTGTATTCAGCGTATCAAGCCTGACATGTATAATTTCAAACGTAAGTTTATCAAGCCAGAACATAACGGCATCAGTATTCCATTTTTATAATTTAAGCGGTAGCGTTAAAAATGGAGGGCTGGGTTTAGAAGGGGTGACGATGGCTCTAACAGGAGCTACCAATGCAACTACTGCAACAGACGTTAACGGTAATTATGAATTTCTGGCAATAAGTACCGGTACGTATGTTTTAACAGCTTCAAAAACGGACTGGAGTTTTGTGCCTGCTGAGATTACTTTTGCCTCCATGAATGCGGATACGCCCAATCAGAATTTTACAGCTACTTATACATTAGGCAACAGCCTTTCCGTAAGAAATAATATTTTTAAACCGCTGGAAGGCGGTGCGGTATCGGTACGCTATTCCTGTGAAGCCCCAAGTTATGTAAGTATCTTTATCTATTCACTTAGCGGAGACCTGGTATGCAGGCTTGTCAATAATGAATATCAGACTGCCGGCCCGCACATTAAAGTATGGGATGGAATGTATGAAAAAATAACCAACTATGTGCCCAGCGGTATTTATCTGGTGCGCATTAATATTGGCAGATATAAAGAAACCCGAAAAGTCTGTGTTGTGAAGTAAGGCCGTGAAGAGTGAAGAGTAAATAGTAAATAGTGAATAGTTCGTCCTGCCACATTGTACGGGACAAGAAATTTGAAATTTGAAAAAAGTTGTCATTCCCGAAACAGATTCTAATCCCGATGTTTCCTTTTTACCATTTGTCATCGGGACGCTGGTCTGCCACCCTTCCAAACGGGTTACGGCAGACACGAATATTGTAACTGCCTGCAGTCGGGAATCTACGACACTGGATCTCCGGGTCAAGCCCGAAGATGACAAATTCATGCGCACCCGAAGATGACAAATTCTTTGAATTTAAAAACCCTCAGAAACAGTTTTGCCCCGATTTTCCCTTTTACTGTTTGATATCGGGATACTGCCCGTAACCCGCAACCTCTCCATTCATATTATAACCAAACCCCTAAAAACCCACAAATTTTAACCTTAAAAGTTCAAGAATAACCTTTGAAATTTCAAGGTTAAAAAGCACCCCAGAAACATAAAAAATCACGCTATTTGACCCGTATTTGACATAGTTTTGACTGTTACTTCAAAAATTAAGGGTATTATTATATAAATAAGTCGTTCTATGCCTTACAAACGGAGCATAACCGTGCCCAACCAAAAACCTGCACTATTTCAAGTTTCAAGTTTAAAGATTTTACTTTTCACATTTGCTTTCCGTTTTATCATAGGTTGCAAATACGCTACTCGCAGCTCTTTACTTTTCACTCTTTACTTTTTACCCGTCATGCGGGTAATGACGGGGTCCCGTCTGCTTTCGCAAGACGGACTTCTTCGCTTTTTTTTAGCGTTTAGCGTTTTTACTTTAGCATTAATATGTTCCCCCGCACAGGCCGAATGGTCCGGTATGGGCCCCGGCGGCGGGGGCGGTATGCATAATTCTGCTATCAGTCCGGTTGATTCAGATATTATGACAGTAAACTGTGATATGGGCGGCTATTATGTAACAAATGATGCAGGTACCACCTGGCGCACCATAGATTTTGGCGGTATGACTTATTCCACTGCATTTCATCCAACCGATAAAAACACATTTTATGCCTGCGCCCGGTATGTTTACCGTACCACAGACGGAGGTGTTACCTGGTCAGCATTTACAAATTCAACAGCCCAGGGGGGCAGTTATTATCCCATAATGATGGCGGTAGATCCGGAAAATTCAAGTTTCATGTTTTTAACAAGCGGGTATTTCTGGGTTCAGGAAAGAGATAATGAGTTTAATAATGCAAAATATACCACTAACGGCGGAAGCACCTGGAACAGTTCTACAGGTTTGACGTCAGATACAACAATTATTTCAATTTTTATTGATCAAGACGGTTCTTCTTCCACAAGAAATATTTATGTAGCTACTACAAATGGTTTATTTAAATCAACTAACAATGGTGCAACATTTTCATCTGCAAATACAGGTTTGTCCGGTACTGAAATTTATGATATGTCCGGAGGGTCCGATGGCACATTGACAACAATTTATATGTCAATCGTAGGCGGTTCTTCTTATTCTTTGTATAGAAGTACCAACAATGCAGCTAACTGGACCCGGTTAACATCCGGCCTCCCTTCTAACTGGCCATTTGACGTAAAAACTTCAAATGATAGCCCGCAGACGATATATTATACAGACGGCACAAATATTTATAAAAGCATAAACTCAGGTACTTCCTGGTCTACGGTTATGAATGGAAATACACATACAAATGTAACAGACGGCTGGGTGGGAGAAACAGGAACTTTTACTTTTGGGTGGGCCATTCCATTTGATCATAGGTATCATTGTTTAAGCATTTGTCCTTCAGATTCCACTAAAGTTGCCTGGACTGATGACGGCAGGTTTACACGTTCAGAAAACGGCGGAACTACCTGGACTGCCAGATATTCAAACGATGAGGGCAGTGACCAGTGGTCTACTACCGGCCTTAATGTTACTACAACTTATGATGTATGTTTTGACCCGAGTAATCCTGATACTATTTTTGTCAGTTATACGGATATAGGATTATGGAAATCTGTTGATGCCGGTGAGAGTTGGTTTTACTGTGATACAGGCAATCATAATGCTTATGCGGTAGTTGTTGACCCCACAAATTCAAACAAGGTCTGGGTTTCATATGGCAGTGTTCACGATTTGCCCGAAACAAAAGTTTTAAATACAGCCCCATCCGGAGTCGGAGGAATAAGATACAGCACAAACGGCGGCACCTCCTGGAATGCAACCACGGGGTTGCCCGGAAGAATTGTAACCGATATTGTAATTGACCCCACAAGCACTGCGGGAAGCAGAACTATGTATGCATCAGTTTTCGGAGGAACCACCGGCGGTGCTTATAAAAGCACAGATGACGGCCATTCCTGGACCGCTATAAATTCGGGCATAACCGGCGCTGGTAACAGTACAAATGCCTGGAGAATTAATAGAGGAGCCGATGGAGCTTTGTACCTGGTAGTTATGCCTACTTATGCCGGCCTTGACGGAGTAATTTATAAATCCACAAACGGCGGGACCAGCTGGACTGCAATAAAAACCACTTCACAGGCTATGGATTATCCGCTGGATATTGCTATACACCCTTCAGATGCAACCATACTTTACATTTGCGGATATACAGATGACCGTTCGGGAGGAGTATATAAAACAACAAACGGCGGTACCACCTGGACCAGAGTTTTATCTATGGACCATACTCATGGTATAAACATGATGCCCGGTGACCCGAATACTCTTTATGTGGGTATATCCCAGGATGATGATTTTCCTACCCAAAGGCATATCTACTATACCCGCAACGCGGGTTCTACCTGGGTAGAAATGAGTACTATTCCTTTCAGGGCGTGCAGAAATATATTTTTCAATCCGTCAGATGCAAACAAAATGTATGTTACCACCTTCGGCGGCGGTGTGCAGACCAATGCTTTTTCCATAGCGCAGACTTATTCCATAAGCGGTTATGTAAGAGATGCTGCCAGCCTGGCTGTGACGGGTACTACGGTAACTTTATCCGGCTCTTCAAGCGCAACTACCTTAGTAAATGCGTCCGGTTATTTTGAATTTACAGGTTTGGTTTCCGGAAATTATACAGTAGCGCCGTCAAAAAACAAGTACGCTTTTACTCCTGGAAACAGAACCTACTTGCCTCTTTCAACAGTTATGACCAGCCAGGATTTTACGGGCGTTAATATGGCCACTCAAACCATAAGCGGATACATAAAAAATTCAAGCAGTGTAGCGGTATCAGGTGTTTCAGTAGCGCTTTCAGGCCAGGCAAGCAGTACCACAATTACTGACGGAAACGGGTATTACCTGTTTACGGATTTATCTACCGGCACCTATACGCTTATTCCTACAAAAACAGATTTTTCTTTCAGCCCGTCATCGCTTACCTTTACTCCGCTGGTTACTATTAAGCAAAACCAGAACCTTACTGCAACATACGTAGGTTCGTCTCCTCAATACATGATCACCGGCACTATTCTTACAAGTTCAGGTACAGTTCTTGAAGGTATAACGGTAGCTCTTAGCGGTGCTGAAAATACTACTGCTACCACAAATTCATCAGGCCAGTATGTGTTTGCATTTTTGTATGCAGGTAATTATACAGTTACCCCAGTACAGGCAGGCTGGGTTTACAGTCCAGCGCCAAGAAATTATACTCTCTCTGCAGACCAATCTGCGCAGGATTATACTGCCACCGCGGTGAAATACGGTATCTCAGGACAGGTAGTTGATTCCAACAGCCAGCCTATGGCCAGCGTAACTGTAACGCTGGTGGGTGCCACAACCACCACAGTAACTACTGACGCAACTGGCCTATTTGAATTTACCAATCTTAATGCAGCCGGTTATACGCTTACTCCTGCAAAAACTTCTTATACATTCGCGCCTGTTAACAGAGTCTATACACTTTTATCCGCCACCCAGACCGCTCAGAATTTTACCGGCACACTTTCCGTCAGTACGGCAACTTACAGCATAAGCGGTTATGTAAGAGACAGTACTAACAGGGTGTTAAGCGGGATAACTATGGCAATTGAAGGGGCTATAAGTTCCACCACGGTTACTGATTCTCTTGGTTTATATCAGTTTACGCATTTAAGCGCCGGGAATTATACTATTGCTCCTGTGGCGGCAGACCTTACCTTTACACCTGAAGAGAAAGTATATACTTCCCTGTCGGCAAACCAGACGCAGGATTTTACTTCGGCTTCCGCGCTTACAAGTTCAGTGAAAGTGCTCAATAACATATTCAAACCCTTAGCCGGTGAAAAAACTACGGTAGAATTTTCAAATAATACTGCCGGTAATGTGAGTATTTATGTATATTCATTAAACGGTGATTTAATAACAAAAATTCTTGATAACTCATACCAGACAGCCGGTTACCACCGCGTAGATTGGGACGGGAAAAACCTGGGCAAATATGTGCCCAGCGGTATTTATCTGGTGCGCATCGTAGCTGGCAGTTACAAGCAGATGAAAAAGGTCTGTGTGATAAAGTGAAAACGGTATCCTGCACTCAATTATGTTTGGTGTGCAGGGTAAAGTGCTGCGGGTAGCGCACTTGCGTCATCATATAAAAGAAAAAGCAAGTGAGACAGTAAAGAGTGAAGAGTAAATAGTGAATACGTGATTAGGTGGTTAAGTGATTTGTGAAATACAAAGTTTTACTAAACACGTAACGACTAACCACATAATCACTTGCTTCTAAAGGCAGCGAATACGTGATTAGGTGGTTAAGTGATTTGTGAAATACAAAGTCTTTACTAAACACGTAACGACGGGTCTTTATAATCTATGGGGAAGTATAGGCATAGTTGTGGAAAGGTGTTCTATTTCAAGAATGCAGAAATATTTAAGAATTAGAACACAGAA
>MGVC01000075.1 GCA_001800285.1 Elusimicrobia bacterium RIFOXYA2_FULL_39_19 | reverse complement strand
ATGGCATGGTTACGCCCTCCTTGCCATACATTATAACTGTAAACTATGTCTCCGGTTTATTTTGTAAACTATCTTAGCAGTTTATACCCTTTTTCCCTCTCCCAGAGAGCGAGGGATTTTGATTAATTTGAGAAAGTATTTTTTCAAAAACCATTTCAGGTTGATTTAATAATTCTTCATTTTTAAAACGCAAAACAGAACATCCTACAGAAGATAGATATTTGTCCCTTTTTGAATCATGTTTTTGTTGTTCAAATGTATTGTGAACTTCACCGTCAAATTCTACGACCAATTTTACTTCATGGGAGTAAAAATCAACTATATACTCACCAACCTGATGCTGTCTTCTAAATTTCAATTCTAAAAATTTCTTATTTCTTACTAATTCCCAAAAAATGTCTTCCGCAGGTGTTTGTTTTTCCCTTAATTTTCTTGCCTCATTTATAAGCCCCGAAAATTTCAAATTTCCACGATAACTGTATCTCCCTTCTACTTTTGGGAGAAGGGCTGGGGATGAGGGTAGCTTCATTGCTTTTATAGTAGAAGCTATTGCTTTATTTACTGCATGATATTGGTGATATGCCGCTATTTTCTTTATAGTTTCAACCTGCACCAGTCCGGTTTTAGCATCTGTTTTTTTATCTTTTTCAAAAACAATGAAGTTCCTTATCAAATCAAGCATTGTTGTTTTGTTCAACATGCCGTTGATAAGCACTTCTAGTTGGTTTACATGAGCAGAGGCCTCTTTTTCGCCGGTAATAGTTTTCCAGGCCTGAAATCTGCTGAAAGCAGATGAAATAGTGCCAGCTTTTGCTTCCAGCCCATCAGAGATTACACAAAATGTGTTGTAAATAAAAAGCGAAGGTATAACTTTCTTATAGGTTTGAATTTGGTCGTAGGCCTTTCTAATTGTTGCATGCTCATCTGCCGGGTTTTTGAGTTCTATTACTACAAGGGGTATGCCGTTTATGTAAAGGATTACATCAGGGCGTTTGTTTTGGTTATGTTCAACTACAGTAAATTGATTTATAACAAAAAAATCATTGTTTTCAGGGTTTTGAAAATCAATCAGCCACACCCGCTCGCCGCGTTCCTGTCCGTCTTTTTGAACGCTGATATGTACGCCTTCGGCAAGCATTTTATGGAATGTTTCATTTGCATCTATAAGCTGTGGAGAGTAAACGGACAACACCTTTTTTAAAGCTTCATCACGCGCCTTTGGTGAAACATCCGGATTTAAAAATCGTATTTTAAATTCAAGAGTGTTTTTTAATATAATATCGCCATAGCCTTCACGTTTATCAGGGAGTTCCATGGTTAAAGGTGGTTCACCCATTAACACTTGTTGCAATGGTTCACTATCAGGGTCTAAGTTTGGGCCATAAATATACCCAAACCCAAGCTTCTTTAGCTCGCTTATCGAAAACTTTTCAATTTCTGATTCATTAAAAATGGTCATAAATTGTTTATTGTTATAAAATTCATAAAATCTTGCGCATAATTTGTTATCCTATAATCAAATCTTTTATAATCCGTTCTTCCTAATCCAGTATCATAAAGAAGACCAAATCTAACTAAATCATTTGTAAATCCTTCAAATTGGGATTCCTTTATATAACATTGTTGAATAATAGCATGAGGACTAGTAAAAGAATTGTTTGGATTTCTCCCTTCTTTTTTAAATATTTCTTCTCTTTCAAAATAATATCGTAATATTTGTATGTGTTTGATTGAAAGATTAGAGACTATATTAATAAGTCCTTCTTTGTAGTAAATATCTGACCCTTTATTTGTTAGTGAATTAATAAATATGTTTTTAAAGAGTCCTATTTTATTTTTTTCATATGATTTCATTACTTTTTCTGTTAATATTAAAAATAACTCATAAAATTCTTCTGATTCAAGATATTTTTTATCGATTTTATCTTCAGAAATAACTTTAAGACTATCTGTGATTTTGTTTAAAAATGATTCTAATCTTCTTTTCTTTATTCTGATTCCTTCTGCTGATAGCATGGTATCTAATGAACTACCAGCCCAAGGAATCGCTTGTATCAACGCACGAATTTTAAAGGATTCCTCATATTTCGAAGAAGTTATGTCTAATGCATTTGAAAATTTCTTTGGTAAAAGTGTGTTTTTATTTTTCTCGTTCATGTTTTTGTTTTTACTTCGCCGGACATAAGCTTTGGCCATAAATATACTCAAAACCCAGCTTCTTCAGCTCACTTATCGAAAAACTTTCAATCTCGGATTCATTAAAGTTGGACATTGGACCTCAGATTTACATATTTAGTTTTTAAATCATTAATCAAGTTTTTTATTGAATATAGGTTCAGATTGAGATGAGCCGATATGATAAAAATAATGATCGAGAGAATTTGCAACTCTAGAAATGTATATCAAGCTTTCGTAAATTTCATTTCCTAATTTATATTCATCTGTATTTGTTTTTATTGTGTCATTCCCAAATATTTCCTCAGCTTCACCTTTATCAATTACAAAACCATGATCTTTGTATGAATAAACGAGTCCTTCGGCTATTTTTGCATGTTTATTTTTAAGTTTACTAGAACGCAGCTTTAATAATCTTTCCGCATATTGTGCAGCTGATTGAGCAACTCTCTCATAATAGCCTAAATTAACAGGAGCTAGTGATAACTTTAAATATTTTGCGAACATTTCAGAAGATTGTGGATATTTACTTACAAGTTCGGCAATATGTTCTACTGAATTTTTTAAACCTAATGCAGGAAGTCGATTAATTTGAGGGTCTATAGGACCAAGTTCACTAAGGCTACCCATATGTATTTCATCAGCACCACAACAAATTAGAGTTGCAGCTGATTTTGCTTGCCTAGGAACTACAACAACAAATTTTCCATTTGAATATTCCCTGCAAAGTTTACTAATTAAATAGGCAGAACCAATTTCTCCACCTGTAGAATACAAAACTAATAAAAGTGGTTTTTTTTCATTAAAGCTATTGGCGGTAGAATAGATATTATCAGCATCACTTTTTACCATAGTTCCTTCATCATGAAATATTATAATGTTATATTGCTTTGATATATTGTGTTTATTGATGCCTTGTTCAATAAAATTACAAATTAAATTATTTCTTGTTTTTTTAGAACCTTCGATAGGATCCGGTATAAGTGAATCGTATATCGCACGCCAAATATCTTTTTTTTGTATTGTAATTATTTGTTCCTTTTTTTGAACTTCTTCACTCTTTTTGATAATTGATTTGCTTTGTTTGTTCATTTTGCCTCCATATAAATTAATACTAAAATAAGCTTAAATTTTCCGGTTTATCAACAGGAATAATTTTTGAGAAAATAATCTTTGGCTTTTTTTCTGTTATTTGTCCTATCTTATCCATCCTATCAACAATACCACAAATCCTACATTTTCTAAATAATGTATATTTGTATTGAACAATACTACCATTTTCTGGCCTACAAGATAAAATATGTTCTTGATATTTAAAACCAACCGTATTTGTTACTTCATTTCCTCGTGTTATATCTCCATCTAATTCAACATACTGATCATGTTTTAATTCAGGGAAGATGATTTCGCTCAAATCATCTTCATCAGATGTGAAAACATATTTTTCGTCTACAGTTATCTCAACTTCACCGACCGTATTATTGCCTTCAATAAGTCCAATGTGAAGCTTGCGTTCCTTTTCAATTACTTTAGTAACTTTTGACAATAGCTTTGGAGGACATTGAGTATATAAATCAAAAAACTCTTTTGGGACATATAGCATTTCATCTTTTTCGTTAGAAATACCTATTTCAGTATTATCATTTCTGAATTTCACTTTTTCAAATCGCTTATGTTTCATATCTTTGACATGAGTACCAATTTTTATAACCCACTGAATTGCTTCAATCGAATTTTCAAATACTTTTTTCAAATTGATGTCTTTAAAATCATTCTCTGCAATTTTTTTTATAGCAGCTGACGCGTATCGTACAGTAGCAAATCCTATTCCAGCAAATATCCATTGCTCAATAGATTTAGGTACCAAGGCTTCCCATGAACCCTTTTGTATTTTTACAGGAATTTCAAATGGAATATTCCCCAATTTTGGACATTCCTTTATAACAAAATATCTTATTGCTTCATCAAAACCAACAAGGGCATCTGCTGCTTTTTTCGCATCTAAAAAACCTTCTTCAACTAATTTTCCGCTATATTTTAGGTAACCAATATACTGATTTTCGTTATTCATGACACACCCTCACTTCGCCTGACATAAGTTTGGGCAATAATGTATCCCTTGTTTTTGAAAGTACACGGATTTGAAGATTATTGTTTTGGATTTTTTTCCAATAATTGTCTACTATTACGGACAATTCAGCTACAATAGAATCTTTTGTTGACATTATTTCAAGCGCTTTTAGATTTTCTTGGTTAATTTTTGGCTGAACAGCGCCGGTAACAATGTGCGAAATAGAAGTATTTTTAAGAATAATGTATAAAAGAAAATTCGAAAATGGCATTTTTGCCCTCAATACATGGGTATGATTGTTAACCCAAAATTTTCCTATTGCCAGCTGCAATATAGGGTAACCATCAGTCGTTTGAACAGTCCCATCCTCACCTAACAACAAATATTCACCATCAAAAATATATTCATTGATGTAATCCATAATTGTTGCAGCGCCATAATATGGATATAAAACACCATCTTTCTTTTTTTCTCGTAGCGTACTAGAGAGCGGAATACGTTTACTGTCATATATTTCAATAATATCTCCAAGATTAATAATTTTAGTATTTTCATTTTCTTCTATAAACATCTTTCTCCAGAGGGTTTCGGCGAGGGATTCAAGGGTTTTGTTTTGGCGGTGAAGGAGGTCAATTTTGTCATCCAAACTGGAAAGCACCCCAGCGATTGCTTTTTGTTCTGCCAGTGGCGGAAGAAGAAAAGAAATTTCTTTTAAATCTCTTATAGGTAATTGAGGCTGAGCACTTCCTGTCGCAAACACATCAAAGTCACTTTTCAAATATTTAAATAACTGATGTGTATATTCTGGTAAAATTCCATCAGAATCAGGCCGAATAATGACCATCCCAGAATTAATTCTTATATTTTCATAAGGTATTCTTTCATTAAAAAAACCGATATTCCCTACAGTGCCTCGCGTAGTTAAAATAACGTCATTCCTTTGAAGCTTACCTTTACTCAGTAATTCATCTCTTTTTTTTGAGATAAAATAGCATTCATTAAAGGCAAACCCATCTGTTGTTACATTCTTTGCATTTAGAAATAAACAATACCCATTTTGACTGAATTCATCTTGTTTGGGGTAATTAGTTCCTCTGTCGCCGTCAATAATTTCAAAAGGGGCGTCAGCAACTTTGCATTCCTTCCAGGTGCTCATCTCAAAAGCTCCCAATGGCCGCCCTTATCGGGGCCAATGCGCTGTAGTTTATTGTTTTGTTTAAGCGTCCTGATAACTTTTTCAACACCTGCAATGCTCAAACCTGTTCCCTGAGCAATTTCATTTGTGGTAATTTTTGGATTGTTAGAAATAAATCTAAGAATTTTCTCCCTACTTTTCTCCCTACTTTTCTCCCTACTTTCCTGGGCATTTTCTCCGACCTTTAATGAATACTCCGGGTTTCTATAGAAAATGGCGCGGAAAAAAGTATCAGACTCAAACACAGGTTCTCTCAGCTTAGCGCTTTTCATAAGCTCGCGCATCCTGACAATCCCTGAACCTATTTTTTCCATTTTATCCATACGGTGAAACAAATCAGCTATGATAAGGTTCCGCCGAAAAGATTCTTTGCCAAAATTTGCTTTTGAAAGCCCCTCCGGAATACCGCCCGGATTTACAATTTCTACCCTGTCATCAAAAATATTAACGGAAATATTTGTGCCGCGCATACTGTAGTCGCGGTGAACAATAGCGTTTACCACAGCTTCACGCAGCGCGTCTAACGGGATTTCATAGATATCATAACGATTGATTTCCCGAATTTCACTGCGGATATTGATATGTTTTTTAATAAAAGCCATTGCTTCGTTTAGCTGAGTAAAAAGGTCATCACGAATGTCTTTGCGGTCATAAATATAGGTTTTATTGATTCCTTTAAAGGCTCCGCAAACCAATTCTGCATAAGGAATAAACCGCCCTACATTGCGGGCAAACATGAGAACACCGGCATTATTGATTTTCCTATTATACATGATTTCCAAGCTTGCAAGCAGCGATTCTAAATTGTTATTAGTTACCCTCAAAGATGTTTTTGATTCTGAAAGAAAAAGGCTCATTTTCTTTAAGGAAATATCCTCAAGTTTAAAGTTGCCGCAGGAAATACTTTCAAAAGACACGCTGTTTTTATCTTTGAAAATTGCTCTGATTTCAGTTTGTGTCATTTTCTGGGTAACGGCATCTAATCTGCGGAAATAGCCTGACGAACAACTATAGGGTTTCTCGTTGCCTTCCGAAACATCAATAACAACTACATTATCAAGTTGAGAGATCTTGGAAATAGCTATCTGCGGTTCACAGTTTCTGGCGAGAGACAGAATTTCTGCCTTCATTTGGTTTGTAAGTTTTTCCCCAACGGTTTTTCCTTCATCATTTACGCCAAGAAGAATGAACCCGCCTTTTGAATTTGAAAGGGCAACAATATCGCGGTCAATTTTTGAAGTGTATTTTTCCTTAAACTCAACTGTCAAGCCTTCGCCTTCTTTTAATAATATTTCAAGTTCTTTAGTTTCATTATTTTTTATCATCTTTTACCTCTATCTTTGCAAGGTTTTGGCGGATGAGTTCATTAAGCTTGGTTTCTTCCTTCATTTGCTCATCAAGTTCAGCTTTGAGTTTGGTAAAGCGTTCTACAAAATCAAAATCATCCTCATCTTCCGGTAAACCAATATAACGCCCGGGCGTAAGCACATAATCCTTTTCTTTTATCTCATCAAGCGAAACGGATTTGCAAAAACCAGGGACATCTTCATATTTAGCATTCTTATTGCACCAGTGATGGTAAGTTTCTGTTATTTTGGCAATATCTTCGTTGGTAAAATCTTTAGTGCGCCGGTTAATAAGATACCCGAGGTTGCGGGCATCAATAAATAAAACATTACCCTCATCCTTCCTTCTCCCATGAGGAGAAGGTGCAATATTGGGGTTACGCCGAATAAACCATAAACAGGCAGGAATCTGAGTATTTAAAAATAGTTTTGCCGGAAGATTAACAATACAATCAAGCAACCCGGCTTCAATAATATTTTTTCTGGTTTCCCCTTCACCGTTTGTTTTGGATGTTAGAGAACCCTTAGCAAGCACAAAACCAGCTATACCTTTTGGCGATAGGTGATAAATGAAGTGTTGAATCCAGGCATAGTTTGCGTTACCAGCAGGCGGGACTCCGTACTTCCAGCGGGCATCATCCTTTAAAAGCTCACCTGACCAGTCTGAATCATTAAAAGGCGGATTAGCAATAACAAAATCTGCTTTCAGGTCTTTGTGCGCATCATTGAGAAATGAGCCTTCGCCATTCCATTTAATATTTGAGCTATCTATACCGCGAATTGAAAGATTCATCTTGGCAAGGCGCCAGGTAGTTTGGTTTGATTCCTGCCCGTAAATGGCGATCAGATCAACAGGGTTAATGTTATCAGCTTTGCCTTTCTTTTTATAATGGTCCTGATGAGCAGCAATAAACTTTTCGCTCTGCACAAACATACCGCCGGACCCGCAGCAAGGGTCAAACACACGGCCTTCATAAGGTTCAAGCATCTCAACAAGAAGTTTAACAACACTTCTGGGTGTGTAAAACTGGCCGCCTTTTTTACCCTCTGCAAGCGCAAACTGGCCCAGAAAATATTCGTATACCTGGCCCAGTACATCTTTACTTTTTGCTTCTTCCGAACCAAGAGCAATGGTACCCACAAGGTCTATAAGCCCGCCCAAACTGGCACGGTCAAGGTTTTGCCGGGCATAAACTTTTGGAAGAACACCCTTAAGAGAAGGGTTCAGACGTTCAATGGCTTCCATAGCTTCATCAATATATCCGCCAATGTCTACTTTTTTATTTTTTTCAAGAATAATTTCGGTTTTTTTAGCGTTGTTTGAGATGTTTTTCCAGCGGGCAATGGAAGGGACAAAGAAAACTTTTTCTGCGGTGTATTCGTTTGGGTCTTCCGGGTCAGACCCTTTGTAATCACCTTTGCCTTCAACTAATTTATTATGAAGGACTTCAAAGGCATCGGATATGTATTTCAAAAATATTAAGCCAAGCAAAATATGCTTGTATTCCCCGGCATCAATGTTTTTACGAAGCTTATCCGCGGACTGCCAGAGCATAGCTTCAAACGATTCATGTTTTTCTGCTTTTTTTGTTTTTTCTTTTGGCATGCTTTACCTCGTAGGGAGTTTACAATCATTTTGTTTCTATATGTTAACGATTATACTCTTTTGGGGAGAGGATGAAGGGTAAAGAGCGTTTTAAGTGTGTTAGAGCTGAGGTTAACTTTTCTTTGATTTTTTCAATCTTTTTAAATCTTTAATATCTGTTTTTCTGCCAAAATATTCTTTCAACTTAATTAAATCATTTTTTGAAATAAAACAAACTTGAGTCCCTTTGAAAGTTCCCATTTGTTTATGGGAATAGGCTTCTTAACTAATTTTTCTTGTTCCGTAGATAGCTCTGTCTACTTGCCCAGAATCTTTGATATCAAAAAATCTTTTTCTTTTATTTCTGATTTTAGCTAATAAAATAAGAGCAGTTTCAAAATCTTTAGCTATATTTAAAGATTCAACTTCTTCATGCGTGCCTGTGCCAAAAATTATTTTATGGTCATTTTTATTTACTTTATTTATTTTCATATTTGTTTTATCCTCGCTAATATTTTACCTTTTTATGACTTATCCGTCAAACCTTTTAGAAAAGCTTGCACTATAAACTATCCCCGGTTCGCTTAATTCCTTCCTGATACCTTCTCTTGCAGTATCATCAGTTCTGGATGTTATTATATGTATTTTATGCCCTTTTTGGGTAAAGGTATGCGGGATATTTAAATTTTACCGAGGGTTCTCACAAATCAAATATTTTGCCGGGGTTTAAAATGTTGTTGGGGTCAAAAACCTTTTTAATGTCTTTCATAAGCTGGATATGCTTGTCTTCAAGGAAGGATTTGAGGTATTTTTTCTTTTTTATGCCTATACCGTGCTCTCCGGATACCTGCCCGCCTATGCTTTTTGCATAGCCGTGGAGTTCGTTATTTATTTTTCCATAGTTTGGTTCCCATATTTTTTTGTCTGTTTCTATCCAAACACCGTCTTTTACAATAGCTCTTAATAAATGTATGTGCACATTGCCGTCTGCCGCATGGCCGTAGGTAGGCAGCCAGACTTTATATTTTTTTTCTATTTCATGCACCCTTTCTACCAAATCTGCTATTCTTGCCCGGGGGACTACTATGTCCAGGTCTTCTATCATGTATTTTTTGATTACTTCATACAGGTGGCTGCGGATATACAGTATGTCTTTTTGTTTTTCTTTTGAATCAGCTATAAAGGCATCTATGGCGTTATTTTTTTTGCATACATCAGATATTTTTTCACAGGTTTTAAATACACTGTCTTCATCGTCCCCGTCAACTATTATCATCAGATAGGCCTGGCCCTGACTGGCGGGCCATTTTCTGTCTAAGTATTTTTCTGCCAGTACAAGAACGTCTTTTTCTATAAATTCTACTGCCAGAGGCGTTATTTTGGCGCGTATTATTTCCGGTACTGTTTTAATAGCATCGTTTAAACTTTCAAACGGGACAACCAGGGTCATAATACACTGCGGCGGAGGCAATAAATTTATAGTGGCTTTGGTTACAATACCCAAAGTACCTTCTGCGCCAATTAACAGGTTTAATAAACTATAACCGGTGCTGTTTTTCATCAGTTTGCCGCCGATATTTATTATTTCTCCGGTAGGAAGCACCACTTCCAGCCCTTTAACATAATTGCGCACTACGCCTAATTTTACGGCACGGGTACCGCCGGCATTGGTGGCTATTACCCCGCCTATGGTTGCGCTGTCATCTCCGGGATGCGGCGGAAAGAAAAGGCCGTGTTTTTCTATTTCTTTATAAAATTCGCTTAGCGGTATGCCGCATTCTACTACCGCCATTATGTTATCGGTATCTACTTCTATTACTTTTTTCATGTTATCAAACAGCAGTAATACACCGCCCAGCATGGGTACGCAGGCGCCGCACAGCCCTGTGCCGCCGCCCCTGGGGTAAACCGGGAATTTTTGTTCATTTGCCAGTTTTAATATTTCAGAAACTTCCTGCGTATTGCGGGGTTTTACTACCAGCCCAGGGTAGCTTTTTAATATATCCAGGGCATATTCATCTCTGGTGTAGTTTTCCATAAGCGCCCTGTCAGCTATTACGTTTATGGTGCCGGAGATGGCTTCCAGTTTTGATTGAATATCTTTATTAATTTTTGTGTAGTTCATAGGTTTTTGTGACCCCTCATCCCCGCCTTCTCCCGCAAGTGGAGAAGGAAAATAAGAGTTGCTGTTTTCTGATTATTTATATTCAAACAATCTTTGCCAAGCAAGCTTGGCCACTACTCTAATAGACACTTAATTATTTATACTTTTTTTGGCAGTATGGCGGCGCCGTTAGGTATGATGTAAGCCTTGAAATCTTCGCCATGTTTTGTTGTAACATAATCCAGTGCCTGGTTAATATCCTGTGAATAAGTGAATTTCATGCCTTTTACTTTATCACAGTGCATGTCGCTAATTACTAATATTTCAATATCTTTAAGTATTTTTGCTGTCAGATAGGCGCGGTGGCCCTCAACTTCTATTTCAAATTCTTTTTTTGACAGAATTTCATCTATGGAATATTTCTGCATCCAGCTGGCAAAGATTTCCTGCCCTGCGCCGTCTCTGCACTGGGCTGTCAGTACTATGGTACCGCTTTTGCGCGTTACCAGCGCCGCCGCATTTATGGATTTCTGCGCCTGGTAAAGGTTATAGTCTTTAGGCGCGCCGCCGCTGGAAACTATGGTTACATCTGAAAGTTTATTTACCGGTACTGTATGTGTTTTTTGGGAAAACTCTACCCCGGCATTAAACGCTTTTTCTAAATCTCCGCAGAAATATTTAAGCAGTTGTTTTTTATCGTTGCGCACCAGGTTCATTAGAAATAATGTTTTGCCTTTTGCGGCAAGATTGGCCGCTTCCAGCATGCCAATGTGGATTGGGTTTTTGTCCAGCATGCCGAAACACGCATAGTCAGATGTTACCTGCGCGTGATTAGCGGTAATAGTTTCCCGGGAAGAAACACCCGGCAGAATGGCCTTTCTGCCTCCGCCGTAACCGGCAAAGGTGTGAGGCTCTATGTTTCCTGTAGTGATGATAAAGTCTGATTCAGCCACGGTTTTGTTTATTTCCAGCATTACGCTGTTTGACATTTTGCCTATGGCTGCAAGGGAAGCCTTGTTGTCACAGCTGTGGTGAAGCAATTCTCCAAAGGCCTGTACTTCGGCGCCATAAACTTTCAGGCATTCTTCGGGTGTCATTTTTCTATGTGTGCCGTAAGCAATAATAAATTTGGCTGTTTTTATGCCCGAGGTTTTAAGCGCTTCTATAAGGCCGGAAAGAATTTGCGGATAATCGTGATTGGGGCGGGTAATATCTTCAAGAATTACCGCTATTTGTTTTGGTTTTTTTTCTTTTATAAGTTCTGCCAGCGGTTTTGTGCCGATAGGATTGTTTAAAGCTTCTATCAGGGCTGTTTTAGGATCTATAGGATTAAAGTTTTCTTTTGGCAGTTCTAAAACACCAAGAACGTTTTTATCTTTGATGGTAAAATTTATGTGTGTATGGCCGTATTTTAACTCAATGTCCATATTTTTTTACTTTAAACCGCGGCTTCCGGGTTTTATGGCGGTGGTGCCTTCTTTGCAAAGCGGGCAGTCCTGCGGCTGATATGTTTTTATATCAAGTTTTAACAAGCTTACAGCAGGAAACGGCAGGTCCGCTTTTCCGCCGGTTCTGTCAATTAGCGATACTGCGCACACTATTTCTGCGCCAAGGCTTTTTAGCAGGTCAGCCACTTCTTTTGTGGATTTACCTGTGGTGATTACGTCTTCAACTATTATTATTTTTTCGCCTTTTTCTACTTTAAAACCTCTGCGGAAAGTCATAAGGCTTTGTTCTCTTTCGGTAAATATTGCCCGTACGCCAAGGGCGCGGCCCATTTCCTGGCCTATTATCACACCGCCCATGGCAGGCGAAACAACAGTGCTAATTTTAAATTTTAAATTTAAATTTTTAAATTGTTGTATTAACTCACTTGCTAATTCCTTTGCAAGTTTTTCCGCCGCATCCGGATACTGCAACACCTGCGCGCACTGCACATATTTATCGCTGTGAAGCCCGCTGGACAAGAGGAAATGGCCTGAAAGCAAAGCATTTTTTTCTTCAAAAATCTTTAATATTTCTATCTGGTTCATTTTTTCTCCCTATTATCATATGTAAAAAATACGCTACCCTGATTTTTCCTTTTACATTTTGATATCAGGATACTACCCGTAACCCGCAGCCCTGACTTTCTTTTTTTATCAAAGGTTGTCAGTACGCTACCCGCAGCATTTTTTCTCCCGTTGTTAGACAATTTATTTAATTGCGTTTAGAATTTTTCCTGCCATTTCAGCCGGGTTTGACGCACCTGTAATCTGCCTGCCTATTACAAAGTAATCACCTATACCGGCAAGGTCTTCTATAGAGGCAGTGCGGTTTTGGTCACTTCTGAAATTTTCTGCGGCTAATTGTACGCCGGGCACTAAGGTAAGAAATTCTTTGCCGCACTCTTTTTTTACAAGCGGCAGTTCCCTGCCGGAACAGACTATACCGTCAAGCCCGCAGGTGCGCGCCGTTTTTGCAAGGTTTATTACCACGTCTTCAAGAGGCTGAGTAATACCGTATAAGGCCTTTAAATCTTCTGCACCCAAACTGGTAAGCACCGTTACGCCGAATAAAAGCGGGCGAAGGTCTTTTGCCAGGTCATTTTTTGCTTTTACGGCTTCCTGCATCATTTTGGGCCCGCCGGAAGTATGCAGTGTTATGGCAAAAGGTTTGTATTTTTCTGTTACAGCTTTTATGGCCAGGCCTACCACGCTGGGTATGTCATGATATTTCAGGTCAAGAAATACCTTTTTTCCCAGAGCGTTTATTTCTGTTAGTATTTCGGGATTATTAGTAAAGAGTTTGTGCCCGATTTTATAATACTCTATTTCTTTTGATAACACTTTTATCAATTTATGAGCATCCTGAATTTCTACATCCAGCGCCACAACAATTTTTGCCATTTATTTGCTCCGTTTTATAATTTCGCTATGATTTCCAGCGGAAGATTAGGGTTTCTAAACATTGCACTGCCTACTGCCACTACTTTTGCGCCCGCTACAAAAAAATCTAAAACATCATCATAAGAATTTATGCCGCCAACACCCATAATAGGAATTTTAACATTTTTGGAAACATTATACACGGCTCTTAAAGCAACGGGTTTTATAGCCGGGCCGGATAAACCGCCAATAATGGGGCTGCCTTTGAAAGTTTCGGAATATCCCGGCACAGTGTTTATTAAAGCCAGGCCGTCAGCGCCGGCCCGTTCACAGGCAAGAGCTATTTCATTTATGTCATTTACTGCGGGTGTAAGTTTGGCAATAACAGGATATTTGGTATTCATTTTTACTTTATTTACTACGTTATAGGCCGCCTGCGGGTTCTGGCTGATTAACTGAATTCCTTTATTTAAGCCCACGTTCGGGCAGGAAAGATTTAGCTCTACGGCAGAAATACAGCTGATGCCTTCAATTTTCTTTAATATTTCCAGAAATTCTTCCGGGCTTTCCCCTCCTACGCTGACAATTACTGCTGTTTTTATATTTTTTTGGATAAAGGGTACTTTTTCTTCAAGAAATTTATCTACACCGGGGTTTTCAAGGCCTATGGTGTTTATCATGCCGGAAGCTGTTTCTACAATGCGGGGCATTGCGTTGCCCTTGCGGGGTTTTAGGGTAATGGTTTTTGTAATTATGCCGCCAAGTTTATTAATATCAAATACGTTTGAGTATTCTTCGCCAAAACCAATAATACCGCTGGCTACAAAAACCTGGTTTTTCAGCTCTATACCCG
This sequence comes from Elusimicrobia bacterium RIFOXYA2_FULL_39_19, assembly GCA_001800285.1. Classification (GTDB taxonomy): domain Bacteria; phylum Elusimicrobiota; class Endomicrobiia; order CG1-02-37-114; family XYA2-FULL-39-19; genus XYA2-FULL-39-19. Next base: position 76,134 of record MGVC01000075.1, on the reverse strand, counting down.
CAAAATTTATTTTGTATTTCATTTTTATTCCCGGTTTAACTTCTTGCTGTTTTTTCTTATTAACCTATAAACGTTAATACTGTTTAAATTAGATGTCATACTCGCGGATGCGAGTATCCAGTCATTATAAATTACGTCGTGATGGATTCCCGATGTTTTCCTTTTATCTAAAGATATCGGGACGCTGCCTGCATTCCCGACCAGATTCGTTTCGGGAATGACAGAATTATTGATTTCAAATTTCTAATTTAAAATTTACAATTTCTAATCTATAATTTAAAATTTATAATTTACAATTTTAAATTTATAATTTTCCAATTTAAGATTGTCTTCTAAACCCTAATCCCAGAGCAATTCTGCCGAATCAAATACAGGCCCGTCTTTACAGCAGGCCTTATAATCAAATTCTATGTTGTTAATACTTTGATTTTTGATTTGTCCGTCTTGCATCATCAGACGAGATCCCGCCTTTTCTTGAAATGCGGGAGATTTGAGATTTGTAACTTTCACTACGCAGCCCCTGCATGCGCCCACACCGCAGGCCATTTTTTCTTCCAGGGAAACATAGCATTTCATACCTTTTTCTTTGGCTTTAGCTGAAATACCTTTCATCATGGGTTTGGGCCCGCAAGCGAATACTACAGATGATAAGTTATTAAGTTTATATGTTGATAGGTAACGGTTAAATAAATCACAGGCATTGCATTTACTTCCCAGGGACCCGTCATCTGTAGAAAGTATTATTTTCCATTTCTTTTTCTTAAACAGTTCAAGGCCGACAATTTCTTTTTTGGTTTTTGCTCCGTAAAACAACAAACCCGGCTTATTAAGAGTCTGCGCCAGGTATCTTAAGGAAGCTATGCCTGTGCCTCCGGAAACAAAAACAGGTAAAACGTCTTTTGCCAGCGGGCTGTAACCGGTACCCAGGGGGCCAAAAACATTTATTTTATCGCCTTTTTTTAGTTTTGAAAGGTATTCTGTGCCGGGGCCTATTATGCGGTAAAGAATGTCTATTTTAGTGCCGTTAACACCCGCAATACAAAAAGGCCTTCTGAAGAATTGTCCGAGGTCTATGGTGATGAATTTACCTGGAATGGGGTGTGCTGCAATCTGTTTACTATTGAATGCTAGGAGTTTGTGAACCGGGGTGAGGTGCTTATTTTCAATGATTTCAACATCAGCCTGATATAATTTTACCATTATCCATTACTACTTTACCGCCGACTATTGTGGTGACGGCGAATCCTGAGAGTTTCCATCCAAGAAAAGGAGAGTTTTTGCTTTTAGACACAAACTCCTTTATAGTATCCTCTTTTTCGATGTCTATTATTGATACATCCGCTATACTGCCGGGTTTCAAGGTGCCGCGGTTTTTAAGGTTCAATACTTCTGCAGGACAGCGCGTAAGCCTATCTATAGCCTGCATAAGAGTAAGTTTTTTTGTTTTTACCAGATAGGTGATGGTTAAAGGAAGTATGGTTTCAAGCCCGATAAGCCCGAAGGGCGCCAGGTCATATTCTTTATTTTTTTCTTCTATTGTATGCGGAGCGTGGTCAGAAGCTATACAGTCTATAGTGCCGTCTCTTAAAGCTTCTATAATTGCCTGCTGGTCTTCTTTGGTTCTTAAAGGAGGTTTTACTTTTGTGTTAGTATCATAGTTTTTTACGCATTCGTCCGTAAGAACAAAATAATGAGGGCAGGTTTCTGCGGTAATATTTACGCCTGACTTTTTTGCGTTTCTTATAAGGTCAACGGTACCTTTTGTGCTGACATGCGCTATATGCAGGTAACCTTTTGTAAGCCCTGCTAAAATAATGTCACGCGATACCATAACTTCTTCAGATTCTTTGGGGATGCCTCTTAAACCCAGCAGAGATGAAACATATCCTTCGTTCATCACTCCGTTTTTTGAAAGGCTGGTATCTTCACAGTGGGCTATAACGGGAATTTCAAACATTTTTGAGTATTCCAGCGCACGGCGCATAACCATGGCGTTCATAATGGAATTACCGTCGTCTGAAATTGCCACAACGCCTTCTTTTTTAAGCTCACCTATTTCAGCCAGCTCTTCTCCCAGGGAACCTTTGGTAACGGAACCTATGGGAAAAACATTTACTATGCCTTCGTTTCTGGCTTTAAGCAGTATAAATTCTACTGCGGTCTGGTTATCAATAACCGGATGCGTGTTTGGCATACAACAAATGCTGGTTACACCACCGGAAGCCGCCGCCATACAGCCGGAAGCAATAGTTTCTTCTTCTTCGTGGCCGGGTTCCCGTAAATGGGTATGGATGTCTATAAGGCCGGGTACCACAATTTTGTTTTTTGCATTTATAATTTTTGCGCCGGGTTTGTTTTTTACAGGTTTTCCCGCGGAAATAATTTTACCATCGCTTATTAATACATCCGAAACTTTATCAAGTTTTTGCGAAGGGTCAATTACACGGCCGTTTTTTATTATGATAGTTTTGCTCATTTGTATGTTATTCCTTATCATTAATCTGCTGGCCCGGCGGTACGCCTTCTTCTCCCGCAAGCAGGTAAAGCACCGCCATGCGTACGGCTATGCCGTTGGTTACCTGTTCATTTATTACTGACTGCGGGCAGTCTGCCACTTCGGAAGTGATTTCTATACCGCGGTTCATGGGTCCCGGGTGCATAATTAAAAGGTCTTTCTTTGCTTTTTTCACTCTGGTTTTATCTAAACCGTATAATAACGTATATTCTCTCAGTGATGGGAATAAATTGTCTTTCTGTCTTTCCAGCTGAAGCCTTAATACGTTTACCACATCAGCGTCTCTCATGGCTTCATCCAGGTTATAACTTACTTTTATACCTGTTTTCTGAATATCCGGAGGAATAAGTGTAGGCGGTGCGCAAACGGTAACATCCGCACCAAGTTTTGTAAGGCCCCAGATGTTTGAACGGGCTACGCGGCTGTGCATAATATCACCTACTATTACTACTTTGAGGCCTTTTACTTTTCCCTTTTTTTCGCGAATGGTAAATATATCAAGCAACCCTTGTGTAGGATGCTCATGAAAACCGTCGCCGGCGTTTATAACGCTGGAAGAAACGTTTCTTGCAAGCACGTGTGCAGCGCCGGACATACTGTGACGGATAATCATGAAATCTGATTTCATGGCTTCAAAGGTTTTGCCGGTATCTATAAGGCTTTCGCCTTTTACTACGCTGGAAGTGGCGGCGGCAATATTTATGGTATCTGCTGAAAGTCTTTTGGCGGCAAGTTCAAATGAGGTTCTGGTTCTGGTGGACGGTTCAAAGAAAAGCAGGACAACTGTTTTTCCTCTTAAGGTAGGGACTTTTTTTATGGAGCGGGTAAATAACTGTTTAAACGGGTTGGCTGTATCAAGAATAAGTTCTATATCGCTTTTGGAAAGATACTCTAAACCAAGAAGGTCCTTAGTTTTTAGTTTCATACACTACCACTTTATCAATTTTGTCTGTTTCTTTCAAGTAGACCTGTACTTTATCGTCGTACTTTGTGGCTGCTTTTTTTCCTACATAATCTGCCTGGATGGGCAGCTCCCGGTGTTTTCTTTCAACTAATACTGCCAGCTGTATTGACCTGGGCCGCGCATAATCCATAAGCCCGTCAAGCGCCGCGCGGGTACTTCTGCCGGTAAAGATGACATCATCTACTAAAATAATTTTTTTATCGGTAAGATCAAAAGGTATCTGGGTTTCTTTGGCCAGCGGCTGGGTGGCAATGGAGCCGATATCATCACGGTAGAATGTAATGTCCAGACTGCCTATACCCGGCTCTATTTTTGTTTTTTTCTTTATTGTTTTTACCAGGCGTTCCGCCAGGCATACCCCGCGGGTTACTATGCCTATAAGAACCACATTTTTCATGTCTTTTTCGGACTTTATAATGTCATCGGCCATTTTTTCAATTGCCGAATTCATTTCTTTTGATGTCATTAATATATGCTGGCTCATTTTTTAATTTCCTGACTGTTTAAAACCCAGTCTAATTTTGTCATATCCCAGCGTGCGTTGGTGAAAAGTGCCGCGGGTACATCTCTGTAAAACCTGATTACCTGTGTAGGCGAATTACGTAAAACTTCTTTTTTTGGAAAGTATTTTGTTATTACTTCGCCTACCGGGCTTTTCATATCAAAACTTTTATAATCAAGGATTATTATGCTGCGAATATTCTTTGATATTACTGCATTCGCCATATCTGCATCAAAATTCGGCGCAGGAGGTATAATGTTCCTGTTTGGCGGAAATCTGTCTGCAAGAAAATAATACCTGTGGTCATTATACATGGCAAGAATTTCTCTGTCTGCAGAACTTACTCTTATTTTTTTTGCTAATGCTAAATCATGCCAGATGTTATAAGCAGATAAAGGGTTGCCGGAAGCCTTGAAGTCTGCTGAAGCAGGGCATTCCTTTGCAAAAAAATAAAAAAATCTTGCTGTGTTAAGGCCCATTCTTAATAGAGCGGGTGATGCCAGTAAAATCAATATTATTATAACAGTTTTTTTATATTTTTCAAATAAAGCAGATTCTGAAACAGCCCTGATACCAAAACCCGCTATTAATATAAGGAATGGAAGAGCCATAAGTGTATAATAATTCCAGAACCGTTGAATATTTATTGAAAGAGAAAAATAAGCAAGCATAAAAAGAAGAATAATTTTTTCATTTTTTTCATTTTTTAAGCTTTTTAAAACCGTAATTGTACCGAGAAAAAATAAAAACCAGAACAATGGAAACTGATCTGTAAAAAATCTAACCAGGTATTTCAGGCTAAAACCCATAGGATAGGCATTAACTACCTGAGGAAATATATTGTCATAGACTAAACCTGCCAACCCCATAGTATGATAGAAATAAAAGAAAAGCCCTATACAGCCGACAGTAGTAAATGACACCACGATTATTCTTTTTAAGGCATTTACGGGTTTTTCCCTTCCTAAAAATACCATTAAAATAAAAAATACAATGTACCCGAATAAGTAAAGCAATCCGGGCTGTTTGAAAAGAAAGGTAATGTATATGAGTATGCCTATAAGAATGAGGTTGTTAACTGGTTTTAAAATAATTGATTTGTTGTTAATATAAATATCAAAAGACAAAAGAGCAAAAAATGCCATAAAAGTTTCGGCGCGCAGGTCTGTGCCGCCAAAAAGAATGAGAGTAATGTAATAAAGAATAATTATCAGCCATTTTACTTCATTCTTAAAATTAAAAGATTCGGCTGTTTTCCAAAGTAATGCCATGGTAACCAGATTAACTGCCATAACTGCAAAACGCATAACAAATACATTATAAGGAAGGAAGTAGAAAACAAAGGCCATAAAAAAACCGGTGGCAGGCGTTTTGTGGGATCCTGAAAAAACAAACGGAAGAAATCCTTCAAGTATACCTTTGGCTGTCATAATGTATTCTGATTCGCCGTTCCAGGCAAAGTAGAATATAAGCAAAATGTTGTAAATTATCAGGGATACAAAAGAAACTTTAAGGAATGAATTAAGAGAGATTTTTTTAATCATTTTTATGAAATGTGATGTTTATTTTTTGTTATTCTGCCGGTACGCGCAATACGGAACAATTGCCCCCGAAACCGTCTTCAATTAATTCTGTTGAAGCAGGGTCTGCAAGCCATTTGGTGCCGTCTACCAGAAATTTATATCTGTACACTCCGGGTTTTAAACTCATACTGATCATCCATTCATGAGTATCATTATTAAACTGCATTTTACCGTGTTTTTTGCTCCAGCGGTTAAAATCTCCTACACAAATTACGTCTTTCGCAGGAACCTGCTGCTTATATTTAATATCAATTATTTTAAAATATATAACCCTGTTTTTTCCGAATTCCTTGGCCCTGTAAAGAGCTTCATCAGCATTAGTAATTATATCATCTAGCGTTTTACCGTCAGTAGGATATTCAGCTATTCCTATGCTTATGGTAATGTTTACAGATTTAAATTCATTTTCTACTCTTAGGCGTATTTTTTCAGCCACGTGTTTTGCCGGCATTTTTTCTGTGCCGGGAAGCACGATAATAAATTCATCTCCGCCGTATCTGCCTACAATATCGCCTTTGCGCAATTCGGTTTTAAATACTCCTGTTATTTCCTGAAGAATCAGGTCCCCTGCTGTATGACCCTCTTTATCGTTATAATCCTTAAAACCGTCCAAATCCATCATCATTATGGAAAATTTCAGCCCTGATTTTTTCGACAGTTTAATTTCGTCACTGATTTCCCTTATGGCTACACGCCGGTTGTAAACACCTGTCAAAGGGTCTGTTTCTGCTAGTTTCAGGGTCTCACGAAATTCTGTTTCATCAAGAATTTTTGGAGAAGTGATGATTTTTTTGATATTTTCCAGGTAGTCAAGCGCGGCTACGTGTACACCGATATTTCTTTTCAGGGTTTCACTGATAATGTATTTATGCCGCAGTATACCCTGCCAAAGGTCTTTTGCTTCGTTTTCAGAAAATCTTTCTGAACTCAGCGTATAAAGTATATCGCTGTAGAAAGTGCCTCTTTTTTCCTGGGCAATTTTATCAATAATATACTGGGTTTCTTTTGATGTGGGTATATCACCGGCAATTACGTCTATTATGCGGTAACCGTCAGATTCCAATTCTTCAATAGTTTTATGTTCGGTCATATAATTTTCCTTGCTTTCTTTTTACGGGTACATTCTACTTAAAAAGATTAAATGTTTCAACTAAAATATAATCTGGAATCTAATCAGGAAGGTGTAGGACCAAAAATTACTCTTTTTCCAGGCCTATTTTGCTTTTTTGGGTTTTAAGTTCAACGGTAGAATGCACAATCTTTCCTAATGCTGTATGTTCTGCCCTTAAAAGATTTTCTTTTTCAATTATTTCTTCTGAAAGCATTTTTATCTGTCTATTTTTCATTGTTATAAACTCTTTCATATCATGCAGGTCACGGGTCAATTTATCTTCTATTATTGCTATTTCGTTTTCAATTTTCTTTCTCTGGGCCTCAAGCTTATTTGACAACAGTTCTTCCTGCTTGATAAATGCGTCTACAGAAGCAACGTCAGATTTAATAGATTCAACTTTTTTCGATACGGCATCCACATTTCTGCTATATTTCTCAGTAGTGCCCTGAGTTGTTTTTCTAAGTTTATCACCTGTTACTTTAAGGTCTTCAATAATTTTGGCTTGCAGATCCCTGCGCCGTTGTATGTCAGAAAGCAGTTTATCTTCCCTTATGCCTAAGCGTGTTCTTAATATATACACTTGCTCTTCTCTGGTCTTGAGCTCATTTTTGTAATCTGCTGTTTTCGTTTCTATGTCTTTTTGCAATTCGTCAAGCTGAATTTTTAACTTGTCGTGTATACCCTGCTCTACCTTCAGGCGGCCCTTCTTTGCGTTTTGGTATTTTCCTTCGTTCTGGCGATATGCTTTCTGCAGTTTTTCAACTTCTTCTTTTAGCGCCGATTCTGCCGCAATGCTTGTATTCTTAAGCTTATCGCAGTTTTCATTTAATCGTTTAATTTCATTTTCCAGTTCAATCTGTTCCAGAAGTGTCTTCTGCCGTTCTTCTTCATATCTTTTACTTATTTCATTTTCTTTTTCCTGGGCACTTACAGACAATGTTTTTAATATTTCGTTTTTCTCTTCTATGCTATTTAAATGTGACCTTTCCTGTTCCTTAATTCTTTTTGTCAGGTCAGCAATTTGTTTTTCAAGGCCTGTTCTTAAGGTAATAAGGTTTTCAATAGCTTTATTTTCTTTTTCAGTAGTTGTTATAGCCTGGTTCAAATTTTCTATCTCTGTTTTTTTATCTTCCTTTTCCTTCAGGCTTCTCTGTATTTCCTGATCATATTTATGCTTAAGTTGCTGAATTTCGTTTTCAAGCAATCTTTTCCTTTTATGAATTATATCCAACACTGCAGCTTTTTCTTCTTTTATTTTAATAAACTCTTCATTCAATTTAATTATATCTGTATCTTTGGTGCTTAAATTAAGGCTGAATTTTTCTTTGCTTATTTCGTAATTGTTTTCTAAAATCGCCATTTCACTAGACAACGCCTTTACCTCATTGCTTAAAACCTCCGTATTCATTGTTTTAAATCTGGCGCTGTAATCGGATAGAATTGATTTTAAATTTTCTATATCGTTGTTTATTGTTTTTATTTCTGAGCTTTCTTTTTCTTCAAAAGTATGTATTTTCGATTCCAGCAACTGTTTGTTATATGCCAGCTTGCTCTCGTCTTCTGTAAGATGCACAAAAGCAGATTCTATTTTTGTGTTTATCAGCGTAACCTGTGCCTTAAGCTGCAGTTTTTCATTATCTTTCATTTTGATTTTTTCTATAATGCTTGCTTCTATGTCAGCTACATAGTTTTTCAACGATTCAACTTCAGACTTAAGCAATTCAACATTTTTTTGCGTTCGTAATGAATCTACCATGGTATCAATCTGCCTGAACTTTGATATTAATGTTTTAAATATCATCGGAGACTGTGTTTTAACCGCATTTACAGGCCTTGCTGTTGTTTTTTTTGCCGGTTTAAAAAAGAACTGGGCAAATAACAGCACAAGCGCAGCAAAACTCCCTGATAATATGATCAGATTATTTAAACTTTCCATAAATTATTCCTGTTTCAGTATTTTGCTTCTCGGATAACAAAGCAGGCCGGAATCACCTTCAAAAGCAATCCAGACATTTTTCTTGTCTACCAGCACTGCGCTTAACTTTTTATTAGGAAAATTCATCTGGTATTGATCAATTATGTTCATGTTTTTTCTGTGTTTGTAGATTATATTATTATCTCCGTCAACTGACCAGTAGTTTTTACCGTCATAAGAAAAACCCATCGGCCTGGAGCAGGGGCTTTTGTATACAGTCTCTGGTGATAAATTCATCTCATCCATGCTGTGTTTATAGATTTTTTTCGAATCAGCATCGGTAGACCATAGATTTTCGCCGTCAAAACACAAAGATGAGGGATTGTTGCCCGGGGAAGGGTAACTTGCCAGGATGGATAAATCATTGTCGTACATGTGTTTGCTTATTTTTTTGTTCCAGCCATCGCAGGTCCAGAGATAGTTTTTACCTATGGCAACACCGATGGGGAAACTTGTTTTCATGGAATAGGTCTTTTTTACTATTAATTCATCATCAATTATCTTGGCACAGTATATTTCCTGCTTGAACCAATCGCAAAGCCAAATATCCTTGTCGTCAAAAGAAATACCTGTTACATTTTCTGAAGGTGCAGTATATTTTTTTAATTTAGCCGGAAAAATCATGTTTGTTACCAGAACCGAAGTAAGCGTAAACAGAACTATTCCTGCCACAATAGATAATACAGGGACAAGAGGAAATTTTCTGCGTTTGCCGGGCCTGCTTTCAGTTTTATAAAATAACTTTCTGCTAATAGTCGTATTTTCTTTTTCTTTCTGAATGACTGTCAACCTGGTTTCAAGCTCTATAAGGTTTCTCTGGGCTTCAAGATAATGAGGATTCATCTGCAAGGCACACTGAAATTCTTTTGATGCTTCGACAAACTGGCCTTTTTTTGCATATGCCCTGCCCATACTATTATGAATATCTGCATAATCAGCTCCTAACTCTATAGCTTTTTTATATTCACTTACAGCAATATCTATTTCGCCGGTAGATTCGAATACCCGGCCCCTGTAATAATGCCTCATTGCTTCATGAGTTGTTTCAAGCCTCGGCATTTTTATTCCTCCTCAGGTAAAATGATGGTAATTTTGGTACCTGCATTTACCTGGCTTTCAAGGTCTATCTCTGCTTTATGAAGCTGAACTACCCAGTATACCCTGGTAAGGCCCAGTCCTGTATGATCCTGTTTTGTTGAAAAAAACGGGCAGTAAATTTTGTCCATAAGATGAGGAGGCACGCCTAAGCCGGTATCGGATATTTCTATTACTGTTTTCCTTCCTATGGCATGTGATTCTATTCTTATGACACCGTCTTTTAAGATGGATTCCGAAGAATTTGTAATCATTTCACTAAAAGCATCTTCAAAGATGTCCGGGTCAATGTTTACATAACAGTCCGAATCGTGAATACGGGTTTCTATTTTTACTTTATTTTGTATTTTAACTGTATTTTTAGAAACTACGTTTTCAATAAAGTTTTTCAGATTAACTCTTTGAATATTTATGCCTTTAAAAGTATATTTTGTTTTTGCATCGGAAAAAACATTCAATACCCTTAGTATTTCGTTCTGCACAACAGCTATTTTCTTTTTAAGTGAATCTGACATACCTTTATCGTCGGTACACATTTTAATGGCTTCATTTATCATACCCTGTGAATTTCTGAAATATCTGCTGGCTTCGCCAATAAACTGGCATATTAAATCAACCGAATATTTGTTCCAGGAAGTCTGGTCAAACTTTTTGAGTGTTTCCGCTATGGTTTCTACTTCTTGTTCAACGGTTTTTTTGCCCTTATCAAGCTCTATCAGCTTTTTATTCAATTCCTCGTTTTTCTTTGACAGTTCACCTGATCTGGCTTCTGAAAGTATTTTTTCGTTTTGAATATTGGTAAGTTTTGTTGCAAGATAACTTTTTTCCTGTTCCAGTTCGGCTATTTTATGGCGTAATTCTTCTTCTTTGATTTTGTTTTCAATTTTAAATGAAGCCGGTACTGCCGGGGAATCCTGTTTTCTCGTAGTATCCAGCCCTGCCGGGATAACAGTTTCGGAATATGTTTTAGGCTGTGTGTCTATATTGGAAGATATTTTTTTAGAAATCTCCCTGGATTTTTCCTTTATTCTTGCTATTTTGTCTTTTAGTTGTTCTATGTTTTTGTCCACAATATACTCCAATTATGGGATTTTAAGTACCTGGCCCGGTAAAACCTGGCCTCTTTCAATTTTACTCTTATTTGCTTCGTAAATAATTTTCCATTTTGATGAATCATTATAATATTTCTGTGCTATGGAAAGCAGGGATTCTCCTTCTTTTACCGTGTGAGTCTTTGCGGCAGGTTCTTTAGGGGTCTGTGGCTGCACTTTGGGTATTACTTCCTGCAGCGGCTCATCGTAAATAACTTTTTGAGGCACCGGAGCCTGCAGCTCCTGCTCTTTCTGTATTTTCTGATTTTTCAATTTTCCCTGCATTTCAAGAATCTGTTTTTCAATCTTCCTGCTATTTTCTATATCCCGAGGGGTCTGCTGTGCTGCCGGCATTCTTTGGGACTCTGCAAATTTTGCATCAAGTTCCGATATTTTATTTTCAAGCTCTTTTACCTGGCCTTCATACTTCTTTATCAGCTGGGCTTTTTCAGCTTTGAAATTCTGCTGGCCTTCCATTTCTTCTTCAGAGAGCCTGGCAAACCGGTAAGTCAAACTTATGCGCTGTGTTCCTCCGGTCTGCTTCATTCCGCTTACAGGGAAATTTAATGAATAATCAAACGTTGCCTGTACAATTTTTAAACCTATACCCACAGAAATTCCCGAATACTGGCTGGAACCGAACCCGTAGCCAAGCCTGGCGGCTAATTTCCCCTTCATTAATAATTTCTCTATGCCTGAAGTGATTTTATAATCCTTATCCGTCTGACTGAGACCTAAACCCAGGCTTATGTCTCCTAAAGGATAGTTGCTCCTGTAACTTAACCCAAAATTAAATGTTACGGGAAGCATTTCTTTTTCCACCAGGCCAAAATCCGGCTGGTTTAGATTTATTATGGACATTCCGAAAAAATAGTCCGGATAAAAGGCCCACAGTAAACCGGGGTCAATACCAAAGGCAGCCTTTGATACTGTATTGCCGTTATTGAATACTTCATCCGTCAAAGTATATTCATCCATAGTATAGGCCTGCTGCATCTGCCTGAAAGTAACACCCAGTCCCAGAGAATCGCTGATTTTTCTGCTATAGGCAAATGACATTGTGTTTTCAGAATAATATCCGTCAAGCGAAAATTTCTGGACCGCAAAACCATAAGCTGCTTTTTCCACCGGATAAACTCCGCCTAAATAACCGTCAGTAAGATTTGAGTTATCAGTCAAATTCATCCAAAGTTGGCCGAACTGCGTACTTATTTCCGGGTAGCGCGCAAAACATAAACCGCCGGGGTTATAATAAACCCCAAAAGCATCATCAGAAAATGCCGTATAACAATTACCCAAAGCAACAGGCCGGGCACCAATGCCTGTATAATTAAAATCAGCCGTGACGTTTCCTGTAAACAGACAGTATATAACAAAAATCATAGAAACAGCGGTTATCCGCTTTTTTACGGCTTTTTGTTTTTCTAATCCTGCAATAATTTTTATGGCTTTAATTTTGTTCATATTATCTTGCAATAATTACAGTTCCAGAATAAAGCCTTGAACCGGCTTTTATTTGGTATAAGTATACGCCTTTTTTTGAATATTCGCCGGTTGCCTGCCTGCCGTCCCATTCAAGATATTCACCCTGATTATCATGCTGGTGCATCCTTGCCACAAAAGCTCCTGTTAAATCAAATATTTCTGCGGAGACCTGTTCTCCGGTATTATTTACGTACCTTATTTTAAAGGTTTCTGTTACAGCTGAACCCCTTGAGTTCGGCGTTATTATTTTTCTGGGCTCAACACTGTAGGAAAAATCCGAATCTATAATACTCATCAATTTATATTTTCCTGAATAAATGGCATTTACATAGATCTTAGTGCCTGCATCATCTGTTTCGCCGCCAATATTTATATATTCAATTCCGTTATGCCAATAAATTGCATATTTACTGTTATAGCTTTGGACTGTCTTGCGTGAAGAAGCGTCAGCAGTAATGACAAAATTCAGTGTTATAGTTTCGGTGAATTTATAATTTTCTATTGTCTCTCCGGTGTCGGTTCTTGTAACTTTAATTTCATAAATATTATTAGTTTTTGTAATTGTAGGCAGAGTGTTTCTGCTTTTCATTGTATTCATCATACTGTTAGAAAGTTCCAGATAAGCATCCTTATTTTCTGTGGTAGATATGGTTTTATTCTGTGCTTCTGAAGATACTATAGGCGAATCAGAACCTTCTATACCCGTCACACTGACTGATCGTATAAAGTAATAATAAACCGAGTTATTAACCGTTGTATCCATATAATAATTATCTTTAGTAAATGCAAATAAAACATAACCTTCTAACGGATTAATTGAACGATAGACATTGTATCCCGCCAGATCATCGGCAATGCTATCGTCGGTATACTGTGTCATTGCCGGCCAGGCCAAGACCAAACTAAGGCCGTCTTCATTAAGAACAGTGCTTGTGAAATACTCCGGAGTTTTAAGTATTTTTAAATTTGCGACAAAAAAACTATAAAAGGGAGACACAGTACTGCTTCCCTGCATATCATAGGCAGCTACTTTCCAGTAAAAAGTTGTATTTTGAAGCAATCTGGAAACTTCCGGCAAGGTAAAGGTGTTGGTTGTAAGATTGATAATAATATTCTGCGTTGTAAAAACAGGGGTAGTGGCATAATAAATATTGTAATAAGCTATGCGGTCACCCTTGGGTTCGTCGGGGTCTGTCGGTTTTTCCCACAAAAAAACAGGAGTTCTGGTATTAATTACTGAACCGTCCGCGGGCTCGGTAAGTCCAAAATTACCCGGGGCATCGTTTACTGAACTGACAAAAATATAGAATATCTGATTTGATGTTGTAGAATGGTTTGCTGAATCTGTAGCTATAATTCTCCACCAGTAAGTTGCATTTTCCTGTAAATCCACATCAATTGTATAAGTAGTGATAGTTATGCCTGTACGCGTAATCAAATCCAGCTGGTTTGCCAGATTTCCGCACTCAAGTTTATAAACCGTAGTATCCCACCACTCTGTTTTGTCTGCCCGGTTCCATACAAAAGACGGCCTTCTTGAAGATACCCAGCCCGTAGAAGACACCAGATTGAACGAATCCGGATATTCATCAACAGCATTTATAGTAATAGTCCAGGTACTATTGGAAGCTGTTGTAAGGCCGTTAGAATCTGTTGCTGTTACAAACCACTTATAAGTTATATTTTCCTGTAATGCCTGCGAAGGAATGAAAGATGCGGTTTTCAGACCTGTTGTTGCCTGCGTCACAAGAAAATTGCTGCTTGAATAATAAAGCGTGTAATAAGCTATATAATCTCCGGGATCATTTTCATAACTCTGGGTCCAGGAAAAAGTAGGAGTTGAAATATTTAATATTCCCGAAGATGCGGTCAGCTCAAAAGCTGTGGGTTGTTCCGCAACAGCATTTACAATAAATACCCCGGTTGAAAGCGAATGCTTTGATTCAAAAACATCTCTTGAAACCACCTTCCAGTAGTAAGTTGTATTTTCAGATAAATTAGAAGCAACTGTATAAGAGTTTAAATTAGTAATTGTAAAAACATTTGACGAAGAAAAATTTGAAAATGTGGAATAACTCAAAGTATAAACTATTATTTCGTTGTCAATATCCACGCTTGGCTGCCAGGTAAGAACAGGCCTGTTTGATGTAATTACAGAATTACCAGTTGCATAAATAAGGTCAAAATCACCGGGGGCTCTGTTGGAAGTAAAAAATACTCCTGTGGTGTTTGAAACGCTGAACAAACCTGTAGAATCATAGGCCCTGACATTCCAATAGTAGGTGGTTCTTAGAGTTAAAGTATTAAGAGCTGTAAAAGTATAGGAACTGACAGGAATATTTCCGGTCCAGGTAGTAATACCTGATTCAAAATTAAGGCTGGTTGAATAATAAAGTCTATAATAGGAAATATCGTCGTAAGGGTCTGTTTCTACTGCATTATTCCAGTCAAACCTCGGCAGCAAATTTCTCACCGAGCCTGTAGGAGTAATGATTGTAAAACTTTGTGGGGCATTCTGTGCAATTATAAATACTCCGGTTGAAGCAGAAACCCTGCAATTTCCCGCTGCATCATAAGCACCCACGTTCCAATAATAATTAACCCCGGGGCTGAAAGGATAATTTACAGTTACAGAACTGTTGTAAAGAAATGGCGTCCAGGTGGTTAGCGCTACGCTGAAATTCGGGTCCTGTGAAAAATATAAAGCATAGTGATGCACTTGGTCAAAAGGGTCCGGGTCAATAGTGTCTGCCCAGTCAAAAACCATCTCTGAGGTAACCGCAGGATTTGTACTGCCTATGGGGCTGTATAAAGAAAATGCATTTGGTGGTTCATTTTCTGAATTAATCACAAAATATCTTGTGATGCTTTTTGTTGATTCTTGGATAAAGTATGGTGGAGCCGAATACAGCTGGCTTAAGGTTTGGGCATTATCATAAGCTGCCACGCACCAATAGTAAGTTGCATTTTCTACCAAAACAGGTGTTCTGGTAGAGGTTTCCACGCCACAGGACAGCTCAGACTGGCCCGCTAAAGTCTGGGTTGAACTGAAATTCTGTGTCCAGGAAGAATAAAACAATTTGTATTCATAGATACTGTCGCCCGGATCCGGATCTATTGATGCATTCCAGGTAAAAAGAGGCGTTCTTGTATTATTAACTACTGTTGAAGATGCCGGTGTAAGCAGTAAAAAATTGCCCGGTACGCTATTTACACAGTTTACTATTACGCTCCATACAGATGAACTGGTGGATTTTACCGCATAATTAAACGGATTGCCGGAATCTCTGGCTACTACAAACCAATAATACGTGGTATTGTCCTGTAAAGAATGGGTAATGGTATACGAAGAAGCCGTAATACCCGTTATACCGGTAGTTATGTTAGTTTCAAAATTCTGGCTTATGGAATAGTACAACCTGTATTCTGCTACGAAATCTGCCGGGCCGTCCGGGTCAGTTGTAGCATTCCAACGAAACCTTAATTTTTCATTATATGGGGAATAATCTTTAAAATTTGCGATGCCTGAGGAAGCATACAGGTTAAAATTATTAGGGGCGTCATTAACTGTGTTTACCGTCAGCCAGTGCCAAGCACTGTTTAAGGTACTAAAACCACAACCACTTTCTGTATCATACGTATAAACCACCATCCAGTAAGTTGCATTTTCACTTAGTCTGGAAGTTACCGTAGATATGTTTATAATTCCATTAAATGTAACGGTGCTCCTTCCTATAGTAGTTTGTGAGGTGTAATAAGTTGAAAAATATACGGTATAAGACGATATGGAATCACCAAATGAAGAATCATAGTTTCCTAAGTTTCCTCCTGCGTCTGCACCGGACCACCTGATTGTATGGCTGCTTACGCTGATATATCTTTGAAGATTAGTAATATCTAAAGATGCCGGGTTAGGCAAAGAATTAAAAACCAGTGATTTTGGAGAACTGGAACTTATGACTGACCAGGCGCCGGTTTCATCAGCAGATTTAATTGAAAAATAGTAGGTAACCCCGTTAGTTAAACCTGTAACGGTAAAAGTTTCAAAGTTGCCCGGCTGTGTTATGGAACTGCTTATAACTAAAAATACCGTAGCACTGTTATAAAGCACTTCGGAAGTTATCTGAAATGTAGCGTATTTGATTTCGTAGGAAATGGTTGATATACCGGTATTGTAGGGTACGGAGTTATTGTCTTCGCAGGGAGCAATCCACCTCAGCTTAACATGTTTAAACCCGTTATCAAAGGTATCAATTCTGGTTATGGCCGTTGGCGGTGATATGTCTGTCTGAATCCAGGCAGTAGCCTGATTTGACAGCGGTGAAAAACAGTCCGGATTTTCATCTTTGGTCCAAACTCTGAAGTAATAGGTTGTCCCGGGAATGAGGGTTGCTATGGTTTTTAATTGTTTATTACCGGGAATTATTGAAGATGTGGAAACTGTCAGCTGGGCGCTTAGAGGGGCCCAGGCTTCGTCAGGGTTTGTGGAACTCTGAATTAAAAAATCTGAACCTGAACCCAAAGTGTTTAAGTAACCGTCATCTCCGGGAGCTGACCAGGAAAGATTTACTTTGCCTTCATCAAACCCGGTAATGTCCGCATAAAGGTCTGTAATAGGCCCCGGCGGGAGTATTTGCGCAAATGTACTGTTAAGCGTATTTGCTTCTGCTACATCAATGATTGAATTCCATATACCATAATTGCTAAGAGAATCACAACCTTTTACAGCAAAATAGTATGTAACGCCTGGAGTAAGCCCGGTTACAACCTGCTCTTCTTGTGAGTTACCTGCAGCAAAAGCTGACCATCCGTGAAAATAGTCTGGGGTACCATCAAATTGAACGCTTAATATCTGGTATGTGGCAAATTTTAATGAATAATTTTCTACGGTGCCGGTTAAATCATCTTCTCCCGGGGCAGTCCACTTTAAGGTAACAGCGCCCTCCTGAGTATCGTGGGGCAGTGCTGTTAAGTTTGAAATGGCCGCAGGTGGCACAGCCGTATCAGCAAAAACGCTTGCCCTAAAAGCGGCAATTATAATAATCCAAAATAGTTTCTTAAATATTTTATTCATTATTTTGCTTTTTAACAGACTCTTTACTATTTACTCTTTACTCTTCACTATTTACTCTTCACTATTCACTATTTACTCTTCACGGCCTTTACTCCACCGGCTCCAGCATTTCTTTAGGATATTTGAATATTTTTGATTCCTTCTCTGATGCCAGCCAGAGGTAATCCTCATCTCCGGAAATGCTGGAAAATTTATATCCTTCATAATCCGGAGGAATGAATACATTTTTAACTTTCAAATCAAAATCATCTATGGTACAGCAGAATATTTTATTTGCCCCTGCATCAGCTATCCATATATATTTTTCATCAGCATGTAGTCCTATGGGGTTTGACTGGGGAAGTTTATATTCTTTTAATACAGTAAGTTTTTCGTCAATTTTGTGAATATATAATTTATCCGTCGCATTATCTATGGTTATTATGTATTTGCCGTTATAGGCAATGCCGGTAGGATTTGAGCCGGGAGTTACAATCTGATCGCTTACAGAAAGTCTTTTATCCAGGTTGTGTTTTCTTATGACTTTATTCCATGAATCCAGGGTCCACAAAGAACCATCTGCCACCACCAGTCCTGAAATCCTTATTCCCGGGAAGGAATAGACGCGTTCAATACTTAACTCGCTGTTTAATTTATGCTTGTATATGTTTTGGGTCTGCCAATCTGAAGTCCATAAAGTGTTTTTTGAAAGAGAGATACCGGAAATATTCAGGTATGGTATTGTAAATATTACAGGAGAAACATAACGGGTAAGCGGGAACCTGTCTTTTGTCGCAATGCCGGAAATTGACAATATGGCAAGAGTCATAACAACAGTTAAAACTGCGCGGTAAAACCTGCCGGTTCTTTCTACCTTGGAAATATCCAGCTGTTTCTCCCACAATTCACTTTTGGCCAGGCTTTGCCATAATAAATTTTTTATCTGTGCCTGGGCTGATTCTTTGTTTACTATGTCGGCTGCAGGCAGGCAAAGGCTGTAACCGTTATTCTGCAAATAGCGGATATTTGCTTTGTTTGATTTTATATTTTTTCCAAAATCTCCGTAAGAAATAAAGGGAACAAATGAGAAGTCAGCCATGATTTTTCTGACCTCTGCAGTTGCTGCATTTTTTGAATTTATAAATATCAGCTGGGGTTTTGATAAAACCATATCCTTCAACATATCGCGCGCCTTTAAGAATTTCTTTACCTGGCTGTCTTCAAGGCCCGAAATTATTTCCTCAATATGTTTTGAATAATTTTTATCGTCAAGTAAAAACATCATGTTCATGCTTACTGCCTCCATTACTGCTTAATATACCTTTATGTACAACATAATGAATGTTTTATTATCTGTCTTACCGAACACCGCTTTCCATCCATGAGAATAAATAAGGTATTTTAGCCTTACCAAATCTTCGGTGTTTTCCAGTTTATCAGGCGTAAGTATTTTAAACTCAATTTCCTTGTTTGCCTGGTTGTATTTCACAAAATAAGACGCATTTTCACAGTGTTTTTTCAGGGCGCTTATTATTCTAAGCTGGTCAGCTTTCATTTTCAAACCCGCAGGGAACATAGACACATCAACATCTTCGCTTATTCTTGCTATGAATTTTTCAGGGGATATTTCCTGCAGGCTCATCTCTTCCTGCCCGGAAAGAGAAACAAGCTTATCAAGCTGCACGGAAACATCAGCAACTACACCTTCCAGCAGATTTATCTGTTTTTTTAAAACTGCATTTTTCCCGATAAAACTTGCCTTAAGCCTTCTGGTGCAATAGTTTGCTATGCCCAGAATGGTACCCAAGGAGGGTTTGATTTTTCCTGAAAAATATTTTACTGTTATCCTGAAATACTCCTTTAAGTCAGTTTCTCTCAGGTTTAATTCGGAAACTTTGTTTTCATACTCTGCTTTCAGCTTTGCCAGCTCTGCTTCTTTAAGGTTTTTTTCACCTAAGGTTTTTGTCACGGAATCTTTTTGTCCGGCAATTTCTTCAGACTGCTTCTGAATAATCCCTTCAATTTCTTTTATATCGCCGGCTATAGCTTCTATGCTCTCAATTATTGAATTTTGTGAATCGGCCAGCTCAAGAACTTCTTCGTCATGAGTTTTCTTTATGGCATCAATTTTTACTGCCTCATTTTCTTTTAACTGCCTCAATTCTTCGTGCAGCACGTTGTTTTCTTTTTCCAGTTCCTTTATTTTCTGGCCATAAGAGGACCTTTCGCGTTCAAGATGAAAATCGCTTTCCTGGGATTTCAATTTATCCTGAAAAAGAGCAACTTCCTTTTGAAGGACAGATTCCAGTTCATGAATTTTTTTTGTTAAAGCTTCAATCTCTGAATTAGCCTTAGACAACCTGGTTTCAGTGATTTTTTTGTCTTTTTCCTTGTCCTCAGTCATTTTTGTCCAGAGAACCTTTTCATCATCCAGGCGTTTTTTCCAGTAATCAGCGGCAGACGGGCTGACTATGTGGCGTAAAATCTCGTCCGTTTCATCGGTACTGAATTCGTTTTCAATTTTTTGAAGTTCTTCTTCCAGTTCATTAAATTCACTCATTCTTACCTCCCGGCCTAATAATATTTTATTTTCATGGAATTATCATAGTCTGTCCCGGTCTAAGGGAACCCTTATCAATTTTGTCTTCATTTATTTTGTATATATCTATCCATCTATCGCTATTGCCGTAGTAATCCTGTGCAAGGGATTTCAATGTATCTCCCGGCTTTACTTTATGATATCTCATATAATTTCCTGGTGATGTTTTTGGTTTGGTTGCCTGCCCTGTTTCTTCTTTTTGTTTTATCCCGTTTTCTGTTGATAACGCCGCAGGAATCCCGCCGGCCGGTGCAGCGGGAACAATAACAGCAGGTGCAGTATCTGTCATAGATTCTCCATTCTGCTGAGATTGCTCAACTTCTCTTCGTATTTCTTCCGGTATCTCGTCTTCAGGTACACTTAGCAGCTGAACCTGAGATTCATTTATTTTCTGATTTACATTATCACTTTGATTTTGCAAAGAACCCTTTATTTCCCTGCTGTCTTTTATTTTCTGCTGTAAATTCTGTGTTGTTGCCGGAACTTCTACAGATGTTACTCCCGAAGGAAGAACAACAGGCACAGTTACAGGAACAACTAATGGGACAGAAGGCAGAACTCCTCCTGTTTCAACCTGCAGTTTTTTCTTTGAATCCGGGAGGTTTTCTGAAGAATTTTCTAAATTAACTCCCGGTATTTTTTCCTGCAATCCCGGAAGGAGTATTTCTTTTACCTGAGTTGTGGATTTTTCGTTGTTATATTCTGCAGGCGAAACAGAGGATACTAAAACTGCGCCCTTTTCATTTTTTGTCTGGGTTGAAAAAACAATTTCACTATACTCCTGAACCGGCAGTGAAACCGGCACAGAAGAATCTTTGGCAGTTTCAAAATATTCCCTTAAAAAAGGATTGGTTTGAGCTGTAATAGGAGGGGTGTACTGGTAAGAATAAACATAGAAATTCTGAACGGTGCCGGTACTTGCCGGAGCAGGAACATTATAGGTGCCACTTTCAGAATCAAGAATCATCGCTACCGGGCCGTAGAGTACCTGTGAACTAAACATACCTTCAGGGTAAGCCCCTTTTACATATGTTTTCCCGGATAAAGTATATTTTGAAGAAGTTGACGGAGACTCAGGCATATTTCCTCTCTGCAAAGAATTTTCCCGGGCAGCTAAAGGCTCTTCAAAATCATCTTGTTCAAACCTTGATGTTTTCCTCTTTAAATTACTCTTTATTTTACCAAATTTACAGACAAAAGAGAAGTGATGGCTCCCCGAAATATCTTCGATACCGCTTATCGGAAAAACCCAGGCATAATCTATGGCTATAGGCGCAATATTCACGCCAAAACCGGCAGTAACACTTTTTGACTGATTATTGATTCCCCATACAAGTCCTCCCCTGAATGCAAGGAAAAAATTGTTGGCTGCTCTTTCCAGGAAAAACTTTTCAATTCCTATATTTGCGGACATGTTTGATTTTGATTCAGTTCCTTCAAGGCTGCTGCCGAATTTGTAAGTTTCGTTAACTAAATCCAGGCACATGTTAGAGCTATATTCACTGTATTTCACACCGAACCGTACCAATCCGGGAAGTTTTGATTTGTTTTCTTCATCCAGGTAGGTACTGGATTGAAAAATGTTTCCTAACTTCAATCCTACGGAAAGATAATCGAACGGCATATAGGCTAACCCGAAATCCATATCCATAGTTCCTGCACCAACACCTTTTGTAAAAAGGGTATCCTGGGCATAATACTGGTTTCCCACTATCATATATTTCTGGCTCATAAGCTTCAGTTCAAAACCAAAACTTAAAGGATCCAGAATTCTATAACCAGCTGAAAACCTTATTATATCTTCTGAATAGGTTTCTGCCAAAGACAGGCTGTCATATGCAAATCCAAACCCGAAATAATCTTTTGTTATCGGCACCGCAAAAGCAAAACATCCTTTTCCTAAACTACTTTTATCATCAAGCCCCTGATAAAGGCTGGAAAACTCACCAACCAGCTGAGTATTGTATATAAAACCTAATCCTGCAGGATTATAGTAAAGAGAATACACAGATCCGGTATATGCCGTAAAACAGCCTGCCATAGCAAGCGGCTGTGCGCCAGTGCCCGTTTCTTCAAAAGAAGCATTAATAACAGGATTCAGGCAAAAACAGGCAATACCTGCAATAAATCCGGCAATTTTTATTTTATTCATAAATTTTATTTTGTTAAGCTTATCCATATTTTTTTACTTTGCGACAACAATAGTACCGTTAATAATTTTGTTTTCGGAATTCGGACCCGAAATTGTAAGCTGGTAAATATATATACCTGAAGTTACGGTGTAGCCATTTTGTGTTTTGCAGTCCCAACTGACAGCCATTTCATTAGTATTATTAGCCATATCTGCAATATACATTCCGTTTATATTCATAATTTTACCCGTAATACTTTTATTTTGCGGATTAGAATAATATATTTTCAATTCATCATTTACATTATCATTATTGGGAGTAAAAACTTTTGCTTTTAACGGCCAGTTAAGCAATTCAAATTCAGTTGACCTTTCCACCAGCTGGAATCTGAATTCTGTTAAATGATAAGTTTTTATTTTTACAACTTTATTCAAGGTATCTACGGTACAAGCCAGGTACTGCCAGGAAACTCCGTCATGATAAGCCACTCCAAGCATTGACGGGTCAGCCACGTCAATATTCCTGTAACTGAATTGAATATAAAGAGGCTGGCTGAATGTTTTACGGCTGACACCGCTCTTATCTATTTTCATATCATAAGCTCTTAAAACAGTGCTGTTCTCGTAAGAATTTATCCTGGAAATAGCTACATGGATGTCATTATTTGAATTCAATTCGTCATATATTTCACCCGGAATATTAAGACTTACCTCATCGCTTAAATCGCTGAAAACCCTGTAGCTCACAGCTTCCGAAGGATTAATATAAAGGATCGCAGAGAAAGCACTTTCAATTTTAAATGAATTTACTGAACGCACCATGTAAAAATATTCAAGACTACTTAAGGTCGTATCTGCGTAGGTAATTACGCTCGTATCCAAAGTAGCAACCAGTTCAGGATTTTCTTTAAGGCCGTTTAAGGTTCTGGATTTATACAGACGATATTCCTGCAAATTACTGCAAACAGAGCCATCTGAATTATAAAACACAGCTTCCCAGGAAACGGTACACTTGCTGCCGCTATCTGAAACTACTCCTCTTAATTCAGCGGGTGCTGCCGGCTGGGTTGTAGGAGTATAAAATGTATATACGCTTGATAGTGTATACAGGCTTGAAGGATCCTGTGTTCCATAAGCCTTTACCCTCCAATAATAAGTACATTGGCCTATCAAGCTTGTACTTAAAGAATAATTTGATGACGATAAACCAGCAGACGAATAATAAAATGAAAAATCATTCATTGTTGAATAATTTATTTCATATCTCACCGTATCTAACGGGTCCGGATCACTGGCATTTTGCCAGTCAAAATTTCCCACGCTTACAAAAGCCCGGTCCATTGGCGCCATAAGACTGAAAGCAGACGGCGCTTCGCTTTGAAAATTCACATAAAACGTAAAAGAACTGTTTGATACGGTTGTGTTCTGCCACAGATCTTTTGCCTGCACATACCATAAATATTTGGCATTTTCTGTTAATAAGGCAGGATCCATGTTAAATACCGGTTCTGTAAAACTGCCGGTTGTGGTATAAACCGTGCTTAAAGAATATCTGTAGTAGTAACTTATTATTTCTGATTCCGGGTCATAAGTACCCTGCCATCTGAAGCTGAGAGCTGTTGAAGTAAGCACTGAAAAGTCTGCCGGCGAAGATAAACTAAAAGCCGCGGGATACTGGTTTAAAACATACAATTTGAAATAGGATTCGTTGCAATAACTGCTGCCGGAAGAAGAGACTGCTCTTACTCTCCAGAAATAGGTAGTATCATTTAACAGTGCTGTTGTTAAAGTAAAACTTGACGAAGTTAAACCTGCTGAAGAATTTAAAACTGAAAAATCAGGAAAAATCGAATATTGGAATTCATAGCTTACTGAAACATTATCTGTTGTATCCGGATCAGGCATGTCTGACCAGTCAAAAGACGGCCTTAAATTTATTGCTGTTGATTCATTAGCTGGAGTTAAAAGGTCAAAGCCCGTACCGGTTATAAACCTAAAGGTATTTACTGAGTTTGTATAACCGCTTGTTGACTGGGCAATTACTTTCCAATAATAAGTTGCAGAATTTATAAGTGCAGAACTTGTAGTATAGCTTGAAAAAGTTAACCCTGAAGCAGAATCATAAACCCTGAAAAGAATGTCAGTAGAGTAATGTATTTCATAGGTCACGTAAATACCGTCAGCAGGGGCCGGGTCAGGAAGGTCATTCCAGTCAAAATTAACCTTCAAATAGTTCTGATTTGATCCATCAGTAGGTGCAGAAAGAGTAAAACTGCTGACAGTATAAAAATATCCTGTTGTGCTTGACCATAAAGCACCGGTAGCGACTATAGCTCTAACTTTCCAGTAATATGTAGCGCTGTTTATTAGAGGTGATTCTATGGTATAAGTGGAAACGCTAAGACCTGTAGTTGAGGTGTAAATATTAAAGGATGCAACAGTGGTATAGAACAAGTCATACGTAACGGTATTGCTGTCTGTCGGATCCGGGTCTGCCAGCTGGTTCCAGACAAAATATGTTTTAAGGAAATTCCTTACTGACGCATCCTCGGGATAAGCCAGCGGAAAACTTGTTGTTGTATAAAAATATTTCGTAGTTGACCATAAAAATCCGCTGTTAGCTGAGACTGCTCTAACTTTCCAGTAATAAGTTGCATTGCCTATCAAAGTACTCTGTGTCGAAAAGCTTGATACCGTTAAACCGGCCGAAGAAGTATAAACCGTAAATAAGGATGTTGTGGAATACCATATTTCATAACTTGCTACATAATCGCCTACATCGGGATCTGTTGCATTATCCCAGTCAAAATAAGTTTTAAGTATATTCTGGTTAGTTCCGTCCGGAGAATTCAAATTAAAAGTGTTTGGATTTTCCATGCTTGAATCTACCCAAAAATAATTTGTTGCTGTAGTAACCAGCCCTCCCTGGTTGTCAATTACATCAACTTTCCAGGCATACTGGGCATTTTCAGTTAAATCCGATACCGGAATAAAACCCGGTGTTACCAGAGCCGCGCTTGTGAATGCCGTGGCAAAATTATTTGTTGATAAATATATTTTATAAGTAAAACTGCTGCCTGGGTCAGGGTCTGATGAAGCTGTCCAAATAAAAACAGGGCGCACAGACGTTGTGGAAATCATATTATTCGGGCTCAAAAATGTAACTGAGCTTGGCAGCACATTTACCGCATCTACTACAAAAGATGTTGAATCTGTAAACAATAGTCCTCCTGTAAAGGAGTGAGCTACAACAAGCCAATTATACGAAGCATTTTCCACCAGCGGTTCGGATACATATTGTGAAACATAAACGTTTGAAGAAAAATATTCACTACCACTGGTAAGCTCTGCACTGTATGAAGACAAATGTATTTCATAAAATGTTATAAAGTCTCCCGGGTCCGGGTCTGTGGTATCATCCCAGTTTATTGTAGGAGTGGAAAAACACACAACTTCACCATTAATAGGATAGGTGAGGTTAAAAGGCAACGGGTCTTCGTTTGGCGATAAATTTATGCAGACAGTCCTTGAGGTTGTGCTTTGAGAATATGTCACATTAAGCCCCAGGGAATTTGTATCGTGAGTAACTACATACCAGTAATAAGTGGTGTTTTCCATGACCGTTAAAGTTAGATTTGCCGTAGAAACCTTTCCGGTATTGCTGGTAATTTCTGTTGTAAAATCCAGGGAACTTGAAAGATGCACCACATAATAAATATTGTCCCCCGGGTCTGACTCAACTGCATCGTTCCAGTCAAAATTTCTGGGAAAAGATGTTATGGTGGCGCCATTGGTAGGTGAAATAAGGGTTACCGATGTTGGTGCAGAGTTTGTTGAATTTACAATTAACCTCTGGTAGGGTGCAAAAAGCTGGCCTTCTTCACCCTCTGAATCATAGGCAAAAACCTTCCAGTAATAGGTGGTATTATCAGCTAACGGTGGTGATACGCTCCAGGAATTTGTTATTATGCCGGTCTTTATTATACTGGCCCAGGATACACCGGAAAAATCAGTTGCTGTATTTATGTATACCGTATAAGATGCTATGTAATCACCCTGTGTAGAATCCGGATTACCGGGAGAAGCATTGTTCCAGTAAATAGTAGGCGTTGAAACGTTGACGTGAGCACCGTTTGAAGGCTGGTAGCCTCCGGCACCGGTTGGCGCGGTATTCTGCGGCTGAGCCTGAGGTTCCGGCGAAGTGCTGTCCATTCCGGACCAGTCGGCATAATCTGAAAAATTATATGTTGATGAGCGCACTGCAAAAAAGTAAGTCATTCCATTTGTCAGGCCTGTAACAACAATACTTTCAAGAAAGCCGGCATTGGTTGTTGTGGGCAGTACAATTCTGTAAGGATGCTGGGAACTGCTGGAATTACCGTTCCAATCGGCTGCACTTACAAGCACGCGGTATGACGATACTCTCACTTCGTATATAACAGGTGCCGCTGTAGAGGCTGTATCGTAGGGCGCGGACCAGCTAAGCGCAACCCTGCTAAACCCGGCTGTTACACTTAGGTTTGTAACCGCATCCGGTGCACTGTATATCACTGGTGTGAGCAGAAATATTTGCAGTCCTAAAAACACAAATATTATTTTGAATTTATTTCCCATTAATTACCTTAACCTTTCATTCCTTTCTAAATTATTCTATTTCTTTTCATTTTCTACAATCGGTTTATTAAGCCAGTTCCAGAAACGGTCAAACAGGCTTTCTTCTTCGTCTTCATAATACTCCTGCGCGGCTTCTTGGGGCTGGCCCTCTGCTGCTGTTTCCAAACCGGAGATTTCCCGGGAGGGCTCACTTTCCGGGACACCGTCTATTTTTCCCTGAAGCATTTCCAGTTCTTTTTCCCTTGACTGCAGTTTTTCTTCTATTATTTTGTACTCATCAATGAATCTTGAATGAAAATCTTTCCAGGTAAAATCAAGCTTCTCAATAATTTTTTCTGTTTCCATTTCCTTTTTTAAGAATTTATCTTTCCACTGGTTGTTTAACTTATCAATTTCCGTCTTGTACGCCGTTGTTATTTCGTTGGCTTTAGATTCTGCAGCCACCACTTTTTCATTGACAAAATTAAGTTTACTTTCCCAGTTTTTGTTAAGTTTTTCAATTTCTTTATTGAAATTGTCCTGTTCCTGGATGTACCTTTCTCTGAAAATCTTCAGGTCGGCTTCGCGTTTTTTAAGTTTTTCGTCTTTTTCCAGAATCTGCTGTTCAATGGTATTCTTTATCCGCATTATGTTTTCTATTTCCTGTTTGTTTCTTGCTTCAAGCTCAGTGTTCTGGTCTGCGGCTTTTTTCTGAACATCCTGGATACTGCTTTCCAACAGGTGTTTTTCTTTTGTAATCTTTGTAATTTCCTGGTCCTGCTGTGAAATTATCATATTAAACCTGCTTCTCTGATAATTCATGTCCTGTTCCAGTTTTGTACTGCGTTCACGGTATTCAGCAGTAACTTTGTCCTGTTCAAAAGACATCTCATGAACTTTCTTATCTTTGTCTGACAATTGTTTCTGGAGTTCCTCATTAGACTGGCCCATGTACTCCAGCCTTCTTTTAAACTCTCTTTCCTGCGCTTCAACTTTCTTGAGGACTTCATTATCAATATCTTTCAGTTTTTCCTTGATTTCTGCAATAGTGAAATTCTTTGATTCCACTACTTCCTGCAGTTTTGATATCTCAACTTTTAACTGCTCTGCTTCTTTCATTTTACTGTGCAGTTTATTTTCAATTTCCCTCAGTTTCAAGTCCTGAGCGTCTATCTTGGATTTTAGTTCGCTCTCTTTGGTCACAAGGACCAGTATTTTTTCCTGAGCTTTGTCTTTTTCGCTTGAAAGAGTGCTTAAAGACCTTTTATGTTCCTCTATCTGGTTTTCCAGAGAATACTTTTCAGCGGAAAAATTGGATTTCAACATCTCCAGCTGTTTGTTGAGTGAATCTTTTTCGCTTTTTAATGAGGTTATCAAAACATCATTCTGACCGAGCCGTTCTTCAAGTATGAAAGCTTTCGCGCTGTGATCTGTTTTAATAATATCAATCTGTTCAAACAGTTTGTCTTTTTCTTTCTTAAGAGCAGCAATTATTGCCTCATCCTGCAGATGACTGCTTTCCAGGCCGGCTTTAACAGCTTTCAGGTTTTCAAGCTGTGTTTCATTCTGTTTAAGCTGGGCTTCAAGCGCTGATTTATCAGAAGCATAATTCAGCCTCAGTTCTTCAATCTTGGCTGACAGCTGATCTTTCTGATTCTGTAAACCGTTTAATTGTGTCAAATTCTGTTTCAGCTGGTTTTCTAATATTGTTTTTTCTGAAACAAAACCTTCTTTTAATGAATTTATCTGTTCAAGTAAACGTGTTTTTTCTTTTTCGTGCCCGCTTATTACCGTTTCATGCTGTTTCAGCTGATTTTCAAAACTTTTCTTTTCCGTAACCAAATCGATTTTCAGGCCGGTTATTTCCCTGTACAAATTTTCCTTTTCTGATTTCAGGGAAACTATCATTGAATCGCTTTGTTTCAGCTGGTTTTCATAAACATTTTTTTCTGAAGCAAAGCTGGCTCTGATAAGCTCCATCTGTTCAAGCAATTTATTCTTTTCTGATGTCAGGCTGTAAATAACCTTCTGGCTTTCATCCAGCTGATTATTTATTTTTGAATATCTTTCCTGATAATCCTTTATTTTCAAATCAAGCTCTTTCTCAAAATCTGCATGTCTTTGCAGTTCTACATCTTTTGTTTTTATTTTCTCGTCAGCCGCGGAATTAATAAATCTGATTTGTTCATTATGCTCGCGTATTTTTTCATCAAATGCCCTTTTTACGGAATTTATTTCCTGTTCCTTTATATCTATCTGATGCCTGAGCTCCGACTGCTCTTTTTTTGATTTGTCTATATCCTCTTTTAACTGTACTGCTTCCTTCTGAAGTTTTTCCTGCTCATTTTTTGATTTTGACAAATGTGAGCTTATCTGGGTTTTTAAAAGCAGATATTCTCTGTCTTTTTTATCTATTTCTTTTATCAGGGAATCTTTTTCCAGTTTGAACCTTTCAAATATCTTTGAATACTTTTCAAATTTGTCCTTACCCTGTAGAATTTCAGAATTTACCAGCGCTAACTCAGCCTTGAGTGAAATAACATCTTTTTCTTTGCTTGTCAGTTCATCTCTAATATCTCTGAGGCCTGCTTCAAGGCGCAGTTTTTCAGAAACTACAGCACCGCTTTTTCTTTCCCAGTTTCTGTTTAGCTCTTCTTCCTTGGCGGCATATTCGGTTCTAAGCTTTGTTGCTTCAGCTTCCCTATCCCTTATCATTGTTGAAAGAGACATTTTTTCATCCTGCCATCTTCTTTCAAGTTCGTGGATTCTGCCCTGAAAGTTCTGTTCAATTTCTTTTTCCTGGACATCACGCTGGTTCATCTGAGACCTTATAGTTGCAACCCAGGTTTCCCGTTCTTCAATAAGCCTTCTTTCCAGGTCCTTTATCTGCGCTTCAGCTTTTTCAATCTGTTCTGTAAGCTCATGCTCGCGCTTTTCACGGCGCAATTTGTCCTGTATGTCTTTTATGGATTCTTCAACTTTAATGGCCAAAGTTTCTTCTTCTTTTGAGCGCACTGTCTGCAGAAGAAGTTTTTCTCTTTCTTCCATAAGCTGTTTCTGCAGTTCATGTACCTGAGATTCGAACTGGTTTTTCAGCTGTTGATTTTCATTAGACTGCAGTTCAAGCTCTTTTGTTTTTGAGCCTGAATCAGCAGCTGCTTTTGGCACTCCCGGGATTGACGGAGGCATGCCCGGTTTTGGTATCCCTGTACTTCCCGGCATTCCAGGCCTTTGTAATCCAGGAATTGACGGCGGCACACCTGGTTTTGCAGGAATTTTTGGTTTTGCATTTTTCGGCAGCGGCGGCGGTGTAAACTTATTTTTCTCTTCCATTTTTACTTCCTCCTGTTTTATTATTTTCTGATTTCTTTTATAATTTCCCGAGCCCTTCTATTATTAGGGTCAAAACCCAGTACTTTTTCTGCATATTTAAGCGCTTCGTTGTTTATGCCGAGTTTTTTGTAGCATAACGCCAGGTACTCATATGCAAATAAATAATTTTCGTCTATCGACAATATTTCACCGAATTTCTTTATGGCATCGCCATAAGAACCGGAATCATAATATTTCTTTCCGTCAGCAAGAAGCTTTTCTGTGCTTTCTTTGTCTTTTACTATAGTTGAAGATTGAATATTTGCCTTTACCAGTTTTACTTTTTCTTTTATAGAATCCAGAGAGTATCTGGTCTGGGAAACTTCCAGCCCTAACTCCTTTTCTCTTATACCCACATCTTCCTTGAGCATTTCAATTAGCTTCTCTTTTGAAGCAAATATCTTCTTTATATTTTCAACTTCTTCTTTGGTCTTCTTTTCTATCTTTGAAAGATCGCCTTCAAACTCTTCTAAAATTGCTTTCTTTTTATTCAGCACATTCTCTTTTTGGTCCTGCCACGCTTTTTCTACAATCTCAATTTCCCTGCGCAAATCCTGTACTTGTGCCTTTAGCGCTTCGGCTTCTTTTTTCTTTGCTGGTATTTCGCTTTCGTAGAGTTCTTTGTTTCTATTTATCTCATTTTCCAGGTCAAGAATTGCTGCCTGCAATTCTTTCTGTCTTCTTAAATATTCTGACTCTATCCTTTGTTTTCTTGCGGAAACCCTGGTTCTGAGCATTTTTATCTCTTCTTCTTTTAGCCTTATTTTCGTAAACCAGCTGTCTCTTTCTCTTTCAAACCTATGCCGCATATCCGAAATTTTTTCCGTACAGCTCAGCTGGGCTTTTTTAACTTCGTAAGCAATCCGGTTCTGCTCAGATTCTGTTTCTGATATTTTAAGCGCTTTTGTAAGTTTAAGCTTATCGACTTGTACAAAGAGATTCTTATATGATTTTTCCCATTCAACTTTTTCATAACTTAACTTATCTTCTATGCTATGCAAGGTAAGGTCCAGCTCATTTCTTTTTTCCAGTAGTTCATTCTCAACATTTTTCCATTGATTTTGCAGTAATTCTGTTTCTTTTGCAAGGCGTAAATCCGACGTTTTATATTCGTCTTCTTTCTTAACAAGTATTTCTTCTGCTTCCTTTTGTTCTTTTGCAAGCTGAAGTTCAACTTTTCTTATTTCTTCCTGCAGCTGCTGTTTTTCGTTTTCAAATTCATATTTCTGTTTTTCGATATTTCCTTCTGCTTTTATTTTAAGAGCTTCAAAATTGTTCTGTATTTCATTTAGTTCGTTTTCTTTTTCCTGTACCTTTTGTTCCCATTCTTGCTTTGTGTTTCTATAAATATCCCGATCTTCTTCAAGGCTTTTCTGTAATTTATCAATTTCCTGATCCAAGGTTTGCTTCTGTTGTGTCTGGGAATCTACAAGTTTTCTATATTCGTCGCTGTGCCTTAACTGCAAATCACCCAGCTCATGGTCTTTCTGCCTTATTCTTTCCTGAATTTCATTAATTTCTGTTTCGTGCTTTAGCTTCAGGTTTGCCAGGCCCTGCTCTATTATCCCCTTTTCTTTTTCAACATCAAGCTGTAGTTGTTTTCTTTCTGACTGCCACATCTCTTGCTTAAGTGTTAGTTCATTCTGAAACTCATAGATGCCTTTTTCCTTCAGCCTTATTTGTTCCAGGGCATTCATTTCAAATCTTTTTGTCTTTTCCTGGGCCTCGGTTCTTTTCTGTTCCAGAGTTGATCTTTCTGTAGCATATGCCTGTGACTGTGCGGCTATTTTGTCGATAATAAGCTGTTTTTCGTTTTCCAATCCTTCTC
This sequence comes from Elusimicrobia bacterium RIFOXYA2_FULL_39_19, assembly GCA_001800285.1. Classification (GTDB taxonomy): domain Bacteria; phylum Elusimicrobiota; class Endomicrobiia; order CG1-02-37-114; family XYA2-FULL-39-19; genus XYA2-FULL-39-19. The sequence continues at coordinate 44,234 of MGVC01000075.1, read as the reverse complement.
TGACTGACTCGTATTCCCGTTCTTTCTTCTCAAGAGCTTCTGCCAGGTCTCTGCTTTCCGTATCAAATAGTTTATTTGTTTCCTGTATTTTCTGTTCTGCTCTTCTTTTATATTTTTCAATGGTTTGTTCAATCTTTTGTTTTTGTTTTTGTGTTTCCTGGTCATACTGCAGTATCAATTCCTGTAATTTTTGCTTTTGTGATTCTTTCTCCTGTAATATTCCCGGAAGCTCTGTTTCAATATTTCTATAATCTTCCTCAAGCTTGTCAATTTCTTCCTGCAGCTGCGCTTTTACGCCTTCCCACTCATTCTGCATTATAGTTGCCTGGGATGAAAACTTCTGTACATCCTGGGACATGGTTTCTTGCAAAAGTCTTATTTCATTTTCTTTTTCTTGCAGTACTTCTTTTGATGTAATTCTTAACTCTTCGATACTTTTTAAAATGTTTTTGAATGTGTTGCGGTAAACAGTCCTTTCTTTGGCAATCTCACTTTCTTTCAGCCCGTAAGCCTGGGACAATATCTTTTCTGATTCCTGCATTCTGTCTTTTAGCTTGGCTATTTCTTCTTCAAATCCTTTTAGTTGAAGCTGTATTGAGTGTCCGGTTTCTTTAATTTTCAATACGAGCGAATCTCGTTTTACCTGAATTGGCTCTCTCTCTTTTAAGATTCTTTCTTCTATGACTATCAGTTCTTCCCTTAAACTGTTTTCCTGCCTGAATATATTCTGTTTTAGTTCTTCAATACATGCTTCTTTTTCCTGTCTTTTTCTGTTGTGGACTATGTTTTCTTCTTCTATTTTCTTTTTATAAGATTCAATTTCTGATTCCGATTTTTGTTTTTCTATTTCCCACCTGTTTTCCAGGTCATTTATTTTGTTTTTAAGTAACTGTTCTCCTATAGCCGCTTTTTCTTCCTGTTCTTTTTTCTTAAGCTCGTTGGTTGTTATAAGGTCTGAAAACTTTTTTTCTTCTGTTTCAGTTTTCTTTTGAAGGCCCAATGCTTCTATTTCAAGCATTTTTGTTTCCTGACGCAGCAGTCTTTCTTTCTCTTTTTTTATTTCGTCGCTTTTGCTTAACTTTTCAGAAATCTGTTTTTCAATTTCCTGAATTTCCTGCTGCTTTTTATCTATTTGCACATTAAAGGCTTCTATGTTTTCTTTAAGTTGCACTTCCAAAATGTTGATTCTGTTCTTTAATATTTCTTTTTCTTTTTCAATTTCTCCTTTTCTTGCCTGCAGGTTTTGCTTATATTCCTCCTGCCTGTTTTTAATTTCTTCACGAAGCTGGCCTAGGGCCTTTTCATGTTCCTCAACAGCCTTTGCTCCTTTCTGGTTTATCTCATTTATCCTGGCTTCCAGCACATTTACTTTGTTCTTTAGCGGCAACTGTTCATCTGCAAGGTTTTTTTCAAATTTATTAAGATCTTCTTTTAATGCCTGTTCCTTGGTTCTTGTTTCCGCTAGCTTCTGCTGTATTTCCTTTTCCTTCTCCTGAAGTTTTTTCTGCAGTGATACTTTTTCCTGCGTGTATTTTCCCTGAATTTCTTCTGCGGCCTTTTCCAGTATTGCCTTTTCTTCATTTAATTCGCCCAGTATCTTTTCATGTCCGAAAAGAATTTCTTTTTGTTTTTGTTCCCATTCCTGCCTGGCCTGTTGTATTTCTGTTGTTTTAAGCTCTGCCTGGTTTTGGTAATATTTTTTATCCTGCTCCAGCTTTTCTTCCAGTGATTTTATCTGAGCAAAAAGGGATTCTTTTTCGTACTGGTATGCCTTGCGTACTTTTTCAGCATTGCCATTTATTTCGCTAAATCTGTGCTGTGCCTGTATTTTAAGAGTTTCAAGCTCCTGTTCCTTTCCCTGTATTATTCTTGCATTGTTTTCCTTTTCTGAAATGAATTTCTGTTCCAGTTCTTCTATTTGCTTTTTTACACGGATTGTTTCCTGCTCAACTTGCAACCTGTTATTTTCCTGCTCTGTTTTTACTTGAGATTCTTTCAGCATTATTTCTATGCGCAGGTTATTCACTTCTTCATCAAGTTTTTTAAGACCTGTTTCATATTTTTGCTTTTCTTGGAATATTTTATTTTCAAAGAGGCTTATTTCTTCCAGAATTGCTGATTTTTCTGTATTTAATTCTTTAAGCTTTCCGTCATAATTAAGAACAAGTTCACCGTGGCGCTGTTCTGCCTGTGCACGAAAGGTAATATATTCATTTTCCTTGGCCCTGTATTTGTTTTTCCAGATTTCAATTTGCTTTTCAAGCTTTTCTGCTGCCGCCTTAAACTGCAGGTCCAACTTTTCCTTTAAATCCCTTATTACCAGTGAATTTTTTTCGGCATCAGAACGCATCTGGCTGTCTCTTAAAGCCACCTGGGCTTTTAAAGAAACTATTTCTTCTTCTTTGCTTTGTATTCTTGTTGAAAATATTTCGTGCTCATTATTAAGCCTTTCTTCATATAAATGTTTCTGTCTTTCCAGAGTATCGATTTCTGTTTCAATTTCATTTTTCTGCTGTTCAATACTGTATTTTTCCTGGGCTTCCTCAATTTCTATTTTATTCTTTTCGGATTCAAATTCCTGTTCTTTCAAATCTATTTTGCTTTCCCAGCCCTGCCGTTCTTTTTCCATCATCTGTTCAAATCTGTCATATTCATCCTTCCATTTTTTCTGCAGCTGCTGGGTGTCGTTTTGTCCGGCTGTTTGTCCGGATACATGTTTTCTTTCGATAGTTTCCACCTGCAGGTTAAGCTTAATTATTTCCTCATCCTTCTGTTTAAGCTTTTCTGAAGCTGACTCTCTCTGATCTGAAATTTTTTGTTCAATCAGTTTAATGTCTGCCAGCAGATGCTCCTTTTTTGTCTGGGAGTTTTCAATGCGCTTTTCGTTTTCTGTTTTCTTTAAAACATCTTCTTTTTTCTTAGATCTGAATTTTTCAAATAAATCCATTGGTGAACCTCCGATAAATATAGTTATAATTCCGTGACGGATACAAGAATTGTTCTACCCCCGTAGAAGTAAACTCTGTACCCGTCGTATTTTGCGGCTACCAAAGAGCAGCCACCGCTTCTTACGGGGGTTAAGCTTTCCAGGTTGTCATTTAGCATGATTAATGTTTTGATAACTGTTTGCATTTTTCCCTGACCGCTTTCTGCTAGCCGCTTTATATATTATTTCACTACTGACATAGATTTTAACTGCTCAACAAAACCCTTCAAATTTGCGTCTTCCGGATTATACTCCAGTGCCTTCTGGAAATTATCCAGCGCTTCTTGATACCTTTCCAGGCTGTAGTAGGCATTTCCCAGGTACTGATATACGTCTACGTTACCCGGGTCAAGAGAAATACAGTATTCCAGGTACTGGATAGCTTCTTCAAGTTTGCCTTCATTGTAAAGATTCGCACCATAGTTAAAGTATTCCTGGGCTTGTTCCAGAACATCTGCAGGCACTCCGGACAACAGGGATTCCTGGCTGGCCTCTACACCCTCAAGAACTAATCTTGGTTTTTCACGAATGAATATTTTCCCGTCACTTTCAAGTTTTTTAATTGTTTCAACTATCTTGTTTCTCTCTTCTTCAATCTGCTCAGTAGTCATCTGCTTGCCATATTCCATTTCTTCTTTTACCAGGCTGTTAGCACCAGTACTCATGTTGGCAAAGAATTTATCCATGACTTCTTTGGCAGCCCCTCTTAAAGCGCGCGCTATATTTTCCACTTTAAGGTCTCTGATTACAACCTGCATGGCCTGATCAGGTATTATTACCACATCGTCAAATAAAAACAAGTGCTGCCTGACAATATTGTACATGTCCGGTTTTTCATTTTTCAGGTATTCAAATATATTGTTTCTGGTTACGCGGTCCACCTGTTCAACAACCTTCAGAAGCTGGTCAATACCGCCGACAAGATAATCGATTTTCTGTTTTATGTCCGCATCAATCCTGACAACTTCATCGCGGGTAAGCTGCCTGGCAGTGGCTAAATTAACAGCCACTTCCGCCTGGAGCGTTTCGGATAAGTTTGTCAGCACTTCCCTGACATGTTCAGGTTTAAGATAGCTTAATACAAGCGCTATGGTAGCGGGTGTTTCTTTGGAAATTATGTAGCTTAACCTTCTTAAATTTTCATCGCTGATATAAGTAAAAGGCATGTACTTTTCTTCTTCGCCTTCTTTTTCTGATTTTTCTTTTCTTTCTTTTTCGGCTATCTCAGCTTCTGTTAATCCACCCACACCGCCCACGCCGCCACCGCCTGCTCCCGCACCCTGGGCGCCCGCTCCAGCACCTTCAAGTTTTGAATCCACGCTGATTTCCGTGCCGCCTCTTTCACGCAGGGTGTTAACATAGTTTTTCAAAAAGCTTGAAAACGGCCCGAACAAAAACATAGACAGAAGAAGCGCTATGAAAACCGGAATTAAAAACTGCGGTTTTACAATAGTGTCCATAATAACCAGCATAATATCGCTGGCAAATTTTGCTTTCCTGAAAATAAGCTCATCGCCGCGTTTTGTATCTATTTTTAACGAAGCTGCTATGGTTTCTTTTACTACATCCACTTTATCCTGGGCTAATGCCTGGTCATGCACAACAACTACGTAAAGTTTTTTAACTGTCATTTTGGTGGTAACTGAACTGGCGGCTTTTTCACCCGCTTCGCTTTTGCTTTCTCCCGCCGGAGTTTCCTGGGACACGGGTTTAGGGTTGGGAATACCGGGAAGCATATATTCAATATCGCCCATTTTTCTTTTTCTTTCAGAAGTTCTTTCCTTCGCTTCGCTTAACTGTCTTTCGGTTTCAAGCCCCAGCTGGACATCTATAATGATTGATGATTTGCCTTTACCGAATATCCTGTCAAGAATGTTCTTCTGCACATAGTCTGCCTGCTCTTTTTCATAATTTGTTTCCTGTTCAAGCAAGTAGAGGGATGTGTTTACATCCGGGCTTACCTGGTCCTTTACCTGAGCCACAAGAGGAAACGAGCCCAGATTAACAACAAAGACAACAACCAGATACATAAGGATTTTAATGTTTTTCATTTTAGTCTTCACTCCCTTTATATAATAATTATAATTATTAATTCCTAAATACATTGGCTTAGTTGCAAAACTTGCAATTATTGCATTTATTATTGCGTTCATCTATTTATTCTCCCAGTTCATATATAAAGTCCTGAAGCATCTTGTTAGTAGGATCAAGTTCAAGAGCTTTTTTCCATACATCTCTGGCTCTGTCAGGCTGCTGCATCATGAAGAATGCGCTACCCATAATTTCAAGAGCTGTTACATTGCCCGGCTCCAGATTCAGGATTTCCTGAGATTTAATTAAGGCCTGGTCATATTTGCCTTCTACTACTGACTGACGTGCGTCATATATCTTTTTATCAATAATAGTCCAGCCGCCAGGGCCTTCTCTGTAAGATTCCGTAAGAGACAGATTGTTTTCTTTTTCCAGGGCATTGAGCAGCTGGATAATTTTTTCATTCTGAGGATTTTTATAATAAGCATATCTTAAACCGTTTACCATGCCGGAGAAATCATCTTCAATATAAGAACTGATACCTTTGCGGATACCGTTAGATTCTTCCGTATCAGCAGAAGCTGAAGTTACATAACCCACCACAGTCTGCAATTTGCGCAGTATTTTCTGAACTTCTTTGTTTGTCGGGTCAATCCCGGAAGCTTTTTCAAGACGGTTAAATGCAATAAGGAAATTGCCTTTGCGGTAAGATTCCAGCCCTTCCTGGATAAGCCTTCTGACCATAGCATCTCTGTTCTGAACCACAGATTTACCGAATCTCCATGAACCGCTGACTCTCATGGCGGAAACGCCCAATTCATGAATTGCCATAGCATAATCAATACCATAATCTTTGTATTTGAAACCAAGGCCCAGACTGGATTCACGGAACCCCTGGTCGCCGTCAAAACCAAGGCGCAGGGCAACAAAATTCACCAGCCAGTATTCCGCACCCAGTGACCAGGAAGAGTTTGCTTTCATGTTTTTCACAATATCAAAAGAAGCTGTCAGTTTATCTCTTAAGAATTTGTGTGAAGCTCCAAGCCTTAGAGTCATGGGCAGGACATCCAGAGTATTAAAGCTCTGGGTAAGAATGTTGTTGATTCCAAACCCTACTTTTAAGCCCGGCAGGTATGAATTGAATCCCTGTACAAGCACACTGCCGTCAAAAGTAATCATGTTGTCTGTGTAGATATCCAGAGTTCTCTGAATAATCTTTGCTGAAAGTCCGATTGAAAGATTTTTCATAGCTCTTCTGCCGTAAGCGAAAGTCAGAGCCAGCTGGTCATCTGAAAATTCTTCGCCTTTTAAAAAGGTGATTTCGCCGGTTGTTTCGTTATAACCAAAATTTACTCTTTCAAAACCGCCGGTAAACATTCTGGTTATATTTACTCCGAATACTCCGTACTTCGCTGTCGGCTGAACATAAGAAATAAAATCATAAGATGTACCGGCCCAAAGATTGCTGTGCAAAGCCATTACTTCCTGTCTGTCAATCTGGGTTAATCCTGCGGGATTCCAGTAAGTGGCACTGGCATCATCAGCTACGCTGAAAAATGCTTTACCCATACCAAGTGATCTTGCGCCGGCTGCCCACTGGAGGAATTGGCAAGGCTGACCACCTGATGAGGATGCTTGTGCAACGGGGTTGATTAGAGAAATGATGGGGGCTAAGGTGAGAGTTATATAAGAAAATACAACAAAAATAGCTTTAACAGCGATTTTCACGCTGTTTTCAATTCCGCTATAATTTGTTGTATTTATTCTTTTCATTTTAGTTTTTTTGTCTTTTTCTCCGATTTCGCCTTTTACGTTTGACATCGGAGTGCTTCCCAGCAATAAAAAAACCCGAATTTCAATTATTTAACGCAAAACTTACTTGAAACTTTCGGGTTGCTTTTCGTTTACATCTTTGTTACACGGTTTCTGCAAAAAAAATCGATCACGTAAACCGCGTAATTTTATTCGGCAACCCAGCCTCCCGGTAAAATACTGTGTAATTCGGGACTGTTGGCTTTGCGTCCTCCGATTGCTCAGAGTTTGCCTTTGTCGTGGTTAATAAAGAACAATTGTTATTATATTATACAGATTATTAATAATAATGTAATATTATTAATCCGTACAATTAGTAACTAGTAATAACACTGTGAAATTTGTTTAAATTCATTGATTTTCAGGATAGCCCCCTATCCTGGTATATATATAGTACATGTTTACATAAAAGTCAAGGGATTTTTTCTTGGTTGTTACAATTGGGAAAAAGTGCCTTAAAAGGCATCTTTTTGAAATAGTGGGTTATTTGGGGTTATTTGGGGTTATTTGGACCGAGGCACCTTAAAAATACAATAATAGAGCATTTTTCTACTGGCGCCTGCCGCAAGCAGGCAACCGCTGGCAGGAACGATTACCTGACTATACCTATCTTGCGGATGGTTGTCACAATACCTTTATCTGATTGGACCTTAATATGGCAGATGTAACCACCTTTGGAAACTATGTCTCCTGCTTCATTTCTGCAGTTCCATACCATTACGTTAACACCAGCCGAGCCGCCTTTACCTTTACCGTCAACCCAGGGCTTGCCGACTCCGGACCAAACTTCTCCGGGAGATGCGCTGTATTCGTAAACTTTATAACCAAGAAGGTCATACAAAGTTATGGTAACATTTGCATCCTGGTTAAGGACATAAGTTACATAGGTTTCAGCTTCTCCTTTTCTCAAATCAACAGGGTTCGGATAATTGGTTACCTGCGATATTACTTCCGGAGGTTTGCCGGTATTTATCTTGACCGTAGTTGACCAGGTGCTCCAGTTGCCGGAACAATCCTGCGAACGAATTCTATAATAATAATAATGGCCTTTGCTTCTATCCAAAGACAAGCTTAGTGAAGTAAACGGTATAGTGGCAATTCTCTTCCATCTTGGATCCGTATCCATGCTTTCCTGGACTTCGTACAAGCGGACGCTTGATAAATCGTCGGAAGATTTATCCCATAAAATTTTCAGAGTATAAATTTCCGCATTTTTCAAAGCAGAATCTGTCTGTATATTGCGCGGCTCATCAGGTATTTTTATATCTACCCTGTAGATACTTGAAAGCACTGAAGGGCCCGTTACTCCTGATGCATTTTTAACTTTCAATCTGTAGTAGTAGAATGAATTTGAAACAGCTGTACCAGAAAGATGCGTTTTCTTATTTGTACCGAAACAGGCACGCTGATCAATGTTAAAGACATAATACAAACCTGTTCCTGAGCCCCCGCTTCCTGCCGTTGCATAGTGCATAATTTCAGCATTTTTACCCAACCCGACGTAAATATAGCCGCCGGAAGTTGTGTTAAAATTATTAACACTTTCAACTTTTATTGTCAGCGGTTCCAGCGGATACGCATCATAAGTTTCAAGAATATCTGCGCTTAGCTTGGTGGACTTTAATTCTTCAAGCGATACACCGCTTATTGTATATTTGATATCTTCGGTAGTTATCCAGCCGGCAGATACCGATGTTTCAGTTTCATCCGGGCCTTTACCGATGCTCATAAGATACTTCAAACCGGTGTATTGTGTTCCTGTTCTCGGGAACCACTTGGAATAAAGTTTTACGCGACTGTTTACCCATCTCAACGGAATGTAATCATCAACTATGTTGTCATAACCCAGGTCAATGTCCGGTATGCCGTCACCGTTGGCGTCCGGCTTAATATTATCTTTTATACCATCGTAGTTCAAATCCAGATCTATCTGGCCGTCACCATCCATGTCAATATCAAACAATCCGTCACCGTCAAGATCTATTTCATTTTTAACGCCGTCGCCGTTTAAATCTTCCAGGTCATTTATGCCGTCGCCGTTGAAATCAACTATTACATTCCCATCTTTATCCAGCACCCGTTCCGGAGTACCGTCTAGTGGATTGCTTTCGTCTATGGCTGGATAACCGTCGCCATAGTCAGTCCATACCGTAGGCACCGGCGCATAAGGCAAAGGAATAATTGCATTCTGGTTTAATATTTTCAGTTCCGTTGATTTATACGGGAAAGTGTTGTTGGTATCAGAAACAGAGGTCTGAGGTATAATTACCAGGCCGCTGAAATCATACAACTGCATGCCCGCCAGGTCATTTTCCGTTGACTGATTTGCCAAATCCAGCAGGCCTATGTTAGCCACAATGTAAAGTTTTACTTCCGTGGTTGAAATATATATGCCTCCTGCGCCCAGAGGCAGACTGGCATTGCCAGAAACAAAACTCATATTCGGGCTTGCGCCGGTGGAATGAATTGTAGAAGAAATCATAATATCGGTTGATGAGTCAAATCTGCCGTCGCCGTAAGGCTGAGTTACGCTGACAGCTTCTCTCCAGACACTTACCGACGAGAAATCACCCTGTCCTTTTCCAGGCGTATTGGTTGCGGTAACTGTTCCTGTCTGTTTAAGATTTAATTGGCTTAAAATAATGTGATTCATATTTGATTTCAGGCGAAGGGATGCCAGAGGCACATTTGTGGTACCTTGTTTTGACGAAACCGGCGCATAATTTTCAGACCTTACTATAAGGTTGATCGGGTTTATGGGCAGCAGGCTGGTTTTGCAGGAATCATAATTTGTTTTATCGCCTATCTGCACGCCCGCGCCGGTTTCCAGCACCAGCTCCGGTGAAACCAGGTGAGGCTGCGCTATTTTAATCCAACTTTTGTCAGACATCTTTAAGCCCACAGCATTTCCCGCAACCGCATTGTCTCCGATATCGTAAACTATGAAATAGGTCTGGTCCGACGGATTAATTTTCTGCATGTTTGTCAGATAAATAAGTTTTGTTTTGCTTAAATCATTATTTAAATCAAACATGTCAATTTTCTTAACCGGCTGGCCCGAATAATACTGAGCTTTTGCTGTTCCATACTTAGCGCGTTCAACTATCTTGAGATAGGGCTTCTGTCCTGTAGCCGTAATAGTGGTACCCGCTACCGAGTATCTCATCAATTCATCGCCCACCTTCACCAACAGCTGTTGTCCGCTTGACGGGAAGGTACCTGTAAGCGTATTAGTGGATTCTACTATTAAATCAAACGGCAGAGGAGTAGATGTAGGCAGGTATTCATAGAATTCTCCGCCTATGTTGAAGGAACTTATTTTTGTTTCTGCCTCTGATATGCACTGGTCATCAGGATCAAGGCTACCGCTTAAGTTGGCGTCTCTGAATATCTTGATGTATTTCACATCAGAATTTCTGCCTTCCGGTTTGGTCTGGTCCTGAGGCCCGCCGGTACCGGTACGCTCTATCTGAATAGCTTCCCAGTCACAGTTGGATTTATCGGTGCGCAGTTTAAGCCTCATCATATCTACGTTTGGCTGGGACTGGAATGTGCCGCTGCCAAAGTGTACATAATATACACTATCTGACACGGTGGCGAACACCGTGCTCTGCACTTCTTTTATTTCGGCTTCTTTTGTAATAAATGGAGCCGTGTTCCACAGGAACTCTACTTCATCCGGCACCTGCACGGAGAAGTAAGACCTGTCAAGAATACTTGCCCCCACTGTCTCTCCTATCTGGGCAAACTGGCTGATATCATAAGTCACATAAAATACTTTTGGCGACGCAGTAATGGTCCTTGATTCATAATATTTTTCTTCAGCTTTAAGCACTAGAGTGGCTGTTTTTTCAGTAAATAAATCACTGCCGTAAGACATAAGGCCGCAGATTTCATTGTTTACCATTTCGGTTGATTCAAACACGCTGTATTCCGACGTAGATGAAATAACTTTCCAGATTCTTACTTTACTTATATCCGCGTCCACTCCTGTGCCTGTCATATCAACTCTCAGGGAATCCCATAGAGCAGAGTTTTTATTCGTCTGCATAGTAAGTTTCACCACCGCCACATTCTCAGCAAAACGCTCTACCGGGCTTACCAGTTCATCAGACGGTGTGCCGTACATAGTATCCACGGTAGCTACTATTGGCATATTGGCTGTTCTAATAGGATAGGCAGGAATCTGGCCCAGGCCCACAGGCACGTAAGTAGATACTTTATGTTTTTCATCTGCAGACGGATTATTAACTCCTATTTTGTTTTCATCGGTTATTTCAGAACCCAGCATTTCATTCTGCCAGGAAATCAGCGGATGAGAGAATTTGGCTGACGGATTGACATCGTAAGTTATGAAATATACCGTGGGTGTGGTGGTAACAAGTATATATTTCCTGTTAATTACCGGGTCATTTAAGTAAAGCTGGGCTTTGGTATTGTTATAAATACCTGACCCTACAAGAGTATCAGCGCTTACTTGGCCCCGGTAAGCAGCGGCGGCTATCCTGTCAAGCCTGCCGTTAACATTATCATCACGGTATACTTTTATGCTTAACAAATCGCTGTCATCGCCTTTTAATAATGTTGACGGTATAGTACGGTTCATGGTAATAGTGCCCATTTCTACCTGGAAACCGTCCACCCATAACTCAAGTTTTTCTACCGCAAAATTTTTCACACTCTGCGTTATCTGCACGCCCAAAACTGTACCGGAAGAATGGCTGACGGCAAGGCTGCCCAGCACGCCTCTGGTAAGGTCTATCAGAGAATTTGCATCTTTAGAAGTATATTTTATTATTTCACCGTCTAACATCACGTAGCCGCTTGACGGCAGGCCCAGTGTCGGAGTAGTACGGCCTAAAGTATCATTAGAGAACAGGTATAAAGTATTTGCTGAAGCTGTCATGTCACCCTTTAAGCGCGGAGCGTCATAAGAAGAGAGCGTGCCTTCTTCTTTCGGATCTTCGTCTGAGAATATCGGTGTGGATTTTATAAAGACAGTTCTCGGTGAAGCAACTATTTTCTTTAAAGCACTCTGCCACGGCAGGCCAGCCGGGTCTAAGTTATTGGGCTCAGATATAAAATCATCTTCAGTCTGAATCAGGTTATCAGAATCCGTCGGAAAGCTTTCTGCCGTAAATCTTACGCCGAGAGTTTTAGGCTCGCCATTTCCCGGATTTGTAGGCAGAGCGGAATCGCTGATATCGTAAGTTATAAAGTATTTTTGTGATGTTGAAGTGCCCGCCCTGGAGGCCGTGATAATTTTCTGTATCTTGTCAGAATTAAACCTGATTACCGTTGCCACTAAATCTCCGGCATTAGCAAACGTGTCCGAACCTACCAGCATATCATAATCCGCTCCTGTGTAAGCATAGGGTTCTAACGGGCTTTTATTTAAAATATTATTTCTATTTGTGTCATACCAGACTTTTACTACCGGCACTTCCTCCATCACTCCGCCGCCGTCATAAACCGCCGTGCCTGTAGAATAAATTCTGACCGCATACCACTGGGCTTCGGACATATCCGTTTCCATGGTAAACTGGGCTAAAACATTATCTACTGAACCCTGCACTAAATTATCCGTATAAATATAATCCGTAGGTTTCACCAGCACATCGTCAGCATATTCCTTTATCTGCGACACGTAGGATTCCGTCCAGCCGGAGGCTACCCACTCACTTCCCAGCCATTGGTTATTTCTTGGTGCTCTTAAACCTATCTGCGCCTGTACATTGCCCACATAATCCGGATAATTTATCATGAAATAACCAGTAGAAGGAATTTCCACGCCGAGTTTCAGCGACGAATCCACGGTACATATCGGGCTGTAGTCATAGGTTATGAAATAATTCTTAGGGGTCTGTTTAATTTCCTGCACGCTGCTTACGGTACCTACTATATCCAGCCGGGCCTGGCCTGACACTATGGCTCCGCTTACGTGGGCTTTGGCAGAGGTCCTATCCTGTCCGCGGGAAACACCTGTAAACATATTCTGGTTCATATCCACACCGGTATAGGTAACTATTTCAAGTTTTGAAATATCACCGCTGTCATCAATAATCAGGCGCCCCGGTGCCCTGGGTACAGAGCAAAACGGCGGGAAGAAAGTATTTATATCGCCAACTTTAATTACATCAGTTGATGCATCAATATCTTCAAGCAGCGCTGACACAGGAAACGCCATCTGAGAGTACTGCTGGTTTTGATCAACAACCATGGAATCCGTAACTTCAAACATTCCGTTATCATTGCTGTCATACCATAGCTGTATCTTATCCACATCCGTAGGAAGACTGATGGTTCCGTCCGGAGAACCAGAGCCCGCATTTCTGCTTATGGACCTGTCAAGCCTTAACCCGCTCCAGAGACCGGTTCTCTTTACGGTAGCCATGGTAAGCTTTATAACAGGAATATTCTTATCACCCTGGGTTACTACGTTAGTTATACCAAAAGTTATACTTGATACACTGGTTTCCTGTTTATTTACATTGTAGACATTAACCTCGTCAATAGTAGGCATGACAACAACTTTTGTTGATTCAATAGAGGCATAAGACTGCATGGTGCCTTCTGAGAGTGTTATACCGTTTATCTTGGCTCCGTGCGTATAACCCGGAGTAGCGGAGTTTTCCACCTTAAAGGTTATAAAGAAATATCTGGTAGTAGCTTCTATCAGCTGAGGAGTTGAAAGCAGGCACCTGGCGCTTCTGTCTGTAAACTCTACCCAGTCCGTCAGAGCATCGTCGCCGCCGGGCTGTAAATTACCGTCCGGGTTGGAACCGGCATCTATCCTGCCGTCATTGGGCCCGGAATCTTTTCCGTCCATATATATTTTTGTGCCTACTATATCATAATCCTCGCCTGTACCGGTTCTGCCTACATTTATTTCGCTTATAGCTCCCTGGAATTCCGGGCATCTTAATGCTATTTTTAACATACCTATATCGCTTTCACCCTGCTGCATGTAGGAGTAAGTAAACGGCTGAGTGGTGCCTTCCAGCTGATAATAGGCAGCAATATCTGTTAACTGAGCATAAACTTTCGGCGGAGATTTTTCTACCGTCCAGGTGGTAGTAACTATTTCAAAGTTATTCTGCGCTACTGTTACAGTGCCGGAAGTTATAATTGACTGGTAGCTCTGTAAGCGCAACCCAAAATATGTGCCGGAAGTAGCGCTGGTAGACATGCGCACGGTAATGAAATAGGTCTTAGGCACAGTGTTTATAGAAGCCATCGGGCTTGCGCTTAAGTTTCTGAAATACCACGCATCAGTGCCCGCGTCATATTCAGCATCTGCAAGTTTTGTGTCTGTGGGCTGGCCGTGCCATACCAATTCCGGGTCAAAAAAGTAACTGAGACTTGAGTCATAGTAAAGAGACATCATGCTAATATCTTTTGACGGCGTATTACCTATTTTTTCTACTTTTATCTGTTCCAGTTTTCCCGTCAGGTTAGCTTCCACCGGCAGGGTTACCATAGTAAGTCCCAGCATATCAAACGGCTGGAAGTTTTCCACAATATCGCCGTCACCCTGGTACACTTTTTTAGATATGGTTCTTGAGGGATAATAATTTGAATTTTTTAATAAATGGTCCGGGTCTAATATCGGCATTACTTTTATACCTGAAGTTACCAGGTCCTGGCTGGATTGTTCTCTTAATCCCCTCAGTCCGTCATTGGTCCAGCCGAATACTTCACCTTCAACAGGATAATCCAGCGCCTGGGTAACAGGAGATGCATAATGAGTAGCGCTTATTTTCAGTGATTCCTGCATCTGATTGATTATCTGCAGGCCCTGCCAGGTACCGCGGTCAGCTTCCGTATACATATAGAACGTTGTGCTTCCCGGCATACCTTTTAGCGTTACGGCGGTTGAAGAACCGTTATGGGTAAATTTGATAATGCCTTTATAGTACTGGCCGTTGGTGCTGTCGCCTGTTACCAGATTGCCGTAACGGTCTCTGGCTTTTATGGTTATGCTTCCCGGCAGATTTACCGGCAGAGGATTGGTCATCGGATAATTATGATGAACTGTCAGGAACCTGGCCGTGGCAGGTGTAATATACTGTTCCTGCAGGGCAGGAGCTAATACCACTCCGCCCATAGTTCCTTCCGCTTTCAGCGTGCTGGTACCGGCTTTTGTATCAAAGAAATAAATTGAATGTTCGTTGCTTCCCGCAGGAATAATACCCGGCAGGAATCCGCCCTCGCAGATGCTCGGCCAGTCCGCAGTGAGCATTAAATCTTTTACCGGGTTTTCGCCGGCATGCGCAGAGGTGGAGTTTACACAAGTATATATAAGGCTTATAGTTTCAGTGGATGTTGCCACGTTATCAAATTCATCTCTTAATTGTATGGAAGTAACCGTCATGGTCTGCACGCGGTTGCTGTAAAGCGTCAGCGGCAGAGGCAGAGGCTGTGAGGAGAACGGATTGTAACCCGTATAGGTTGATATGCCCACAGCTGTTCCTAATGAAGCCCCGCCGTTTGCGGCAAAAGCAATAGTAGTACCCGCAATGAGCCTTCTTGAAGGTGTTACAAAAGCTATATGCTGAGGCGCCGCAGCAGTTACGGAATAGGTTTGAACCGCCACAGACCAGTCTGTCTTTGCCGGGTTCTGCGCGCTTACCTGATAATCGCCCACTTTGGTATCTATCATGTAGAAGCTGGTGGTATCGTCGCCAATAGTAAGCACTGCAATATCTACGGCAGGTTTTGCAAACCAGCCGTAAGCCGGGGTAGGTGCAGCAAATCTCACACTGCCGATACCGGTTGAATTAAGGTCAAAAATGCTCATAACTTCTTCGCCTGTAATTACCGGTGACGGGTTAGAGAACCTGTCCTGCGTCTGCAGTAAGAATGCCTGTGATGTGGTACCGGCCGTCAGAGACTGGTGAGGAGATACGATAGCCAGTTTCTTAATAGGCGCGGCAACTATCGGTATATACTGGCCTGAACCCGGTGTTTCCCAGCCGCCGCCTAAAGCTTTCACGTGAGGCATAGTGGAAGTGGCTATATGATACGGCGGATAAGCCTTGGACGCTTTTGTATCCGCATACCAGAACTGTGCGGCATACGCTCCGGCAGAAATAGCTGCCGTTGATGTATGCATCCAGGGTGATGATGTAAGCGAGAAGGAATAATTTCTGCCGTATTCGGTGGTAGCTATGGCATCTACTTCATTTTCAAAAGTTAAACGCTGCAGGTAATCTATGAGCAGTGAATTGTTCGCATTGGAATCACTCTGCAGGTTCATGGTAGTGGTTACATTTACCGGCCTCGGGTTACCGTAAGTATCCTGTGTTTCTATTTCAAGCACCTGCAAGCTATTCTGGTTGTTATAAACTATACCCGCCAGTAACGGCAGCGTGGTTGAAGGAATAACATCAAAACCTACCTGAGTTATAGCGCCCGGGTTTACAGTAAACGTTGTTGAACCTACATAGGTACCATACTCAACCCTCGCAGTCCATTTACCTATTGACGGACGCGCAGGCAGAGCGGCGGTAGCCGTGCCCTGAGAGCCGTCTTCGCCTGCAGGCCACGAAGCATACATATCAGAATATCTAAATGATGCCTGTGAATTTGCTGCTGGCACCGGCCAGACAGCAGCAGGCCAGTTTGGTATAGCCACATCATACATGCTCAGCATGGTATCGGTAGTTTTATTCCAATATTTCTTCTGTGAATTTAGTACAGAAGGTGAATCAGTTTTCAGCTGGGTGCCGATAGATAAGGAAACTATGTTTGTTTCACCCGTAGGATTATTCCAGTAATCGCGTTTTTCAAAAGTAAATACGGTAGATTTTATGTTACCCGCGGAAGCTTCAATGTCCGAAGGCGTAGTTACAAACTGGAAGCGGTATAAATCACCGCCGGTAGTCATAATGTTTACAGATTTGCCTGTAATGGTTGCACCCGCAGCTGTAGATACCTGCACCTTGGCATAATGGCCGCCGGTAGTTGATACCTCATAATACAATTCTTTGCCCAGGCCGCCCACTTCACCATTGCTGTCGGTTGTAGTAGAAGTTATTACATTGCCGGAAGCATCTTTTATAGTTCCTGAAGAACCAAATACATCCACTACACTTAATACCGCGGAAATATTTGAACTTGAAACCTGGTTTTCGTAGGCATCTGCCACAAACGCTTTTACCTGCTGGCGGTTAGCTACTCCGCCGGAAGTACCGGCTTTTACATAGATCGGGTCTGTCCACGGGTCAGGTGTGGCAAAGGCAAATTTGCTCGGGTCACCCGGCCTTACTTCAATTACCGGGTTATTTACATAACCGGATCTGTCCGTGCCTATAAGGGCATCTGTTCTCTGGCGCCAGTTTATCCAGCGGGCACCGGTCTTTTTAAGTTTAATGGTGAATAAATGCGTGCCTGCATCAGCTTCCGTGAAGGTATAATATTCGCCGCCGCTGCCGGGCAGAGGTTCGGGGTTCTGCAGGGTATTTACAAAATTTGTAGGAGCTATTTCAGCTACAAACTGTACTTCACCGGTATATCTGGTGCTTCCGGTAGAGCATAAGTTATTATATCTGTCTTTTACATTTACTCTTACGTTATAGTCTGCGCCCGCATAAGCCCAGGTAGAACCGCGCACAGGGTCAATATAGTTTGTGCCCTGCATGTAATATGCGGCATCCGGCCATATTCTTATCTGGCTGGATTCTTTGGAAGTATATTTTACAGCCGCGGTTGACCAGTCAACTGACACGCAGGTCCAGGAGGAAGAAGCAGTTAACGGCCTTACGCTGAAGGCTCTTGAACCGGAAGCCAAGCGCTGTATGGTTGGCTCAGAATCCTGATAATCCCAGGTGGTTACCGTGCAGGAAGGCATATCTACTCCTGACATAATCCTGTTATACCAGATATCTGTTAATACAACATCTATGTTAAAGGCATCACCGGCTGGATGCACAGTTGGCTGAGTATCGGTCCTGCCATACGGAGGAATATTCCATTTTCCGGGCACGTGGGTTTCACCCGGCACCACCACAAGTAAAAATGCCGGAGTAGAAGGATTTACTGTAAACTGCCTGCTGCTGACATCTGTAATATATCTCGGGTCAGAGCCGTCAACATCCTTGGTCCAGAGCATGTGCCAGGTAGCGGCTGTTACTAACTGCATCTGGAAAGTACGGCTGGCGGTCATGTCACCTAACGGTGAAGTAGATGAGTTGGCATCATAAGGGTCATTGGTTTCCACAGTAACTTCCGGCATAGTTATTGCCGGCAGTGACGGGAATATTTCACGGCTATAAGTGTTGTAATAATTGTCCACCAGGTTTACTGTTACTTCAAATATAGCGCCGGCTGTCTGGTTTGACGGATAACCCGTTTTGCCGTTGGCAGTGCTGACATTTAAACCCCATGCCGGCGTTTCACCCGGAAGCACTAACTGCAGATGGTCCGGCGTGCCAGGCAGTACGGTGAAGGTGGATATAGCATAATCCGGCGCATTGTAAGGATATTTTGTATAAGCACCGTAGAGTTCTTCTGCAACTATGTAATGG
Organism: Elusimicrobia bacterium RIFOXYA2_FULL_39_19; assembly: GCA_001800285.1. Taxonomy (GTDB): domain Bacteria; phylum Elusimicrobiota; class Endomicrobiia; order CG1-02-37-114; family XYA2-FULL-39-19; genus XYA2-FULL-39-19. The sequence goes on along the minus strand of MGVC01000075.1, from coordinate 25,877 downwards.
TAAGTAGCGGCGCGTTTTAAACCTGTGGTGAAACTTATAGGAATGTAGCCCGGATCTATGTTGGTAATATTTACCTGCGCGGGTTCCACATCATAAGGATCAGTAGGTGTATAAAGCACCATGGTTCCCACGGCACCCGGTACTATATTGAAATGGCTGTCTGTAATGGCTACTTCTACATCAAACGATGTGCCGGCGGTCTGGGTAACAATTGCGGGATCGTTAAATTTTCCAAGGTTTGAGCCCGGATCAAAGGTCTGGCCCGGCATTTTTACAAGCAATCTTGAAGCAGCGCCCGGGGTAACTGTGACATTCTGGGTTCTGTTGTAGTTGGACCCGGTGTAAGATGAATGCTCCACATAAAGCACTCTGGTGCCGGCTGACACAAAGGAGAATATATCGTTTACAATAACTTCCGTTGTAACAACGGTTGAATATTTGTTCGCTGAATTATAAACTGTATTGCCGTCATTGGTATAAATTTTTATTGCCTGCTGGCTTGAAGCCATATTCCAGTATTTATCTGTTACTCTTACTGTAACATCAAAAAGATCTCCGGCTGCCTTGCTGTAAGGCAGGTCAGTTGTAGATTTTCCGCCGGTAGGATTATTCGGATAATTATTCGGGGTTGGCGCTCTGCCGGCATCAGAAGCTTCGCCTTCGGCAAAAATCATCAGCCTTTCCGGGTCTCCGGAAATTACCGTAAGAGTGTTGGCTAAGCTTTGATTTATTGCCGGGTCTACCCCGTCATTATCCGTGGCAGTAATTGTATGTGTGCCGGCTTTTCTTGAACGCACCGTATTTACCACGGCAATACCGTTTGTCATGTTCACGCTTAAAGTAGCGGACACTGAATAATCGTCCGTAGGAAGCACTGCATTAGACAGCTGGCCATAAGCATCATCTATGGTTACGGTTACTAACTGGCTGGTAGAAATTCTGTTCCAGTATTCATCTGTGGCATAAATAGTCGGTGTAAATCTGGCGCCGGCAATCTGCACTGTTGCATTGCCTCTTCTGCCCTGAGGTTCAAAAGCCGCGCCGTATTTGCCGTTAACCTGTTCCTGTCCCGGCAGTATGACAAGATATTTTATAGGATCGGCAACTTTTGGATTAACCGTGAAGGTTGAAGACAATCCTGAGTAACCTCCGCCGGAAGCTGAGATAGAATGAGTGGCGGCTGTTAATAACTGTGCAGCAAATATAAATTGGCCCTGGTTTAACGGCCTTGCCAGAGGCGTTGACCAGTAAACATCCGTAGAAGCCAGCTCTATAGTAGGCATGGTACCGTTAGTAACGCGGTTCCAGTTGGCATCTGTAAGTTGTACGGTAACATCAAAAACAGTACCAGCAGTCTGCGTATCTGGAGTACCGGTTTTCCCGCTCTGCGGTTTACCGGGCGTGCCGTTTTCTCCCGGCAGTAAGACCAGCAGTTTTGACGGTGTGCCCGGCGCACAGTAAACAGGAGAGGATACACCCAGATTTAATTCTGTGCCGCCGTTATAGCCGTTGCCGCTTATGCCGTCAGTATCAAACGCTGTTAAAGTGTAAGTGCCTACGGTAACTATATTTACGTCATAAACCCTGTAGCCGGTTGCATTTAAGGCGGCCGTTGTTGGGTTAAAATCAAACTGGTCGGGTGTATTTATGGTAACCAGCGATACATCGCTGTAAGGATTCCAGTATTTATCCACGGCCTGCACGGTAGCATAGAATGTGGTGCCGGCGGTCTGGGTGGCAACAGCACCTGTTTTTCCGCCCCAGCCTGACGGATAATAAGGCGGCTTGCCGGAATCAATAGTCTGGTTTGGAAGCAATAGTACTGTAGTTACCGGCGCGCTGGAATTTAACGCAAGCACACTGCTTACGCCATTATCAATGTACGGAGATTCTGTATCGCTTAAGGTAAGCTGTGATGTAGCCGCTTTGTAAAGAGTGACTGTAAAGGTTATGGTTGAATCCTGTATCAGTGCCTGTGAATCAGGTGTAAAGGTTTTGTATGGATTGCCGGAAGCTAAACTTAACAGGCTGGTTTCAGCGCCGCCGGCAGTAGTATTTGTAGCTCTGTTGTAATAAGAGTCAACGGCATAAGAGGTGATTTCAAAAGCCACACCGGCAGTCTGGTCAATAGCGCCGGAACCTGTAAGGGCAGGGTCATCAGCTTTTCCGTAACCTGCCTGATTACCCCAGCTGGACAATTCGCCGGGAACTAACACCTGAACTTTATTTGATAAGCCCGGAGCTACCGGCACTCTTTCGCTTGGAATTGTATTTGCCAGTATGCCCGGATAGCCTTCTCCTTCACTCCAGCTGAAAGCTGACATTCTTATTTTCCAGCCGTTTCCTGTATCATTATTTCTGGTTACAAAATTAAATTGTTCCAGCCCTGAGAATACATACTGGCCATTAGAAAGCCATTGGGTTCTGCCGATAGCCGGCGTATCATACGGGTCGCCGTCTGCACCATCAGAAATAATTGTAATGGACGGGTTTTCATCCGTCAGATTGTAATACTGGTCCACGCACAAAGCGGTTACAGTAAAGGCCGCGCCTGCCACCTGTGATAAGGGCAGGGAATCCTCTGTTTTACCGGGCTGTGTGCCTGAAATTTTACCGTCAACATGGGTTTCACCCGGCACTAATAGCTGAATTCTGTAAGGCACGTTGGTTGATATGCCGATTGGCTGGGTATAATCATATCTATAATTGCTGCAATAATCTGTGGTAGCGGTGATAATGGTATCCTGCTTGGTAACAAGAGTTACAAGGAATGACGTTGTACCCGAAGCAAGCGTTTTTGTGCTGGGGTGCGTATCATACAGGTCATCCGTAGTAATGGCTACCCTGATGCCTGACGTGGAGACCATATTATAATAATCATCGGTAGCATCAACGGTTACACCAAAAGATTCGCCCGCCATATGGCCGGTTGGATAAATATTAGTTTTTCTGCCTCGTGTCGGCACGTTGCCCGGGTCTGCCTGTTCTCCCGGAGACAGTATTCTTAATCTCTGCGCCCTGTCAGGAATAATTCTCAAGATGCTTGAATCAAAAGTACCCAGGCTTCCCGCAGCTCTAACTGCCCAGGTGGATGCCGTGTACATATAAACATTGTTCCATACATTCTGTCCCTGGGTTAAGCCCTGGCTTCTGGAATAACCGCTGTACGGGTCTGTTACTGTTATAGACACGCCTCCGATTACTGCAGTGGTACAGACGTTATAGTAATTATCTGTAGCGCGTACAGTTACAGGGAATACTACACCCGCCGTCTGGAAGGAAACGCTGTAATTTTTTCCGCCTGTGCCGTCATAGGGCCCTTTGCCCGGGGCAGCAATTTCATTAGGCACGATTAAATGATAACGGGAAACAAGAGCAGGATATACCTTCAGGTCTGAGCTGGTGCCGGTAGAAAGCAATATATCGTCACCATTATAGTTTATTTCTGCAAGCGGATAGGATTTTATGTAATGCGTGGCGTAACCTGTCAGTCCTGCCATTTCAGCGTTATAAACTGTTATAGAAGTTTCTTCCGAACCATTTGTTACAGAAAGGGAATTATTCTTTGTGCCGTACTGGTCAGAAGATTCCACATAAACGTTCGGGCTTATCTCAGTCTGAATATTCCATAACACATCTGTTGCATTTACTGTTATAAAGAAAGACTCTCCTGCCTTAAATTGTTTATTGGGCATTTCTGATGGGGTGCCGGATTTTCCAAGCACTGTATTTGGCACTGAAGTTTCACCGGGCACCAGCACCTGCAGTTTATCCGGACGGCCCGGGTCAATGTAGACACCGCTTGAATAGGCAGAGCCGTAATCCGGCACGGTGGCATCATTATCAATAGCTATTAAGAAGTGATACGTATTTGCAGTAACCAGCTGAATGTTAAATACAGTTGTACCCGTAAACAACGGCTGGGTAAGCGGATCCCATGAATATTCCGGCTGGCCTGCTGCAGTGTTATCGTTAGCATCTGTGGAAGTGAGTGTAATATTGGGCTGTACGTCGTCGCAGATATTGTTGAAGGCATCCACACCGTAAACGCTGGCAGAGAATTTTTCACCGGCTTTCTTGTTGGAAATAGTATTTTGTTTGCCCAGTGTAGAGCCGGGCACATGTGTTTCATTAGGCGCCAGCACCAGTAAATGCCTGGGGTACTGAGGAATATTTTGCTGAGGCAGCACATCAAGGCCAATGGATTCAGACCTGGAAAAGAGAGTGGTTCCGGTATCGTGTTCGGCTGACACGGTGGTCTTATCAATTAATGTTTTCTGCTGTAAGGTGGCTCTCTGGGGCCTGAAGCTGAACGTGCGCACACCGTCAACAATACCAGAAGCCGCTTCGTAAGAGTCATCAAACGGGTCAGTAGTTCTTACCTTTACGTACGGGTCAGTGTCAGTTGGAGTTATATCAATATTCCAGTACGGGTCGCAGACCAATACCGTGGCATAATAAGTTACACCGGCATAAAGTGTATTCGGCGTACCTGTTTTTCCGCCGCCCGCATTGGTAATAGGTGCATAGGGAGGTTTGCCGGGCACGTGGGTTTCACCCGGCACAAGAAGCAATAAGTATTTTCCATTTTCCGGGGTTACCGGCACAGAAACAGTGCCAATAGTAAGAGTGTAGCTTATGCCGGGTGCATCCAGCTCTTTCATGTGCGTGGCAATTACCACGGCGTATTTCTGGGTTGTGCCGTCAAGCGGCGCAGCATTTGCCGTAAGGAATAACACGTCAAAAGTTGTAGTACCGTCAACTAATTGTTTAGAAGACATACTTACACTGTATGAATCATTTGTGTAGACACGCACCACGGCGCTGGAATAGGCCTGATTATATTTTGAGTCCGTAGCGTAAACAGTTACTGTAATTGTAGTACCTGCTGTAGCATAATTCGGGGCATCTGTTTTTCCGGTAGCGGAACCGGGCAATAAGTTTTCACCCGGAGCCCTGACCAGCAGTTTTGAAGGATTGCCCGGCAGTACTCTGATAGCCGGTGAAGTATGTGCCGTATAATGCGCCGAACCGCCGGCATCAGTAGAAACATTCAGCGTCCAGCCGGAAGTAGTGGCAGTCATAAGTTTCGGCCAGAGATAACCGGTTCCGCCGGCAATGTCCTGATTGGTTATGGTGGAGAAATAAATATCATTGGATATAAGTTTTACTTTTGAGCCGGCAGTAGGTACCGGGTTCCACCTGTCATCGGTAATGTTTATGGTAACACGGAACATTTCGTCTGCTACCTGGTTTGAAGGATTAGAACTGTCCAGTTTGCCTGCCTGGCCTGACATTTTGCCGGGCTCAGCCGTTTCGCCGGGGACTATTATCTGCAGTTTTGTGGCAGTCCAGTACCTGGAAGTGATAAGATCAGATGTATTTGAAGCATAGGCTTCCGGCCTGCCTGTGGAAGTGGAGGCTGTAATTGAGTACTGTTCATCCATACCTCTTGAAAAGGTAACAGGTATCAGCGCACGGCCCAGTGTTGTAGCTCCGGAGTATCCGCTTTCATCATCATAAGGATCAGTTGTTGTAAGAGTGACATTAGTTGCACCTGTACCGGTTACCACGTTCCACATTTCATCAGTTACATAAACTGTAACATCAAACTGTTGGCCTGCAAATTGAGTGGCAACAGTTCCCTGTCTTCCGGAACCCACACCCAGGCGCGCTGTCTGGCTGGGCACCAGGGTAAGCAGTTTAGTAGGAGCCGCCGCGCGGACTTTCAATAGCTGGGTTGTTCCGTAGTTCTGGGTTTCATCATCCCAGTTAGTCATGCCCAGGTTATTAGTTGTCTTCATTCTCCACGGGCCGGTATTGGTTTCAACATACGGAGTAGTGGCAGTTACGAGTTTAGCAATATATAAGCCTCTGCCATTAGTCAAAGCCTGGCTTAACGGTGTAGTTGTAGCCGCGTTCGGGTCACCAGCGGTATTGTTTGCTGCATCATAATGCTGATAAAGGCCGACAACCGGCGCGGTATCTACCACATTCCAGAAACTGTCGCAGGCATGCACGGTAACAGTAAATGTGGAACCAGCCACATAAACATCCGGCGTAGAGCCTTCTGTTTTGCCCAGCTTGCCGGTAGTTTTTCCGGGCGCCCAGGTTTCACCGGGCACTAAGACCTGCATTTTGCTTCTGGTGCCGGGGCTGACCTGGATAAGCGGCGTTACGGCATCAGAATAGTTAGGCAGATTAGAATCTACATCGCTTACTGTTATAGTCCAGCTGGACCACGTTAGCGGTGAGAAGCTGGCAGGGCCGGCAGTCCTGAACTCAAATTTAAATGTTGTAGTGCCATTAATAAGCGGCCTGGAAGAAGTATAAATACCGTACTGATCCGCCGGGCCTTCAGTTTTATTTATTTTCATCAGCTGGACCTGCTGGTCATAACCTGTACCTACTATGTTCCAGTAGGGGTCTACAAGATTTACCGTAACTTCAAACTCCTGGCCTGCAGTCTGATAATTTGGAGACCCGCTTCTTCCGCCGGTAGCATCCGGAGGATACGGTGGTTTGCCGGGCACCGGTGAAACACCAGGAGCCACTATCTGCAGGGCAAAGTTGTTGGCATTTGTTGTATTAGGCGCCGCGGTAATTACCGGTGAAGTATCGGTGGACAGGAAGTAACCGTCAGGCGCTATTGCAGAATCCACCGCATATATTCTGTGCGCTGAACCTGCGGTTACAAGAGTAACCGAGAAGATGGTTGTACCCGTTTCAAGAGCATTAGTTGACGGATGCACATCCCAGCTGTCTGAAGTATTTAAGTAAACCAATGAATCATTGGCTACAGGATTGAAGTAAAGGTCTGTTGCCATCACGGTTACATCAAAGCTTACGCCGGCAATCTGAGAAATTACACTTCCCTGTTTGCCTGTAGATGAACCCGGCAGAATAGCCTGGTTAGGCACTAATACAAGCAGCCTGGAGGCGGGCGCGGCACTGGTGAAGAACACGTCTGATGTATTTGATTTTCCTGCCAGGTCGCCGTTGTCTCCCAGGACTGTCAGCGTATGGTTTCCGCCGGTAATCATAGTCATGGAATAAATTGTCAGGCCGTTGGTAAGGTCGCTTATATTAAGAATTGTTGTTGAAACATAAATATCATTGCTGAACATGCGCACGTTGGAGGCACCCGGCACCGACGGCTGATAGTTTAAGTACTGGTCTGTAGCATAAACCGTTACGGTAAACGACGTGCCTGCTACCTGGCTGGTGGCGCTTAAAGTGCCTCTGCCGGAAGCTTTCAGCGGGTCAAACTGCTGGCCCGGCAGAACTACTACCAGTTTGTTAACCGTTCCGGGAGCTACTACTACATTTGATGAAGTGCCTGTGGTATAACCACCGGCGGTAGCTGTTAAGCTCCAGCCCGGAGCGTAAGAGCTGGTATAGAAAATTACGTAAGTATTTGTAGTACCGTTGGCCAGGCCCGGAAGGTCCCTGTAATTATTGTCCGTATCTACATCTCTTAATCCGTTGGATGTTACGCGGGCATCATCATTAAAGGCTGAATTTCTGTTCCACCAGTTGTCGCAGGCATTTACCGTAATGCGGAACTGGGAACCCGCGGTGGTATGAGTTACCGTTCCGGTTTTTCCGCCGGTGGACTGGCCTGTAGTATAAGGCGGCTGCCCTGGCACTGCTGTTTCTCCCTGCATTAATACCTGCCATCTCTTTACACCTGCTGAATTGGGCACTACCGGCACAGAAGCAGATATTGTTGAATTCAATACTGTTGAGTAAGCATTTATTCTCCAGCCTGAATTATTCCAGTTATAGACATCCGTGGCGGAAACAAAAGTCGGCGTAAATATCAGCACGGTGGTGCCTACATTAAGAGTTTGGGTAGCAACTTCAACATCATACGGGTCAGAAGTTCTTATCCAGACATACGGAGACGAGCCAAGTGGAGCCAGATTGTTAAAGGCATCCACCGCATTTACGCTTACGTTAAATTGTACGCCCGCTGTCTGGGCCTGTACAACACCGGTTTTTCCTGTATAGGAACCGGCTTCGTTGGCTTCATTGGGCACCAGCACCTGCAGGTTTGTTGAGGAAGAAGCAATTACTCTCATGGCAGATGAAACTATTGAATTGAGCCTGTTAGACGCCGGCACCTGTTCGTCAATGGCAGTTATAGTCCAACCCGTATCGGTAACGGTTCTTAAATTTACATAGAAAATCGTGGTCCCGTTTGCTAACGGCTGGTTCGCAGGCGTGGTAAAATACGGGTCTGTTGAAGTTGAAAGTTTCACATCTGCACCGCCGGCAGTCACAACGTTCCAATAACTGTCTACGGCGTTTATTCTCACAGAGAAAGGAGCGCCCGCTGTTTTGGTTATGCTTGCGGGGGTAGTTCTTCCGCCGGTATTGTTGTCATAAGGCGGTTTGCCCGGCGCTTCGGTTTCATCACCGTTTACTATAAACTGCAGTTTAACAACACTGCTGGAGCCCACGGTGAAGTAAGCTGTGGTGTAGCTGGAGTAAGTTACAAAACCGCCCGAGCCGTGCACCGCGCTCATAAACGCGCTGGTAGCGGTATAGTAGGTGGTCATGAAAGTCAGGTTTCCTGCTGTAAGGTTTTTATTGGCAAAGAAAGTTTCATCATCATAAGCGTCAGAGGTCAGCAGAGAAATTACCGGCGCATCATTGGTCTGGTTATTATATTTATCAACTGATTTTACTGTGACCGTGAAGCCTATGCCGGCGGTCTGGGAAATTACCGCGCCTGAAATACCTGTTTCTGTGCCCGCCAGGAATGACTGATTGGGCATCATAACAAGCAGTCTCGGATAATTAACCGTTGTGGTAGTAACTTTTATGTATTCCGTATAAGTATCTTTGTCCGTTAGTGACGGCGCGTTGGCATGCAGTTTCCAGCCCAGGCCCGGTGCTACGATAGTGCCCGTTGAAGTAAAGAATTTCCATTTCTGGCCTGTATCCGTACCGGTTACACTGACTGCAGTTGAGTCCGGCCCGTTGTGCGGTGATGAACCGTCATTCGGGTCATCACTGGTAATAGTTATTGGAACAGTCGGTATACTGTTAGTAATATTGTTGTAGTACTGGTCCACAAGTTTAAGCGTAATATCAAACTGGCTTCCCGCTGTCTGCCATGCAGGAACGGCTGATTTTCCGTAAGGAGCAATATTATATTTTCCGGTTACATGCGTTTCACCCGGTGCAAGAATGAGCATTCTGTAAGGATTGTTGTGAAGCACAGTTACCCTGGAATCCCCGCCTGCTGTTTCCTGGTCATAGGAATACATTCCGCTGGCCTGGTCAAAGGCTCTTAACCTGCTGGTGCCCTGTGCTGTAACCAGGGTAACACTGAAGGTAGTGCTGTTTATGAGAGTCCTGGTAGAAGGCTCGGAATCATAAGTATCGTCGTAGGTTTGTATGCCTACGGCTACTCCCGGGTTTGTAGAAGAAATATTCCAGTAGGCGTCACAGGAGTAAACAGTAACGGTAAACGGCACACCTGCTGTCTGGGTAACTTCCGTACCTAATGTTTTTCCGTAAGGAGCAGAATTCCATTTGCCGGGTTTAAAGGTTTCATCCTGATATTTTATAAACAGGTTCTGGGCTCTGTTGGGGTCAACTGCCAAAGCGCTGGTGGATGAATTATAAACTGAAGCTACATCCGTAGCAATAACTCTCTGGGTCTGGGTAGAGGTATAAAGCGTTACCTGGAATTCTTTTTCGCCGAATTCCAAAGGCGCGCTTGAAGGATGCGTATCATAAAGTTCATCGGGTGTAGTTATTTGCACCGTCGGGCCTAGGGCTAAGCTTACTACACGGTTCCAGTTGGCGTCGCACAGATTTACCGTAACGTTAAACTGCTGGCCGGCGCGCGCGTTTTCCGGAGGATTAATTTTGCCTGACGGCAATCCGGGCCGTAAAGTTTCCCCTGGCAGTAATAACGCTAATTTTGCCGGGCTGCCTGCATTGACGGTAATGGTTCCCGGGATAGTTCCGGAAGACCAGATAACCGGCTGGCCGCTTCTGTCTATGGCTCTTATGTTATGGTTCATAGAGCCGCTTTCGCCAACTGTCTTAATGTTAACTCTGTCAACTCCGGTAAATTCTCTTACACCGTTGATGAGCGTCTTTTCCGGTTCTGTATCATACTGGTCATCCGGAGTTTCTACTCTTACCAGCGCGTTGGTGGAAGCCTTGTTCCAGTATTTATCCGTTGCTTTTACAGTTACCACAAACGGTGTGCCTGCCGTTTGCACTGCAATGTCTGTTGATTCTTTTCCGGTAGCGGTTGCCACATAGTGCAGTTCGTTCGGTACTAACAATAACAATCTGTCTATCTCTCCCGGCAAGGCGGTGAAACTGCTGGAGTTTACACTGCCAAAGGAAGTGACAATATCTTCTGCAGTCATATACCAGTTTCCAGGTATCGGGCCGCCGGTATTATTTTTTGCCCCTGAAGTTGTATCGTTGGCAGTGATTATGTTTACCCTGAAAGTTTCTCTTCCTGTAGCCAGTGTTTTCTCATTGGGGCCTTCAACCGCAAAAGCCGGGTCATTGGCGGATATTCTTACAGTAGGAGTATCTGATGAAACTCTGTTATAATAATTATCTACCAGGTATACCGTGACCGTGACAGTACTGCCTGAGGTAAGGGTATTAGGCGCACCGGTTTTTCCGGACAGCGACGTATTGCCGGGCACGTTATATTCTCCGGGCATCATTACCATCATGGTATACGGGCTTGCCGGGTCCGTAACTGCATCACCTGATGTACCTGTTGAAAGGCTTATCGGGCTGGCAACAGTGGTGTAAGCATAGACATAATTTGTAACACCGGTGTAAAGCGTTCCGCTGTAGAAAGTAGAGCCTGTAAGCAGAGTTACATTAAATGTTTCGCTTCCTGCTGCAAGTGTTTTTGTAGCCGGCAGTACGGCATAAATATCAGAAGAATAAATTTTAACTATCGGAGTTTCATTTACCTGGTTCCAGTACTGGTCGCAGGCATTTACCGTGGCTATAAACTGCTGGCCCACGGTCTTATGGCCCAGGGTACCGGTTTTTCCGCCAGTGTTATTGTTATAAGGCGGACGGCCTTCATCCTGCGTTTCACTGGGAAGGATTACCTGGAGCTTATTGTAAGAAGCGGCTGAAACTGCAATGCCGCCCATGGTCATAGTACCTGTCCATGCCGGAGCAGTGGAAGCAACAGTAACATACTGAGTCCCGCGTTTGTATACGTTGATGGCGAAAGTTGTGGCACCGCCTGAAAGCGGTTTATATTGCACGGAAGGAGTTGCATAAGAACCGGCCGAAGGAGTAAGAGCAACCAGCGTGCTGGTGCTTTCTACACGGTTCCAGTATTTATCCACGGCATCTACCGTCAGGGTTACTTCCGCGCCGGCTGTTACACCCGTAGGTGAATTGTATAAACCATTCTGGGTTCCGGGGGCATCGCTCTGGCCGGAAGCTTTAATTCTTAATTTTTCAGGAGCAACATAGGCAACCAGGGAAGTGGTACTGCCTAATATGCCGTCGGTAACAGGGTTTCCGTTTGAAGCACCATCTCCTGCAATATCAGTGACAGTAAGTGTTCTTACACCGGATTTTACCAACAGTAAGGCATGCGCATCAAGCGGTGCGCTTGAAACATAGATGGTCTTTTCGCCTTTATAGTCCAGGTTAAATTTATAATTCACCGGCAGCCAGCCCTGATATGCGGTATTTTCTGTGCCTACATAAGACACTTCCGGCAGATTGCCTTCTACGGAGAAGTGTACAGTGCCGTCATAATTCTTTGCCGTGTCGCCGTTTTCATCTACCGCTTTTATGTATACGGCATTTTTTGTGCCGGCGGTAATGTTGTCAGGAATGTCTACAATAAATGATTTGGCAGGCAGGGTTACGTAGAACTGTGCCCAGCTGGCCAGGCTTATATCCTGAATATTGCCGGCTTTATCGGTAGAGCGCGTTTTTACCATGTAAAGTTTTCCTGATCTCCAGATGGAAGTGGAAATATCCGGTGAAGTCCAGGTAACGTCCGTGCCTTCCGCATTTGAACAGGTTAACCAGTAAGCAGGCGCTCCGCCTGTATATGTGGTCCAGGTGGAACCCGACCAGTTGTAGGTAAGGTCTATATTACTATCCAGTATACCGTTTTCGTTTTCATCGCGCATCAAACAGAGTTCTACGCCATTGGTTGTTATACCGCTGTTATCCGTACGCAGAGTATCTTTTGCTGTACCTCTCATCTTGTTTACGGATTCAAAATAAATGTTTGTTATGTCTTTATAAGTTGAGTATTCCCTGACCTGTGTAAGAGTAGAAGACGGTTTTGTGACATCGTAAATGTAACGCACTTTAGAAATTGCGGTTTCCGTAGTACGGATTGTGTCGTAACCTCTTATGGAGGCTTCAAATATGCTGTCATCAACCCAGCCGAAATCACTTACGGAATAGGCCCAGTACAGTGTCTGCCCGCCTACGGAAGAAGTGGCCAGGTCTACCCAGTATTCGCCTGCGGCGGTAGCCCAGTTCTGCGTTACGCCGTTATCATACCAGGTGGTATGGTCTGTCATGTTAACCATTTTAATCTGTAATCCCAGCACGCCGGCGGTGGCATCATAAGCGGTACCGGAAATGGTTAATATACCGCCCGTTGTGTAAGCGCCGTTATTGGCGGGACGGGTAATTCTGGATTCCGGAGGCGTATTATCATAAGTGAAACTTGCCGTTGAATAATAAGTTTTTATATTCGGATTTGTAGGTGTAGTTGCATTGTATGCCGGCCCGCTTGACGGGTCACGCACTTCTACATCAATGTAATAAGACGTGCCGTTAGTCCATGCTGGATAATAAGGATCATCTGAATCGTAGAATGCGTCATGCGTATATTCCCAGTTTTTCCAGCCCGTACCGCCGGCAAATACAGGGTTCGGGTCAAGCCATATGGAGGAACCCCACTTCGGGTCTGTTCCACCCGGATTTGACGGGCCCTGCCAATATAGGCCTGTATCCTGACGGCGTAATCTTATTTTTACCTGAGAAATTCTAGTAACATCATCCCTTACTACGCCGAAGAAGGTGGTAACAGAACTTAATAACGGTGCTGTAGGCGAGCGTACAAAAGCAACAGGGCTTGAAATATCACATCTGAAAGTAACAGTAGACCAGTTAAGTTCTTCGTTGTTTGCCATATCGTAGGAAACTGATTCAAGTCGGTAAACCGCATTGTCTTCCCAGTTAAAAGAAGGATTGTGATAACTCCACGGGCCCGTGGAGTTAACCGTGTTCCAGGTATTTGCAACAGCTGTCCATGAATCTATATCACTCCAATATTTATTATTTTGAGTAGGTGAAGCATCGGTTGCAAAAATTCTTATTTTCACTTCTTTTACTCTGGTTTTTCCGGAATCTGCATCCGTTGCCGTACCTGAAATTGTAGGCAGGCAACCATAACCGGAATTAGCATCATAAGCCTCCTGCACAGGACTGGTCATCCTTGATGACGGCGGGTTCGGGTCATATTTAAATGTTATGCCTGAATGTAAATCGCCTTCTTCAGCGCCTTCAGGAATGGTGGCATTATCCATAGCATTGCTGTAGATTTTATATCTTTCACCGGCAGTCAAATCAATAGTTCCGGGCAGGCCGGTGTTTCTTTCCCATACGCCGGTGCCGGGTGTATATGTAGTTGAATAAGGTGTTTCACTGCCCTGCCACGAACCGTTCCACCACGCTACGCTGGCTACATCACCCAGACGTTTTATGTAAACATAGACTGCAGGATAACCGCCGATACCGCTCTTTTCAGGACCGGTGCCGGGAGTAATGTCCTGCGCGGTTCCGGAAATTGACGGGAAGTAGCTGTAATAGCTCTGGTCCGGTGTAACCACTCTTGACTGAGGCCGTGTAATATCCCAGGTAAATGTGCTGGTATAAATATTTGCCTGAACGTTGGTGGCTGCATCTTTGGCTTTAGAGTAAACTCTGTACTGATGTCCGTCAATATAGGCAGGCGTTGATATGAAAGTCCAGCCGCCGGAAATATTTGCGTCTGCCCAGTCTGCAGGTTCGCCTATCTGCCAGGCAGTGCCGGTCCAGTAAGTATTTCCGCGGGTAAGGTCACGTAGTGTTACTTCTACATTGCTTACGCCAAATCTGTCGTAAGCGGTACCTGAAATTGTAGGAAGCTGGTTGCCTGCCCCGGCTCCCGTGACATTGGTGTAATAAGGCAGTACCGGCCTGGTGATAGCTGATGTAGGTTTAATGACATCGTAAACAAATGTTACCGAAGCCAGCAGCGTTTCATAGTTGCCCGGAAGAGGAAGTGAGTTATCATAACCTCTTACCAATATGGTGTAGGTGGAATGGCTTACAAGCGCAGTATCAAAGTTTGTGTAAGCCCAGACCGTGTTGCCGGAGCTGAGCGAAGTTGTATTTACATAAGATGAAGCTGCCGTATCAAAACCGTCACCGTCCCAGTAATTGCCTGATGACTGCGGATTTTCCTGTATGGATACTTCAGTAACTCTTACCCCGCTTTTAACCGTGTTGGCATCTACGCTGGTACCGGAAATGGTAAGCAGAGGTTTGGTGGATTCTGCTGCGTTGCTGTAAATATCTGCAGCAGGATAAATTAATTTAGATACAGGCGAGGATTTATCAACTATAAATGTTATAGAGTTGACCTTGACAGTAAATGTGTTTTCATAATTTGCAGAAGGCGCTGCTTTATCATGCGCTTTGCTTAGTATTAAATATATGTTTTCATCGGTCCACTTGGAAGTGTCAAAATCATAAGACCAGGAAGTAGAGCCTGTTGCCGTAAACCACTGGGCTCCAGACTGGTCAAAAGCACCTCCGCCGTACCAATTGTTTCCGGATTTCGTTTTATTCTGCAAGGCTATTTCCAGGCCCGGATTTTCTACTCCGCTGTTAATTCCTGACGGCTTATCTGAGGCGGTACCGGTTATTACCGTAAGAGTACGGTAGTAATTGTAACTGGCCGCCGGCTCTGCAGGAGAATTTACCTGTGAATCAGGCGCATCGTTATCAAAATAGAATTCTGCGTCATAGGCAGGAATACTGCCTGAAGCTTCAGAACTGCCCGCCACATCCCAGGCGCGGGATTTAATTCTGTAAGTTTTTCCTGATGTGAAGTTTATGCTTGGAGTATAATTCCATGATGATGTATAAATAAGGTTTACGGCAACCCATGAAGACTGATTGTTCACCCAACCGCCGGTGCCGTTCCAATCCATTGAATCATCTGTATTTCTTAAATCAAAATCTACCCTTCTTACACCGCTGTTGGCATCATAAGCACCGCCGGAAATTACTGAAATGGTACTGTAGTAAACACCCGATACAAGAGAAGTTACCGTAGATGTAGGAGGCACTGCATCATAATTGAATATAGAATACGGATACGGTTCAACTTCATCATTGGTACCGTTATCTCTGCCTCTGCTGACAACTTTATACTGTCCGCCTGTTACCCACGAAGGCGTTGAGTTTCCGCTTATCCACCAGTCTTTCTGGTTATTAGAACCCGTCAGTGTTGACAGTTCCCAGTTTCTGCCGGATTCTGTCTGACTGAAGCCCTGGGTTGCGCCCGCCCACCAGTTGCCGTTAGTGCCGGGATTTTCCTGATAAGTTACATAAACATAAGTAACCTGTGCATCAGTATATCCGCCGTCAAATGCTGTTCCTGAAATTGTAGGCAGAGCGTTATGCCATAAACCATTAACCGGCAGAGTAACCGCGGTAGTAGGTTTGCTTATATCATATCTAAACTGCAATGCTGTTACCGCATCCGGATTGCCGTCATTGCCCGCCATATCCTGAGCATAGGCTTTTACAAGATATTTATAGAAATTCTTTAGTGTTGGCGATGTAAATTCCCAGCGAGCAGGAGGGCCGGTTACCCAGGTAGCTGTGGAATATAACGGCACGCTGGCGCTGAACGTGCTGGTGTCAGGGTTCCACCACATACCCACAGGATCCTGTTCTCTTACAGCTACAAATACTTTGCTTATGGCGCTTACGCCGTCGGATGCTGTACCGGTAATTGTAGGTATAAAGTTTACTACAGGAATATCCGGATAAGTTACTGCCGCAGTAGGCGCTTCTACGTCATAAGTGACTGTAAATGTTTTATGTTCCAACTCAATGTTTTTAGTAGGCGTAGTATTATCATGAGACCGTGCATAAATCTTGTACTGGCCGGACTGCATCCAATTAAACGGAGATGTATAGGCCCAGTTGACCGGTTTAGTGTTTGTGGTGCTGGCGCTTATCCAGTAAGTGGTAGAATTGGTTAACCAGTCTGTACCGCCCCACCAGGAAGTGCCGTAAGCCAGGCTTTGAATAGCTATGTCCACCTGCGATACACCGCTTAGTTCGTCGTCTGCTGTACCGGAAATTGTTACAAGTGTTCTTGTATAAGGATTATTCGGATAACTAATAGTTGATGTAGGCAGAGTGACATCCCAGATAAAGGTAATGGTGTTGCGCCCGACAGTGTAAGTGGATTCTTCATTCTGAGGTGAAGAATTATCCGTTGCTTTTACTCTTACGGTATAGCTTCTGCTGTTTTTAAGTTTGTTTTTATAATTTGTATAAGACCACTGGGTCCAGTCTCCGGCATCATTTGTTGCCGGCTGGAATACTTCCATACCCAAGCTGAAGTCTGCGCCGTTCCACCACAATTCTGCGGTATTGTCTTTAATGCTGACGGCTACCGCACTTAAAGAGCTGGCATACAATTCTGCTGTTTCATCTGCGGCAGTACCTGAAATGGTACCTAAATGATCACTGTTATAATATTTGGTATTGACAGGTAATGTTACATAGCTTGCCGGGTCTTCATTATCATAGAAGAATACCTTAGCTGTGCCGGTAGATATATTGGATGCACCGTCAAGGGTCCAGGACTGGATTTCATATTTTCTTCCGTTTATCCATAACGGTATATCTTCACCTGCTGACGGATAGATCCATTGTGTTGTTCCGTTTGCAAGCCTCCAGTAAACGGTTCCCGGAGTACCCCAGTTGCCTGCGTTGGTGCCGGTCCAGTACATATTTGCATCAACGTCTCTGGCAAAAACTTTGGCCTGTGTAATATCTGCAGGATAATCAAAAGCAGTACCGGAAATTGTAGGAAGCTCTGAATAATAATTTACCGCCGGTGCAGGAATGGTCACCAGTGAAGTTGATTTTGTGACATCATAATAGAATGAGTAAGAAAGAACCGTGTTGGTTGACACGTTCCAGGATTTATCCATAACCAGCGCTTTCACAAAGTATTTGTATTCGCTGGTCCAGGTAGGAGTTGTTCCTGTATGAGACCAGGAAGCGCCCTGGCTTGAAGCGTTAAAGTAATTTGTTGTATCGCTGGTAAATCCGTTTACGCTCCACCACTTTCCGCTGTCAGCACCGGTAAGCACCTGAATGGCTACAGAACTTATTTCTACATCGCTCTTTTCAGGTTTGCCTGTAAAAGCTGTCGGGTCACTGACTATACCGGAAATGGTAGGCAGTGAATTATGATAAGGCAGATTCGGTTTCTGAAGTGTCAGCACAGGATAAGTAGCATCATAAATAAATGTTGCCGTAGTCCAGCCGCTTAACACGCCTGCCCAGTCAACGGCTCTTGCATAAATGTTATATTTACAGCCGTCATTCCAGCCGGCTGAAGGTTCATTAAAGGTCCACGGGTTTGTAGCATTTACAACTACCCAGCTGGATACACCTACTCCGCCCCAGTTATTACTGCCGGGGAACCAGTCTTTATTGTCAGTTTCATTATAAATTCTGATATATGCTTTCTGCACGCCGGAAATAGAATCGTTGCTGGTACCGGAAATTACAGTCAGGGTTCTGTTAGGCCCGTAATATTTTACGGACAGGTCATCAGCCGGCGTTTTGATTCCGATAGTCGGAGGAATTCTGTCAAACAGGAAATCTATCGTGCTCATAATTGTTTCATAATTTGAAGCATTATCTTTTGCGCGGGAAACAACTCTGTATCTGCCGCCGTCATCATAAGTAACTGCGGTACTATAATTCCAGGTAACCGTAACTGTTCCTGTAGAAGATGATGTATTGCTTATATTTATCCATTGTATAGAAGCAGACCATGAAGAACCGGTCCAGAAATAAACATCCTGACTTGTAGCGCCGAGGCTGGAAATTTTTACTTCTACTTTTTCAAGGCCTGCTATGTAACCGCTGGCCGTACCGGTAATTGATGCCAGACTGCCTAATTTAGCATCGTTAACAGGATAATTAATAACTGAAACAGGAGGTGTAGTATCGTAATAAATTCTGTAGCCTGTTGAAGGAACTGACTGGGCATTTCCAAGTTCGTCCGTAGACCAGGCAAAAATTTCATATTCATAATCGCCCACCCAGTTTGCCATATTCAGCTGCCAGGATGCCAGGTCCGGCGCAGCTATTGCAGAAGCGGTAAAGGTAGACGGCGCAACACCGTTCCAGTTGGCTCCGGTCCAGTAAGTTCCGCGTGTGAAATTTTTAAGTACCAATTCTACTTTTGCATTATTGGTTTCATCCAGCCCTGTATTAAACAAGCCTGTTGTATCCGGTTTATCCGCAGCTGTACCGGTAATAGATGAGAGAGTATTTACCGTGATATCTGCAGGCGCTACAACTCTGCTGTCCGGAGGAGTAATATCATACAGGAAAGTGTTGCTTGATAAAGTCTGGGCAAACACATTCTGTACGTTGCCGGCCCGGTCTGTAGCTTTTGCAGCTATGTTGTATCTATGGCCTGTCTGATAATCAAGTACCGGCGCTAAAGCATCACTGAACGTCCAGGTATCAGAGTAGATATTAAAGGTTATTTTGCCCAGAGTTGAGGCTTCCGTTGACAGCCATACCTGGGAAGCACCCCAGCTGTCGCCGTTCCAGAAGTTTTTGTCATATAAATCCTGAATGGATATTTCAACACGTTTATGTTCGCCGGGGTCATAATCATCAAAGGTTCCGGAAATTGTAGACAGAGCAGCGAACTGAGACGCGTCAGCCGGCACAACTACCGTAGCAGTAGGCCGTGTGGTATCGTAAATAAATGTTACTGCCGGGCTTTCTCCGCCGATATTATTTGCTTTATCTGCGGCACGGGCTTTTATTATGTAAGTGTAATTGGTTCTGAATGCTACGGTACCGGTGGACCAGTTAACTGTCTGCAAGGCAGTACCGGCAGAGTTGTTTGCCTTTAACCAGTAAGGATCCGTAGATGGTACCTGAATTTTTGTAAATGACGAAGTTGCGCTGTCATACCACGGCCCGTCAGGTGATTCCTGAATGGCAAAGTAAACGCTGTTTGCAGGAATGCCTACGTCATCAACCGCAGTACCGCCTAATACTGCGAGTGCTTTATAATGCTGGGTATCCATAGGTACTGTAACTCTTGCAGTAGGTGTTGATATATCGTAGGTAAATAATATTCCGCCCTTGTCATCTTCAACATTGTTAGCGGCATCTTTTGCTTTGGAATATATTCTGTAAGATTTGCTGTCTATTAAGAAACTTGCAGGTACAGCTGCGCTCCAGTTTCTTGTGATACCGTCAGCATCGGTCACGGTTGTAGTTGACCATACCGGGGTAAGAGCATTGAATGTAGATGTGCCGTTCCAGTATTTTCCGCTGGCTACTTCCTGGAAAGAAACAACAACGCTGTCAATTACAGAACCCAGCGGCAGAAGGGCAGGCTCATCATAAGCTGTACCCTGTACTGTGGCAATGGATTTTGTTGAATTATTATAGAACTCATTTGCCAGCGGATAAGTAATAGTTGATGTGGGCTTTGAATTATCATAAGTGAAATTCTTTGTTTTTTCAGTTTCAACATTAGCCTGCGGGAATATGGTTTTGTCATAACCTTTGTAGTAAACCCTGTACTGATTTGCATAAGTGAAATCAGGCATAATGTCGCTGCTGCCTGTTGAAGGATATTTCCAATTCTTCAGGCCCAAGGCGCCGGTAGTAGAAGTTGCCAGCCAGAACTCGCCGTTTACCCAGGCAGTACCGTTCCAGTAAGTAGTTCCGCGGGTTAAGTTGCGGACAGCTATTTGTTCTTTTTCAACACCGGCTGTAGTATCTGCGGAAGTTCCGCTTATGGATGCAAACTGTGCAGCATTGACGTAAGTTGAGGATGAGATAGGAAGAATTATTTCAGATACCGGCGCATCTTTATCGCACCAGAAAGTTACAGTTCCGAAAGAAGTTTCAAATATTCCGGATTTATCTTTGGCTCTTGTAATAATATAGTAAGAAGCACCCGATGTAAGGTATGAAGTGCTTAAAGCTACAGAATTATCGCTTGAGAAAGTCCAGAATAATAAATCGTCAGCCAGGAACCAGGAAGTTGTATCGCCGTCAAATTTAGAGCTTATGCCTCTCCACCATTTTTCGCTCTGGCCGTTAGCATCCGTGGCGCCGCCTAAACGTTTTACTGCAACATAGACAAAACCTATACCGCTTCCGGAACCGTCGCTTGAGGTACCGGAGATAGTGGCAAAACCATAATAACTCTTTGCTTCCTGCGGGAAAGATGCAAATGATTCAGGTTCTGTTTTATCCCATTTGAATACTGAGGTTGAATAAGTTCCGGAATAATTGCCCGCTTTATCAAAGCTCTTTGTGTTAATCTGGTAAGTAATATTTTCAGACCAGTTGGATTCATTGAAAGTTGACAGCCATACGGTCCAAGGTGTTGATACAGGTCCGGTAGCTGTGACTGTAAACCAGGCCGCCGAAGCAGCAGTGATATTAAACGCCTCAACATTTCTGTTATACCAGTATTTGTTGAATGTATCGGTTTCCTGAATTCTTATCTGCACCCTGTCCAGCCAGGCATCGTTATCCGCAGGCGGAGTAACGCTTTCTGCAGCAGTTCCTGAAATTGTAGCCAGTGTATAATAAGCAGTTTCTGACGGGTTAGGAAGAACCATGCCTGCCAGCGGAGGATTTTTATCATAAGTAAATGTTGTAATAAATATTGTTGATTCATTGGCAGCGTCATCTATGGCTTTTGCGCGCACATCATAAACAGCGCCTTGTGACCAGGTAGGCGTTGAACCTGTAAACTGCCATGAAGCCAGGGTGCCTGCATTATATTCAATCCAGTTCGGTGACGCGCCGCCGATAGTAAATCCTGAACCGTCCCACCAGTTGCCAGTCGGCGGTGTTTCACGTATGGCAACTCTGACATATTTAAGGTTTGAGTACCAGGAATTAACGTTCGGGTCTGATGCAATACCTGACAGAGTTGATAAAGGCCATGGTTCATAAGAAGTATCCGGCTGCTGTATCTGGCAAAGTGGCGGAGTTGAATCATACACAAAATATCTTGTGGCCCAGCCTGATAAGTTGCCGGCTAAGTCTGTGGCTCTGGTATCTAATTTATACTGTACGCTGTCTGCCCAGCCAGGATTGCTGTACGCCCAGTTAGCCTGTGAACCGGCAGCAGGAGTGCTTGCCGTTAAGAACCATAAGTTTTCACCGTTGTTGCCTGAGGAAGTCCATGAAGAACCGGTCCAGAAATATCCGCTGTCCATTCTGGAAACTCTGTATTCAACATTAGTAATTCCGCTGAAAGCATTCACCGGGCTGTCTACGGCAGTACCACTGACTAATGCCAGCGCTCTGTTCGGGCTGTAATAAACGCTTACTTCCGGTTTTTCAAAATAAGTAATAGATTTTTCTTTATCATAAAGGAACGCGCTGCTTGAAGTATAAGTTTCCCAGTTTTCTGAAACGTCTTTAGCTTTTGCTTTTACTGTATAAGTTCTCGGGCTGGCCCAGCCGTTTACGCCTGATAAATCTGCATCATCATAAATCCAGTAGGTAAATGTTGTATTGGGCGAAAGAACGCTGGCAGCATCAACTTCTGCAGCTGTTTCCGAAGAGAACGTTACGCCGGTCCAGTAATAAGTGTCACCGCTTAATAAATAAGTTATCTGTAATCTTACAGAGTTAACTCCGCTGAAATCATCATCTGCAGTACCGGTTATCGTAGGCAGAGTGTTATAGGAATTGGCATTTAAAGGCAGGCCCACTTTTGTATGAGGGGCATTGCTGTCATAGAAGAATGTGACCGAAGCTATGCCTACGGCAAAATAGTCCTGCACATTATTTGAATTATCTGTAGCCTGCGCAATTACTAAATATCTCTTACCGCTTTCCCATAATCCCGTAGGTGCAACTTTCCACCAGAATGTTGCGCCGGTACTCAGGTCTGCTCTTATAGGCGACGGTGTACCGCCCCAGCCAAGACCGCCCTGCCACCAATTCTTTGTGTTTAAATCCTGGACATAGGTATCTACATATTTTACGCCTGTATAATCATCAGCACAATCGCCATACAGCTGGTAAAGCGGTGCCGACGGGCTGTAGCCGTCATTATTTACAGGCATCTGAATTGTAGTTTCAGGCGCCAAAGTATCCATTTGGAATGTTACCGTAGACCAGGTTAATTCCAGGTTGTTGGCGTTATCATAAGATCTGGTATTCATGAAATAAGTTTTCTTTGATACCCAGGAAATTGGATCTGTATACGCCCACCAGGTTCCGCCGGGTGTCAGATTTGTTGTGGCCAGCCAGGTTGACGCAGTTACATCCTGCCATGAACTGCCGTCATAATAGAACCCTTCATATCTTATTCTTATTTCGGTTCTGTTAACATTGTTCGGCAAATCATCAAGAGCAGTTCCGGAAAGAGTGTTTAACGGATTATCGGAATTATTATAGAACCCGCCATCAGCCGGTTTGATAATGTTTGAATCCGGAGGAATAATATCCACTGAGAAAGTAATGGTGGTTCCGTTTGATGTATAATTTCCAAGTTCATCACGAGCTTCCACTTTCATTAAATAATATCTGCTGGTTACTGTATCCCAGGTAGGCGATGCCAGGGTCCAGAAATATGCTTTGCTTGAAGAACCCTGTATTGTAACGGTGCCCATAGTTACATCTTCCGCAAAAGACAGTACATTCACCCACTGGCTCTGGCCGAAATGCCACCATTCATCCAGGTCATCCGGCGGTGTATCTGTTTTATATTTTCTTATTGAAACTCTTATTCTTTCATCAGCTAATATTCCGCTTGAATTTTCTGTTGGCCTCGGGTATTCATAGGTAGTTCCGGATATTGTGTTTAACGGATCCGCAGTTGAATAACCGGTTCCTTCTATAGGTTTTGCTACCGTTGATAACGGAGGATGTGTATCATAATAAACCCTGTAAGTCATTGAAGAACTTACGTTATTAATACTGTCATAAGCTTTTACGCTGATGTCATAAGCTTTTCCGCTGTCCCATGCAGGAGCATCAAAAGTCCAGGTGACTGTTGACTGTGCCGTGCCTGTTACAGAAGCCTGCGGCCAGTTGGCAGGTTCTGACCCTACCCAGCCGGCGTTCCAGTAGGCCTCAGGGCTTATTCTGTGTATCAATACTTCCACTTTTCCGTAAAGAGTTATATCTATGCCCGCATGGTTCCACGGTGATCTCGGCCTGTCAGTTGCCGTACCGCTGATGGTTGCCAAAGTTTTATAATAAGTACCGTTAGCAATGTTTGTAAATGCTGTTACCGGTGAACTTGAATCATAAACAAAATCTTTTGTATTTTCCGGAGTTTCTACGTTACCCGGCAGAGGCAGCGTATTGTCTGTAGACCAGTAAGTTATTCTATACTGGTGGCCCTGTTCCCATGCAGTATTGGGCACATCGGTAGATTTCCAATTGATTGTATTCTGTGCTGTAAATGTTGAAATTGAATCAATCCAGTTGGCGCCGTTCCAGTATTTGCCTTCGTTGGCATCGCCGGTACCGGTAGTAATATCGCGGACTTTTAATTGAACAATTTTCACGCCGGATTTTATGGTTCCCGGTAATGCAGGGGCCACATCGTCTGAAGTTCCGGAAATTGTAGGCAGTGATGAATAATATGTTGATGTAGGTACAGGTAATGTTATCTTTGATATTGGCAAGGTGTCATCAAATACAAATGTTGAACCTCTTACATTGAAGAAGTTTTCAATATTTGTTGCATTGTCAGAAGACCTGCTGGTCATGTAGTAAGACACACCGCTTAGCAGGTTTCCTGAATTTATACCGGTAAAGGTCCATGAAACCGGTTCGCTGGCAAGTGAATAAGTAGGAGAATATGGTGTTGCATCCGGCTGGTCAAAACCGCCGGCGCCGCCGCCCCACCAGGAATTATTCTGATTGTTTCTTACAGCTATTTCTATTTTGTTTAAGCCCACACCGCCGTATGCATTGCCCGCAGGTTTTGTAGGCATGTCTTTTGCTGTACCGCTGATTGTATCTAAGGACCTTATATATTGTGCATTAGTCCATTCCGGATATGTAACAGCGCTTTCCGGCGTACTGGTATCATATCTGAACCCTGTTGAAAATTCTGTTGAATAATTTCCGGCTCTATCGTAAGATTTTGCTGATATCTTATATACATTTCCTGATATCCAGTTGTATGTTGTTATCCATGTACCCCAGTCACCGCTCTGATTGGTAACCATGAACCAGTCTTTGAGCACCGTTTCTTCTGATGTGGTTAACTTTTCAATTTTTGCTTCTACTCTGTCAATTGCTCCGTTACTGCCGGTATCACCGGCTGTTCCGGATACTGTTGCAAGTGTTATGTTTTGATTGAATCTGTTCGGCTGCGTTATTGCAAGTTCAGGGGCCTGCGTATCAAACGTAAAATCTTTTGATACTTCTGCTGCTCTGTTACGCGCATTGTCCAGCGCCCTTACTCTGATGCGGTATGACGCATCTGTTGACCAGGTTGGTGTACTTAAAAATACCCAGGTCGGCCAGCCGGGATCTAATGATGTGTGGCTTAACCACCCGTTTTCTTCTAATCCCCAGTCTGTTCCGGTCCACCAGTCATTAAGGCCAAACGGTGATTTTCCTATCAGTATCTCTGCTCTTAACATACCGGCTTTATTTGTTCCGCCCCGGGTATCGTTAGAATTACCGCTGATTGTAGGTAGCGTTGCGTAATAGTCTGTAACTGGTTTTAGAAGCGTTAATGTAGGCGGTGTTACGTCCCAATAGAAATATGTTGTAGTATAATTGCTTACGTTACCGGCAAAATCGTATGCCTTTGTGTTTATCTTGTAGTAGTCACCGTCACGTAGTGTTTCTACCGGTACGCCTGTTGACCAGTTTATTCCGTCTATCGCTGTCATGTACCAGGTTGCATTTGCCTGCCACAGGCCGGTATAAACGTTATAATAACTTGATATGTTTGCATCATATAAACTTATGGTTACTGTAGATACGCCAAATGAATCTGTTGCCTGGCCGGTAATACCTGCTAACTGGTAAGTCGCATCTACGCTTGATGAACTGAAATAGATGTTGTCTGAAGCGGGTTTGACCATTGTTACTGTAGGAGCGGTATTATCATAGTAGAATGTTATTGTTGAATAGCTTACCTGTACATTACCGGAATTGTCTGTAGCTCTTGTTACCGCCTGATAGGTTGTTCCGTCAACTAAACTCCAGCCGCTGATTGTGTATATCCAGTTTGTTGTTATGTCACCGACTGTTGTGGTGCCGTAACTTACACTTACCCAGCCGCCAACTGCTGTGGTTACTGTTGACCAATCTACACCGGTCCAGCTGCTGATCTTTAATTCTATACCGCTTAATCCGACATATTTACCGTTGGCTGTACCGGTAATCTGCGTAAGCCCGGTTCTGTATTTGTTCTGATTGTACGGATATGTGATTAATGCCGTTGGTGCTGTGGTATCATAATAGAAACTGTAGCCGCTGCCGGGGACTTCTTCCCAGTTACCTAAATCGTCTTTACCGAAACTCTTAATCTGGTATTC
>MGVC01000074.1 GCA_001800285.1 Elusimicrobia bacterium RIFOXYA2_FULL_39_19 | reverse complement strand
GTTTTAGGGGTAATTGGGTTTAATGTTTGCCCCATAGATTGTAGAAGTTATCCACAATTTCCCCATAGATTGGGAGACCCGCTCTCCCTGGCCTTTCCTTTTATAATATGATGCCAGGACACTGCCCGTAGCCGTGCCCGCAGAGGGACAGTACCGCCGAAAGACTGCTGATAAATGTAAGGCCATACAAAACCAGAAAAAACTAATTTAAAAAAAGGGGAGAGAACATGTTAATTATCGGAGAGCGCATTAATTCATCAAGAAAAAGTATTTTTGAGGCCATAAAAAATAAAGATACCGCATTTATCCAGAAAGAAGCCGTAAACCAGGTAACCGCAGGCGCCCATATGCTTGACGTTAACTGCGGCACAAACTTTCATGATGAAATAAGCGATATGCAGTGGCTGGTAACAAAAGTACAGGAAGCGGTAAACGTGCCCCTGGTAATAGACAGCCCCAACCCAAAAGCCCTGGAAGCAGGCCTTAAACTGCATAAAGGCAAACCCATGATAAATTCCACCAGCGGAGAAAAATACAGAATGGATGAAATAATGCCGCTTGTAAAAGAGTTTAAAGCCAGCGTAGTAGCCCTGGCCATGGATGAAGCCGGCATGCCCCACACCGCAAAAGAAAGATTTGATGTAGCAAAAAAAATAGTAGATTACGCAGGGAAATACGGCGTGCCGCCAGCAGATTTATATTTTGACTGCCTGGTAAGGCCTATTGCCACAGAACCCGGCCAGACCAAAGAATATCTGGATGCTGTAAAAATGGTAAAAACCATCCCTGATGTAAAAACCACCTGCGGATTAAGCAACATTTCCTACGGCCTGCCCAACAGAAGCCTGATAAACTCACTTTTCATTTCCGTTGCTATAGACGCCGGCCTTGACTCTGCGCTGATAGACCCCACAGACAAAAATATGATTGCCGCCATTATGGCATCAGAAGCGCTTTTCACCAAAGACGACTACTGCATGAACTATATAACTTGGTTTAAAGAGCAACAGAATTCAAAATAAACTTTTGAATTCTGTGTGTTTGCTCTTTATCCTGCGTTTTGGTTTTTTAAGTGTGTTCATTAAAAAACCAGCAAGGGTAAAGAGCAGCAAAATATAAAATAGTTCAATTTATATTTTGCATGTGTGTTGTTTATCCTGCGTTTCCTGTCCCTTCTATTCAAACATCTTTGAAGCAGGGATAAAGCTTTCGCTTTAACATATTTGTTTTTCTGGATAAAACTTTCACTTGTTTTCCCTTTTATAAGATGAAGCAAGTGCGCTACCCGCAGCGTTTTATCCTGCGCCTTGGTTTTTTAAGTGTGTTCATTAAAAAACCAGCAAGGGTAAAGAGCAGCAAAATATAAAATAGTTCAATTTATATTTTGCATGTGTGTTGTTTATCCTGCGTTTCCTGTCCCTTCTATTCAAACATCTTTGAAGCAGGGATAAAGCTTTCGCTTTAACATATTTGTTTTTCTGGATAAAACTTTCACTTGTTTTCCCTTTTATAAGATGAAGCAAGTGCGCTACCCGCAGCGTTTTATCCTGCGCCTTGGTTTTTTAAGTGTGTTCATTAAAAAACCAGCAAGGGTAAACGACAACAGAATTCAAAATAACCACTAACCGATATTTTCCTCTCCTCTTGGGAGAGGATTAAGGTGAGGGTTAAACTAGCCATAAAAACCAAAAAATTAACTTATTTCCGGAGGGAGCTTTACAGTGGACAAAAAAATTGAGCAGAAGTTCAGAGACTGGGCCAGAAAAAACAAAGAAGCAGGCATACCAAAAGAATTTGAAATATTTCAGTCAGCATACGCGCATTTTGAAGACAATTCCGATGAAACAGGTTTTGTAAATAACAGCGAAGTGCATATCAGCACGCCTAACCTGCCGCGCCCGTGGCTTCACCTGATGGCAAACAACCATTCCAATACCCGCAGTATGTACGGTTCTTTCTGGGATCAGACCGGTAAAGGCTTTTCCTTTATAGATAGCGTACTGGCAGGGCCTGTAACATCGCATAAAGACCCCAGCTATGTGCCCACAGCGCCGGGCCCCAGGGATGTGCGCTATTTTTATTTAAGGGAACAAGTGCCCGGCCATGAAAACCCGGATATGTGGTTTATGCTTCCCCAGGAAGGCAGGGAAGAAGCAAAATATACAAATTATAAATGCGTAATGTCTGCCGGCAAAATACAATATGAATCCGTAAGCAGAAATATAGCAGCTTCCTTAAAGGTATTTGTTACCGCAGAAGACCCGCTGGAAGTATGGCAGATAAAACTGAAAAACAATTCACTGCAGAAAAGAATAGTTAAACTTTATTGCGGGGTCAGCTGGGGTTTGGAATCCTGGCCCAGTTATTACTTTGACCCGCGGGTAGTTTCCCGGGGCGAAATACATAAAGATTTAAACGCCATAGTTGCCATAAACGGCGACCAGAATAACAAACATAAACGCACAGGGTTTATGATGGCTGACCGGCCCTTTGATACTTTTGATATTTCCAGAGAAGAGTTTGAAGGGGGCGGGCATTTTCATGAATTTCCGCAGGCAGTAATTGACGGCGCCTGCACCAATTCAGAAGGTGTACAGCCCTATGAAGGCATGGTAGGCGTGCTGCAGTTTGATTTGGATATTCCTGCCTCCGGTACAGTAGATGTAAATATTCTTCTGGGCAATACGGATTTTGACCAGAAAAAAAGAAAAGAAAACCTGAAACAAATAAGAAAAAAATATTTTTCCGCTCCCGGCCAGTTGCAGGCGCAGGAAAAACAGGTAGAAGATACCTGGCAGGCTATGGCGTCAAGCATTTTTGTAGATACGCCTGATGAAGAGTTTAACAGGTTTTTTAATGTATGGCTGAAATATCAGATGAAAAATGCAGCGCGGTTTACCCGCTGTTTAGATGCCGTGGGCTACCGTGATGTACTGCAGGATACTATGGCCGCAGTAGATTTTAACCCGGAGTTTGTAAAAAACCAGCTTCCGGAAACATTATCTTACCAGATGAAAGACGGCAGAGCTATCAGGCAGTTTTCACGTTTTCCGGGTGCTAAGCATGATGAACGCATTTATATGGACAGCCCTGTCTGGATACCGGATTTGATGCATGAATATGTAATGGAAACCGGGGACCTGAAAATACTGGATATTAAAACCGGGTTTTTTAATTTAGAAAAACATGAAAGAGAGTTTAATAAACAGGTAAGCCTGTATGAACACGCTATGCTGGGTTTAAAGTCTCTTTATTTTAACCGCCCGCAGAAAGGTTTGTGCCAGGTGGGCCACGGTGACTGGAACGATGCTGTAGATACCGTAGGCAAAGGCAAAAAAGGGGTAAGCGTGTGGCTTAGTATGGCGCTGGTTTTTGCCTGCCAGAAAATGCTGCCTTTAGCGGAACTGAAAAAAGATAAAAAAGGAATTGCTTTTTTAAATAAAGCTATTAAAACTGTTACAGACTCTATAAATAAAAATGCCTGGGACGGGGAGTATTATGTGTATGCCTTTAATGATGTGGGCCGCCCGGTAGGGTCAAAAAAAGAAGAAGAAGGAAAGATTCACCTGAATGTAAATACGTGGTCACTTTTTAACGGGGTAGCAGAGAAAGCCGGCAGGGTGGATAAGGTGTTAAAGTCTATAGAGAAAATTTCTACGCATTTCGGATATTTACTGCTTTCACCGGCTTATACAGCCAAAAGCAGTTATGTAGGAAGGATTAGTGACCAGCTGCCCGGTATGTTTGAAAATGCGTCCATTTATACGCACGGCCACGTGTTTGCGGTGTATGGTTTTCTGGCGCTAAATTCCGGTACAAAAGCGTATAAAGAGATTAAAAAGGTGTTTCCTTCAAATACGGTAAATGATGTTTCTACAGGGCCAATACACCAGGTTACAAATTTTGCGGTAGGTGAGGCGCATGCGCATTTTGGGAAGCATTTATATTCAAATTTTGCGGGCGGGGCGGCGTGGCTGCGCAAGTGTATGCTGAAAATTGTGGGTGTAGAGCCGGTGTTTAACGGGCTGAAAATAAATCCATGCCTGCCAAAGCAGTGGAAAACTATAAAAGTTCAGCGCAGGTTTAGAAATACTGTTTATAATATTACTATTGAAAATTTAAATGAAGTTGAATCCGGTGTTAAGCAGATTTTAGTTGATAACAAACCTATTGAAGGCAACATTATCCCTATTTCCAAAAATAAATCCTGCGAAGTAAAGGTAGTTCTGGGATGATTTATCCTCTCCTCTTGGGAGAGGCGGCCAAAATGGCCGGGTGAGGGAAAAAGAGTTTTTCGTGAATGTTCCACAATCTTGTTTTATATTTGTCATCCCCGAAAAGTAGCTGGTCCCGAAGTTTTCCTTTTATCAGATGAGTTCGGGACGCTACTTGCAGTCGGGGATCCATGAGGACTTGCAGTAGGGAATCCATTAGTATTGTTTTTTGTAGCGGGTTGATTTATCAACCGTATTGATTTTGTTTTTGAAATAGTTTTACCGTAGTGGCCAAGCTTGCTTGGCAAAGCATATCGTTCGAGCTTGTCGAGAACAAGCAAAACAACGAAGAATCGAGAACATGTTTAGTTTTTGAAAAACAGTTTTTTCACTTCATTGATGCAGAAAACAGCTTTGCCTGAAACATTCTTTCCGAAAAACGTTCGCTTTGCGGCTCACTCTATTGGCGGCTGCGGATAGCGTCCTTGCCACCGCTTATAAAAGGGAAAGCAAGGGCTCCGGGGATTGCAAAGGTCGTCGCCAAAGGTTTTCTCCAAGAATGTCCCAGTTCGCTGTTTTCTATAATAAATTCGTTCAAAAACTGTTTTTCAAAATAGAGGATAATCATGAAGAATATTGATAAAACAAAAAAGATCACATTTCAAAATCTTGTAAATTCAATCTGTGGCGTACATAAGCAGCTTTTAAATAGAACCATCAAAGCTGTAAATGCCGGATTAACTATTAGGAATTGGGTTATTGGATATTATATAGAGGAATATGAGAGAGCAGGTACAGATAGGGCAAGGTACGGTGATCGCCTTATGGATGAATTATCAGATACTCTCATTAAACAGGGAATAGACAGGTGTGATCGCAGAGAGTTGTACCGTTACCGTCAGTTTTATTTGTCTTATCCACAAATTGTGGATACAGTGTCTCCACAATATACCATTCAAGGTAAGTTTCTAATTGAAAATCTTTCATTTAGCCATCTTGCACAATTGATAGAAATAGACGATCCTTTAAAGAAGATGTTTTATGAACATATGTGTATACAGGGGAACTTTTGAAAAAGTCAACTGTTTCCATTTTGGAAACAGTTCAAAAAAAAGGAAATCGTGAAATAAAACGTTCTGTAGAATTTTATAATCTACTTGCAGTTGAGAATTCAATATTTTTTTGTAGCGGGTTGATTTATCAAACGAGATTGATTGTAGTTGCCCATTTGCAAGTAGCATCCCAATATCTGCTTATAAAAGGAAATCATTGGGGTATGGGCGTCGTTGAAAAGAATTTTTTTTGAAATAGTTTTACCGTAGTGGCCAAGCTTGCTTGGCAAAGCATATTGCTTGAGCTTGTCGAGAACTTAGATAGTCTTTGAAAAACAGTTTTTTCACTTCATTGATGCAGAAAACAGCTTTGCCTGAAACATTCTTTCCGAAAAACGTTCGCTTTGCGGCTCACTCTATTGGCGACTTCGGGATTGCAAAGGTCGTCGCCAAAGGTTTTCTCCAAGAATGTTCCAATCCGCTGTTTTCTATAACAAATTTGTTAAAAACTGTTTTTCAAACTAATGATTTTTGCAACAAGTCAGTAGTTTGGAATTTTGAGTGATTTCTCAAGATTTGAATAAAAATCAATATTTTGAAAGGTGGAGCTCTAACCATATTTGTTCCTTTGTTCTTTGAATTATCTGTTATGCAAACTATCGACCCAACGCAAGGCTTCTTCTTCACTAATTTTGCCAAGGTATACTTGAGTCGTTACTAAATTCTGATGTCTAAGGATAACTTTTGATACGACTTCAAGTGGCACACCATTTCTGCTGGCAAATGACGCGGAATATCTTCTTAAATCATGAGGTTTTAACGCTACTCCCAATTGTTGACCTGCTTTTCTGATTATGTTCCGTGCTCCAGCATATGAGAGATTGAATATTTTCTGATCAGTTGAAATTTGGTTTTGGGTAATGTATTGCTTCAATTTATCAGCAATATTTGAGGGAAGATAGGCAAATTCAAAGTCTTTGCGACTTTTAGGTGATTCAATCTTAATTCTTCGGTCTTTAATATGTTTTGGGCAAAGATTTAGTGCTTCTCCTATTCTTAGCCCACTTCTTGCTTGAATCTCTAATAGAAGTCTGTCTCTTGTTTTTGTTGTTTTGTAAATTATTTCATCTATCAGCTCTTTACTGACAATGGTTCTGTAGACAGGTCGGTTAATGCGATAGGTTTTATTAAGCAGTAAAGTGCAACAAGGGTTTTGAATATTGATGTTTAAAATGTTAATACAGAAGTTGAAGAAGGCTTTTAACTGAGTAAAACGAAGATGTTTTGTGCTTTGTTTGCGAGTATTAAACGTATTTTCAAGAAACTGATGTATTTCATCTGAATTTATTGATTCAATTTCGCGTTCTTTAAAAACTGGCAAGAACAAGGACAACATTGCCTTGTGGTTTCTTATAGTATTTTCTCTTGAATTTGCTTTATGGTAATTTAAAAATTCTTTTATGGCAATATCTGTTTTCATGATTTCCTCCTGGGAAATGTTGGGGTGTGCAAGTTCATTTTGATATTCTACTAAGGTAGCGAGAAATAATTATATACCTTAATGATTTTAAAAACAACTGATATTAATGGATTCTATAAACTTTCGTTCTTTTTCTTTCATCGTCAGTAGATCTTACAGAATTGTTTATAATAAATGACTCTTTTACCCCATAGCTTAAGGTATTGACAAATAATCTTTAAAATATTAAGCTTTTGTTTAGAAGCAATGATGACTTATGAAATAGACGGGTCCTAGTAAAAATAGAACATTTGAATCGGAGGAAAATGATAAAAGAGG
This sequence comes from Elusimicrobia bacterium RIFOXYA2_FULL_39_19, assembly GCA_001800285.1. Classification (GTDB taxonomy): domain Bacteria; phylum Elusimicrobiota; class Endomicrobiia; order CG1-02-37-114; family XYA2-FULL-39-19; genus XYA2-FULL-39-19. Next base: position 18,257 of record MGVC01000074.1, on the reverse strand, counting down.
AACTTAAATGTGGCTCAAATATTAGACAGCAAGGAAGGGTAGCTTGTGCTTTTAATAAATATAATTCGTTTAACATATTATTATTAGCATTTTTAATAATATGTTTGCCTATTATACCTATTAAAGCAGCTATCTTTTCTGATGGATTTGAAGATGGCTTGGGACAGTGGGGTGTGTCAGGGAATGCAACTATTTCAGATGACCAGGCACATGGGGGACTGAATTCTTTAAAAACAGTGTCTAGTGGTTATGCAGCTAAAAGTTTTAATATTATTGGCCCAACATCAGATTTTGAAATATGGTTTTATGATACCTTGGATTCCCCTAGTTATACTAATGCATCACTCACGATAGATCTTGATTATTGGGATGGCAGTATTTATTCTTGGAGAAGATTTACATTTGAATTGTATGTGGGTGATTCAATGTATGCTACAGAATATTTATCAGATCCTCCTGGATTTAGTGGCGTAGGTACTGGCAGTGCTTTGCGAACTGAAGGTTGGCACAAAATGACTATTATTTTTAATCAGGACCAAACTATAATGAAGCTTGATGATATTACTTTAGATACTCTTAATTTTTCTGATTGGGGATTAATGCCGACTCCAGTAATAGGTAATATGATTCTTAATTTTGGGAGTACTTGTTTACTTTACTGGGATGATGTTACTGTAACTAATATAACCACTACTATTCCACCAACTCTTTCGCCAATAACTGATTTGCAAATAGAAGAATGTTCCGTTAAGCACGATTCCGTCGGCTTAACATGGACATCACCCGGCACAGACGAAAAATCATACGATATACGTTACAGAGAGTCTCAAATAACTGAAGAAAATTGGGATTCTGCTAATCAGTGCATAGGAGAGACAACGCCTTTATCTGAAGGAACAAGAGAAACGTTTACAGTAAACGTACCCAAACAAGGAGCACAATATTACTTTGCTATAAAAACAGCAGATAATGCAAGTCCGCCCAATGTTTCTGAATTATCAAATGTTGTTAATGCAAGAATTCTGCTTGATGTGCCGTATTTTAATCAAAAACGCAAAGCAGATAGTACACTTGAGGATTGGGCAAGTGATACTTATTGGGCAACTACTCAATATAATGAAATAGGAAATGTTGGATGTCATTTAACATCAGTAGCAATGATAATAAAATATTACAAACAGTACCATTCTTCTTTGAATATGAGAACATATATACCTGACACTGACCCTAAAATATTTAATAAATGGTTAGAAGATAATATTAAAGATGTTTATGGTATAGATTTTCCCGAAGGTTATGCAGCAGAAATATATACTCAGGGTGCAATTAGGTATTCAAGGCCAAAACAAAGAAATGATTTTCAAGTTAATCTGGATTTGAAAAATAAATACCCATCTATATTAAAGGTTCTGCACGATGATGACGAAGAACATTTTGTTGTTGTGACAGGATCTTGCCCTGGAGTTGGGTATAAAATCAATGATCCTGGATGGAGGGCAAGGAAGGATTTAAGTTATTATAATAATAAAACATACGTGGAATATAGGGGTTTCCGAGCAGGATATTCTCGTGAAAGTACGCCTGTTATTTTAGCAAAAGCATTAAGTCAAAGTCCTATTTTTGTCGAACTCCTACTAACCAATTCAGAAGGTGAGAAGACAGGATTTGACCCAATATCTTATACAACTAAAGAAGAAATTATAAATTCAAGATATTTTTTAGATGCTATTCAAGACAGTTTTACTGGTGAGGTTGATAGAAAATGGAAAGAATTGGATGTTGAATCCCCTTTAATTGGCAAGTATGCGTTATATATTGTAGGAAGAGAGACTGGAACTTACAAAGTAGATGTTTTTACTATGAATTCAAGTTTTGGTGTTGTTACAAAAGAGTTCGTTGGTTCAATTTCTGAAAATGAAATAAAAAAGATATTTATAAATTACTCTTCTGTTCCCGGAGAACAAACACAAATCTTTGAAGATAACACACCACCGATAACTTATTTAAAATCCGAAGGAATAAAGTTTAACGCATTCAACACAACCTATATTACTCCAAATACAATAATGGGTTTTGAAGCAACTGACCCTGTAGCCGGAGAAGGATCATCTGGTGTTAAATATACCGAATACCGTATCAATGGTATTGATTGGTTACCTTACACTTCAACGTTTACAATTACTACCGAAGGGCAGTATATTATAGAATACCGCAGTGTTGATAACGTAGGGAACATTGAAGAAATAAAGTCACAGACAACATTTGTTACTATAATTCCTGAATATGTTTTAATTGGTATAAACGGAATAAAAATAAACGGTAACCCGAAAATTGCAGGTAATATCAGAAGTAACGGTGATATCAACCTGACAGGAAAGGCAATAGTTTACGGAGACGCCTATGCTGAAAAAATTGATTTTACCGGTAAAAGCACAGTTACAGGTCAAATAATTCAAAATGCACTTAAAACAAATCCTACCCCAATAGACTTAGAAGAAATATCAACTATTGCAATCCAAAACAACGACAATAATATAATTCCATTAACCCAAAAAGGTAGAAATCCACTTGATAAAAACTTGAAATTTAAAATGACGGATAAAGATAGCATAACACTATCAACGGGGTTATATTATTTTACTGAAATGGATATTTCAGGTAATTCGACTATTAATGTAAATGGTAATGTAAATATATTCTGTACCGGAAAGATAAAACTCACCGGAAAGAGTGTATTGAATTATACAAGTAATGCAAATAATTTGATTATTTTTGTTAATAAGAATGACAAAAGTAAAGAAGCTGAAAAAATCGAAATAACTGGTGATAGTCAAGTTAAAGCTATAATATATGCACCCTATTCAGCGATTGAAATAAGCGGAAATACTAATATAGCCGGCTATCTATTTGGTTTAGAGGGTAGGGTTAGTGGTGCTGCAACATTGAAATCACCTATAATCACAATCAACAATGTAGTTTCCATGTACAATAAAGCAAGTATTGCAAGTTTGAATATTTTTGCTGACCCAACATTTAAGCTTGGTGAAATATACTCATATCCTAATCCTGCCAAACAAACAAACCCGAAAATACATATTGAGGTAGGCGTTGCTGATAAGTTAGAAATAAAAATATTCAATATGAATGGAGAACAAATTCATTCGGCAAATTTAACTGACTTACCACAAGTAATAGATAATAAATATGTTTATGACTATGAGTGGGATACAACAAATATTGTTTCAGGTATTTATTTGTATGTTATTTATGCAGAAAAACAAGGTGAAAAACCAATCAAAGTTACTAGAAAATTGGGCATAATAAAATGAAAAATATAATAATAGAAACACTTCTTTTTTTAATAATATTTTCATCTTTTGTATTCATTCCTATAGTTTCAAAGGCTGATGAAATAGGAATCGATGGTAGACCAAAAGATTTAATAGAGTTGCTATTAATAAATCCTGAAAATAAACATACAGGTTTTGATGTGAAAAACAGTACAGTTGTGACAGGGATTCCTAATTCTTATTATTTTATTTCAAGTAATGATCAAGGTGGTATTGGAAATGTAGAAATTAAATCTTTAACTGTTGAAACCCCTTTAAGAGGTAAATATATTTTAAATATTTTAGGAAATGGGACAGGATTATATGAGGTGTTAATAAGCATTTCTAATGGATTGCATAATTGTAGAACAATAAAAGGGATTATTGCAAAAGACGAGGTTTACAAATTCAATATTATTCTTTCCGAATCTGTAAGTAATTATGTATTAAACAAGGAAAATGATTTTGAGATGTTAAAAAAGGAAATTATAATCGCAGCAAATAATATCGTGAAAGATGATAAATTAAGTAGTGAATTAATATATCAAATTGAATACCTTTCAAAGCAAACAAAAGCAACAAGAGATAAGTTTAATATACTTTTAAATATATTGGAAAATGCAAAGATAAAATATCAACCGCAACTTAATGATCCAATGCTTGAATTTATTGATGATATTATTAAAAGAAACGGAGAAAAACAGTCAAAAACAATGGATTTAATAGTAAATGAATTTATTCAAAACAATTATGTTCCAATAGTATATTCTAATATCCTGAATGATTTAAATGAAACAATGAATGAATCTTCTATAGGGAGTGATGCTTTTGGAAAATGGGTAAATGAAGCCACTTTTAAATTGAATAGCCTTGAAAAAAATATGGAGTACTACAAAACTTCTAGTTACAATAATTTTAGGATAAAGGATGCGACTGGTATAATAAATCTAATTAGTAAAATAATTAAAGAAAAAAAAGGAAATCAAAAACAAGAAAAAATATTAAATATAATCAAAGGATTAATTGAAAAAGAGATCAGAAACAAAAAATACAAGTCATTTCCTCCAAATTTGTACAATACTTTCAAACAAATATTAAAAAAAGATCAAGATTTGAAAACCATTAAAAATCAATTAAAAATGGTTAAAACTATGCATGAGTCAGAAACATATAAAGCAATAAATATATTGATTGATGAAACAAATAGATATTTAGAAACAATAAATAAATAGTTTTTATAGGGGGTAGCCATGAAAAAAATATTTTTGATTTCTTCAACGATGGCATTATTGTTTGTAAATTCGTATTGTTGTGCTACTAATACTGGTGCTGATTTCTTAAAAATCGGTATCGGAGCAAGGCCGGTTGGGCTTGGAAACGCATTTACAGCAATTGCAAATGATGTAACAGCAATAAACTGGAACCCTGGCGGGCTTTCACAACTTAACCAAAAAGAAGTATCAGCAATGCATAGCCAGTGGATAGCAGATACAAACCTTGATTTCATCGGCTTCGCCGTTCCGCTATTCCCTAATCCCTATCCCCTATTCCCTGTCGTTTTCGGCGGCAGTATAATTGTCTTATCCCAGGGAGAACTTGAAGGAAGGGATGAAAACAGAGTTCAGACAGGTGGGTTTAGTGCAAGTGACTTGGCAGTAACATTATCAGTAAGCAAGCAAGTAAGTAAATTAACGAGTATGGGCATTAACTTAAAAATAATCCAGCAAAGGATAGAATCAGAGCAAGCAACAGGTGTAGCATTTGATGTTGGCTCACTCTATCACTTTGCCACTCTGCCACTTTCTTTTGGTCTTTCTCTCCAGAACCTTGGCCCTCAGATGAAATTCATCAGTGAACCATATAATCTTCCGCTATCTGTAACTGCAGGATTAGGATACAATATCGGAGCGGTTACATTAGGGTTGGATATAAAACAGCAAGTATATGAAGGAAAGACGATAGTAAGCATAGGGACAGAATTCCTACCGATAAATGCTCTTGCCTTAAGAGCTGGGTATTTACTTCCCGCAATTACTCAATCAACCTTGAATAAAACAGACTTAAATACTTATTCAGGATTTGGTGGCGGAATAGGAATAACCCTCTTTGGCACTAATACCGATTATTCATTTGTTCCCTATGGTATATTAGGTGATACCCACCGAATAAGTTTTTCTACGAAGTTTTAAGCAGTAATTATTTATTAAATAATTTGATTATCTCTAAGTGATTTCTCCAACTTCCAACATAAATCTTGACAGCGAATATGATATAAAAACTACTGACTTTCTTTATAAATAAAGACTCTTTAAAAGAATAACCAATCACCAAAAGGAGAGAGGATGCTTTTTCCAAGAGAAAATAAATTTAGAAATGTAAAAATACTTGACGGGTTATGGGGTTTGTGAAATTAAAACATAAAAAATGAAAAATAAACATATTTTTATAATTTGCTGCATGATGCTATTTTCTCAAGGCAATGGTTATAGTGCTGAGAAAGTGAAGTATTTCAGGAATATATATAATTCTTGGGTGCTGATTGAAGGTAGATATCAGGTTGATAAAAATATTGCAAAAAAAGTGAATTGCTATAAATTTACTTATGAAGATGACAAGGCAATAAGTATAGAATATTTAAAAAAAGGGAAGCCTACCACAGATGAATCAGATAATATTCCCTTAGTAAAAAAATATATTTTCAAGTATTCCGAAGATTTTGAAGAACGAATATATAAAGATTCAAAAGATAACAGTATAAAGGATAGTTACGGTGTATATTCAAATAAATTGCAAAAAAATCTTATTAACCATACGGTTACAATGTACAATTATGACAAAAAAGGTATGCTAACTGAAAACAATCATGGGGTTGTTAAATATATTTGGATTCTTGATGACCAAAATAGAAGAATTAGATCAACAAGATATAACAAAGATGACACTCAAGTAACAGATAAGGCAGGCTTCTATGAATTAAGAATGAAGTATGACGAAAAAAACAACATGACAGAATTAAGCAATTATGGGAAAGACGGTAAATTATTAACTGATAAAAGAGGTGTAGCGGTAATAAGGTGGAAATGTGATGAATCAGGAAATTGTATAAAGGAAACTGTATATAATAGTTATGATAAAATATGTAAATCTACTGAAAACTGTGTTCAAATAACAGAATATAAATACAATGAATATGGAGACACTGTCAGTGAATGTTATTATGACGCAGAAATGAAGTCTATTGCTGAGTTTGAAACTAAGGTGCATAGAAAATATTGGAAATATGACGATGCGGGGAATACTATTGAAAGGTCTTATTATGACATGTATGGAAAACTGACAGGTTGTAAGGATTATGATATAGCAATATTTAGATTTAAATATGATGCAAACGGAAATAAAATTGAAGAGAAAGATTATGGTGAAGATGGAAAACTAAAAGAGTGTGAGGATGGTGGCTGGGCTGTATACCGTGCGAAATATGACAGTAAAGGAAATGAAAAAGAAGTAAGATATTACGATGCACAGGATAAATTAACTGAAACAAAAATATCTGGTATTGCAATAATAAAGAGAAAATACGATTCAAAAGGAAATAAAATAGAAGAAAGAGTGTATGGCGTTGATGGGAATTTAAAAGAGTGTAAAGATTATAATTATGCAATTGTTAAATACAAGTACGACAATGAAAACAATGCTATTTCAAGAGTTAGATTTGATAGAAACGGGAAAGTGTTAGACGAACAACAAAAAAATAAATAACCAGCACCACCACACAAAAAGGAGAGAGGATGCTATTTCCAAGAGAGAACAAGTTTAGAAATGTAAAAATACTTGACGGGTTCTGGAGCCTGAAGTTTGATAAAAACGATGAAGGTGAAAAACAGGCCTGGTGTAAAGGCCTGAAAAATGCAAACCCTGTGGCTATTTCTGCCCCGTGGAATGAGCAGTACCCGGATTTTAAAAATTATATGGGCACCGTTTGGTATGAATGTAAAACGGTTATTGCTAAAAGTTGGGAAAAAGAATTTGTCTGGCTCAGGTTTTGCGGGGTAAACTGGAATGCAAAAGTATGGATTAACGGCAAAGAGCTGGGTACTCATTCTGGCGGATTTATTTCTTTTGAATATCAGATAAATGACCTTATAAAAACAGGCGATGAAAACCTGATAGTTGTAAAAGTGGATATGAAGCTTAGCCGTGAAACATTACTGCAGGATGGCAAGGGCATAGGCCACTGGGCAAAATTTGGCGATAAATATCCGCCCTCAAGCGGAGATTATTTCCCGTGGGGCGGGATTATAAGGCCTGTTTATGTTTACACGGTACCAAAAACATATATTCAGGACATTACGCTTAATACAGATATTTCCGGGAAAGCGGGTGTTATAAAATATCAGATAGAGTTAAATTCAAAACCGCTAAACGGGCTTGTTAAAGTAACCGTTACAGATAAAGCAGGCACTGTGGTAGCCCAGGGAAGCGGGCTGTCAGGCACGGTAAGGGTAGAAAAAGCAGAGTTTTGGTGCGCAGAAACCCCGCATTTGTATAGTTTTGAAGCGGCGTTGATTGTAAATGGCGCCACAGCTGATGCCTACTGCCTGAAGACAGGCATAAAAAAAATAGAAATTAAAAAAGACGCAGTTTTGATTAACGGCAAGTCTGTTTATTTCCGCGGGTTTTCACGGCATGATGATTTGGCAGTTATCGGCGCCGGGTTTAACAGGGCGCTGATAGTGCGGGATTTCCAGCTTTTAAAATGGATAGGCGCAAACATATTGCGCCCCGGGCATTACCCGCCGTCAGAAGAACTGCTGGATTTGGCAGATGAAACAGGTATTTATATTATTGACGAAGTGCCGGCAAACGCATTTTATTCCACTAAAAACCCTAATGATAAACCTAAAGATATGGTGCCTCCGGCATTTATAGAAAACCATAAAAATGCAGTAAAAGCTATGGTGACGCGCGATAAAAACCATGCCAGCGTAATAGCGTGGAGTATAGCCAATGAATGTAATTCTACGTTAAATGAATGCGCAGTGCATTTGAAAAAGATTTATGATTATACAAAAACGCTTGACGGCCGGCCTGTAGTATTTATGAACTGTATGGATGACGATGACAAAGCATCGGGGCATTTTGATATTATCTGCATGAATATGTATTTCTTCCTTTACAATGAAGGAGGGGACTGGGATAAGGTGCAGAAAACCATGAGCGATATCTGCGACAAAATGTATAAACGTTTTAAAAAACCTATGCTTATTTCAGAATTCGGGGCAGACGGCATAGCAGGCGAACACGCCCACCCGGCTGTGTTTTATACCGAAGATTATCAGACAGAACATGTATTGAAATACCTTGACGTTTTTGAAAAAAAGTCCTATATAAGAGGCACAATGGTCTGGGCTTTTGCAGATTTTCTGGTATCCCAGCATTTCGGCAGGGCCATTTTAAACAGAAAAGGCGTGTTTAACCGCGACCGCAACCCCAAAATGATAGCGCGGTTTTTAAAACAGCGCTGGGAAAAAATAAAGAAGTGAAAAAAACCAGTCCGTCATTACTGACAAAATGTAAATCATACTAACTGGATACCCGCTTCCCAGACTGTGTCACAATTAATGTAGCGGTCGCATTCATGCGACAAAACAATAAAGGCTGTATATAAATAACTAAGTTTGATAAATCAAACCGCTACAAAATTCACAGAATAACGTTATGACACAATCTGTCCGCGGGGATGACAACTAATTTGAAAAAGCAAAGAAGTGAAAAACAATAAGAAACTTTTAAAAATACTCTTTGAGTAATCCCGCTTAGCGGGAGCATAGAGAAGAATAGCTGGTTCTCGACTGCGCTCGAACATTAACAATAATGATTTAATTGTTAAAAAGCAGCAATCCGGAGAATTTATGCTTATCCGCGGAGAGTTTGGGTTAGATGATTATATTTATAAGTTTGATGAAAAAGTATCATCAGACCAGGTAAATTCTGTGCCCCCGCGGGTGCTTGAAGTTGAGTACATAACCATAAAAGGCAACTGGCTGCTTAAAAACCTTGGTGAAGCAAATGAATACTATGGATTTCACGTTGTTTTAAACGGTTCCTCGCACGTAAACTTCAGAAATAAGATGTATTTAAGCGCCCCGGGCGACATTTTTCTTTTCAAACCTCATGTTTCGCTGATAAGCAGGTATACAGCCAATCCAAAAGTAGATTATAAATCTTTATCGTATGTAATAGATTTTGCGGATGAAAAATTCCATCACAAAAAAATACGGGAAAAATGGAATTCTCTGTGTTATTTTCCCAAAGCATCAAACCAGCCTATTAAAAGAATTCTGGACCTTATAAAAATAGAATTTGAAAAAAAAGAGAAAAAGAACTTCCTGATTATAAAAAACCATCTTTTTGAGCTTTTTTCAATGATTTTAAAAACAGATGAACAGGCAAAACCTGTAAGCCCTGTTATTTCACATAATCTGGAGCTGTCAAACAGAGCAAAAATATTTATTGAAGAAAATATTGCAGAAAAATTAACTATCCAGGCTATAGCCGGTGAACTGCATATCAGTTCTTCGCGGTTTGCCCATATTTTCAAAGAGTTTAATGCCTGTTCACCCATAAATTATCTTATTGAACTGCGCCTTGAAAAAGCAAAAGAAATGCTTAAAAGCACTCCTCAAAGCATATCAGAAATTGCCCGCCTTACCGGGTTCCCCGATGAACATTACTTCAGCAGGATTTTCAAAAAAAAGGAAAGATGCACCCCCTCCCAGTTTAGGGCCAAACCAGTCAGATAGCAGAATAGTCCACTAAATAGACGGTTTTAACTAAAGATAAATAATGTATTTCAATGTATAATTATATTGAAAGTTAAAACTATTTAGGGGGCTGTCATGGAACCAAAAAAAGGAATTAACCGCAGAGAGTTTTTAAGAAGGCTCGGAATTATCTCCGGCAGTGCCGCCATATACCCCTTTCTGCCCAAACGAATAAAAGAAAACATTCCGTTAATTGATGATGCTCATGCTGCTATTGTGTCAAATATCTATGTTTCAAAAAACGGCACGCCTGTTACCAATATGCAGAAAGTTATAGATATGGCAGGCGGGATAGCGCACTTTATAGATTATGATGATATTGTAGTTTTAAAGGCAAACGGCCAGTGGAGAAACCAGGGGTATACTCACACGGAAGCCATAAAAGCGGTGATAGATATTATTTTAAACCGCCCGGGCGGCTTTGGCGGGGAAATAGTACTTTCAGAAAATATTCATTCACATAATACAGATTCAAGTTATAACCCTCCTTCAACAAATCAAAATAATGCCTGGAATATTGAGTCTGCTTACCGCCTGCGCAACTGGCCTGCCTATAATTGGCACGAACTTATAGCTTCTTATTCCGGTACAAATCCCAATGTTATTAAAGCAGAATTGAATAATGAAACTACTGCCGGTGCCTTTACAGGTGATGGGTACCCGTTGGTAACAGGCCCTTCTCAGGGCAAGGGGTATGTGGCAAACAATTATGTCATTTCAAATTGTTCAGGAACAGCCGCCCAGGGAAGAACGGTCAGCCTGGCATATTATATACTTCAGTCTTCATACAGCGGCAAGCTGTTTAATCTTCATAAAAACGGCGGAGTTTGGACAGGCGGCGCTTATAACAGCCAGAAAATAAAAATGATATTTTTGCCTACACTGAATAATCACGGCAGTACTTCGGAAGATTATGCAGGCATAACCAGCGCGGTAAAATGCCATATTGGTTTTGTAAGGAATAATGGTATTCATGGCGTTGGTTACAGCCAGACTGTTTCAAGCAATATTCCACGCGCAGTGGGGGAAGCAGTAGGCAGTTTAATAACAAATACTCTCAGCCCTACGTTATATATCACAGTGGCAGAGTGGTCCGGCTGGGGTGACAGGACCTCTGCAAACGCAACACAAACAAAAACTATCGGTTTATGCGCAGACCCGGTAGCCCTGGATTACTGGATGGGAAAAAATGTGCTTTATCCATGCCATACGGCTTACTCATTTTTAAATCCTGAAAATGATAATAATACCCGCAAAACTCTTGAGGGGTGTAATGTAATGGGTGTAGGCACGCTCAATGAAGCAGAAATGTCTGTTGCCCAGTATGATTTTAATAATCCTCTTACCACGCGCAGTGATATTGAAAAGAAAATACGGCAGTTTAAAGACGGTTCAGCCTCGCAGTCTGATGTATTGAGCCTGATTGATAAATATATGACAGGGCAGTAAGCACAAAATTGAAAGTATAAGGAAATTATGAAAAGAAGTTCCGTATTTATTACTTTTCTATTTTTATGTTTTTTTTCTATACCGGTTTACAGTGCGGTTTTTCCTGCCGGCAGAAATATAACTTTTACCAGAACTTTAAGCACAGGCATTGCAGCTGCAAATCAGCAGATAATAGTTACCGTAACAATAACCAATAATGAGTCCGGGCCGTTAAGAGGCGTTTTTTACAGTGAGCAGATACCAAGCCAATTTACGGTGGTTACCGGATCTGTTATGGTGAACAGTTCAAATATTGTCACTTACACAACTGAAACAGGCCCTCAGAATGATGTGTATACAGGTTTTACGCCTTACAGATGGCTGCTTGAAGTGCCAACCGGATTTATTGCAAACAATCCTTTAAATTCAACAGGCAGTTCAGCAGTAATTACTTACCGTTTAACAAATTCAACATTGGGAAATTACAGTTTACGGTTTCCGGAGTTTTCCGGCAGGTTAACCGCATCAACTACAGACGTATTTGGTTATGGTGTAGATTTTTCGTCTATAATCATAAGAGATATGGCGCCTCCCACGGTTACAGGCTCAAACATTTCAACCGGCAGTGTAGCTGTGATATTCGGTGAAAGCGTAAATACTACTGATGCGGCTACCCTGGGCAATTTCAGCCTGGAAAGCCCGATAGGCAGCGGTGTAAACCTGGCAGGAGCTTCAATAAACCATAACAGCGGTTCAAAAACCACAACGATAGGCAATTTAAATCTTACCGGAGGAAATAGTTACAAAATAACGGTTACAAATGTTAAAGATTTAGACGGCAACACAATAGTCAATAACGGTTCAACAAATATTAGTACAGGAACAGTTTCGGTAGTAACCTACAGCATAAACGGATATGTTCTTGACTTAAGCAGTACCGGAATAAGCGGCGTGACTGTAACGTTAAGCGGGCCTGCCGCAGGCAGTATGGTAACTCCGGCAGACGGCAGTTATGCGTTTTCAGGCCTTAGTTCCGGGACTTATGTAGTGGCACCTTTTAAAACTGACTGGAATATTACTCCTTCAACCATAACTCTTTCCCTTGTTTCCACGCAGTCAAACCAGAATTTTTCAGGCACGTATACCGGCGTAACCCCGCTTTACAGTATAAGCGGATATATTTTTGATAACAGCAGTACGGGTATATCCGGAGTTACGGTTTCATTGTCAGGCCCTGCCAGCGGTGATTATCAGACTGTCTCAGGCGGTTCCTATTTGTTTTCTAATTTGAGTTCGGGCACATATACTGTCACGCCGTTTCTTGCGGGGCACACTTTTAATCCGGAAAATATAGTTTATTCGCCGTTAAACAGCAATCAAACTGCTCAAAATATATTTGAAGTTCCGCAGTCATCAGCAGGCATAGAGGTTGTAATATGCGGGTTTGAAAGTTTAAGCGAAATTTCTGCCAGTGACGGCGGCAGCTCAGTCTTAAGCCTGGAATTAAACACCTCATATATTACCCAGGGTTCATATGCCCTTAAAGTAGTTCATACCGGCGGTGATTATCCCGGGATAGAAATAAATGCTTCGGCGTTAAGTATAACAAATTGGGCCTCATACAATTATATGTGTTTTGATGTTTTTAACCCCAGCACATCAACAATAACTTTTGATTTTCTGCTGGATAATACAGCTCATCAGAGATACGGTATGTATGATAATGTTCTTAATCCGGGTAATAATACCATTGAACTTGATTTAGAAACAGTAAGAACTTCTACAATGACTGAAAATACAGAAATAGTTTCAATGCTTTTATACATTATAGGCCCTTCAGCCGAAGGGGCTGCGCCGTTTCCTTTTACTGTTTATTATGACAATATGAGGTTAACCTCAAGTTCGGCGCCTGTTTCAGCAGTATATAATATAAGCGGCTATATAAGAGACAGCAATGGTACGGAGATAAACGCAGTAACAGTTACTTTAAGCGGTTTAAGTTCCGGGACCTATGTGACAGGCAGTGATAGTTATCTTTCGGATGGATACTATTCTTTCACTAATCTAAGCACAGGCACATATACAGTTATTCCTTCAAAAACTGACTGGAGTTTCAGCCCTGTAAACAGAACAATAATTTTAAGTTCTGAACAATCAGTCCAGAATTTTACCGGCACTTATACAGGCTCTGCCCCTCTTTATAATATAAGCGGTTATATATTTGATTCTAGCAGTACCGGCGTAAGCGGGGTTACCATAATTTTAAGCGGGTTGGTTAACAGCAGTTTTACAACGGCAACAGACGGATACTATATTTTTACAAATCTTAGTACCGGCACGTACGTTGTTTCTGCCGGAAAAACAGACTGGATATTTAATCCTGCAAATGTAAGTGTTACATTAAATTCAAATCAGGCAAATGCTGCTATTTTTGGCAGCTATACCGGCATTATCCCGTTATATAGCATAAGCGGATACCTTGTTGACAGCAGTAATAAAGGAATAAGCGCAGCCACCGTAACCTTAAGCGGTATTGCCGGCGGGCGGTACGTAACGGGAGCTAATGGTTATTATACATTTACAAATTTAACCGGAGGCAATTACACAGTAAAACCGGAAAAAAGTAATTACACATTTGTTCCTTCAAGTAAAACGTACACACCTTTAAACAGTAATCAATCAAGCCAGAATTTTGACGGAACAAATACTGCTGTTCCTGCGCCGGCACCGGTTGTATTGATTCCTGTTAACACTGCAAAACTGGAAAACAATCTGTTAAATCCGCGTAATGGCGACAAAACAAGCATTATTTTTAATTTAAGCAGTCCCGGGCATGTGATAGTACGGGTTTTCTCGCTAAACGGTACGCTGATAAACACCATAATGGATGAAGATGTAAGCGCAGGCCAGTTAACCAGGTATTGGGATGGGTCTGACCTTAAAGATAAAGTTGTTAGCAGCGGAATTTATTTTGTTAATATATTCGGCCCTGATATGAACCAGACAAAAAAAGTCTGTGTTATAAAATGAAATGATATCCTGCACACAAATATGTATGGTATGCAGGGTAAAGTGCTGCGGGTAGCGCACTTGCATCATTATATAAAAGGGAAAGCAAGTGAAAACTTTATCCAGAAAATCAAAGATGTTAAAGCGAAAGCTTTATCCAGAGAAACGAAGATGTCTGGAAGTGAAGGATTAGCGAAAGCTTTATCCCTGCTTCAAAGATGTTTGAATAAAAGGGGCAGGAAATGAAGGATAAAACGAAAGTTTTATCCAGGAACACAAAGATGTTAAAGCGAAAGCTTTATCCCTGCTTCAAAGATGTTTGAATAAAAGGGGCAGGAAATGAAGGATAAAACGAAAGTTTTATCCAGGAACACAAAGATGTCAGGAAATGAAGGATTGTAAAAAGAAGCAGTTATGCGGGAAACCCAAAATCCTGCTATAAACCTCATTTCAGCCGTAATATTTTTTTACATGCCTCTAAATTATTCACAAAAACCACCATTTTTTTCAAAAACACGCCAAAATAGCAGAAAAGCATAAAAACAAAACAGCTTTACATAAAGACTTTAATTGTAAAACCACTATAATATAAGTAAATACTACCAAAACTTAACAACTCCGTTACAAATCAATTCTGGTAGTGAAAAAAGGTGGTGCAGAAATGGAAAACAAAAAGATTGATAGACGAGATTTTTTAAAGAAACTGGGAATTTTAACCGGAAGTGCCGTAATAGCGCCATTTTTGCCGGGTATTGTAAAGAAAGATTTCTCTTTGATAGAAAATGCCCACGCAGATATAGTTTCCAATATTTTTGTTTCTAAAAACGGCGATCCGATAACCAATGTGCAGAAAGTAGTAGATATGGCAGGAGGTATAGCCAGCTACATTGATTATGACGATATAGTAGTTATAAAGGGAAACGGCCAGTGGTCAAATCAGGGCTACACGCATACTCAGGCAATAAAATCAATGATTGATGTTATTTTGGCAAGGCCGGGCGGTTTTGGCGGAGAAATAGTTTTAGCTGAAAATATTCATTTCAATAATTCCAGCTTGAATAATAATTGTTGGGTGCAGACTGCTGCTAACCGGGCGCGAAATTGGAGCGCTTATAACTGGAGAGAACTGATTAGCGCATATCAATCCGGAGTTTTTGGAACAGCTCATCCAAATGTAATAAAAGCAGAATTATGTAATTCAGCAACATCCGGCACTTATTCAGGAGACGGTTATTCTCTTATAACAAGCCCTTCTCAGGGCAGAGGATATGTATCAAACAATTATACAATTCAAAACTGCCCGGGAACACCTGCCCAGGGAAGAACCAGAAACCTTTACTATTTTATGCTTCAGTCATCTTACAGCGGAAAGGTTTTTAACCTTCATAGAAACGGCGGCGTTTGGGTTGACGGCGCTTATAACAGCCAGAAAATAAAAATGATATTTATGCCAAATCTTAACAGCCATGCAACATCTTCTGAAAGTTATGCAGGTGTTACCAGCGCGGTAAAATGCCATATTGGTTTTAATGCCGGCGACGGAATGCATTACATTGGGTACAGTGACACTCCTTCTTTAAACGTGCCGCGGGCCACCGGTGAAGCTGTTGGCTGGTTTATTACAAATACAATTCAGCCTACTTTATACGTAACTGTAGCAGAATGGGCCGGCTGGGGCGGCAGAACGAGCGACGATGCAACACAAACAAAAACAATAGGTTTGTGTACAGACCCCGTAGCATTGGATTATTGGATGGCAAAAAATGTACTTTATCCAACGCATACTGCGTATGCATACCTTAACCCTGAAAATGATAACAATACACGTAAAACTCTTGAAGGCTGCCAGGCAATGGGTGTAGGCACAATCAATGAAAGTGAAATGTTAGTGAGTATTTACGATTATAATAATCCTCTTACTACGCGCCTGGATATTGAGAAAAAAATAAAACAGCTTAAAGAAGGGGCCGCAACCCAGTCAGAAGTTATGAGTTTGATAGATATGTATATGAAGGGGCAGTAACGGACAGCAATGAAGCCCGTCTTGCGAAAATAGACGGGGCAAGCGATGAAGTGAAGGCTGTTGAAATAGCAGGATTGTGCAAAAGAAAAGCTCTATTTTCTAAATACAAAAAGCAGATACATATGTATAATTTTCATAGAAATTTAAATATTCCTGTATGAACAGGAATAACAAGAGGTAAGATTGAAAATGAATAAAAAATTATTTGTTGTTTTTTCGGGTTTACTGATTTTCTCAACGGCACAGTTATTTTCAGCGGTATATCCTGCGGGCAGAAACGTAACTTTCAGCCGGGTATTAAGTACAGGCATAGCCGGCCCGGGGGAACAGGTAGTTGTAACAGTAACAATTACCAATAATGAAGCGTCGCCATTAAGGGGTGTTTTTTATTCAGAACAAATTCCTCCTCAGTTTACTGTTGTTACAGGTTCCGTGGTTGTTAACGGCGCCATTGTGACTGATTATACTGCTGAAACAGGAAATTCAGGCGACGTTTATACAGGGTTTATTCCTTACAGGTGGCTTTTGGAAACTCCGACAAGTTATGCCGAAAATAACCCTATTAATGCAAGCGGTAATTCCGCCATTATAACTTACAGGCTGCAAACAAGCACCCTGGGCAATTATAGCTTAAGACTGCCGGAATTTGCCGGCCGGCTGACTTCTTCTACAACAGATGTTTTTGGTTATGAATTAGATTTTTCCTCCATTATGGTAAAAGATATAACTCCGCCTGAAGTATCAGGTTCAGAAATATCTACAGGCAGTATATCGGTAGTATTCAGTGAAAATGTTAATACAACTGATGCGGCAACTCTTGGTAATTTCAATTTAGAAAGCCCGATTGGCACCGGCGTAAGCTTAACTGGATGTTCAATAAACTATAACAGCGGTACAAGAACAACAAATATTACCGGGCTTAACTTAACCGGCGGCAACAGTTATAAAGTAACAGCCACAAATGTAAAAGATTTGGATAACAATACAATAGTAAACAATGGCACAACAAATATAAGTACCGGTACAGTGCCTGCAATTCTTTACGGTATCAGCGGATATATTCTTGATTCAAGCAGTGCGGGTATTACAGGTGTTACAGTAAATTTATCCGGAACAGGCACAGGCAATTATACAACGGATGCTTCCGGATATTATTCTTTTATGGGATTAAGTGCAGGTACTTATACAATAGCAGCTGCAAAAACCAACTGGTCTTTTAACAACAAGATAATTTCATACAGCGGCAGTGTTAATTACAGCCAGAATATATTTGGGGCTTATTTACTTTATTCAATAAGCGGTTATATACGTGATTCAGGCAGTACAGGAATTAACGAAGTAACAGTAACTTTAAGCGGCACAGGAAGCGGCAGTACAACAACGGATTCAAACGGATTATATACGTTCAGTGATTTAAGCAACGGGGGTTATACAATAACACCATCAAAAACATTTTATACATTTGATCAGGAAAATATCATCTTAACAGTCAGCGGAGCCAACCAGCCCAATCAGAATTTCACAGGGACTTATGTCCCGCCGGCCGGCCAGTATTTTTACTGGAATATGGACAGTATAGCAACTCCTCAGCCGCCGCAAATAGGCGTAAGCACAATTACTAAAATAGTAACCAGCGGTGTAATT
>MGVC01000073.1 GCA_001800285.1 Elusimicrobia bacterium RIFOXYA2_FULL_39_19 | reverse complement strand
CGGGTTGCCCCAGTCCAGTATGGGATTTGTGGCAGAGCGTATCATAAGGAAGAAGTAAACGGAAAACCCGATAAAAGCCGTAACAGTTAACAGCAGGATATTATTAAAATTAACTGGTAAATGCTTTTTGTGTTTAAAAATGTACCACAAAATACCCGGCAGGATAAAAACTACCGTAGGGTGGCTGCCCAGCCCCAGGCCGAATATAAAAGAAAGCAGGAAATAGCCGGAAATTTCGGCGTTGTCAGTGTCTTTTTGCCGGGCGCGCAGTAAAAGTATAAAAATAAGCACCGTGAAAAATGCGCTAAGCGTATACATTTCAGAAACGTGCGCCAGGGACCAGAAAGCGCCGCTGAAAGCAAGCAGGAAAGAACAGATAATGCCTATAGTTACCGGCATAGAAAGCAGGCAGGCAAAGCAGCCGGTAAGCGTTGCCGCCAGTGCGCCAAAAACAATAGAAACTAAATCTACCCTGTAAGCAATATTTGCAAAAGGAAAAATGACAGTAAATATTTTTCCGGTAATTGTGTAAAGCGGGTAGCCAGGCGGGTGCGCAATGCTAAGGGTGTAGCCAGATGATACCAGGTCCCCGCTGTCTCTGTAGGGTGGAATAGAGGGATGAGCGGTAAACAGGTAAACCGCCAAAATAAAAAGAAAAACCAAAATGAAGATGTAAAGTTTTTTCATTTTACACTATGCTGTAAGGGTTTAAATCAAAAAGTATGTGATGCCCGGGTTTAATTTTAAAGTTTTTTATATTATCGCTGACAAACAGCAGGTCATCTTTTGAAAGTTTCAGCAGTATGTGCTGGCGGTGTTCTCCGCGCAAAATGGCATGGGGCGGTTCATCCGGGCCCAGGATTTCGGCTTTCTCTGCCAGAGCCTGTGTTAAATAATCTTTAAGCCTTACGGCTTCCGAAGCGGTTTTAAGTTTATCTTTTCCGCGGATAATTATGTTTATCAGTTCTTTGTACGGCGGGTAGTCCAGTTCCTGCCGGTAGGAAAGTTCTGTTTTATAAAATCCTTTCCAGTTAAGTTTATTGAAATATTTGAAAATGTAATGGGTTTTATCTGCCGTCTGGATAAACACGGCGCCTTCCGGAGGCAGGGAATTGCTCATTTTATAAATCATCTGGAAAGTTCTTTCTGTGGCGCGGAAATCCTGCTGGTATAAAATATCATCAATATTGTTTATGGCGATAAGCGTAAGTTTTTTAAATCCGCTGAGGCTGATTTTTTCTATTATCGGCAGGATTATCTGCGTGGCTACTATAATATCTATTTTATCCTGTTTTATGTTTTCTATTAAATTATCAATAGCACCGGGTTTTTTCAGCGTATCGTGGTCTGCGCGGAAGATTTTTGCCGGAGGCAGGAGCATTTTAATGGTGGATTCTATTCTTTCGGTGCCGATGCCCAGAAATTTCATGTTATAGCCCCTGCATTTAATGCACCTGTCAATAAACTGGTACTGGATTCCACAGTAATGGCATTTAAGCATTTTGATGTCAGTGTGATACGCCAGGGGGATTTTGCATTTCGAGCACCGCAGGATTGATTTGCAGTCAAAACAGTAAACCATTGAAGAATAACCCCTGCGGTTAACAAATATTATGGACAGTTCGTTTTTAAGCAGTCTCTGTTCAAGGAGCTTTTTTAAATCATTGGTAATAGACTGGTCTTTTTTATTTACTTCTGAGACTACTATTTCCGGCGGCTCGTTTTTTATGCCGGTAAGGTTTATAAATGCCTTATTCTGCATGTTATAAAAGGAGTTAAGCGATATTATATCTCCGCCAAGTACTGTTACTCCGCCGGAGTATTTTACGTACTCAATGGCTGTGGAAATAGCGTCATAAAGAGGTTTCTGCGGATTTTTATAGGAATGGTCTGACTCATCATCAATAATTACAAGTTTGAGATTGCTAAAAGGCATAAAAACAGCAGAGCGCGTGCCTACAATAATTTTAGTTTTGCCTTCCAAAGCATTTTTCCAGGTGGTATATTTTTCCGTATAGGAAATATGGCTGTGCCAGGGGGCTACTACATTGCCGAAAAATTCTCTTAAGTGAAGCACCGTATCTTCCACCAGCATAATCTCCGGTACCAGGTAGATGCACTGGCCGAAAGGCAGGGCTTCTTTTATCATGGAAGTATAAATGTTTATCCGGTCCTTAATTTTTGATTCTGTGACAATAAAGGTTTCTGTTTTGCCGTCTTTTAGGGCAGTTATGAACTTTTGCGGTAATACGGCGCTTGCGGTAGTGTTTAAAGAAACGGTGTTAGTGCCGGGATTTGAGGAAAATTCCTTTGTTTTGGATGATACAGGAAAAATGCAGTTTAACGCTTCGCCTAACGTACACATGCACGTAAAGGAAAGCCGGGAAGCAAGCTTAAAAAGGTTTTCTGTGATAATGGGTGACTGGTCTATAAGGCGGTCAAGTTCTTTCAGGTTGCTTAACTGGGAGTCTGCTGTAATTTTTACTATGTAGCCTATTTGTTTTCTGGGGCCGAAGGAAGCCATTACCCGCATACCGGGTTTGGCGTAAGCGGTTAAATGGCCTGGAATTTTATAGGAAAAGTTTCTTTCTACGGGAATGGGGAAAGCAATTTCTGCTATCATAGCTAAAGTCCGAGTTCTTTTTTAAGCAGTTTCATGTCGTTCCACACATCTATTTTTAATGCAGGGTTTCTTAGCAGTGCGGAAGGGTGATAGGTAGGCATAAGAGGTGTTTTGTGAAAAGTATGGAACTTGCCTCTGATTTTTGATATGGTTTCCGTTGTTTCAAGTAGTGTAGATGTAGAAGAATTGCCCAGGGTAACAATTACCTTAGGTTTAATTATATCAATCTGCGCAAGCAGAAACGGCATACAGCACGCCATTTCTTCTTTTGACGGGGGGCGGTCATTACCGCGCAAATCCGGGTTTTTTGGGTCAATCATGGGGTGGCATTTTACTATATTGGCAATAAAAACGTCTTCTCTTTTGAGGCCTATGGATTCAATAATTTTTGTTAACAGCTGGCCTGCCCTGCCTATAAAAGGCCTGCCCTGGCGGTCTTCGTCATAGCCGGGGCCTTCGCCGACAAACATTATTTTTGAATCAGGGTTTCCTTCACCGAATACCGCTTTTATACGGGAATCGCCCAGCCGGCATAACCGGCAGGTTTTTACTACCGCTTCAATTTCAGAAAGTTTTTTTGCTTTGGCGCCCTTAAATACCGGGACGGGTGTTTCTTTCAGCGGTACAGCTGGTATTTCCGGTTCCGGTGCATTTGTTTTGTTTGATTTTTTGATTTTCGGCGCAGAAAATATTATATCGGTATAACCGAGAAATTTTTCATCTTTCAGGGTTTGCTTGGCAAGCCTGATTGTTTTAAGCAGGTTTTTTTTGTTCATGAAGTTTTTTTGCTTCCTTCCAGATTTGTTGTGCAAACATTTGTTTGGAACATGTTTTTATTTTCTTTATTTTGCCGTCAGCATATATGAAAAACCCGCCGCTTGTGTCTGAACCTATGCTATTGCCGGGGTTTGCAACTATCATATCAAGGCTGCCGTTTTTAAGTTTGGTTTTTGCGTTTTTTATAAGGTTGTTGGTTTCAAGCGCAAAACCTATAAGGGTTTTATTAGTGCGCAGGTTTTTAATTGAAAGCAAATGGGAGACTGTTTTTAATATGTTTTCAGCCGGTATTAGTTTTAAAGTAAGGCCGGTAGTTTTTTCTTTTTTTATTTTTTGTTTTTTAAACTGCGCAGGCCTGAAATCGCAGACAGCGGCGCAAAAAATAATAATATCAGAGTTTGGCGCAGAGCGCAGGGCTGCAGTTAACATTTCTTTTGTAGTATGAACGGGTATAAGCCTTGCTTTTGCAGGGGGCTGAATATTTACGGGCCCGCTGATTAAGGTAACTTCTGCGGTGTTTTTTAAGGCGCTTTGTGCTAGCTGGTAAGCAGTCTTCCCGCTGGAAGCATTGGAAATAAATCTTACAGGGTCCAGATATTCTCTGGTAGGGCCTGCTGTTATCAGAACTTTAAGTTTGTTTTTTCGGCCGGGAAATTTCATTTGGACTTTTTCAGGATTGAGAAAATGCTTTTCAAAATGTCATCAGTGCCCACAAGGCGGCCGTGGCCTTCAATACCGCAGGCCAGCATGCCTTTGCCGGGCCCTATGAAAGAGTACCCGTAGCTTTTGAGCCTGGACACGTTTTCTTTTGTTGCCGGATGAAACCACATGTTTTCATTCATAGCGGGGCAGATAAGCACGGGCGCCCTGGTTGCCAGAACTGTTGATGCCAGCAGGTCATCGGCAAGGCCATTTGCCATGCGCGCAATAGTGGTGGCGGTGGCAGGGGCAATTACAATAAGACCGGCCCAGTCTGCCAACGAAATGTGTTCCGGAGTATAATAGCCGGTTTCAAACATTTTATGATAAACAGGATTTTTAGACAGGGTTTCAAGAGTAAGCGGAGTAATGAAATTCAGCGCGGAATTCGTCATAACGCATTTTACGTTACAATTGTTATCCCTGAGCCTGTTAATCAAATCGCAGGTTTTGTATGCGGCAATACTGCCGCATACGCCTATTAGTATGTTACTTGTGTTTTGGTTTTTCATTTCTTTCACTTCTATCGTTTCTTTCATCTCTTCTTGGTTTTTTCTGGGTGAAACTTTCAATTACGGGCGGAAGCTTTAAAATGTCGTCTACAGCAATTTTTTCTGAAAGAATATCTCTTGTTGCCTGGTCAAGAATTTCGTGAAAATCCAGATGTTTGTACTCTTCCCTGTTTTTGAGTTCATGAGTCCAGCGGGCGATGACGGAAACAATTTTGTACTTCGGAAGCTTGGTGTTTAACAGCAGTTCCTGGAGTGATTTTTCTTCTGATACTACTTCTACTATTCTTTCTACTTTTGTTTTCAATGCAATATCCCCCTGTTTAGTTTAAATATAAATTCGGTTTTTTATGCCGTTTTATTTTTGTGTGTTCTGCCCTGATTATGGATTTCAGCTGATCCAGGGCCGTGTCAAGTTTATCGTTTATAACCAGGTAATCATAAAATTTTACGTAGGACATTTCTTTCTGGGCATTCTTAAGGCGCAAGGCAATGGTTTTGGAATTGTCTTGCGCCCGGGTTACCAGGCGTTTTTTTAATTCATCAAGAGAAGGCGGGGCAATGAAAATAAGCACACTTTCAGGATATGTGTTTTTTATAGCTTCTCCGCCCTGCACATCTATGTCAAGAATTACGTCATAACCGCGGGATAGAGTTTTTTCCAGATATTTTTTTGGAGTACCGTAATAATTGCCGTGTACTTCCGCCCATTCAACAAACTCATTATTCTTTATCATTTTTTTGAATATTTTTACATTTGTGAAAAAGTAGTCTTTACCGTCAAACTCACCGGCCCTGGGTGCTCTGGTGGTGGCTGAAATGGAGTAAATAAGTTTATGGTTTGTTTCCAGGAGCTTTTTGCAAAGCGTAGTTTTTCCGGAACCTGAGGGCGCAGAAACAACTATAATAAGCCCTCTTTTAACCGACGGTAACCTGTTCTTCCGCATATTTAAAGGCCTCTTTCTGGTCTTTGTAAATCATGGCAAGGCCTATAGTTAACGGCCCAACTCTTCCAATAAACATTGTGAGCGAAATTAATAATTTTCCAAAACTGCTGAATAAAGAGCTTAAGCTAAGATGTGTGCCCTGAGCTGCAGACAAACCCACTGTGCTAAAAGCGGATATCACTTCAAAAACTAAGCGGATTGGCTGGGCATTTTCAGTATAAAGAAGAATAAAGGTTATCAGGCTGACCCAGGAAAAAGCAAGAATGGGTATAACAAAAGCTTTCCGCATGGTCTCTCCCGGAATGCGCCTGTTGAAAATGTTTACTTCCTGTTTTCCTTTAAGTGTACGGAATATCGAAGCTATAAGTACTGCAAAAGTGGTGGTTTTTATACCGCCGCCGGTACTGCCGGGAGACGCCCCAATAAACATGAGAAACATCACAAAAAACATGGTGGAATAGCGCAGAGAGGAAATGTCTACCGTGTTAAAACCCGCCGTGCGCGGGGTAACTGCGTGAAAGTAAGATGCCATTATTTTTTGTTTGAAAGTCAGCGCGCCCATAGTGGCATAATTTGATTTTTCCAGCAGGAAAATCACAAGTGTTCCGGCTGTCAGCAGGGCAATAGAAGTGATAAGGACAATTTTGGTATGCAGTGAGAATTTTCTGAATTTTTTAAGCAGATAAACATCTTTAAGTACTATGTAACCAATACCTCCGATGATTACTAAAGAAGTTATGGTAAGGTTCACTATAGGGTCTAAAACATAATTGATTAAATTAGAGGGGAAAACGCTGAATCCCGCGTTGCAAAAGGCTGATACGCTGTGAAACACTGCTTTAAATACACCATTAACAAGCCCGAATTCCTTGCACCAGCGCAGGGCAAGCAGTATTGCACCCATAGCTTCTACCAGCAACGTAATTTTCAAAATGTAAACTGTGAAATGTACCATGTCGCCAAAAGAAAAAGCGCCCGTAGCTTCGGATTGGATAAGTTTTTCTTTGATAGACACGCGTCTGCCTACTAAAAATATCATCATGGTGGCAAGGGTCATAAAACCCAGCCCGCCAATCTGAATAAGAGCTAAAATAATTATTTGTCCGAATATGGAAAAGTGGGTTGCTGTATTTACAACAATAAGGCCTGTAACACATACTGCAGAGGTAGCCATGAACAGGGCATCTATAAAAGGCGTATGATTTCCGCTGGCGGAACTAAAGGGAAGAGTTAAAAGCGCAGCGCCGATAAGAATAGTTAATGCAAAACCAAAAACAAGAATTTGTGATGGTGAAAGCCTTCCGATCATGGGTTTTACAGCTCCAGTAAAAAGATAATTGTTGAGTTTTAGATTACGTAGACGGGTGTTTTAGTATTTGAAAGTATATATAATTATTATATAAAAATCAACATAAATATAAATATTTAAAATATTTACACAGGAGGATGAATGAATCTGGTAGATTGGAATCCTGATGTTTAAAATAGTATAATTTTCAGGTAATTTCACAACATAACTGGAAATATTATGAAAAAAATTGCGGGCTTAATTATTTTAGTGATTATTACAGGCATATTTACAGCGAGTTTTTTACTAAAGGTAAATAGAAACCTTAAGGAGCAGAAATATGATAAATATGATGACACAGGCCTTTACATAGCCGAATCTGCGGTGCAATACCGTTATGCCCGTATGGTTGCTGAGGGCGAAAAAATTCCTTCCTTTGACCGTGCATTACAATATCCGGAAGGGGTGCAAGTGTTTAAGGAATTTACAGTTTTTATGGAATACATAGCCGGTTATTCGTATCGTTTAGTAAATTACTTTAATCCAAATCTTAAATTTCATGTATTTACCATTTATTTTATCTGTTTTATTTCTACTCTGCCAGTTATAGCGCTATATCTGATTTCTGTTTTGTTTGCCGGGCAACGAGCAGCACTGATGATAACAGCCGCCTATGCCCTGCATCCTTCAATGTTTTCCAGAACAACCCTGCAGTTCCCTTACGAATCTTTTGCTTTTCCTCTTTTATGTTTTTTTCTTTATTTTTTCATGAAATCTTTCATTTCAGTAAAAAACAATCCTATCTGGGCATTATTTTCCGGGTTGTTTTTATGCATAGCGCTGGCCAGCTGGCATTTCAGTGGATTTTATTATTTAGTTTTTGTGTTTTGTATTATATTGGTTTTGTTTTTGAAGGATAGCAGGGAACCGATGATTTTTTCTCTGTTTGTTGTCACTATAATGATTTTTGTTACGGGTTTTATTGTGCCGGTATTGCGGAACAAACTATTTTTTATATCCATTCCTGTACTATTGAGTATTTTTGCAGTTATTTACTATAAACTAAAACAGCAAAAACATAAGGTTGTTGCTTTAATACTATCGGTTATAGTAATAGCAATTGCATTAATATTTAATTCACAAAGCGGTGATTATTCGCATGTCTATGGCTTGTTTATTGAAAAAATAAGATTTTTCTTTGGTAAACCAGAAAACCCTTTAGTAATATCTCTGCATTCAAGATTGCTTTGGGTTGCCCCTTTTAATTCGCCTAATATTTCCGATTTTCTTTTGTATTTATTTCCAGAAGTATTTGTAATTCTGATTATAGTATTTAAACAATTAATAAATATAAAATATCTGAAAAATAAACAACCGATAGTTCTATTGTCTTTAATGTTTTTGGGATGGGTTTTATTATATGTTTTGATTGAAAGAATCGTTATGGTAGCAGTTTTTTTTGTTTTTGCAGGATTTTCTTTAATGTTTGTTAAAAACAACAGGAATAGTGTTAAGTATTCCTTATTATGTTTAATACTGGTTTTTGAAATCTATAAAACCATTAACGGCCAGCATATAATACAGAAATTGGACAATCTTTTTAATTTTCAGAACAATGTTCCTCCAATAGGATATTTGCAGAATAAAATAAACCTGATATATTGGATAAAAAATAATACAGCTGAAAATTCGGTTATTCTTTCAGATATTGGTTTATCGCCGTCATTTTTAACCTACGCAGGGAAAAACATCGTTTTACAGCCAAAATTTGAATCAATAAGCATTAGAAACAAGTTCGCGGAATACCTGAAGAACTTGTATTTAAATGAAAAAGAGTTTTATGATTATTGCCGGAAGTATGAAACGGAATATTTTGTTTACCGCGTAGATTACTTGCTGGATGAAACAAAGAATGGTTATAAATACCTTGCGGGATACGGAAAAGCATTGCCGGATGAAAGTGCTGTATATTTGTTTCATTTTTATCCGCAACAGCTGAAATATTTCAGGTTACTTTATAGAAATACCGACTACAGTGTTTTTCAGGTAGTAGAAAAAAACAAGAAAACAAAAATCGGTTATTGCCGGTCTCCCATTTATGATATAAATCAGTACAATTTTCAAAAAAACAAGTCAGGCAATAGTATTGATTGCCATCTTGTATTTGAGAAAATAAAACTAAAAAACAGCATGTTAAGGGAAGCCCAGTATTGCGAAACCATTAAACCTGAAACAGCAGCAAAAATATATGAAGAAATTTGCGGTTTTTATCCGGAATCATTTACGTATTCCAGATTGGGGGCCATGTCTTTTGTAGCAGGAAATATACAGAAGGCAATTGAGGGCACGTCCAAGGCGCTGGAATGTGATCCCGAAGACTATAATGCACTGAGCAATTTAATTGGTTATTATGTTGAATTAAACAGATTAAAGGAAGCTTCTATTTATGTTTATAGTGTAAAAAATAAGCACCATAATAATTCTTATCTGCACTATAATATGGGGTATTACTATCTGAAATTGAAACAAAAAGAAACGGCTAAGTATTATTTTAGCGAAGTTCTTAGAATTAACCCGGATGATGTAGAAATTAGAAAACTGATGGATGAGTTATAGTCAGCAGGGTAGGATTTGTTTTTTAATTTCTTTGTTTGTAAAATAGGGTAAGCAAAAAATTCAGGAGGTTTACTATGTTTGGACTTGGTATGCCGGAATTAATAGTTATACTTGTTATTGCGCTTCTAGTGTTTGGTGCTTCAAAACTGCCGGATATTGCAAGAAGTTTGGGAAAAAGTATTGGTGCTTTTAAAAAAGGCATGAAAGAATCTGAAGAAGAATTGAAAAAACTTGGCGATAAACCTGAAGAAAAAAAATAATTAACTGCCGGAAGCTGAATTGTCTGCCAGCTGTTTGAGCAGATTGTCTCTGTAAATATTAAACTCGCCCATGTATTTTTTATTCACACTTACAGCCGGCGGAAGTTTAAGTTTTAAAAAGTTTACATACCTGCCGTTTTGTGTAATCCTGAAATCCAGATGAGGCCCCGTAGATAATCCAGTAGATCCCACGTAAGCAATAACTTTGCCTTGATTTACCCTTACCCCGCTTCTTATACCTTTTGCAAAACCCCTTAAATGGCCATAGGTTGTAGTATAGGTAGAATTGTGTTTTATTATTATGGTTTTGCCAAAACCACCCCTCCAGCCTGCGAAAATAACAGTGCCGTTTCCTATAGCAGATACAGGTGTACCGGAGGCTGCTGAATAATCAATGCCATGATGGGGCCTATAATATCTTAATACCGGGTGAAACCTGCGGTTTGTAAAGTAAGATGAAATTCTTCTGAAAGATAAAGGGGCTCT
Source organism: Elusimicrobia bacterium RIFOXYA2_FULL_39_19 (assembly GCA_001800285.1). Taxonomy (GTDB): domain Bacteria; phylum Elusimicrobiota; class Endomicrobiia; order CG1-02-37-114; family XYA2-FULL-39-19; genus XYA2-FULL-39-19. Next base: position 15,138 of record MGVC01000073.1, on the reverse strand, counting down.
TAAAAATAGTTTTTGCAGAGATCCGCCGTCAAAGGCGTAATAATCATTATATTTTTTATTGGTACTGGTAAAAAACATGGCATTATGCTCGCCAATCTGTTTGCCCAGGTATTTAGCTACCAGTATCTTACCGTCTTTAACAACTCCGTTTTTATATTTGTGTTGTTCATACATAAGAATAAAAGCGTCTCCCTGGCGCAGGTCGTTAAAAAAGTCTATCTGCCAGGAAAAAATGTCGGTAAAACGCATGGTAAGGTCATTGGAAAGGCCCTGGCCTGTCATGGCGTTGTAAAGATTGTCCTTTATGGTTCCGGAAAATACTTTTATTTCTTTGGTAGATTCAACTGAAAGTTTTTCAAAAGACAGTTTTTCTGAAGTGGATTTGATAATTGAATAGTACTCAACCGGGTTAGTCCAGTAAAGCATTTTTATTAAAACACCCATGGTGGATTTATGTATTTCATAGGAGTGTTCTGACCGGATGCTTCTGGTAAGTTCCTTGGCATTGAAAAGGTTTATAAGTTTATTTCTGTCGGCAAGATTTATATTTTCTTCTTCAAGCATGCCTGAAAGTGTGCTGAAATCTTGAAAGGTGCCGGTAGAAACTACCACTATAGCTCCGCCGCGGAATATTTCATTGCGGTTAACAATTACTATTACTGCTACAATGAAACAGGCTATAATAATCAACAGTTTATGCGTATTCATTTCAAATAAGGTTTCAGATATTCTCCTGTATAAGATTTCTTTTCATATATTATTTTTTCCGGGGGGCCTGAAAAAATTAACTCTCCGCCAAACTCTCCGCCTTCGGGCCCCAGGTCTATGATCCAGTCTGCAGTTTTTACTACTTCTAGGTTGTGTTCAATTACAATTACAGAATTACCCATATCTACCAGTTTATGCAGAACGCCCAGCAGTTTTTCTACATCGGCAAAATGCAGGCCTGTTGTCGGTTCATCAAGTATATAAAGCGTTTTGCTGGTGGCTCTTTTGCAAAGTTCGCTGGAAAGTTTTACTCTCTGGGCTTCGCCTCCGGATAAAGTGGTAGCGCTCTGGCCTATTTTTATGTAGCCCAGGCCTACGTCATTAAGCGTGTTAAGCGTTTTGAAAATCTGCGGGATATCTTTAAAAAACAGCAGGGCTTCTTCAACCGGCATGTCCAATACTTCGGCGATATTTTTTCCTTTAAAGCGTACTCTTAAGGTTTCTTCATTGAATCTGGCGCCTTTGCAGACTTCGCATTTTACGTAAACATCAGGCAGAAACTGCATTTCTATTTTAATGGTACCGTCACCCTGGCAGTTTTCACAGCGCCCGCCTTTAACGTTAAAGCTGAAACGGCCGGGTTCATAACCGCGCCTGCGGGATTCAGGCAGCTGTGCAAAAATATCACGGATACCTGAAAAAACGCCGGTGTAAGTAGCCGGGTTTGACCGCGGTGTCCTGCCTATGGGGGACTGGTCAACTATGATTACTTTATCAATGTTTTCAATGCCTTCAATTTTTGAAAATTTTCCCGGGGTTTCTTTTGAATGAAAAAGTTTCTGTGCCAGAGCCTTGTAGAGGATTTCGTAAACCAGCGTGGATTTTCCTGAGCCGGATACCCCGGTGATGCAGGTGAAAAGCCCGAGGGGAATATCAATATCAATGTTTTTCAGGTTAAACTGCGAAGCTCCTGAAATTTTAAGATGTCTGGCTGATGGCTGCCTTTTTTTTTCCGGTATAGGAATTTTAAGTTTATCTTTTAAGTACTGGCCGGTAAGGGAATTTTTTTCCTGAAGAATTTTTTCCAGCGGCCCGCTGGCAATTATTCTACCGCCGTGTATGCCAGCGCCGGGGCCCATATCTATAATCCAGTCAGCTGCTTCAATAGTATCTTTGTCGTGTTCAACGACTATTAATGTGTTGCCCAGGTCTCTTAATTTAATCAATGTATCAAGGAGGCGGTTGTTATCTCTCTGATGAAGGCCGATAGTGGGTTCATCCAGAACGTAAAGCACGCCGGTAAGGCCCGAGCCTATCTGCGTGGCAAGATAAATTCTTTGCGCTTCTCCGCCTGCCAGAGTCTGGCTTTCCCGGTCTAAAGTAATATAGTTTAAACCGACATCGGATAAAAATTTCAAGCGCTGGTTAATTTCCTTGAGGACCTGTTTTGAAATTACTTTTTCTTTTTCGGTCAGTTCAAGTTTTAGAAAAAAGCTCCCGGCTGTTTCTATAGACATGCGGGAAATGTCCGCGATAGATTTATTGTGAATAGTTATTGCCAGGGCTTCTTTTTTTAAACGGGTGCCATGGCAGGAAGGGCAGATTTTGCGTATGATATATTTATTATTTATTTCTTCTTTCACATAATCTGATTCCGTGTCTTTATAACGGCGTTTCATATTAGTAATTACGCCTTCAAAATCATCAAAGCCGTAGAAAATTATATTTTTCTGTTCTTTGGTAAGTGTTTTAAAAGGTTTGTTTGTAGGAATACTATTTTTTTTGCAAATATCAAAAAGCATTTCCATGTAATAGCCTGACCACGCACCTTTCCACCGGTGAGTGCGGGTTGTTATGGGATTGGACCAGGGTTTTATGGCGCCGTCTTCAAGGGAAAGGTTTGCATCGGGAACAATAAGGTCCGGCTCTATTTCAAACTTCATGCCCAATCCATCGCATTCAGGGCAGGCGCCGAAAGGTGAATTAAAGGAAAAGGATCTCGGTTCAATTTCAGGAATATTTATGCCGCATTCAGGGCAGGCATGATGCTCGCTGAAAAAAAGGCTTTTTGATCCCGGCTGGATTTCTGCCAGTAAAGACCCTCGTGATTCCCTGAGGGCTGTCTCTACAGAGTCTGACAGCCGTTCTCTGACGTTTTCAGATACAGATAACCGGTCTACAACTATTTCAATGTTATGTTTTTTAAATTTATCAATTTTAATGTCTTCTTCCAGGTTGTAAACTTTTCCGTCAACCCGTACGTGTGCATAACCATTAGTCTGCAGGCGGTTGAAAAGTTCTGTATAGGTACCTATTCTGCCTTTGATAAGAGGCGATAATAACTGTATTTTTGTTCCAGCAGGAAGTGTCATTAATTGGTCAATAATCTGCTGGGCGGACTGGGGTTGGATTTTTTTACCGCATTCAGGGCAGTGGGGAATTCCAATTCTTGCGTACAGAAGCCTTAAGTAATCGTAGATTTCAGTTACTGTGCCAACGGTAGAGCGGGGATTGTGGCCGGGAGTGCGCTGTTCAATAGCTATAGCCGGAGAAAGGCCTGAAATATAGTCAACGTCAGGTTTTTCCATCAGTTCCAGAAACTGCCTGGCATAAGCTGAAAGAGATTCAACGTAACGCCTTTGGCCTTCAGCGTAAATTGTATCAAACGCCAGGCTGGATTTGCCGGAACCGGATAAGCCTGTTATTACCACAAGTTTATCCCTTGGGATTTCAAGGTGGAGGTTTTTAAGGTTATGTTCTCTTGCTCCGCGGATTACAATTTTGTCCATGAGATTACATTAATATTTAATCATTTTAATTATTCTTGATTATGATAGCAAATTATTTTTACCTTGACAAAAATGGAGGTATTTTATACAATTTAAATCAGTTTATATTCTAGGAAATCGACGTTTGGAGGCAGTAAAAGATGAACAAAAAGCATTTAATACTTACAAGCTGTTTAATTTTGGTTTTCGGATTAACGGGGTGCATCAAAAACCCCAAAAAACCTTCGGAAGTCATTGAACCGGTAGTATCTCAAACCGAAGAATCACCGCAGGGAGAGGAAGAAGAGCCAGAAATCCGCGGCACTGAATTTGAAATAATCCCTGAATTGAAATCTATCAGTTTCGGTTACGAAAGGTATGAAGTAACGCAGGAAGCTTCTGAAAGCCTTCAGCAGAACGCCAGCTATTTGAAAGCTCATCCTGAACTGGAAGTTTTAATTGAAGGCAACTGCTGTGAATGCGGAACTAACGATTACAATATGGCATTAGGCCAGAAACGCGCCCAGACAGTAAGAGATTACTACATAAATCTTGGTGTTGCTTCCGGAAAAATTGGAACCATATCTTTCGGAGAAGAAAAACCGGAAAAACCTAACGTCGGCCCGCCGGATTCGCCGGGTTGTACCTATAACAGATATGCAGTAACAAAGGTAAGACAGAAAGCAAAATAAAATGAAAAGACAATCAATACTGAAAATATTCGGATTAACTTCACAATTATTGTGTCTGGCAGTCTTTTCCGGCTGTATAGCAACCTCAAAAGAAGTGTCGGAACTAAGCGATGATATTGAAGAATTGCGCGTGCAAATAAGCGCAATGAATAAAAATCAGGCAGACCTGTCATTAAAAATGGATTCAGTTGACAGGAACATGGGGAACCTGAAAGAAAAACTTGATGATAATAAAACCCGCATGTCCACTTTGTCAAAAAGAATGGATGATATACACTCTTCATTAGGTCAGAGAATGGATGTTTTATCACAACAATTGTCCGGCGCACCATTGCAGGTAGACCCAACTCCTTCGGAATTATATAAACTCACATACGGGGATTATTCCAAGGGAAAGTATGACCTGGCAATAGTGGGGTTCAGGTCTTTTCTGGAAAGATATCCGGACAGTGAACTGGCGTCTAATGCCCAGTATTACCTGTCGGATTCATACTATAACAAAAATGATTATGCCAAAGCCAAACAGGAATATGAAACGTTAAACGGAAATTTTTCAAACAGCGATTTTGTCCCGTCTTCAAAGTACAAAATTGGTTTATGCCTGACAGAGCTTAAAAAACCTAATGAGGCAAAAGTCATTTTTGAACAGGTCATAAAAGATTACCCGCAGTCAACGGAAGCAGAACAGTCTAAAGAAAAACTTAAATCTTTAGGTGTTGTAAAAAAAAGCCAGTAACTCTACCTTGAAACTTCCCAAAAAATCAATCTTATTGCTTGAATTTGTGTTTATAAGCCTCTTGTTTATGCCACGGCTTGGAGCTGTAGATGTTTATTTGAAACTCACCGCCAAAGGGCAAAAACTCAATATAGGCATGGCTCGTTTTAGCGCCACTAACCCGGATATAAGTGAGGCGGAACTTTCCAGAAAAATCCATGATGTAATAAGAAACGACCTGCTTTTTACAAAAATGTTTAATATTACAACTTTTAATGCTGCCTATACGGGTAAAAAAGAAGAGCTGGAATACTGGAAGAACCAGATGGTTGATGTGGTTCTTTCTGCCAAAATAAGCGTAAATAAATCTGTGTGTTCTTTAACCGTGAATCTGATAAATGTTGAAAACGGTGAAGTAATGCTTGATAAGACATTTAAAGGAAACAGCGGTGTTTTTAGGGACACGGCTCATAACGCTAGCGATGAAATAGTTCTCAGGTTTACAGGGCAGAAAGGCATAGCCCGTTCAAAAATAGTTTTTGTTAATGATGCCTCAAAAAGCAAAGAATTATATGTGGTGGATTATGATGGATACAATTCTAAAAAAATCACCGGCGACAATTCTATTAATCTTTTTCCAAAATGGTCTCCTGACGGCGAAAAAATAGCTTATACTACCTACAAGTACGGCAACCCGGACCTTTATATGATAAACAAGGACGGCACTGGAAAAAAAGCACTTTCTACTTTTCAGGGCCTGAATATTTCTCCTGCCTGGTCCCCTGACGGCAGGGAACTGGCGCTGACTATGTCAAAAGGAAAATCACCAAATTTATATGTGATAAATATTAACGGTGAAATGCAAAGAAAATTAACCTATTCAAATGGTATAGACGGTTCTGCCTGTTATTCTCCCAATAAAAGAGAAATTGTTTTTGTTTCTGACAGATCCGGATTTCCCCAGCTTTATATTGCCGATACAGACGGTACAAATGTGCGCAGGGTGCCGACTGAAGGTTATAGCGATTCTCCTTCCTGGTCCCCCAAGGGTGACAAAATAGTTTATTCTATGAGGTACCCCGGAGAAAGCTATTTTAATATTTATTTATATGACATAGCCACGGATAAAACTATACAGCTTACTACCGCCAGCGGGTCCAATGAGGCCCCTTCTGTATCTCTTGACGGAAAATTTATAGTTTTCAGTTCCACAAGAAATTCAAAAAAAGAATTATTTGTTATGTGTATTGACGGAACAGGTGAACACCGCCTGGCTGAAATTAAAGGCAATTCTTCAATGCCCCACTGGTCGCAATAAAAAAATCATGTCGAAAGTATCTATAATAAAATGCACGGATTATAATAAGGATAGGGTGTACTCTGCGGTAAAGCAGTCCGTAGATTATCTCGGCGGGATAGAAAAGTATATAAAAAAAGGCGAGAGGGTTTTAATCAAGCCCAATCTGCTTTCCATGAAAACCCCGGATAAAGCGGTTACAACACATCCGGAAGTGTTAAGAGCCGTCATACGTTTAGTTAAAGAAGCGGGTGCAACACCTTTTGTAGGAGACAGTCCCGGCGGCAAAATGACTGGATATTCAGGAAGTTTTAGAAAACTGGCAAATCCGGATCAATACTGGCAGGAAACCGGCATGAAAGCTGTTTGTGGCGAAGAAGGTGCAGAAATAGTAAGTTTTGAAACCGGCGGTTCTGAAGTATTTGAACTTAAAAACAGAAAACATGTAAAAACTCTGCGCTTATCTAAAACTGCGCTGTCATTTGATTCCATAATAGATGTGCCCAAACTTAAAACCCACGGCATGGTGCTTTTTACGGGAGCAATAAAAAACTTGTTCGGTTGTGTCAGCGGGTTAACAAAAGCGGAGTATCATAAACAGGCGGTTCATCCGGAAGCTTTTTCCAGGATGCTTGTGGATATATTTTCAATTGTAAAACCAAAGCTGGGAATTTTTGATGCAGTTGAAGCTATGGACGGCAATGGTCCTTCATCAGGCAGGGTAAAAAAGGTAGGAGTTATATTGGCCAGTGCGGATTGCGTGGCTTTAGATACGGTAGGCAGTATGGTGCTAGGTTTTAAATCAGCAAAAGAAATATCAGCTATACGTCTTGCCGGGGAACAGGGGCTTGGTGAAAGCGACATATCAAAAATTGAAATTGAAGGTGAAAAACTGGAAAGTGTAGTTCAAAAGGATTTTATTAAGCCATCCAATGCAGCTTTAAGGAATATGTCTCCTATAGTAGGTGTGCTGTTAAACAAGTTTTTCTGGGTTTATCCGAAAATAAACGAAGCAAAGTGTGCCGTATGCAGGGTTTGTGTTGATAACTGTCCGGTTAAAGCCATTAATATAAAAACCAAATACCCGTCAGTGGACAGGAAAAAATGTATTAAGTGCATGTGCTGCCATGAACTGTGCACATATGACGCCATAGATATTGATTTGAGTTTCCTTGCAGGTAAAATTTATAGGACAGGCTAATCTATGATAATTAGGTTTTATATTGAGTATTGGTTATTGCTTGCTACGGTTTTTGTTATCAGAACTGTGCCTTTTAAGGCTGCGGTATGGATTGCGCAGGCGCTGGCGGATTTTGCTTTTGATGTTTTGAAAATACGTATTAAAGTAACCACAGAAAACCTGAAAACGGCATTTGGCAATAAAATGACGGATGAGCAAATAAAAGTACTTGCAAAAAAAGTTTACAGAAATTTTATGGTAACTTCTATGGAATTTATCCGTATTCCTAATATGACTTATGATGAAGTAAGGGCAATGACAACAATTGTCGGCGTGGAACATTTGGAAAAAGGGTTAAAACGGGGGAAAGGCATAATTCTTGTTGCCTGCCATTACGGCAACTGGGAGATGATGGGCACCGCTATAAGAGCCAATGGTTACCCGATAACGTACATAGATGGCGAGCAGAAAAATATATTTGTTGAAAAGTTTATTACTAATAACAGAATAAAATCCGGTATAAAACTGATTGCAAGAAAAAATGCTTTAAGAGGTGTTATAAAAACAGTAAAAAACAATGAAATTCTGGCGCTGTTGTCAGACCAGAACGCCGGGCCGGAGGGCGTATTTGTTGATTTTTTCGGCAAGCCAGCATCTACCCCGCAGGGGGCTGCAGCTTTTGTTCTAAAAACTGGTGCTTCTATGGTTTTGGCTTATAATGTTCCGTCAGATGACAGAAAACACAATACCGTCTATCTGGAAACCATAGAAATAAATCCAACAGGCAATCAGGAAAAAGATATTTTTACTATTACTGAAACATTTTCTAAAAAATTTGAAAAGTTTATTGCAGAAAAACCAGAACACTATTTCTGGCTTCATAGAAAGTGGAAATCCAGGCCACCGCAGGAATCATGAAAGAAGCCCTGTATTATTCTGTCATTGATAAAAATAGGCAAGTAATACAGTGTAATCTCTGTCCGAATAACTGTAAGCTATCACCCGAAAAGACGGGTTTATGCAAAGCAAGAAAAAATGTTTCCGGCAGGCTTTATTCTTTGACTTACGGTAAGGTATCATCTGTCAATCTGGACCCTATAGAAAAAAAGCCCTTATATCATTTTTACCCGGGCACTGAAATCCTTTCGGTAGGAGCAACAGGCTGCAATTTTAAATGTCTTAACTGCCAGAACTGGGAAATATCACAGGCGGATTTTAAAGAAGAGTCCCTTCGGGATTTATCATCGCAAGAGGCTCTTGAAATATGCAAAAGATATAAATCTGTCGGTCTGGCCTATACTTATAATGAACCGCTGATTAACTATGAATGGGTCCTTGAAACCGCTAAACTGTTTCGTGAAAATAACCTTAAAAATGTTTTAGTAACAAATGGTTACATAAATGAGCAGCCACTGGTAAACCTGCTTCCTTATATAGATGCCGCAAATATTGATATAAAAGCTTTTAAAAATGATTTTTATAAAAAAGTCTGCGGTGGTGAATTGGGCAGCGTGATGCGGACTGTGGAAATAATGTATGAGGCAGGAGTACATATTGAGTTAACCTGCCTGCTTATTCCCGGACAAAACGATTCAGAAAATGAAATAAGTGATTTTGCCAGCTGGGTAAGTTCTTTGAACTGTGAAATACCGGTTCATTTCAGCAGGTATTTTCCGCGTTATAAAATGAAAGATAGTGCAACCTCTTTTAACGTAATGGAAAGGGCAAGAAAAACAGCATTAAGATATTTAAAATATGTTTATCTGGGAAACATAACTGAAGAAGAGTCCAGTAAAACATTTTGTGTTGAATGCGGGAATGTGTTAATAGAACGAATTGGATATGATATAGAATTAAGGGGGCTACAAAAAGGCAGTTTTTGCAGAAAATGCAAAACTAAAAACAATATTATTTATTAGGAGGAGCAAGGGCATGTCAAAAAACATCGTATTTTTCATTCTGGTGATTATTGTCGGCGCATTATTGGGTTCATTTTTAGGGAAGTTCATTGAAAATGCATTTCCTGCCGGGGGAACGGTAAGAGATTTATTTGGTACTGAAATATCGGCAGGGTTAGCTCCTACCACCCTTGATTTAAGAGTGCTTGAATTTACAGTGGGCTGTATGATAAAGCTGAATGTAACGGCAGTTTTAGGTATGTTAGTTGCTGCTTATGTTTTTCGGCTTTTCCTTGGCACAGGTAAATGAAAAAGCTTATTCTTTGTTCTTCTTCACAAAGAAGAAAATTGCTGGTTAAAAAATTTAAATGCCCTTACGTGATTTTCAGTCCTGACGTAGACGAAAGTACTGCTGTTTCAAACCCTGTAGACTTGGTAAAAAAACTTGCCTATAAGAAAGCTCTCGAAGGTGCAAAAAAGTATTCAAGTGGAATTGCTTTGGGAGTAGATACCATAGTAGTTTTAAACGGTGAAATTATTGGCAAGCCGCTAAACAGTAAGGATGCAGAGAAAATATTGGGAAAATTAAACGGAACAACCCATAAAGTGTACAGCGGGTTTGCATTAATAGATTGCAAAAGTTTAAAGACAGTCTGTACTCATGAAGTAACAAAAGTAAAAATGCGCAGGCTTAACAAAGAAAGAGTAAAAGAGCTTTCTTCAAAACATCTGGATAAGGCCGGTGCCTATGCTGTGCAGGAAAAAGATGACGCATTTGTAGAAAAAATATCCGGTGATTATTACAACGTGGTAGGGCTACCGATAAAAAAAATCAGCAGGTATCTTAAGGCCTTTTAAAAGACTGAAGATTTCTGCTGAAAACTACGCAAAACACTTGAAAAGAAATACTATCTAAAATTTTCCGAATAGATTTTAATTTTTAATGAACCATTAATGCTTTTATACCAATCGTTCATATAAGCAAGTTGTTTTTCCTGCATTATTTCCTGAGTAAACTTTTCCCTGGCTTTTTCAAGCCCTTTTATGTTTCCGCTGTTGCGCCTGGCATATTCCACCTGAAGCTCCGGTTCGGTAATCTTAACCCCGGCTGCAATTAAATTACGCATTTTTGCTATAGCAATCTGGCGTCTCTGAGATTCTTCAAATTCTGCAGGGGTCATCTTTAATTGGTAGGCTATTATTTGGAAATAAACACCCTGATTAAACCTGCCGTCCTGCTGAAATGCCTGATATTGCTGGATGTTTGCTGCTACTTCTTTATCAGTTACTATTATTCCGAATTTTTGTGATTCCTGATAAAAAACCTCTTCTCTTACAAGTTCATCAATAGTTTGCTGGCGTACGGCTTTTACTGTTTCGTCGTTAATTTCGGTATTGTTTTTACGGAGATCTTCAAAAGCGCGGTTATACAGAAGGTTAAACTTTCTCATGGAGACTTCATGGCCGTTTACATTAGCGACTGAATTTGAAAACTTGTTATCGCTAAAAAAATAACCTCCAAAACCTACAAAAATGCCGGCAAAAAAACCGATTATCGTGATAGTAAACACTATCCGCATATTTTTTCTTAGCCAATTCATCATAGCTTAACACTTCCTATCTTTTAGTTTGTTGTTGCCGGGCTGGTATTTATCTTCTGACTGGCAAATCCATTTCAATAACTTTGTTTTGTTCAGAAGCCATTACACAATGGCCTTCGAATAAAGCACCCTCGCTGATGGACAGCAGTGCGGTATGAATATCTCCGAAAACCTGGGCTTTTGATTGAATTTCAAGATTCTGCGAAGAAGTAATATTGCCGGTAACTTTTCCGCCAACTATAACGCTTTTTGCGTTAATGTCGCCCTGAATCTGGCCTGAATTGCCTACTATTACGCTTGCAGCTTCCAAAATACCGCCTTCAACCTTACCATCAATTCTTATGGAACCTTTTGATCTTATGGTGCCCTGAAAAACAGTATCCTGGCCTACAATTGTTTCTAATTTGTCTGATACATCTCTTTTTCCGAACATGTTATTCTCTCCAGTCTACGCCGCTTCGCTTAGAGAAAAACAAAGAATCATCTAAGAATTTGGCAGGATTTATTGATTTATCATTAAGCCTTATTTCATAATGCAGATGAACGCCTGTCGTTGTGCCTGTTTCACCCATTAACCCAACAATCTGGTCCCTTTTAATTTTTTCGCCTTCTTTTACCTGAATTTTGTTAAGATGTGCATAATAGGTCTGATAATTGTATCCATGGTTTACTATAACAAGATTACCGTATCCCTGAGACCACCCTGAGTATTTCACATTACCATCAGCAACGGAATGAATGGGCGAATTTTTTGACCCGTCAATGTCTATTCCGGTGTGGTATTCATATCTTCCTGTAATAGGGTGTATTCTAAACCCAAAGGGTGATGTTATTCTGTCTTTATTGCAGGGCCAGGTATTTGGAGTTGATTTGTATAGTTTTTTCTGGTAAGAAATAAAACTGTTAATTTCTTCTGCGCTGGCCAGCTGTTGTTCTGTTTCTTTCTGAAGTTCTTTAGTCTGGTAATACAGTTCCTTTACCGAAACTTCATGAACTTTATTTTCAAGGTATTTTTCCAAATAAGCCTGTTCTTCGGGTGTAGGACCGCCTTTGTTAAGGTTTTCATCAGTAACAATGGCTTTTTTAGATTTCATATCAAGGAGTTCTCTTAACTGGCCATCTTTATCTTTAACCTGAGCCAGGAGTTCCTGTGATTTTTTTAGCTCGTTGGCAAAGAACATTAACTTAAATTTTATGACTTCCCTGTCAAGTCTAATTCTCCAGTAATCCGCGTTATTTGTGGTAATAACGGTAGCCCAAACGGTTATTCCGGTCCAAAAGGTGAGCATAAACAGAATAAACGATAAAGTGAAGGTTTTTCTTACCGGTGTTGTGGTAGAATGAGGTATTACAATGATTGTAACATCCCGTTTTAGTGCTTTTCTTAAAAAAGATAGAGTTTTCTTCATAAGCAATATATTATAACCCAAAAAACGGGGCGTGTCAATAGATATTTTTAAAAGCATAATTATATTAATTAATTATTAAATAATTGACTAAATGCCGAAAATTAAGTAAATTATTGATTATAATGAAGAAGTTAACCGTTGCCTTAGTTGTGCTCATCTTGTGTAACATTTATTTATCATCTCAGATATCCCATTCGAGCTTGCCGATACCCGTATGGAAAGATACCACTCAAATCGTTAGTGAACCTAGTCCTTTTGATGCAAAAATACCCTTATTTCTTGGAAATGAGTCAAGACGCTACTATGGGAAAGGCCCAATTCCTGAAAAACTGAAAATTCTATGGAAAAAGTATATAGGTGGCGGAAAAACCAAGGTTTCAGGTAAAGTAAAGGAAATGTATGGAACTGGCTGGCCGGGACAAAGCGTTTTAGTTGAAGAAGACGGATCTTTGTACCTGCTTCTTGGCAGCTTTGACTATAATTTACGCAAAGTTAATGCTGTTACTGGAAAAACAATCTGGAAACACAAGTTTAACAACATAATAAAGGGAACTCCGACTATTTATATTAATGAAAATGCAAAATCCGATAAAGAAAGATATATAGTTTTGTGCGGCAGCCGGCGTGGGCCGCTGGAAACGGATTGTGCGGATAATAATTACAGGGCAATATCCCTTAAAACAGGGGAAGAATTATGGTCTTTTGTTGTTCCGTTAACCAACTGTTACAGCAGAGATGCTGAAAGTAACGGTTTGATAATAAATGGATTACTCTATTTTCCTGCAGAAAACGGGGTTTTGTATGTTATTGACCCTAATCCGGAAAATGCATCTTTCAGTTCAGGAATAAAACAGCCGAAAATTCTAAGTGAAAATGTTTTATTCAACATTTCGGACATCAATAAACATAACAAAAATATTGTAGTTGAATCCTCACCGTCAAAACTTGATGATATAATTTATATCACTGCAGGGTCCGGACATGTTTATGGTATAGATATTAACACCAATTACAAGGTCTGGGATTTTTATGTGGGGTCAGATTTGGATGGAAGCCCGGTAGTCACAAAAAGCGGGCATCTTTTTGTAACAGTGGAAAAACAATATATTTCCGGCAAGGGCGGAGTGTATAAGCTGGATCCGAAAAAAAATAGTGAAGACGCAGTCTGCTGGTATTTCCCAACACAAGACAGGAAACTGGCTGATTGGCAGGGTGGAGTGATAGGTTCGGTTGGAATTAATGATGATTATAATCCTGCTGATGATAAACCAGCTCTTGCGGCAATAGGTGCTCTGGATGGGCATGTGTATGTTGTGTCCCAGGATGAAACGAATGAAGAAAAATGTATTGGCCCTGACGGATATAAGAAATATAGCACTCCGAAGCTGGTATGGAAAGAAGACATAGCAGGTACAATTTCAACACCAATTTTTATTGATAATTATATGGTAGTAGGCGGTTATTCGGGCAATATTATTATTTATAAGATAGATTACGAAGAAGCAAATGATAAAATTGATGATATGAGTAAATGTTTTGCCAATAAGTCAGGAAAAAAATGGAAAATAAATATCAGAGAGTCCGGAAGAATTGCTCTCGGGGGATGTATAGAGTCAACCCCGATAGTCTGGAATAAAAGGATTTATATAGGAGACAGAAGCGGTTACTTTTATTGTATTGGAGAAGATCTTAGCGAAGACCTAAGGGCAACTACCGGTAAATTGGGGAGACACGAATGAAATTTACAGAAGCATCTATAAAGAGAGTATTTATTTTAAGGCTTGAACACAAAGATAGGGTGCCGGATGCAATTGAAAAATTTGCACAAATGAAAGAAATAAGAAATGGAATGTGTATAATGGTAGGAGGAGTAGACAAAAAAAGTAAAATTGTGGTAGGACCAAAAAATGGTGATAAAATGCCGCCTTTTCCTATGGAATACATGCTTAACGGTGTTCATGAAGTGGCTGCGGTAGGTACAATATTTTGTAATGAAACAGGCCAGCCAAAATTACATATGCATGCCGCTCTTGGAAGAAAAGGAAAAACAAGAACTGGGTGTGTCCGTTTGGGAATAAATATATGGAAAACATGTGAAGTGGTTATTTTTGAACTCATCAATTCTTCAGCCCGCAGAGTAAAAGATAAAGAAACCGGATTTGAATTGCTGGAAGTGTAGTTTACACCTGCCAAAATCGACAAAAAATTGCTTTTTTTACTGTTTTTACCTTTACTTGACAGAAAAACTGTAAACTGATATAATTTTAAACTGATTTTTAATTTCATTTATTCATAATAAAAGATATTAGAAATTAAATTATTTTTGTTCTTTTTATGCTGATAATGGACGGGTGGCGGAGCGGCCAATCGCATCAGACTGTAAATCTGACGGACTTTGTCCTTCGTAGGTTCAAATCCTACCCCGTCCATTTTTGTTACCCTTTTGTAAGAATTAAAATAAGGTGCAAATAATGCGGGCGTAGTTTAGTGGTAAAACATTAGCCTTCCAAGCTAACTATGTGGGTTCGATTCCCATCGCCCGCTTTTTCATGAAGATTTTTGTAAGCAGGCTCGGGAACCTGGGTGCTCACCGACTCGCACCCGTTGCAAAACGGTTACATTTATTCATGTAACCAGCAACCCATCGCCCGCTGTTAATTCAAGGAAATCGAAGTTGGGATAGTTTTATTCATAATCTGTTTTATTGCCCGGATAGCTCAGTTGGTAGAGCACTTCCTTGGTAAGGAAGAGGTCGGCAGTTCAAGCCTGCTTCCGGGCTTTTAAATAAAAATAACTAAAAGGTTTAAGGAGGAAGAATGAGTAAAGCAAAATTTGAGAGAAAGAAACCGCATGCGAACATAGGAACAATA
>MGVC01000072.1 GCA_001800285.1 Elusimicrobia bacterium RIFOXYA2_FULL_39_19 | reverse complement strand
AAAGATACTGCACTGCCAACTGAAAATATAGCAAGTGGGTCGGTTGAACCCTGAATGAAATAATAACTGCCGACTACTAAGGGTGTGCCAAACGTGCCGTCATCGCCGGGAGCGTTCCAATTTAGGTATAGTTCCCCTTCATAGTAACCGGGCAATGCGCTTAGTGTGTTTATTCTGCCGGGTAATACATTATCTACTGTTTTGGCTGTTATGCAGTTTCCTATTGGGCTCCAGTTAGGGACTTCATCACAGGTTTTTAGCGCTATATAATAGGTAAGGTCGGTTAATAAACCTGTAATTGTGTATTTGTTTGGTGAGCCGTTAGTGGTGGTTGTTGGTAAGACTAAACTATAATTGGCGGTATTCCACACTGTATCATCGGTTATAGCTGCATAAGAAGTGTATTTTATCCAGAATGCGCCGGTTAAGGCGCCGGTTGTACCATTATCACCGGGTGATGTCCAGGTAAGAGTGATACTGCTGGTATATAAGCCGAATTGCGTGATTGTAAATGAAGATGGTGCTATAACATCCGTCATGGCCCAGTTGGTAGCACCGTTAGACAGTGTTGACGGATTTCCTACTTCATCGTATAATTTCATTGCAAAATAGTAGGTGGCACCGTGGTTTAAACCGGTTAACATTAAAAAATGGTGCGTGCGGGCGTATAAGGGCGTGGGAATTGATGAACAATATGCCGCTATTGGTGTACTGGAAAAGACAAAACAGTTGTTGTTGTTTATAGGGCCGCTGGAATAGCGGATATCTATAGTTCCGCCGCCAGAAAAATCGTTAGTTGAGCCATCGTCACCAGTATCTGTCCAGCTTAAAAATAAGGTGTCTTCGTATTCACCCCTGAGAGCGGTTAAATTTGTGATTTGGTTTGGTGGGGTTACGTCTAACTGGGCGTAACAGGTAGCGCCGTTACTAAGTATTGATATATTCGGTTGTTCATCCAGTGTTCTTATGGCAAACCAGTAAGTAGCGCCGGAAGTAAGGCCTGTGACTACTACCTGTGTAACAGTTTTGGCTGTAGAAACCGCCGGAATGGGAGTGTACTGGCTTAGGCTCCTGGTGCTGGCATAAAATGCTGCAATATTTGATGTATCTACCCAGCTGGATACCATTATTTCATACCTTGACCCGGTTTCAAAATCACCATTAGCGCCATCATCACCGGTAGAGGTCCAGGTTAGATTTATTTCACCGCTGTTGGTGCCGGGCAGTCCTGTTAAACCTGTAATTGGATTTGGTGTTATTGAATCAGGAGTTGCATAAGAGGTTGCTCCCGGTAAACATATGCCGGACCAGTTACCCATTTCATCAGCTGTCCAAATACGGAAATAGTAAGTAGCCCCACGGACTAAGTTGGAGACCGTCCAATTTACATTTATGCCTGCTGTAACCGCTGTGCTTATAATCAGGTTTGCGCTGGTATAGGCCCAGGTGGTAGAAGGATTTGTACTATAATGAATAGCGAACTGACTGCCTGCAACCAGGTCATTGCCTGTGCCATCATCTCCGGGTGTGGTCCAGCCTAAGTTAATTGAACCTGGATTTGTGCCGGGAAGAGCGGTAAGATCGCGCACGTTTACCGGTGCACTGGGAATACCTACATAAAATTCATCTAATGTTCCATACAAGAAACGATAACTGGAATTATTCGGCCTGTCATTTCCTATCGCCAGATAACTGGCGCCAATAGATGACCAACTGCCTGCGTTTTGGATTGCCCCGGAATATTTAACACCGTCTATCCAGACTTCAGCAACTGAAGCTACCCTGTTCCACACAAGACGGAAAGAATAGGTTCTGCCGGTTCCTATGTCTGCAGTCCATCCTGACGTTTGAACATAAACATTGTTTAACGTATTTAAATAAAAATATACGGGATATGGAGGATTTGTACCAATTCCGCTAAAATACATTCTTGCATCAGTAGTGCCTGTTGATGAAAATATTGCGCCCACACCACTGGCATTGGCAACACTTTTGCTTGTTCTGTAAGAAAACGTCATTTCACCTGCATCCGGATCAAAATTGGACGTTGTATTTAGTTGATAATATCCGCCATAATTAGCCCACGGATTGATGTGGCCATTCATAAAACCCATTCCTGTAGGCATGGAAGAACTAATTGTCATAGTACCGGCACCGCCGCCATTGGACGGCACGTAAACTATTTGCCCGGTTCCAACCTGGGGGGACTGCGGGGTTGTGGTACTTTCGCAGTTCCAATAAAATTGCGGGTCAAGTGATGCTGAAAAGGATTTTGTGGTTATGGCTATATTAATTATAGGAAGGACAACAATTGTGGCAATTAAAAACCGTAGGAGTTTTTTCATGTTTTTATCCATCTTGTAAAGATATTATAACAAATCTGTCACGGCATAGTCAAATGATTGTCAAATGCAGGTCAAATATATCCTTATATACAATAAGACAGTATAAATAACCCAAAAGTTCCTTAATTATTGAGTATGGGGGTTAACAAATTACGTGTTTGTGCAGAAAGGTTGTGCAACAAGATTGGCATTACGTAAGCGTTATTTATGCGGCTGAATACTTTTTTATCTCTTTTTTTGTTACGGGGATTATTCCAGGCCTGTTAAACTGTATGGTTCCGGCAAGGACAGCTGTTTTTGCCGCTGCTTCAAGAGCTTTGCCCTCAAGCAAAGCGGCGCAGATTGCCGCAGTTGCCTGGTCACCGCAGCCGGTTTCATCTTTTGTGCCGGTTATTTTAAGTTTAGGTACGGGAATATGTTTCATTCCGGTCCCGGTAAACAGATAGGCCCCTCTTTTGCCAAGGGTTATCATAACATTGTGGATATTTCTACGCATAATATTTTCTGCGGCTTTCTTTGCTGATGAAGCATCGTTTACTGTTATGCCTGTAAGTATTTTTATCTCATGCTCGTTGGGTTTAAGAAGATATATTTCCTGATTTAATAATTCCGAATAATCTTCTTTTTCGTTTATGCCGCCCGGGTCAAGTATAACCTTAAGCCCAAACTGATTTGCTTTTTTTACGGAAAAAACCGCTGTTTTAAGCGGCAGTTCAAGAGACAGGACAAGTAACCCGGATTTTTTTTGGGCGCTCTTATATAAAGGAAGGGCCGCTGCTACATCTGCGGGGCCAAAATCTCCGTTTATTCCGGGAAATACGTATATCTGGTTTTGGCCCCGAGGGTCAATAGGTATAAGGGCTATACCCGGAAGTTTTTTTGATTTTTTATAGTCTGAAATTTTTATATAATCCGTGTTTACACCCGCGGCTTTTAGTGCATCAACGGGCAATTTCCATAAATTAAACGGGTCCAGGCAGGTTCTGCCCAGCATAGCCACTTTATTTTTTCCGGCTAATACAGCAATCATCTGCGCAATGTTTCTTGATTTTCCCCCGGGGCCAATTTTGAGTTCTCCGCCAAGCGTAAGCTCTCCTGTTTTAAGGATTCTGTTTACACCCAGGCCGATTATATCTGTGTTGAGCCCGCCGGGTACTATAACTGAAATATTAATTATATTTTTTTTCATCTTATGTTTATTATAACTTTCCGCAGGATTGCCTTATTACTAATTCTGTGGGAATAATTGCTCTGCGGTACTTCGCGGGGTTTTGAATATTTTCAAAAAGTATTTCAACGGCAGTTTTTCCTATTTCAACAGGGTTTTGCCTTACTGTAGTTAACGACACCTTGAGATATTTTGAAAAATGGCTGTCATCAAAACCTATTATAGAAATATCATCCGGAACTTTCATGCCGGCTTCTTCAATTGCCTGCAGGGCGCCGAATGCCGTAAAATCATTTGCCGCAAATACTGCCGTATATTTTTCTTTCAAAATCTTTTTCATGGTTTCATAACCGCTTTTTTCATCAAAACTGCCTTCCAGTATCAGCTCGCTGTCTATAGTTTTACTTTTCAGGGCATTTCTATAACCGGCTATGCGGGACTGCGTAGTAGAAGCAAATTTTGGCCCGCTTATATGGGCTATTTTTCTGTGGCCCAAATCAATTAAATAAGACACTGCATTATAAGCGCCGGTTTTATCATCTGAAACAACGTAACTGCAATTTATATGGCTGAAATATCTGTCTACCAGCACAAAAGGTATTTTGTTTTTCAGTAATTCCCTGTAAACACTTATGTCATGTTCGTCCTGGGAAGGGACTATAATCAAACCGTCTATTTTTCTTGATAAAAGAGAATTTATTTCTTCTGCCTCGCGTTTTGCTTTACCGTATGAACAGCAAATATAAATTTCATAGTTTCTTTCTGAACACGGTTTTTCCACTCCGATGCATATTTCCGGAAAAAATGAAATTTCAAACTGCGGTATTATTAAACCAATAGTATTGCTTTTACTGGAAACCAGGCTTCGCGCTATATGGTTCGGCTTATAGCCGAGCTGTGCAGCTTTTTTTTGGATTTTTTCTTTCAGCTTTGACTCTACCCACGCCTTATCATTAAGAGCCCGGGACACCGTCATAGCGGAAACATTTAATTCTTCTGCAATTTTTTTTAGGGTAATTACCATAATATTGTTGTTTTCAGCTGCAGGCTGGATTTTTATTCTTTCTGTGCTCTTTCAAGAGCGCGGATTGCATTGATGTTGCTCGGGTCAAGTTTTACTGCTTCTTCCCAGTAAACTATGGCTTTCTGCGTATTGCCTTTGTTATATTCCGCAAGCCCTTTGTTATACAAATCCCGGGATTTGGCTTTCTGTTCTTCTTTCTTGTTTAAACCCAGCGCCTGTTCACGCACGCTTATCTGTTCATACAAACCCTGGATTTTCTTATCATTCGGGTCCAGCCTCATGGCCTGGTCTATAGCCTGTTTGGCTTCTTTAATTTTGTTTTTATCAAACTTGTCCTGCGCTATTTTCAGGTATTTCTCTTTTTCAACAGCGGCTTCCTGGTCTTTCTGTTTCTGCAGTTCTACGTTGCACAGGCTGATATATTGTTTGGCTTCCGTACTGTTTGAATCTATGGAAAGCAATTTCTCAAATTCTTTTAACGCTTTATCGTACTGCTTGTTGCTGATATACTTTTTCCCTTCATTGGTTAACAACTGCGCCTGTAACTTCTTGCTTTCTTCTAAACGGTTCTGGATTTTTTCCATGTACCGTTTACTTTCATCGTTTTCCGGGTCCAGAAGAAGAATGTTTTCAAATTCGTCTTTAGCTTCAACTATCCTGCGTTCATAATAATACTTCCTGCCTAACGCCAGGTGCGCCTGCACTTTACCGGATATATCAACTTCTTTTAACCGTTTCCGGATTTTGCCGGTATAATCAAGCGCTTCTTCGTGTGACGGGTCTAACTCCAATATATACCGGAATTCCAGGTTTGCGCTGACTAAATCGTCCTGCCAGTAATATCTTAACCCTTTTTCGTAATGTTCTTTTATGCGTTTAGTTATAGATTTCCCTTCACGCAATATCCCGCTGAAACGGAATTTTAAACCTGCCTGGTGCGTATCACCTAAAACTGTATAAGGCACAAATGCATAATCAAATTCTACCGTATCAAAGTTTATACCCATACCGAAACGTAAGCCGTTGTTTAGCTCTTCACCGGTTTTATAGCCTAACCTTAAGCCCAGCTGTTTTACTATCCAGTATTCTAAACCTGCTGATAAAAATCCTTTGCTGTCGTTAGGCATATTATAATCTGCACCGAAAACCATATCCCCGTCAAGCAGTTTGTACCCGAAACCTGTTTTGATGTTCAGGGGCAGTTTATCGGGTTCCCTTACAAACTTAAGCGCTGTACCTAAATTCTGCACACAAAAGCCTACGTTAAGTTTATTGTATTTGCTGGGGTTGTACATAAACCCTAAATCGGCTGCAAAAGCGGACGCTTTTTCGTCGGCTATGGTTTCATTTATGGATTTCAGGTTTAACCCGACGCCTAAACTGGTGGTTATGCTCTGCGCGTAAGATAACATTATCATGGTATCGGCAAAAGAAAGTTTTCTGGTGATATTTCCTAAATTGTCATAACCCTGGATGTCGCTGTTTATTAAACTGTAATAACTTATTCCAAGAAAGTAGGTCCGGTCAAGGCGCCACACGGGCTGGACGTAGCTTAAGTACTGATAATTGGTTTCCTGAAAATATTTGTTGAAAACCAGGTTGATTTCTTTATGTTTCATCTGTACTAAGCCGGCAGGATTATAATTAATGGCTACACCATCATCGCTTATTCCGGCATATACGCCGCCAAGCGCTACAGGGCGCGGGCCTAGCTGCATTTTTAAAAATTGTGCGCCGCTGGTGCCGATTCCGGCGTAACAAAGTGAAGAGTAAATAGTAAAGAGTGAAAAGTGAATAGTAAGTAGGAAAAATACCACTTTGTATATTTTATTTCCACTTAATGTATTTAGTTCTGTGTTTTTCATATGTTTATTTTATTACTTTTCTGTTCCAACGGGCGGGACGCCCGTTCTACTTTTTTGTTTAGCGTTCTTAGTTTTACAGTTTTTCGTTTTGCGTTCTTAGTTTTACAGTTTTTTGTTCAGCGTTTTCAGTTCAGCTTTTACACAACTTCCAACTTACGACTTACGGCCTTACTTCACTATCAACAGCTTCCCTTTCTTTGTTTCTTTTGTGTTTTCTATAAAGTAAAAGTATATACCGCTGCCAAGTTTTTCATTTGTTTCGTTTTCTGCCGGCCACGTGGTTATACCGTCACCGTCATCTTCTTCTATGGTTTTTACCAGTTCGCCTAACAGGTTATATATCTTTATGGTAGCTACTGAACCGACGTTCTTAAATGTTATTACGGTATCACCGCGGCTGCCTTTAAATGGGACAGGATACGCAATGGCGTTTGTCAGGTCGGTATCTTCGCAACCGATTAATGCAAATACGCTGAAGTGCGGCACAGCTACATTTACCGTGTTTCCTGTTGTGTTATAATCGCCTTTGGTTAATAAATCCCAGGTTTGCGTATTTTCATTTAAAACATATGGCCGTAACGTCTTTTCGCGCATCGGGACTGCTGCATTATCTACTATACCGTCATTGTTGGTATCGTTATATGCAAGCGTTAAGGTTATATCGGTTAAATCTGCGCCGGTATACTGGTTATTAGCTGAATCATAAACAACTATTTCTACTATACTTTCTGCCGCGACACTGCTGTACACGTCTGCATCAGCTAATATTTTGGCATTAGCGGCGGTTATTACTGCAGGGGTGACTTTTATAGGCGCGGTTACAGGGTTTGTGCTGATGGTTACGTAACTGTTTGCTGGCAGTTTACCGGCAGGGATGTCTAAAACAAATCTTCTGTCATCACTGTATACTACGTTTAAAACGGTGTTATCCATAGCGGTAGTAAATGTGTAGGTTATTGCTGTCATAGTATTTGTTGATTTGTCTTTTATACCGGTACCGGTGCCTATTATTAGTTCGTAGGTATGGTTTCCTTCCAGTGATGCGCCGCCGGCTAAACCTATTTCTATTCTGCGGGTAGCGGCGTAATAGGTAGGGTTTGTAGGGACATTTTCATTTACTGTATTACCTAATTCATCTTTTACTGTTGTTAATAATATTGTTGTAACATCTATGGAATTTACCAGCATATCTTCATTTAAATATACGCACGGTTTTGTGGATATGGCAATACCTCTGGCATAGTTTGACGGGAAATAAGATAACACTAACGGTTTTGTGTAATCCTGCGTTTGTTTCTGTAATATGTTTGATATGCCGGACCAGTTGGCCTGAAAATCTGTTGTCTTTATAGCAAACCAGTATGTGGTGCGTTCTGTTAAACCGCTGATTAACATGGTTTCTGTAGTTCCATAAACGCTCGGTGCGGGTTCGGTTTCTGCGGGATTACCGGCTGAAGAAAAGTTTAGAGCTGTTATTTCGCTGGTGCTGTATTTTACTAAGTAGCTGGC